>NZ_QUAK01000234.1 GCF_003429565.1 Streptomyces triticagri
CCGCGGCCCGCCGGCGCCGCCTCCTGCGCGTGCGCCGCCGAGCCGAGGCCCGCCGCCGCGACCGCGAGGCCGGCAGCGGCCCCGAGGAACGCACGTCTGCTGCCGTGGGGACTCAACTGGTCCTCCTTTCCGGCCCGTTCGGGGCCGTGTGTCCAACCGGAGCTGTCGCGGGGCACCGTCACTCCACCTTGATCCGGACCGAGCCCGCCGTGGTGTCGCCCTTGTCGTCGGTCACCGTCAGCCGGGCGGTGTAGTCACCCTTGCGTTCGTAGGTGTGCTCGGCGGTCGCGCCCTCCTCGCCGTCGGCCTTGCTGTTGTCGCCGAAGTCCCAGTGGTACGAGGCGATTTCGCGTCCGTCCGCAGGCTTCACCGTGCCGGTGAGCGCGACCTTCAGCGGTGCGCCGCCGTCAGCCGGCTCCGACTTGACCGTGACCTCGGTGGCCGGGGTCTTCTCCACACCTGGGCCGTTGAAGTGCAGCCAGTCAAGGGAGAGCAGATCCTCCTTGTCCTCGGACCACTCGGAGTTGGTGAAGACCGCGTACAGCGCATCGGTGCCGCCCGGGTCCTCCAGCTCCGTGGTGGGCGACACGAAGTTCCCCCAGTCGCCGGTGCTCGGCACGGTCACCTTGCCGACGAGCGGCCCGTCCGGGGCACCCGAACGGAACTCGATGTCACCGCCGAGACCACCGGAGGAGGCGCCGACGGTGACCGACTCGACGCCCTTGAGATTCGTGGGGTCGAACGACACCCAGTCGCCGTCCTCGATCTCGATCAGCCGCTTGCCGGCCGAGGCGTCGTCACGCGACCCCACCTCGACACCGTCGTGCGCGCCGCCGGTCTTGGTGAAGTGCTCCGCCTCCCGGAAGGAGGTCCGCAGGGTCAGCGAGGAGGAACCGGTCAGCGACGGCACACCGTCCGCGCCGCCCTCGTCCTCGTACTGCGCGGTGATCCCGTAGTACAGGTTCTGCCCCGGACCGTGACTGTCGCCCGCGTCCGTGACGATCTCGCCCTCGCAGCCCTGGTAGTTGTCCAGCGGATGCAGATGGGAGTCGTGGCCGAGCTGCGACTGGACGACGACCTTCTCGCAGTCGATCTCGTCCGGGCCGCCGTCCTCCTCGTCCGTCACCTCGACCTTGAACGGGATGGTGTCACCGAAGCTGAAGAGGCCACCGTTCGGCGGCGTCGTCACCTTCACCTCGGGTCTGTTGTTGCCCACGGTGATGTCGCGCACCGCGAGCGCCGTCAGATCGCCCGGCGCGGTGACCTTGAGGCGGGCCGTGTACTGCCCGTTCTCCTCATAGGTGTGCTTCGGGTTCGCCTCGGTGGAGTCGGTCTCGCCGTCCCCGTCGAGGTCCCATTCGTACGTCACCTCGGTGCCGTCCGGCAGACCGGAACCCTTGCTGGAGAACTCCACGTCGAGCGGTCCCGTGCCGTTGTCCGGGGTCGCGGTGATCCGGGCGTCCGGCAGCCGGTCGTCGCCGACGTAGTCGATGCGGTAGATGCCGGAGCCCTCGTTGCTGCCGCCGCGGCCGGTGCCGCTGCCCAGCCCGAAGTCGATCACGTACAGGGCACCGTCCGGGCCGAAGTCGGCGTCGAACGGCTGGTTCCACTCCATGTCCTCGAACAGCGGGTTGATGGAGTGCAGATCGCCCGCCTTCACGTCCTCGAAGCGCGGATCCTCGAAGGACTGGTCCTTCTGCTGGATCGAGAACGACTTGAAGTTCTGCCGGGTGAGCTCGTAGTTGAGCCACTTCCCGTCGTACGCCTCGGGGAACTTGGTGCGGTAGTCGTTGTCCCCGTCGAAGTCGTAGACCGGGCCGCCCATCGGGCCGCCGCCACCGGTGCCGAGCTCGGGGAACTCCTCGGAGGCCGAGTAGGCGTACCAGACCAGGGCCGGCTTGGCCGCGGGCAGGTCGGTGAGGCCGGTGTTGTTCGGCGAGTCGTTCTTCAGGGCGTCGCACTTGAACTTCTCGCCCGAGGTGTTGGACGCGAAGTCGAAGTCGTTGAACGGGATGTTGTTGCCCACGCAGTACGGCCAGCCGTAGTTGCCCGGCTCGGTGATGCGGTTGTACTCGACCGTGCCCTCCGGACCGCGGTCCTCCTTGGCCGCCTGCGCATCGGGGCCGTAGTCGCCGAGCAGCACCGCGCCGGTCTGCGGGTCCGTGGTGATGCGGAACGGATTGCGGAAGCCCATCGCATAGATCTCCGGACGGGTCTTCTCGGTGCCCGGCTCGAAGAGGTTCCCGTCCGGGACGCCGTACGTGCCGTCGTCCTTCGGGGTGATGCGCAGGACCTTGCCGCGCAGGTCGTTGGTGTTGCCGGCGGTGCCCTGGGCGTCCCAGGCGCGACGGCCCTCCCGCTCGTCGATCGGCGTGAAGCCGTCCGAGGCGAACGGGTCGGTGTTGTCGCCGGTCGCGATGTAGAGATCGCCGGCCTTGTCGAAGGCGATCGACCCGGCCATGTGCGAGTTGGCGCGTCCCTCACCGCGGTAGGTCGGCACGGTGAGCAGCTGCTCTGCGCTGTCCGGATCGACCTTGCCGTCCTTCTCGGTGAACCGGGAGAGATTGAGCTGCTTCTCCTCCTTGTCCGAATGCAGCAGATACAGCCAGTGGTTGTCCGCGAAGTTCGGATCGAGGGCGAGCCCGAGCAGACCGTCCGACTGGTCCGTCATCTCCGGGGTGTACGCCATGTCCATCGCCGTGCTGACCTTGAGGGTCTCCTGGTCGATGATCTTCAGCTTGCCGGTCCGCTGGATGAAGAACACCCGTCGGTCGGGCGCGATCGCCAGCTCGAAGGGGTCGGCGAGATCCTCGGTGGCCAGCGGAGTGCGCTGGAACGAACCGGTCTTGGAGGCCGTGCAGTCGCCCGGCTCGGCCCCCGCCGCCCACTCGATGCCGCCGAGGATGTGCTGCAGGAAGGCCTCCTCCGAGAAGGCCGCCTTGTCGTGCCCGCCGGCCGTGAACCAGGAGCGCCCGCCGTCGTAGTTCTGGCACCAGGACCACGGGTGGTCGACGCCCTCGTCAAGGCCTTCGACACCGTCGCGCACCTTGATCTGCGCGAGGGTGTGCACCTTGCCGGTCGGATTGGTGCGCCAGTTGTACCACTCCTCGTTCCGTTCCCAGAGCTGGGGCAGGTCCTTGGTGGACGGGTGCGTCTGGTCGAGGACCTTGATCCGGCCGGTCTGCGGCTCCGGGTGCTTGTCGAAGATCGCGCCGACCAGGCCCTCGTACCACTCCCAGTCGCGCTCGCTGGCGGAGGCCGAGTGCAGGCCGACCCAGCCGCCGCCGCCCTGGATGTACTTCTGCAGGGCCGCGCGCTGATCCGCATCGAGCAGATCGCCGGACTCCGGCGTGGAGTTGGTGTTGTTGAAGACGATCGTCTGGAACCGGGCGAGGTTGTCGTCGGTGAACGCGGTGGAGTCGTCCGTGGCCTCCACCTCGAAACCGTTTTCCTCACCGAGTTTCTCGATCGCCGCGATGCCCGCGGGGATCGAGTCGTGCTCGACGTTGGTGACCTTGGAGAAGACCAGCACCTTGAACGGTGCGGCGGCGGCCTTCGGCGGCACGCCGAGACCGAGGCTGAGCAGCAGTCCGAGCAGCGCCACCAGGACAACTGCGGGTCTCAGTAGGGTCGGTGGCCCGGCACTGGAGGTACCTCGTGCAGTGCGCGTGCCACGTGCGGGACGTCCCATGGGCGCTCCCTGAGAAGAGGGGGTGGCTGTGGAGGCAAACTAGAAAGCGCTTTCTGCAGTGCGTCGTTCAGCGTAGGTTTCCGGCCCGAGAGGGGTCAATGGGTCGGGAGCGCGCGGTGCAGGCAACCGCGGTTCCTGGTACGGGAGTTGGCGTACGGCGCCGGACGGGACCCTGCCGTACGGCGGAGCAGACGCCAGCGGTCGTACGCATGTACCGGCCGCAGGTGGGGAGGCAGAGGGCCACAGCACGCCGGGGCGGCGCCCCGCAGAGCCGCCCGTCGGACGCCACCGCGCCCCGGCCCACGACACGAGGAGGACGCCCCGATGACGTACACCGTGGGACAGGTGACGCCCGGCGACGGCGCACAGATCGCCACGTACACCTGGCTGCCGGGCAGCGGCCGCCCGCGTGCCCTGGTGCAGATCGCGCACGGCGCGGCCGAACACGGCCTGCGCTACGAGCGGTTCGCCCGCCACCTCACGACGCGCGGCTACGGGGTGGTGGCCTCGGACCACCGCGGTCACGGCGCGACGGCTCCCGCCACCGGCGGCTACGGCGTCACCGGCGACGCCGACCGGGACAGCTGGCTCGCGATCGTCGAGGACCTGCGCCTCATCGGCGAGCGGGCCCGAGCACTGCACCCCGGTGTGCCCCTGGTCCTGCTCGGCCACAGCCTCGGCTCGATGCTCGCCCGCGACTACGCCCAGCAGTACTCCGACGACCTCTCCGGTCTGATCCTGTCCGGCACCTTCCGCTCACTGCCGTCCGTCGAGACCGAGCAGTCGATCGCCGACCTCGAGCGCGAGATCGCCGAGCGCGGCCGCACCGCCCTCTCCGACTTCGTCCCGAACCTCTTCGGCTCCTTCAACGACCCGTATCCGGACCGCACCGGCTTCGAGTGGCTCTCCCGGGACGACGCGGAGGTCGACGCCTACGTCGCGGACGAGCGCTGCGGCTTCCCCTTCTCCGCGGGCCTCTCCCTCGACTGGGTCCGGGCCGTGCGCCGGATCAACGACCCCGCGAACCTGGCCCGGATCCCCGCCGACCTGCCGGTCCACATCGCGGTCGGCACCGAGGACCCCTGCAACCAGCGCATGACCCTCGTCCACGAGCTCCTCGAGGACCTGCGCTACGCCGGCGTCACGGACCTCACCTGGAAGGGCTACGAGGGCGCCCGCCACGAGATCCTCAACGAGACCAACCGCGACGAGGTGCACAGCGACCTCACGGCCTGGCTGGACGCGCACGTGTGAGGTGGGCGGCCGGGGCGTTCGGCAGGTGCTTCACTGTCAGTGCCGTGTTCTACCGTCGTGCCATGGTCACCTCCGACGACGTCCGGGAGCTCGCGCTCTCGCTGCCCGCCACCACTGAGAAGATCGCCTGGTCGATGCCCACCTTCCGGGTCGCGGGCAAGATGTTCGCCACGCTGCCCGAGGACGAGACGTCGATGGCGGTGCGCTGTCCGAAGGAGGAGCGCGACGAGCTGGCGCTCTCCGAGCCGGACACGTTCTGGATCGCGGATCACGAGGCGATGTTCGCGTGGGTCAGAGTGCGGCTCGCGGCCCTGGAGGACCGAGCCGAGCTGCGCGACATCCTGGCCGACTCCTGGCGCCAGGCCGCCCCGTCCCGGCTGACCGAGCAGCATCCGGACCTGGGGGTGGTGTGACACCTGCCGCCCGGGATCCGCGCGGCTCCGGCGCCACCGGAAACGAATTCACGACCACCGCCCCGAGTGCGGTATTGTTTCGGTGCGCGCACGGCCGGGGGAAACCCCAGGTCACGCGGGCATCGGGACGTGGCGCAGCTTGGTAGCGCACTTGACTGGGGGTCAAGGGGTCGCAGGTTCAAATCCTGTCGTCCCGACGGATACGTCGGATATTTCCGCAGCTGAGGGCCATCTTCGGATGGCCCTTTCGGCGTTCTGGGGGCCGGCCCCGGGATCGGATGGGAGTGCTCCCACCCGATCCCGGGGCGGTGAAGACGGGGTCTTGCTGGTGCTGCGGTGCCATGATGCGTGGCCGGTGGTGGGGGAGAGCGCTGTGAACTGCAGGTTTCCCGAGGGCGCCCGCCCGTGTGCACGGGAGTGCCCGCCCGTGTGCACATGGAATCGCAGGCTCGGCGTACGGACCGGCTCGTGCGCGGACTACGGCCGTGACCAGGAACTGAGCACAGCCCTGGAGCCTCTTCACCCGGCACCGACCCGTACCCCGAAGCCGGCGGCGGACGTCGTGTCGGCGTTCGGGACCGGCGGAGCGCTGTCGAGGATGGCGCGTTCGGTGATCGTGGCCTGCGCCGTCCACTCGGGGGCCAATGCCGCGTAGGTGGTCACGTCGTGCCAGTGGCCCTGGGTGTGGAAGAGCTGGCGCAGGGTCGCCTCGGGGCGGAGGCCGGCGGCGAGCATGACGGCTTCCATGCGGGTGTGGTCGGCGCGATGCCCGGCCCAGATGCGGTGCAGTCCCAGCGGGCCGAAGCCGTACGCCATCAGGAGGCGTCCCGCCTCGTGGCCGTGCCCGCGGACCGGGGCGTCGGGCAGCAGGACCAGGCTGGTGAGCATGGCGTTTCGGCCGTACTCCTCGATGAGCAGGCCCATCGTGCCGACCATGGTGTCCTGGCCCGGCGGGCACACGGCCAGGGTGTGCTTGCGCCGCGGGTGGGTGTAGGGCTGGGCGAGGTGCTGCGCGAAGGCGTCCTGCGCCTGGCGGGCGTCCATGCGGTCGACGCCGAGGTAGCGGGTGAGCAGCCGGTGGGTCTGGATGCGCTCGAAGGGTGCCAGGTCGGTGACCCGCAGTTCGCGCAACCACAGGTGTTCGCCGTGCAGTTCGGGCAGCCGGTTCACCGGACGGCTCCCGCCGTCGGGCGCCCGAGAGACGCGGCACGGTCCGGGACGTCGGTGATGCCGCGGGGAGCGATGAGAGCTTCGAGGTCCACGTAGTAGCGGCCGGAGGCGACCGGGTCGCCGAGCAGGATCCGGCGTGCGGTGTCGGTGACCAGGGCGCCGCCCAGCATGACCCCGCTGGCGAGTTGGGGCCAGCTGGACAGGGTGCTGCCGATACGGGGGAGGGCGTCGGTCATCGCTGGGCTCAGGCGGCTCTCGTCGCAGATGCGCAGCAGGTGGGCGAGGGCCTGGGCGGGACTGAGCTCTCGCACTTCGCCGGCGCTCAGATCTCCCGTACGGCCGTGGAAGAGCGGCCGGTCCGGCTCGAGGTCGAAGCGCTCGACGTCGAGCAGGCCCCGGTCGTTGGCGTCCATGAGGACAGGGACGCGGTGCCGGCGGGCGTACTCGCGGGCGGCGGTCTTCACCCACGGGGTGTCGCACTCCTCGACGAGCAGGTCGAGCGGGTGCTCCGGGTCGTCGAAGAACGACTCGATGGTGTCGTCGGTGAGCCCGTCGTGCCACAGCTCGATGTCGAGATAGGGGTCGACCTCGTACATCTGCCGGGCGCACAGCACGGTCTTGGGCAGACCCAGATCGTGGACTCCGGCGCGCAGCCGGTTGAGGTTGCTAAGGGAGAGGGTGTCGAAGTCGGCCAGGCGGAACGATCCTGCGACGCCTTCCATGACGCAGGTGAGGGCGGCGCTGTTGCCCACGGAAAGGCCGATCACGGCGATCCGCCGCTCAAGCAGACTCTGTTGCTGAGCGGCAGTGATCTTGTCGCGGTTACGGTCGGTGCGCACCCGCCGGAACTGCTCGCGCGGCAGCAGGTGCACCAGACGTCCGGACCACGGATACCAGGCCCAGGTGCCGTGGCGGCCGGGCTCGACGCCGTCCGTCAGCTCCTGCACGGCGGCGTCCAGGCCGTCCCCCGAGAGATCGTCGCCCGGGCGCAGACAGCGCGCCAGCTCGACGAGTTGCTCGTCGATGTGGTCATGCATCTCCCGCACGGATCCGGAGGCGAGCAGCGTTTTCAGTGCGGCGCGGTCCTCGGGCTCGCAGGGGCGCAACAGGGCGGGGCGGAAGGCGGCCCGGTGTCCGGGGCCCGGTGCGGTGCAGGCTCCGTACTCCGGAGCATCGCTCAACGAATTGATCACGACGCCGGAAGTTACCAGCGGCGGATCTTGGAAATCCCTTAAGGCAGGGGGCGCGCCCGGTCGAATTCATGCGCGGACCTTCACCATCGTGCGCCCCCTCAAGCCCCGTCCCCCAAGGGGTCTTTGGGAACAAGGGGGCGCGCGCGACAAGTCATCTGCTTATCGGTCTTGAGGGCGAAGCCCGTCCGCGCGCCTACAGCGGAGCTTCACCGCCCGCCGCCCAGGCCAGCATGGCCGCCGGATCGGCGTGGGCGGCCTGGCGGTGGTAGGTGTCGTAGGCGCCGGCGCCGACGAGCCGGCGTGCGGTGTTCTCGCCGAACTCGCGCAGCGGCTGGACGTCCGGTGCGCCGCGCTGGGGGTGGCCGACCGCCTCCCACAGCCGTTGCCCTCCGCCTGAGGCGAGCGCCGCCGAGCGGCCGTCGCCGCTGGCCGAGTACGACGCGGCCAGCATGTCCAGGCCCAGCGCGATCCCGAAGGTGTCGCCGATCTGCTGCTTGGAGGCGAGCATCGCGCGCGCATGCTCCAGTGCCGCATCACCGTGCTGCTCCCGCAGCGCGATCACGCACAGCTGGTACTCGGTGTACGAGCGGATCCAGTGCTCGCCCATGGCCACGCACTCGGCGCGCAGTTCCGTGGCCGCGTCCCGGCTCTCCTCGAGGCGACCGACGCCGGTCAGCGCGAAGAGCCGCAGCATCCGGCACATCATCATCGCGTGCCCGGCCGGTTGTTCCGCAGCACCGTTGTCCTCGTGCGCAGCCTGCAGGGCGCCCTCAAGCAGGTCGAGGGCCTGACCGGCGTTGCCCTGCAACAGGTCACTCATGGCCTGCAGATAGGCCGCGCGCAGCAGCCCGGACGGGTCCTGGTCGCTGCGCGCCAGGGCCAGGCACTGACGGGCCAGCTCGGTCCCCGTGGCGTGGTTGCCCTGGAGCAGATGCGTCAACCCCAGTGCCCAGACGGCTCGTTGCCTCGTCGCCGCCTGCTGCCCGCTGTCACCGGCCTGCAGGGCACGGGCCAGATACTCCTGTGCGGTGTGCGCATGGCCGCAGCAGGTCCAGTAGAAGCCGGTCAGCGTGGCCAATTCGACGGCGTCGTCGACCTGGTGGTCGAGCAAGTAGTCGAGCGCCGCGCACAGATCGGGATGGGCGTCCTTGATCGTGCGGTACCAGCCGCTCTGCTCCGCGCTCGTCCATGTCGCGTCGGCCTGCCGCGCCAGCGAGAGGAAATGGGCGGCATGCGTGGTGGCCATGGTGTCCAGCTCACCGAGCTGTGTGAGCCACAGGCGCCCGTACTCGCGCACGGTGTCCAGCAGCAGATAGCGCTCCCCGCGGCGGGTGACCACCGACTTGTCCACCAGGCCCGCCAGCGCGACCTCGACATCACGCGCGCTCAGCGGCCCGCCGGCGCACAGCGCGGCCGCCATGGGCGCGTCGAAGTGCCCGAGCACGATCGAGAGCCGGGCCCAGAGCAGCCGTTCCTTGGGCGTGCACAGTTCGTGACTCCATCCCAGGGCGGTACGCAGCACCTCGTGCCGGCGTGGCGTCGGGATGCGCACCGGGGTGGTCTCCTCGCGGTGCAGATCGTGCCGCGGACGCTGCAGAAGCTCTGCGACGCTGCTGTGACGCAGCGCCCCGGCCGCCAACTCCAGGGCCAACGGCAGCCCGTCGAGATAGGTGCACAGCTCGGTCACCTGGTTCAGCTCACCGGGCTGCGGCGTCACGCCCATCTGACCCGCACGCTGCAGGAAGAGTTCCGCGGCATCCGTGGCGTACGGCAGCGGCTCGACCACCACCACGTACTCGTCGTCGAGGCGAAACACCTCCCGGCTGGTGGCCAGGATCGTCAGGTGCGGGCACTTGTCGAGCAGTGTCTCCACCACGCGCCGGCAAGCGGGCAGCACATGCTCACAGGAGTCGAGGACGATCAGCAGTTCGCGCTCGCCGATCCACTGGCCGATGACGTCCAGCGGCATCCGGGGCGTGTGGTCGGACAGCCCGCAGGCATCCGCGACGAGGGCCGCGAGCATCCGCTCGTCGGCCAGCTGCCACAGGTCGGCCCAGCAGGCCTCGTCGCCGCCGGCGGCCTGCTCGCGCTCGACGACCTGTCGGGCGAGCCGGCTCTTGCCGACACCCGCGGTGCCGGTCACCGTGATCAGCCGCTGCACCTTCAACGCACTCTGTAATTCGGCCAGTTCCTGATCCCGCCCGATGAACACGGCCCACGCTCCCCACCGTTGCCGGCCCCGGCGTCGCTGCAACGCCGCTTCGGCCTCTGGCACTCTCCGACAAGGCATCCTGGCACTCCGGCGCGGCCCACGAAACACTTCCGCGCCCGCGGATTCACCGGAGTGGTGCCTGTGCGGTCGCGCCCCGCGGTAATCGTTGTACGGGCTCATGCGGTAATCGTTGTACGGGCCCTTGTCGTCCCCGCCCCGACGTTTGTACGTTGCAGCAGACACCACAGGAAGCGCTTTCTATGCTCGCCGTCCGGAGGGGACATGACGCCTGGCGCCACCGTGCCGTCGTATCGGCGCACAACTGCACCGTCACGACTCCGAGCTGCCGTGACGGCGGTCGGAGCCGCTCTGCTGACCGCCGCGTTCGTCACCCCGTCCGGCGGCCCGTCCTCGCCGCAGGACCGGTCCGCGGCTGCCGGGGCGGGCATCCGCGGAAGCCTGGTCGCGGGCTACGACTTCGAGCATCCGGACCCCGTGGACGCCGGGCGTGAACGAGACCTGGGGCCGTCCGGGACCAGCCTGTCCCTCGTCAACGGCGGGGCCGCGATGCGCGTGCGCGACGACGCCGATCCCCGGCGCGGACACGTCCTGCAGACCGGGCAGGTGAGTCCGGAGGCGGCGGGGAACGACGACTGGAAGGCGGGCGTGTACGACCCGGACGGCGCGGAGTCGCTGCACGCGTTCAACGGGGCCCGCCAGGCCACGGTGATGGGCTGGTTCCGTACCACCGGGCAGAACCCGAGCCCGGATTCGGGCTCGGACGACCCCTCCGACCTCTACAACGCCATCGGTCTTGCGGGCGTCCTGACCGGGGACTCGAACGGACACGACGTACGGGCGCTCCTCGAACTGATCGATGTCGACGGCGAGTTGCGCCTGGTCGCGCTCGGCCGCCGCCTGGACGGCGGCGAGTCCCAGACCTTCGCCGCGGACGGGGACTGGCGCACCCATCTGCCGGACGGCAAGTGGGTCCACCTGGCCGCGACCTTCGACTTCGACACGGGCGAGATGGCGCTCTACCGCAACGGCCGTGCCCTGTCCGGCAGTTACGTCCGCGACGACGATCCCTGGACCCTGGAAGGGGAGCCGGAGCCCGACCTCGCCTCACCGACCGACCCACGCGGCCTCAAGATCGGCGGGAGCTTCCCGCAGAACACCCGCGAAGCCAACCCCTGCAACTGCCGCATGGACGACCTGCTGTTCCTGGACCGGGCCGCCACACCGGGGCAGGTGAGAGCCGAGTACCGCCGCACCGCCGGGCGCCCCGCGTCCTGACCGCCCGTCCCGCGCACGCCGCCCGTACGCACCTCCCGGGCACGCCACACGAAGGGAGCCCTCTTGTCCCCGTCGGTCCCGCACGTCCGGCCCCGTAAGACATCCCTCCTGGTCCAACTCCTCACCTGCGCCCTGTTCGCCGCGGTGCTCACCGCGGCACCGGCGGGCGCGGCCGAAGCGCCTGCCGACGACGCCGCCGCGGCGGACGCCGTCACCGACCCCATCCCCGGCAAGCCGGTCACCTCCGGACTCGGCCTGGAGGTCGAGGAGTTCGCCCAGCTCCCGAAGTCCGAGCCGCGGCCGGGCCCGGTCGAGGACGACCGTCTGATCCGGCACAACCGGATCAACTACCTGACCCCGTTCCCGGGCAGGTCCGGCCGCCTGGCCGTCGCGGACCAGAACGGCACCATGTACTCGCTCGAGAAGGACGGCTCCGGGCAGCACCCCTACCTGGACCTGTACGAGGAGTTCTCCGATGCGTACTACGCCAGCCGGGGCCTGGGCACCGGCTTCGGCTACGTCACCTTCGACCCGGACTTCCGGCACAACGGCCGCTTCTACACGGTCCACACCGAGAAGCCCGAACTGACCGAAGCCGAGCCGGACTTCAGCCAGCCCAGCGGGGACGGGTTCCACGGCGTCATCACCGAGTGGACGGCCGACGACCCGAGCGCCGGCACATTCTCCGGCACCCACCGGGAGCTGCTCCGCATCGGCTTCAACGGCCAGGTCCACGGCATCCAGCAGATCGACTTCAACCCGACCGCCGGGCCCGGCGACACGGACCACGGACTGCTCTACATCGCGGTCGGCGACGGCGGCAAGGGCTCCACCACCGGTGACCCGCAGGACCGGGCTCTGCCGCACGGCAAGCTCCTGCGCATCGACCCGCGCGGCCACGACAGCGCGAACGGCGAGTACGGGATCCCGGCCGCCAATCCGTTCGTCGACGAGCCCGGCACCCTCGGCGAGACGTACGCGATCGGGATGCGCGACCCGCACCGCTTCAGCTGGGACCCCCGCGGCAGCCACCGCATGTTCCTCTCCCATGTCGGCGAGCACGCCATCGAGTCGGTCTACGAGGTGCGGGCCGGCGACAACTACGGGTGGAGCGAACGCGAGGGCGCCTTCGTCTTCGACAAGAACGCCACCGACCCCTGCGCCAAGATCCTTCCGCTGCCCGACGACGACGCGAAGTACGGCTACACCTATCCGGTCGCCGCCTACGACCACGATCCGCCGGCCGACTGGGACTGCAAGTCCGACGTGGGCGTCGGCATCTCCGGCGGCTACGTCTACCGCGGTGACGAACTGGACGCCCTGCGGGGCAAGTACGTATTCGGCGACATCGTCGACGGCCGTCTCCTGTACACGGATGCCGCGGACATGCGCCGCGCGGAGCCGGGCGGCGAACAGCGTCTGGCGCAGATGTACAGCCTGATGGTCTACGACGCCAAGTCCGGCAAACGCGTCTCCCTGCAGGAACTCGCCGGTGACGAGCGTGTCGACCTGCGGTTCGGGCAGGACGCGGAGGGCGAGCTGTACATCCTCTCCAAGGCCAACGGGAAGATCTGGAAGGTGACGGGGACGCGCACGTTCGCGAGCTGCGACACCGACGGGACCACCCTCACCGATGTGATGGGCGCGGAGCACTGGGCGCCCATCACCCCGTCCAAGTGGCGGTTCGAGGGCGGCCAGGCGGTGCTGACCGAGCCGGGCGTCGAACGGCCCGGACCGCGCCGCCCCTACGAGTACGCCGTGCTCACCACCGGCCCCACGTACCGCAACGTCCGTATCGACGCCGAAGTCCGCATCGATACGCCGACCGACATCGACAACCGGGACGTGGTCGTGATCTTCGGCCATGAGTCCGACACCAGGTTCGGCTACGCGCATCTCTCGCAGGACAACTCCATCTATCCGCACAACGGCGTCTTCACGGTGGACGACGCCGACCGGCTGCGGGTCGAGGACCAGTGGGACGGCACCACCGGCGCCCCGCCCGCGATCAGCGACGCGGCCTGGCACCGGGTCGAGGTGGTGCGCTGCGGGGACACCGGGGAGACGGCCGTGTACCTTGACGGATCGTCGTACCCCTTGATGACCGCGGTGAGCGCGCGGCCCGGCGACGGGCGGATCGGCTTCGGCTCGTTCGACAACGCCGGCAGGATCCGTGGTCTGAAGGTCTCCGGAAAGTCGTAGCAGCCATGTGTCGAACGGGCCGGACGCCGGCCCACGCGAGGGGAGTCCGATCAACGATGTCCACTTCGGTACGGAGCAGAGTGCGGACGGCGGCTCTCGCACTCGCGGCAGTCGCTGCCCTCGCCTTCGGCACGACCGCCACAGCAGGTGCGGCGGGCTCGGCAGCGGCTCCCGATCCCGCTCCCGCTCCGGCTCCCGTTCCCGCGAAGGAGGGGCCGACCTCGGTGGCGTNTCCCGATCCCGCTCCCGCTCCGGCTCCCGTTCCCGCGAAGGAGGGGCCGACCTCGGTGGCGTACATCGAGGTGAACAACCACAGCATGCTGAACGCCGGCAAGTACACCCTCGCCGACGGCGGCGACCAGGTCTTCGACGTCGCCGTGATCTTCGCGGCGAACATCAACTACGACACCGAGAAGAAGGAGGCGTATCTGCACTTCAACGAGAATGTGCAGCGCGTCCTCGACAACGCCGACACCGAGATACGGCCGTTGCAGGAGAAGGGCATCAAGGTCGTCCTCTCGGTGCTCGGCAACCACCAGGGCGCGGGCTTCGCCAACTTCCCGTCCCAGGAAGCCGCTTCGGCCTTCGCGACCGAGCTGTCGGACACCGTGACCGAGTACGGTCTCGACGGCATCGACTTCGACGACGAGTACGCCGAGTACGGCAACAACGGCACCGGCCAGCCCAACGACAGCTCGTTCGTGCACCTGGTGACGGCGCTGCGTGCGAACATGCCGGACAAGATCATCAGCCTGTACAACATCGGCCCCGCCGCATCACGCCTCTCCGACGGCGGGGTCGACGTGTCGTCCGAGTTCGACTACGCCTGGAACCCGTACTACGGCACATGGCAGGTGCCCGACATCGCACTGCCCAAGTCGAAGCTGTCCCCGGCCGCCGTCGAGATCGGCGGGACCTCGCAGAGCACGACTGCCGACCTCGCCCGCCGCACCGTCGCCGAGGGGTACGGCGTCTTTCTGACGTACAACCTCGACGGGACCGATCGCAGCGCCGATGTCTCCGCGTTCACCAGGGAGTTGTACGGCAGCGACGCCGTCCACTCCCCGTAGGAGGTCACCAGGGGACGCTGCCGTGGCGGTCCCGGTACTGCGCGGTCGGGCCCGTCGCACTGATCGGGGATCTCGTGCACCCGCCGCCGGGGCCCTCGGCGCCCTGCGCGCCGAACAGGACTCGGCGGCCTCCCGCCTGCCTCGTACGCCCTGACCCAGGGCGCCCACGTCCGGATGCAGGGCAGGGCAAACGGTGCAAATCTGGCGCCATGACCTCTACGCCGAAGCATGTCCAGCCGTTCGTCGCCAAGCAGCAGGAAGAGCTGCGCAAGCGCCTGCCGTTCTCCGACACCCAGGACTTCGAGGATGCGACGCGCGGCCTGATCGCTCGCCGGGAGCCGAACGCGGTGGCGGCGGAGGACGGCACGGTCGTATGGGACAACGACAGCTACGCCTTCCTGACGGGTGACGCTCCCGACAGCGTGAATCCGAGCCTGTGGCGGCAGTCCCGTCTGGTGGCGGAACAGGGGCTCTTCGAGGTCGTCGAAGGCATCTACCAGGTACGCGGCCTGGATCTGTCCAATGTGACGTTCGTCGAGGGCGACCGGGGCGTCGTCGTCATCGACCCGTTGCTGAGCAAGGAGACGGCCGAGGCGGCGCTGGCCCTGTACCGCGAACACCGCGGTGAGCGGGAGGTCACGGGCGTCGTCTACACCCACTCGCACGTCGACCACTTCGGCGGTGTCAAGGGCGTCACCACGCAGGAGGACGTCGAGGCGGGGCGGGTGCCGGTGCTCGCGCCGGAGGGGTTCATGGAGCACGCGGTGTCGGAGAACGTGTACGCGGGCACGGCCATGGGCCGACGGGCCGCGTACATGTACGGGGCCGCGCTCGCCCGCGGTCCGCAGGGCCAGGTCGGCGCCGGCCTCGGGCAGACCACCTCGACCGGCACCCTCACGCTCATCCCGCCGACCGTGGACATCACCACCACCGGGCAGGAGGAGGTCGTCGACGGCGTACGCATGGTCTTCCAGATGGCCCCGGACACCGAGGCGCCGTCGGAGATGCTCATCCATTTCCCCGACCTCCGGGCGCTGTGCACGGCCGAGGACGCCACCCACAACCTGCACAATCTGCTGACGCTGCGCGGCGCCGTGGTCCGCGACCCGCACTCCTGGGCGAACCACCTCACCGAGGCCATCGACCTGTTCGGCGACAAGTCCGACGTCGTGTTCGCCTCCCACCACTGGCCCACCTGGGGCCAGGAGCGCGTCGTGCGGTTCCTCGGCATCCAGCGCGACCTCTACGCGTATCTGCACGACCAGACCCTGCGCCTGATCAACAAGGGCTGGACCGGCACCGAGATCGCCGAGCACCTCGAACTGCCGCCGGCCCTCGAGCAGGCGTGGAACACCCACGGCTACTACGGATCGGTGAGCCACAACCTCAAGGCGATCTACCAGCGCTACATGGGCTGGTTCGACGGCAATCCGGCCCACCTGTGGCAGCACACACCGGTGGAGGCGGGCAAGCGGTACGTCGAGTTCATGGGCGGCGCCGATGCCGTGGTCGAGAAGGCACGGAACTCCTTCGAATCGGGCGATCTGCGCTGGGCGGCCGAGGTGCTCGGCCATGTGGTGTTCGCCGAGCCCGATCACCGCGCGGCCCGCGAACTGCTCGCGGACACCTACGAGCAGCTCGGGTACGGGGCGGAGAACGGCCCCTGGCGCAACTTCTACCTGTCGGGCACCACCGAGCTGCGCGACGGCCGATTCGGCACGCCCACCGTCGCCGCATCCGGCGACATCATCGCCAACCTCACGCCGCCCATGCTGTTCGATGCGATCGCCATCCAGATCGACGGCCCCAAGGCCTGGAACGAGAACCTGAGCATCGATGTCGTCCTCACCGATGCCCAGGACCGCTACCGGTTGAGCCTGACCAACGGCGCGCTCACCTACAGCTCCGCACCGCGGCAGGGCACGGCGGACGTCACCCTCACGACCACCGCCAAGGCCCTGCCCGCGCTGGCGCTGGGGAAGCCGACCCCGGACGCCCTCGCGCAGGCGGGCATCCAGGTCGAGGGTGACGTGTCGGTCCTCGAGACGCTCTCGTCCGTACTCGATCCGGGCGACCCGGACTTCCCGATCGTCACGCCGTAGCCGGTCCGTCCGACCGGCCCACGCTGCGCGGCCGAGGCACGACCGGATCCTGCTGGACGCCGTCAGGCCAGCAGGCGCTTCCAGTCGCTCAGGGTGAACGCTCCCGCGGCCGCGGGCGTCCTGGCACCCGCGCGACGCATCGTCTCCACGGCCGCGGCGACGTCCTCGTTCTCACCGGGCCGGCCGGTGGGGGTGATCAGCGGCCAGATGTCGGAGCCGAGGTATCCGGTCTCGTCGACGGCGGAGTGGTACGTCGCCGAGCAGCTGTGCCGCTCGATCCGGTGCGTCTCGGTGAGCCGCACGACCGCCCGCTTCGTGGCCGCGTCCAGCACGCCGGTGGTGCCGACGCCGGTGAACCCCTTGGCCCGTAGCAGGTACTGGGCCGCGCGCACCTGGGGGCCGACCGCGTTCGGGCGCAGCAGCGGCCACACCTCGGGGGCGGGGACCCTGGCCACGCCCATGGCGTCCGCCACCGCGTCGCGCAGTTCCTGGAGACGGCCGTAGAGAACCGTGCCCGGGCACTCGGTGGAGTTGAAGTCGCGGTGCCCCATGATGTCGGCGACCGGACGGTCGTACTGGGTGGCGATCCAGGCGACCAGGTCGACGAGGGAGTCCCACAGGGCCTGCGGGACGTCGACGTCGACGTAGATGCCCTCGTTCTCGATGCCGATCGTCTCGCTGTTGTGGTCGGCCACATGGGCACCCTGCACATGCTGGGTGCCGCCCTGCACCACGCCGAGGCTCTGATGCCTGCCCTCCAGGGCGTAGCCGCCGCGGCTGTTGGTGAACTGCTGGCCGCTGTCCCCGAAGCCGCGTGCGATGTGGGCGCTCTGGATGCTGCGGCAGATCTCCATGGCGTGCTCCAGCGAGTAGTCCTCGCTGTTGCCCGGATCAGCGGTGTGGTGGACGACGATGTAGGTCGGCACCCGGTCGAGTACGACGATGTCCTGGGTCGGAGCCTGTGCTCCCCACTCCTCGGTGGTGTAGATGCGCGGCTCGGCCGCGGCGCGGCGGGCTCGTGCCTGTGCGGGGACGGTGGGGGACCGGCGCGCGGTGGCGCCGGAGGCGGCGTTCGCGCCGCCGAGGCCGACGACCCCGGCCGCGGTGGCGACCATGCTGCTGCGGATGAGCGCTCGACGGTTCAGTCCGGGCTGCGAGCTCATGAGTGCTCCCTGTGCGTGTGGGGGGACAAGCGGTCTGGAGGCCGGTACGTCAGGCGTGGCACGCCTGGCCAGGGAAGCAGTGAGACATGTACGCGACAACCCCGTGGAGGCGAATTCCCCAGGTTCTCCGGGCCGGTTGAAAGAAGCGCGACCGAGAAAGCCGCGTAGCCGAGCGAATCGACGCCGCTCTTCGTTGGTCGCACCTCTGGCGGCGGGCGGCGCGCGGCCGGCGTGGCCCCTGGGCGGGCGGTCGGCCCGGGGTTGCGCCGGAGCCCGGCGGGCCGGACGCTGAAGGTCCGGGGTGATGACGATGCGCAGCCGTTTCGAGCCGGATCGCAAGCTGACCGTCCGCATGGTGCTGACGATGTTCCTGCTCGGGCTGCTGTACGTGGTGTTCGTCGCCGCCCTGATCGTGCTGCTCAAGTCCGTCGTACTGGTGGTCGTGATCGCCGCGGCCCTGCTCGTGGCGCAGTTCTGGTTCTCGGACCGCATCGCGCTCCACGCCATGCGCGGGCACCTGGTCGGCCGGGAGGAGCAGCCCGAGCTGCACGGGATCGTCGACCGGCTCTGCGCGGCCGCCGACATGCCCAAACCCCGGGTGGCCGTGTCGGACATGGATCTGCCCAATGCGTTCGCCACCGGCCGCAACGCCGATCATGCGGTCGTCTGTGTCACCACCGGACTGCAGCGCCGCCTGACCACCGAGGAGGTCGAGGGGGTGCTCGCGCACGAGCTGTCCCACGTCGCACACCGTGACGTCGCGGTGATCACCATTGCGTCGTTCCTGGGCGTGATCGCCGGACTCATCGTCCGCTTCGCCTTCTACTCGCAGCTCTTCGGCGGACGTAATCGCGACCAGAACACGGCCGCCGTCCTGGCGATCGTGATGGCGGTGTCCGCGTTCGTGTACGCGATCAGTTTCCTGCTGATCCGTGCCCTGTCCCGCTACCGCGAGCTGGCCGCCGACCGGGCCGGCGCCATGCTCACCGGCAAACCGTCCGTGCTGGCCTCGGCGCTCACCAAGGTCAGCGGCGATGTGGCCCGTATCCCGACCCGGGATCTGCGCACCGCGCAGGCGTTCAACGCCTTCTTCTTCACCCCCGCCCTCGGACCGGGCACGGCGCTGGCCAAGCTGTTCTCCACCCACCCCAGCCTCGAGCGCCGTCTGGAGGCGCTCTCGGCGATGTCCGCGGAATTGGGGGAGCCGGGATGACCGTACGCCCCGACTCCGGCCGAAGGAGCTGACGGACCTGTGGGACTCCTGGACGTGCTGTTCGGCCGGACCAAGCCGGTCAAGCCGGACCTCGACCGGCTCTTCGCCCTGCCGTCGGCGGCGGTCACCCTCCAGGCGGCCGCCGGCTTCACGCCGACCGGGGCGGGCTCGGTGTGCTTCGCCGCCATCGAAGGAGGAGCCTTCGCCCAAGTGCAGCAGGACGTACGGGCCTTGCTGGACGCCGACTCCCAACGGGGCGGTACGCCGGTGGAGTCCGGCCGCGACGACTACGGCTATGCGTGGCTGCTCTCACGCCGTGATCCCGGTGACCTGCCGGCCCTGGTCAGTGATCTGCACGCGGTGAACTCGGCCCTGCAGGACAGCGGCTTCGGGCCCCAACTCCTGTGCTCCCTGGTCACCTTCCACGATGCGGAGCAGCGCCCGCTCGCCCTGGTCTACCTCTACAAGCGGGGCACCTTCTACCCGTTCGCCCCGCTGCCCGGCGAGAAGCGCGACAACCCGCTGGAGCTGCAGGTCAGAGCCGCGGTCAAGGGTGACCTGCGCGTCGAGGAGGACCTCGCGCGCTGGTTCCCGGTCTGGGGTGCTCCGGGCCTGTGACCCGGGGTGTGACCCGGTGGTGTGAACGTCCGCCCGCCGGCGATGAGTCCGGCCCGTGCCGGCGGTCTCGATCTCCGAGAAGTGCACGATCGTTCGCGAGGAAGCCGGGAGAACATCATGACCGCCACCTACACCTTCGACGTCTTCTCGAGCCTGGACGGCTTCGGCGCAGCCGCGGGCGACTGGACCGGTTACTGGGGGAAGCAGGGGCCCGAACTCCTGGATCGGCGCCTCGAGTTGTACGGCGGCGAGCAGCGGATGGTGTTCGGAGCCAACACGTTTCGGCTGTTCGCGCGGATGCTGGCGGAGAGCACCGAGGGCTCGGACGTGCGCGACCCGTGGGTGACCCGGATGCGGAGTCTGCCGACGACGGTGGTGTCGACCACCCTGGAGACGACCCTCGACTGGCCGGACGCGACGATCGAACACGGCGATGCGGTCGAGGTCGTCGGCCGTCTCAAGGAGGCCTCCGACGTCCCGCTGCGCTCGCACGGCTGCCTGGCGATGAACCGGGCGTTGATGGCCGCCGGCCTCGTCGACCGCGTCCATGTGACCCTCTATCCGGTGATCACGGGCGAGTCCGGCCGTGACCCGGTCTTCCAGGGTGCCGCCGACTTCGACCTCGAGCTGATCGAGTCCCGCACCCTCGACCACGACATCACGGAACTCGTCTACCGGCCCGCCCTGCACGGCTGAGGGCCGGCCGCGGCACCGCGAACTGCGCCCCCGTCACAGGCGGTCGACCTGCCGTGCGGGGGCGTGAGTTCGTGCTGCGGGTGGTGCGAGGTGCGCGCGCGACGTGCCGGCTGTGACGTGCGGGCCGCGACGCGCTCGGCTCACTCCTCGATGGACGCCGGGTCCATCCAGACGACCTCCCAGGTGTGACCGTCCGGGTCGTCGAAGGCGCGGCCGTACATGAAGCCGTAGTCCTGGGTCTCGCCGCTGACCGTGCCGCCGGCGGCGACCGCCTTGTTCACCAGGTCGTCGACCTGGTCGCGGCTCTCCGCGCTCAGGGCGAGCAGCACCTCGCTTGAAGAGGTCGAGTCCACGATCTTCTTCTTGGTGAACTGGGCGTACTTCTCGGGGGTGTGGAGCATGACCACGATGGCGTCACTGAGCGGGATGGACGCCGTGGATTCGTCGCTGAACTGGGGGTTGATCGCGTACCCCAGCTCGGCGAAGAACTTCTTGGCGGCGTCCAGGTCGCCGGTGGCCAGGTTCACGAAGATCATCTGCTGGTACATGGCTTGGTGTCTCCCCACGGTGTGTGTCCGTACGAAGAGATGGACCCGGGTGCGGCCGGGAACTCATCGGTACTCGTGGATCCACTTTCCCCGGCTCCTGCCTGATGTGTACGCTGACACGAAAACCGTTCAGTGTATGTTTTTAGACTGCCGCGCGGTCGCCGAGCGATGCGAACGTGCGGGGAGGAGCGCCTTGATGACGACCCCGACCGGCCCGGGCCTCGATCTGCCGAACGGCTTCCTGATGGGAGCCTCCACATCGGCCCACCAGGTCGAGGGGAACAATGTCTCCAGCGACTGGTGGGGGATCGAGCAGCGCCCCGGCACTTTCGTCGCCGAACCCAGCGGCGACGCGGCCGACAGCTTCCACCGCTGGCCCGAGGACATGGACCTGCTGCGTGAACTGGGCTTCAACGCCTACCGGTTCGGCATCGAATGGGCCCGCATCGAGCCGGAGCGCGGGCAGATCTCACGGGCGGCCGTCGCGCACTACCGGGCCATGGTGGAGGGTGCGCTCGAGCGCGGCCTCACCCCTGTCGTGACGCTTCATCACTTCACCTCGCCGCGCTGGTTCAGCGAGGGCGGCGGCTGGCTCGCCCCCGATTCCGCCGAACTCTTCGCCGCATTCGCTCGTACGGCCGTGGAGATCCTGCAGCCCGGCGTACGGTACGTCGTCACGATCAACGAGCCGAACATGCTGGCGGTGATGCACGCCATCCGGGAGGTGGCCGCGCAGCACGGCTGGGAGAGCATCGCGCACGGCAAGCAGAAGGACGCCCCGACGGGGGCGGCGGCCATCGACCCCGCCTCCATCGAGCCGGACGCGGCGGTGGCGGAGGCACTCATCCGCGCCCACCGGGCCGCCTCGGCCGTACTCAGGTCGGCCGCGCCCGGCCTCCGGGTCGGCTGGACGATCGCCAACCAGGTCTACCAGGCCGAGCCGGGCGCCCAGGAAGTGGCGGACGCCCATGCCTGGCTCCGCGAGGACATCTTCCTGGAGGCGTCCCGGCAGGACGACTGGATCGGCGTGCAGGCCTATACCCGCCACCGCATCGGCAAGGAGGGTCCCCTGCCGGTCCCGGACGACGCCGAGACGACGCTCACCGGCTGGGAGTACTACCCGCAGGCACTCGGCGAGGCCGTACGGCACACGGCGGAGGTGGTGGGTCCGCAGGTGCCGGTCCTGGTCACCGAGAACGGCATCGCGACCGCCGACGACCGGCGGCGCATCGACTACACCACGAGGGCCCTCGCGAGTCTGGCCGAGGCGATGCGCGACGGCATCGAGGTGCTCGGGTATCTGCACTGGAGCGCCCTCGACAACTACGAATGGGGCACCTACCGCCCCACCTTCGGTCTGATCGCGGTCGACCGGGAGACGTTCGTCCGTACGCCCAAGGAGTCGGCCCGCCGGCTCGGCGCGCTCGCGCGGTCCGGCCGCATCCCGGAGGGCGCCGAGCTGCCGGAAGCCGGTGCCGTGTCCTCGCGTTAGGCTGACCGGCATGGCGAAACGGGGTCCGTACGAGAAGGGCGAGGCGAAGCGCGCGGAGATCCTCGAGGCCGCACTGGAGATCTTCGCGGCCGAGGGGTACCGGGGCACTTCCCTGCGCAAGGTGGCGGCCCGGTGCAATCTCAGCCTGCCGGGCCTCATGCACTACTTCGACTCCAAGGAGGACCTGCTCACCCGGGTGCTCCAGGCGCGTGACGAGACCGCGCGGGCCCGGCAGATCGAGCGCGGCGCCGCCTTCAACTACCGCGAAGTGATGCGGGAGGGCGCGTCCACCCCGGGCCTGGTCGAACTGTTCGTGTCCATGGCCGCCGCCGCGAGCGATCCGGAGCATCCGGCCCGTGCGCATTTCGCCGAGCGCTATCCGGTGATCCGCGAGCGGCTCGCCGGCTCGCTGCAGGGGCACATGGACGAGGGCCGGATCACCGACGCGATCCCCGCGGAGCGCCTCTCGCAGCTGCTGATCGCACTCGCCGACGGGATCCAGCTGCAGTGGCTGACGGACCGGTCGGTCGACATGGAGCAGCCGATCGACGACGTGATGCGGCTGCTCGAACTCCTCGCAGGGAGCGGGGTGTCTCCCGCCGACGGCGGCTGATCGCGGCGGCCTCAGGTGTCCGGCCGGGGCACGCTCCCCGAGGGCGATGAGCGGACTTCGGCCCGGGCGGGGTGGCCTGGAGTCCGTGACGTGACAGCCGGCCACGCCGGTCAAGTGGCCGTATGTGAGGGCACGGTGGAGCGTCGCCGCGCGGCCGTGTCGGCCGGATCTTGTGGGTCCGCGGTGCCTGGCGCGCTCCCTCAACCTCCGGCCGGGGCCCACGAGTCGTACGCCCGAATCACCCAAGTGCGTCCAGCGCGAAGGGGATCCGTGCGTCGGCTGAGCGCGCGCCTGGGGCCACAACCCGGCCTGAGCCTGGGGGAGTCGCGACCGGGCTCCGCGGGTCGATCCGTGAAGATCCGCCGGACAGCGCCCCGGCGTCTCGGTCTCGCGGCGCCCCCGCGACCCATGCGTGGCGGTCGCCGCCTCCCTGGCCTTGTCCCTGCCTGCGCTCACGCGCGGCGGCCCGTGCCTGGACACCGGTGCGTACAGGCCCAGTTCACCGCTTGGGCGGGCGGAGCCGTGGCCCTCGGCCTCGGTCGCGCGGTCACAGGGTGCGGGGACTCTTGACGACTAGAAACCGATCACCGTACGGTTTTGGAAATCGGGAGATGCGCGGACCGCCGGTGGCCGCACACCGCGACCCGACACCCGCCCTCTGCGAAGCGAGGTACCGCCCCATGCCGGAAAGCGATGCGCCACCCTCGACCGACGGCTCCCGGGCCACGCGCCCGTCGCGACGGCGAACGGCGGCCCGTGCGGGGCTGGTTGCAGCCGTCGATGCGATCGCGCTCGCACAGCCGACGGTGACCGCCGTGGCCGATGCACCGGCGCTCACCGCAACCCCGGCGCCCACCGCAGCCCCCGCGGCCGAAGCCCCGACCGGCGAGCGCTACGTCGCGCTCGGTGACTCCTTCAGCTCGGGGCAAGGGGGGCCGGGCGACGGGGCGCCCTGCCGCGAGGCGATCCCGCTCGCCGACGGCGACCTCGGCTGGTTCGGTGAGAAGGAGCGGCAGTTCAACACCATGCCGGCGCAGCAGGTCAATGTGTACGACGCCACCTGTGTGGACACGTACACACCCTCGATCGGGCGCGACGCCTGCAAGCCCGTCGGAGTCCGCTGGGTCGAGCCGGAGGACGTCGGTGACGGCGCCGGGTTCCACCCCAACGGCGCCGGCCATCGCGCCATGACCGAGGAGGTCGTCGGTGCGCTCAGGCGCTGACCCGGGCCGCGGGGTCCGGGTCCACGCCGTAGCGGCGCAACAGGGCGCGGAGTTGGGCCGGCATGTCGACCGCGTCCGGCTCCAGGAGCCACTGGGTCTGCAGTCCGTCCATCAGGGCGATGAGCTGGACCGCCACCGCGTCCGGGTCGTCCGTCACCGGCGGGTCGGCCGCGGCGAAGAGTGCGCCGAGGGCGCGTGCCGTGCCCTCGCGCACCACTCGGTAGCGGTGCACGAAGTAGTCGTGTGCCGGGTGTTCGGGGTCGGCCGCCTCCGCGGACAGATTCGCGTACAGGGCGACGAGGCCCGGTGTCGTGCTGTTGCGTGCGACGACGTCGAGCAGCCGGGACAGCCACTGCTCCGGCGAGGGCTCGGGGGCGTCCGCGTCCAGGGCCGTGGGGAACAGGCCCTGGGCGTCGGCCCGGTCGCGGTGGCCGAGCAGTTCGAGCAGCAGGGCCTCCTTGCCGGGGAAGTGGTGCAGCAGGCCCGCATGCGTCAGGCCCGCGTGCGCCGCGATGTCCCGCAGCGACACGGCGTGGAACCCGGAGCGGGAGAAGAGTGCGGACGCGGACTCAAGAATTCGCGTACGGGTGCGCTCGCCCTTCGACGGGCGTCTGACGGGGGTGTCTCCCGGATGACTCAACTCGGCGTCCTTCCACAGGGCTCGGCGGCGACCGCCATCCTGCCCGGTGCGGGCCCGGCCGCGAAACCTACCACTTGGTTAATTCTTCACCCGGAACACCTACCGGCCGGTCGGTCCGGTGTGTAGGCTCGCCCGCACCGCGCCGGAGGCACCCACCGCCCGTACCGCCGACCAGGCGGTTCGCACGGACCGACCGGACGCCGGCACCCGACGCCGCGCCGGAATCGGCGGCCGCCACAGCCCACCGCCACGCCATCCCATCTCCGCCAGGCCGGGCGGACAGCCGGACGGAAAGCCAGTCTCATGCTGAACTTCATCGCACGCCGGATCGCGGCAGGTGCCGTGCTCCTGCTCGTCATCTCCGCCTTCACCTACCTCCTGCTGTCCGTCCCCGACATCGACGTCGGGCGCCAACTCCTCGGCCAGGGCGCCGATCAGCACGCGGTCGACGCCAAGAACACCGCTCTGGGACTCGACCGGCCCGTGATCGAGCAGTACGCCGACTGGCTGGCGCATGCCGTACGCGGCGATCTGGGTGTCTCGTGGTTCACCAGTGAGGACGTCGGGACGGCGGTCTCGGGACGGCTGCCCGTCACCCTGAGCCTCGTCCTCGGCGTCACCGTCGTGACGACCGTCCTGTCGTTCCTGCTCGGTGTCTGGGCCGGAGTGCGGCGCGGCGCCGTCGACCGGGCCGTGCAGATCATCGGGGTCGCCGGATATGCACTGCCCGGCTTCCTCGTGACGCTGATCCTCGTCCTGGTCTTCGCCGTGCAGCTCGGCTGGTTCCCCGCCATCGGCTACACCCCGTTCACCGAATCGCCCGGCGGCTGGCTGTCCACGGTGACGCTGCCGGTCCTGTCCCTCTCCGTCGCCTCGGTCGCGGGCGTGTCCCAACAGGTGCGCGGCGCCGTCATCGACGTACTGCGCCAGGACTACGTACGCACGCTGCGGACCCGCGGCCTGACCACCCGGCGCATCGTCCTCAAGCATGTGCTGCGCAACGCCTCCGCGCCCGCGCTCACGGTGCTCGGCATGCAGTTCGTCGGGCTGCTCGGTGGCGCGGTCCTGGTCGAGCAGATCTTCGGCCTGCCCGGCATCGGCAGCATGACCGTCGCCTACACCACGCGCGGCGACATCCCCGTGATCATGGCGCTCGTCATGCTCACCGTCGTCGGCGTCGTCCTCATCAACCTCGCCGTCGACATCCTCATCGGCTGGCTCAACCCGAAGGCGAGGGTCGCATGAGCGAGAACCTCCCCGCGACCACGGCACCCGAGCCCGGCGCCGACACTCCGCAGGTACGCCGCACCGGCACCGTCCGCCGAGTGCTGCGCAACCCGCTCGGCGCGCTGTCCGCCCTGATACTCGCCCTGTTGGTGCTCGCCGTGCTGCTCGCCCCGCTCCTCGCGCCGCAGGCGCCCGGGGCATCCACCCTCAGCGAGGCCTTCGCCCAGCCCAGCGCCGCCCACCCGCTCGGCATGGACTCGGCGGGCCGCGACATCCTCTCGCGCATCCTGTACGGCGGCCGCGGCACCCTCGGCGGCGCGGTGCTCGCCCTGGCGATCGCCCTCGTGCTCGGGGTACCCAGCGGGCTGTACGCGGGCTACTACGGCGGCCGGTTCGACGCGGCCGCCGGCTGGATCGTGAACCTGGTGATGGCGCTGCCCGCGATGGTCGTACTGCTCGCGTCCCGGGCCATCCTCGGCCCCCGGGTATGGGTCCTGATGGTGGTGCTCGGCGTGCTCGTCGCGCCCAGCTTCTTCCGCCTGGTACGTGGCATCGTGGCCGACATCCGCGGCGAACTGTACGTGGACGCCGCGAAGGTCTCGGGCCTCGGCGACACCCGCATCGTGGCCCGGCACGTGCTGATCGTGGTGCGCGGCCCGGTCATCATCCAGGTGTCCCTGGTCGCGGGCATCGCCATCGCCCTGCAGGCCGGGCTCGAGTTCCTCGGTATCGGCAGCACGTCCTCGGCCACCTGGGGCGCCATGCTCAACGAGGGGTTCCAGAACATCCAGCGCGCACCCCGCCTGATGCTGTGGCCCGGACTCGCCCTCGGCCTCACCAACGCGGCGCTCGTGCTGCTCGCCGGCGCCATCCGCGACGCCCTGGACGACCGGGCCGGCGCAGCCCGCAAGCGCAGCCGCCCTCGTAAGGTGCGGGGCCGCCCCGCCGGCATCGAACCCGCCACCCGCACCGCCTCGCTCGCCGACGCCACCGGGCGCTCCCCGCTCCTCTCCGTACGGGACGTGGTCGTCGCCTACGCACAGGCGGACGGCACCGACAAGCACGTCGTGCACGGAGTGGACCTCGACGTGCACCCGGGCGAAATCGTCGGGCTCGTCGGCGAATCCGGATCCGGGAAGTCGCAGACCGCGTTCGCCGTGCTCGGCACGCTGCCCGAAGGGGGCAGGATCGCCCGCGGCAGCATCACCGTCGACGGCCGGGAGATCGTCGGACTGCCCGAACGCGAGCACCGCACCCTGCGCGGCCGCACCCTCGCGTACGTCCCGCAGGAGCCGATGAGCAATCTCGATCCGGCCTTCACCGTCGGCAGCCAGCTCGCCGAACCGCTCCGCCACCACCTGGGCCTGTCCCGCGCCGAGGCCGCCGCGCGCGCCCTCGAACTGCTGCGCATGGTCGAGATCCCGAACCCTGAGCAGGTGCTGCGGCGCTACCCGCACGAAATATCCGGCGGCATGGCCCAGCGAGTGCTCATCGCCGGCGCGATGTCCTGCGAACCCGACATCCTCATCGCCGACGAACCCACCACGGCACTCGACGTCCGGGTCCAGGCCGAAGTCCTCGACCTGCTACGGCGGTTGCGCACCGAACGCGGCCTCGGCGTCCTGCTCGTCACCCACAACCTCGGCGTCGTCGCCGACCTCTGCGACCGCGTCGCGGTGATGAACGCGGGCCGCATCGTGGAGACCGGCGACGCCGCGGACGTCCTCGACGCCCCGCAGGACCCGTACACCAGGACCCTGCTGTCCGCCGTGCTCGACGACGCCCCCGCACGTCCCGCCTGGCAGCCGCACCCGAGCACAGCAAGGACCGCCACCGCATGAGCATGCAACCGAGCAACCACCCGGCCGCCCACCGCGAGGTCTCCGCGGCCGACGCCCTGCTCTCCGTGGACCGCCTCCGTGTCAGCTTCCCCGGCAAGGGCCGGCGCGCGCCCGCCACCGAGGTCCTGAAGGGCGTCGACCTCGCCATCAGGCCCGGTGAGACCCTCGGCCTTGTCGGCGAATCGGGGTCGGGCAAGTCGACGATCGGACGCGCCGTGCTCGGGCTCGCCCCGGTCACCTCCGGCACCGTCACGTTCGCCGGCCGGCGCATCGACCGGCTGAGCGCCCGCCGCAGGCGCGGGCTCGCCCGCGATCTCCAGGTCGTCTTCCAGGACCCGTACACCTCACTGAACCCTTCGCGCACCGTCGGCGACACCCTCGCCGAACCGCTCATCGCGCAGGGGACCGCTGCGGGCGCCTCCCGGGAACGGATCGCCGATCTGCTGGGGCGGGTCCAGCTGCCCGCGGACGCCGCGTCCCGGCTGCCCCGCGAGTTCTCCGGCGGCCAGCGCCAACGGGTCGCCATCGCACGGGCGTTGGCCCTCGACCCGCGCCTGATCATCTGCGACGAGCCGGTGTCCGCACTCGATCTCACCACCCAACGCACCGTCCTCGACCTGCTGTTGGAGATCCAGGAGGCCACCGATGTCGCTTACCTGTTCGTCTCGCACGACCTGTCCGTGGTCCGGTTCATGAGCCACCGGGTGGCCGTCATCCACCACGGCGAGATCGTCGAGACCGGCGACGCCGCCACCGTCACCGGCACGCCCAGCCATCCGTACACCCGCACCCTGCTGCTCGCCTCACCGGTGGCCGACGTCGCCGAACAGCGCCGCAGGCGGGCGGCCGCCGACCGGGTGGCGAAGAAGGAGCAGCAGACATGACCACGAGTGCTTCGCGCCGCGAAGGAGCCACCATGCCCGGCAGCCGACCCAACTTCGTCTTCTTCATCCCCGACCAGCTGCGCGCCGACGCGGTCGGTGCCTTCGGTAACCCGTACGTGCACACTCCGCACCTGGACGCACTGGCCGCGGGCGGGACCCGGTTCGACAACGCCTATGTCCAGCATCCGGTCTGCTCGCCCAGCCGTGCCTCCTTCCTCACCGGCTGGTACCCGCACACCGGCGGCCACCGCACCCTCACCCACCTCATCCGGCCGGACGAGCCGAATCTGCTGCGCAGCCTCAAGGAGGGCGGCTACCACGTGGCCTGGCCCGGCCTGCGCGGGGACACCTTCGCGCCCGGGGTCACCGAACTCAGCGTCGACGAGCACGGTTTCGGCGTCCTGCCCACGGTGCTGCCCACCCTTCCGCGGGTCGAGAGCTGGCCCGGCGGAGAGGAATGGGCCCGCCTCTACTACCAGGGCCGCACGGAGGACGACGACGGCCGGATCGACTCCGACGAGGCCACCATCCGCACGGCACTCCAGTGGCTGGAGAATCCCCCCGAGCAGCCCTGGGCGCTCTTCGTCCCGCTGATCGCTCCGCACTGCCCGTTCGGGATCGAGGACCCTTGGTTCTCCCTGCACGACCGGGACGTCCTGCCCCCGCCGGTGCCCGCCGCGGACGACTCCGACCGGGAGCCGGCGTACATGCGGGCGATCCGGGAGCGCTTCGGGATCACGGACACCTCACCCGCCATGTGGCGGGAGATCACGGCCACTTACTACGGGATGATCTCCCGGATGGACGATCAGCTCGGCCGTGTCATGGCCGCCGTGGACTCCCGCGGACTGCGCGACGACACGGTCACCCTGTTCTTCGCCGACCACGGCGAATACCTCGGCGACTACGGGCTGATCGAGAAGTGGCCCTCGGCCATGCACTCCTGCATCACCCGCGACCCTCTGGTCATCTCCGGCGGTGGGCTGCCGTCCGGGCAGTCCACGGATGCCATGGTCGAGCTGCTCGACATCGTGCCCACGGTCCTGGAACTGGCCGGACTCGAGGCCGGCCACCGGCACTTCGGGCGCAGCCTGCTGCCCGTCCTGGAACGACCGGACACGGAGCACCGCCGATTCGCCTTCACCGAGGGCGGGTTCTCCAGCGACGAGGAACCGCAGTTCGAGATGGCGGGCTTCCCCTACGACCTCAAGGCGGCGCTCCAGCACGAGAATCCGCGGCTGGTCGGCCGCGCGATCGCGGTGCGAGACAAGGAGTGGTGCTACGTCTGGCGGCTGTACGAGGAGCCGGAGCTGTACCACCGTCCCAGCGACCCGGACGAGCGGGTCAATGTCGCCGGGCGGGACGAATATGCCGGGGTGGAGGCGCGGATGCAGCAGGCGCTGCTGCACTGGCTCGCCGACACCTCGGACGTCATTCCCGCCGAGCCTCATCCGCGTTATCCGCGCGTCGACCTGCCCGTACCCGCCGGGCGCCCGCGTCCGGACGGCGCGGTCGAGCGCGCATCGGAACACCTCGAAAGGGTCTTCGCGCACCTGAGGAACACCGGCGCTGTCTGAGCGCGCCGGACCCGGCCGGGAGCGGCTCCGACTGCTCCCGGCCCACCTGCCCCGGCCCTCTCGCCCCACCTGTCGCACACAGTCCGGCCGCGGGGCCCCCGGGCCCGATGCGGCCGGTGGAGGACTCCATGAACGCCGTCATCCCCGCCCCTGCCACCACCGTCGACAGCGGTGGCGCACCGCTCACCGCAGGCAACTGGCACATCCGGTCCGATCCCGGACTGCGGGCCGAGGCCGACACACTGCGCGAACTGCTCGCCCCACACCTCGGCCCCCGGCTGCTGCCGCCGGGCTCCACCGACGAGGGCCATCACCTGTGGCTGACCAGCAGTCCGACACCGACGACGGGCCCCCGAACCCCGGTCGGCGTCCCGCCCTCGGGTCACGATCGTCCCGTGGACGAGTCGTACGAGATGCGGGTCGACGCCGACGGAATCACCTGCCGGGCGCACACCGCGACGGGTGCCTTCCGCGCCGGTGTCACCGCGGCCCAACTCCTGATCACAGGCCCGGACTTGATTACGCGTCAACAGCTCACCGACGCACCGTACTTCGCCTGGCGCGGCCTGATGCTCGACCCTGCCCGCACCTTCCTGGACGGCACGGAACTCCGCCGTCTCATCGACCTCGCAGCGCTCTACAAACTCAACGCCGTCCACCTCCACCTCACCGACAACGAGGGCTGGCGGCTCGAGATCCCCGGCTTCCCCGGCCTGACACCGGCACCGGACACCGCGGACGCGAGGCGTACGTATTACACGCTCACCGAGTACCGGGACCTCCAGGAGTACGCCGCCCGCCGGCACATCACCCTGGTCCCCGAGATCGACCTGCCCGGGCACTGCGCGACCCTGCGTGCGGCCGTGCCGGGACTCCCGGACGCACCGGCTCCCGAGGGCCTCGCCGGCAGGTACCCGTTCGTCCCGCCGCTCGACCTGACCGACGCCCGCACCCGCGAGGTCGTCGCCGCCGTCCTCGCGGAGGTCTGCGCGGCCACCCGAGGCCCCTTCGTACACATCGGCGGAGACGAGGCCTTCGGCGCCACGGAGCAGAGCCTCGCGGCGTCGGTACGTGAACTGCGCTCGCTGGTGGGCAAGTTCGGCAAACGCCCGCTGGCCTGGCAGGAGGCCTCCCGGGCCGGGGTCGAGCCCGGCGACGTACTGCAGCACTGGGTGGATGTGGCGATGATGGACCTGCCGGACACCGCGGACGGACTCGCGGACCGGCCCGAACTCCTCGCCGCCGGGCACACCGTGGAGCGGATCCGCGCACTCAAGCGCTTCTTCGCGCCCTCCGACCACGACGTGGCACGGATCCTGGCCGGCGGTGGACGGGTGCTCCTGTCGCCGCAGTCCCACCTCTATCTCGACCGGCCCTACGCGGCCGAGGTCACCCCTGCCGACTGCCCGCCCGAGCGGACCGGGCTCGGGTTCCCCAACTACCGTCCGGGCAGCACCCGTTGGGCCGCATCCTGGACGCCTGCCGGGCACGGCATCCCCGAGGAGCGGATCGCGGGGGTCGAGGCCACCCTCTTCGCCGAGCGCCTGCGCGGCTTCGACGACGTCACCACCCTTCTACTGCCCCGGCTCGCCGGGGTGGCCGAGGCGGCCTGGAGCGGAGCCGCCCCCGACTGGGAGTCGCACCGCGAACGCCTCGGGCGGCATGCGGCCCTCTGGCGCGCGCGGGGCCTCGCGTACTTCCCCGACAGCGAGATCCGCTGGCACTGAAACCCTCGGCGCGGGACAGGACTGACGGTGCTGACACGGCTGAACTTCCCGACACCGTCCCGCACATGGCGAAGCCCCGGTGACGCGTCACCGGGGCCCGCCACGTACCGGCGTCAGGAACCGGCAGGAGTGTAGTTGTAGATCGACGGCACTCCCATGCCGGCCTGCGGCACCACCTTGACGCCGTCCCCGGCGACCAGCAGGAACTTCATGCGGTAGAAGGGCGCGAACCAGGCCTCCTCCACCAGATGCCGGTTCAACTCCTTTGCAGCCGCGGCGGATTGAGCCTCCGTACCCGACTGCATCCGCCCGAGGAGTCGCTTCACCGTCTTGTCCGTGGAGCCGAACATGTTGAACGTGCCCGGCGTCACGAGCTCCTGCGCGGTGACCCAGTCGGTGTCGGACTGGCCCATGTTCATCACCATCGCCGAGTAGGCGCGGTCGCGGTAGATCTTCTGCACCGCGCTGCCACCGTCCAGCTCGTCCCAGGTCACCTTGATGCCGACCTTGCCGAGGTCGGTCTTGACCGAGGACGCGATCGCGTCACTGACGATCGCGGACACCCTCGGCAGCTTGAGCGTGAAGCCCTTGGCATAGCCGGCCTCGGCGAGCAGCTTCCGCGCCTTCGCCGGATCGTGCCGGTAGTAGGAGTCGAGCTCCTTGTCGTAGGCCTCGGCGCCGGTGCCGAAGATCTGGTCGGTGGCCTCGCCGCGACCGCGGCGGATCTTCTCCACCATGGTCGAGCGGTCGAGCGCGTGGTTGATCGCCCGGCGCACCTTCGCCTCGCGCAGCGCCGGGGTGCGCACGCCGCCCCGGTCGAAGAGCAGCAGGCCCTGGAAGTCGAAGGTGTACTGCGTGGTGGTGAGGCCGGCCCCGGAGCCGATCGCCGTCTGCTGGTTCGCGTCCTGCAGGGTCGCGCTGTCGATCTGCCCGGTCCGCAGGCCGTTGACGATGGCCGTCTCGTTGTCGAAGACACTGATCGTCAGGGTCTTGAACGGGAGTTCGTCGTCCCAGTAGTCCGCCCGGCGCTCGTAGACGTAGCGGTTGCCGACGGCGGTCTTCGCCTTGTCGAGGGTGTACGGACCCGTGCCGACCGGCGTCGTACGGAGCGAGTCGCCGTCCAGCTTCGCGGGGGAGGCCATCAGGCCGGCCGCGTCGCTGAGGTAGAAGAGCAGCGCGGGCTCGGGGGCGGACAGCTTCAGGGTGAGGTGGGTGGCGTCGGTGACGTCGACCTCGTCCAGCATGTTCAGGTACTTGGCGCCGCCTCCGCCGCCCTTCTTGAAGTGCTGCAGATTGGCCTTGACGGCTTCGGCGTCGAACACGGTCCCGTCGCTGAACTTCACGCCCTTGCGCAGGCTCAGGGACAGCTCGGTCCGGCTCTTGTCGTACGACCACTCGGTGGCCAGCATCGGGCGCATGCTGCCGTCCGGTGCTCGCTTGATGAGGGTGTCGTAGACCGGCTGGAAGTACGGCAGATTGCCGCCGAGCGCGTCGGCCGGGTCCAGGCTCTGCGCGCGGGTGAGCGTCGCGATGTTCAGCTCCGCCGTCCCGGTCGCGCCCGGAGCGCCGCCGCCCCCGCAGCCCGCGAGAGCGAACGCGGCCGCTGTGGCAACGGCGACGGCGGCCCCGGACCTGGTGGCGTACCACTTCATGATCTCTCCGTCTTCAGGGCCGGGACGCGGGTCGCCGGCGATCGTGGCAGGGCACGGCACGGGAGATCCCGATGGGCTGCCCTTCACGAAAACCGTAATGTGATCGGTTTCTGCGCGTCAATGGCTGCGCGACGTGGGAGCGTCGATGGCCCAGCCGCTCCTGAAGCCGGAGCCTCGGCAGCCGTGATGACGAGTCGTCGAGTCGTCGCAGGTGTGAGGCCGCGTACTCGACGGAGGGGCGGCCCTCAGCGGTGGATCGGCAACGGTGTCGTCTCGGTGAGACGCCGGCCCGTGCCGCCCCAGCGGAGCGCGATGATCTCGGCCATGATCGCCACGGCCGTCTCCTCCGGCGTACGCGCGCCGAGGTCGAGGCCGATGGGGGAGGCGAGGCGGTCGAGCTCGGCCTCCGCGACCCCGGCCTCCCGCAGCCGGCGCAAGCGGTCCTCGTGCGTCCGGCGGCTCCCCATCGCCCCGACATAGCGGGCGGGTGTACACAGCGCACGCTGGAGCAACGGCACGTCGAACTTGGGGTCATGGGTGAGGACGCAGATCACCGTGTTCTCGTCCACCGTGGTGGAGTCGAGATACCGGTGCGGCCAGTCGACGACGAGTTCGTCCGCGTCCGGGAAGCGCCGGCGCGTGGCGAAGACGGGGCGGGCATCGCAGACCGTGACGTGGTAGCCGAGGAACTTGCCGATCCTCGCCACCGACGAGGCGAAGTCGATCGCCCCGAACACCAGCATCCGCGGCGGCGGTGCGAAGGACTCGACGAACACGGTGACGTCGTCGAGCCGTGACTGGCCCTGCCGCCCGAGGTGCACGACGTCGGTGCCGCCACCGGCCAGCAGCCCGCGGGCCCGCTGGGCCACGGCTGCGTCCAGGCCGGTATCGCCGAGCGTCCCCTCGGATCCGTTCGGCGTGACCACGAGCCGACCGCCGGGAGCGGGCGCCGTCTCGGGCTCGGCCGCACCACCGTCGGCGGGGAGCGGCGAGGCCACCGCGACCGGCTGCCCGCGCCCGATCGCCGCCAGCACGCCCGCAAGTCCGGGGAAGCGCCCCGCACCCGCCGGCCGTATGAGGATCTCGATGATCCCGCCGCAGGTCAGGCCCACCGCAAGCGCATCGTCGTCGCTCACTCCGTACGTGACCGCGACCGGCTCCCCCGACTTCAGGACCTCCCGGGCCAGCTCGTACACCGCACCCTCGACGCATCCGCCCGAGACGCTCCCGATGACCTCGCCGTCCTCGGCGACCGCGAGCGAGGAACCGGGCCGGCGGGGCGCCGAGCGCCACGTCCTGACCACGGTCGCCACCGCGAAGCGGCGCCCGTCCGCGAGCCAGGAGGCGAGGCCCTCCGCGATGTCCCGCATCGAGGTTCGCCTCCTTCGGCAGTGACCGCCGCGCGGACGGTGAGCGCCCCCGAAAGGGCCTCGGCGGTGCTCCGCACACGACGGATCCGGCGCCGTGCAGTCCGGCGTCCCCGGATCATGCGGAGCCGGCGCCTCGCATGTCAACGGCCGCTTAAGCATTCGCTTAAGTGGACGCGGGACACGATGCGGAGTGAGTTAAGTGAATGCTTAAGCCGCCGTTGACACCCCCGTCCCCGCGGAGGCGCAATGATCCCCTGACAGCGGCGCCCGAGGCGCCCGGCCGGTCGCCGGGCGAGACAGGGGAGTGCGGCATGCAGGTACCCGCTCCGTTCGAGTACCAACGGGTGAGCACGGTCACCGAGGCGGTCACGCTTCTCGACCGGCTCGGCGACACCGCGCGCCTGGTGGCCGGCGGACACAGCCTCATCCCGATGATGAAACTCAGGCTCACCAACTTCGAGTACCTGATCGACATCAACGAACTGCACGACGAGCTCGGCTACATCCGCAGCGAGCCCGGACCCGACGGTGCGCCGGGCCGGATCCGCATCGGCGCCATGACCCGCCACCGCGAACTCCTCGAGTCCGACGAACTCGCCGCCGCCTTCCCGATCTTCCGCGACGCCGAGCGAGTGATCGCCGACCCGGTCGTACGCAACCGCGGCACGCTCGGCGGCTCCCTGTGCCAGTCGGACCCCTCCGAGGACCTGTCGGCCGTGTGCACCACGCTCGACGCATCCTGCGTGATCCAGGGCCTGGATGGTCAACGCGTGGTGTCGATGGACGAGTTCCACCAGGGCCCGTACGAGACCGCGGTGGGCGACGCCGAGATCCTCACCGAGGTCCGCTTCCCGGTCCGTCCCCGCGGATCCAGCGCGTACGAGAAGGTGGAGCGGCGCGCCGGCGACTGGGCGGTCGTCTCGGCGGGCGCGGGCGTCTGGCTCGACGAGAGCGGACTCGTCGAGGACGCCCGCGTCGGGCTCGCCGCCGTCGGACCCAACACCGCGGGCATCCCGGGGATCGCCGACGCCCTGCGCGGACAACGCCCCACCGAGGAGCTCTACGCGCGCGCAGGCGACATCGCCGCCGAGTCCTGCTCCCCGGTCACCGACCGGCGCGGCAGCGCCGAGTACAAACGGCATCTCGCGCGCGAGCTGACCGTACGCGTACTGCGCCGGGCCGTCGCCCGGGCCACCGGACAGGAGGTGTGACCGTGCAGGTCACCATGACCGTCAACGGCGAAGAGGTCACCCGGGAGATCGAAGGCCGGCTGCTCCTCGTGCACTTCCTGCGCGACCACCTCCAGTTGACCGGCACCCACTGGGGCTGCGACACCAGCAACTGCGGCACCTGCGTGGTGCGCCTCGACGGCGAACCCGTCAAGTCCTGCACGGTGCTCGCCGCCATGGCGGGCGGCCACGAGGTGCGCACCGTCGAGGGCCTGGAGCAGAACGGCGAACTCGACCCGGTCCAGCGCGGGTTCATCGAGTGCCACGGACTGCAGTGCGGATTCTGCACCCCCGGAATGATGATGACCGCCCGCGCCCTGCTCGACTCCGACCCCGACCCGTCCGACGAGGAGATCCGCGAGGCGATCTCCGGCCAGATCTGCCGCTGCACCGGCTACGCCACCATCGTCCGCTCCATCCGCTGGGCCGCCGCCGAGGAGGCCGGCACCCGGACCACGGCCCCCGACACCGAAGCACCTGCCGCCGAGCAACCCGCCGGCGAAGAACCCGTAGCGACCACCACGGGGAGCGCGTCATGACCACCGTCGCCCCCAACGGCAACCGCACCGCGTTCGTCGACAACGACCGCAAGCCGAACGGGCACGGACGGATGCTCCGCAAGGAGGACCCGCGCTTCGTCCGCGGCAAGGGCCGCTACGTCGACGACCTCCAACTGCCCGGCATGCTGCACCTGGCGATCCTGCGCTCGCCGTTCGCGCACGCCCGCATCACCTCCGTGGACACCACCCTCGCCGAGGCCCACCCCAAGGTCCGCCTGGTGGTGACCGGCGCGATGCTCGCCGAGAAGGGCCTGGCCTGGATGCCGACCCTGTCCAACGACGTCCAGGCAGTGCTCGCCACCGACAAGGTCCGCTTCCAGGGCCAGGAGGTCGCCTTCGTCGTCGCCGAGGACCGCTACGCCGCACGCGACGCGCTCGAACTGATCGACGTCGAGTACGAACCGCTCGACCCGGTCATCGACGTACGCGGCGCCCTGGCACCCGACGCCCCCGTCATCCGCGACGACCTGGAGGGCAAGAACGACAACCACGTCTTCGACTGGGAGACCGGCGACGCGGCCTTGAGCGAGGAGGTCTTCCGGCGGGCCGACGTCGTCGTCTCCGAGGACATCGTCTACCCGCGGGTGCACCCGGCCCCGATGGAGACCTGTGGCGCGGTCGCCGACTTCGACGCGGTCGACGGCAAGCTCACCCTCTGGTCCACCACCCAGGCCCCGCACGCCCACCGCACCCTGTACGCCATCGTCGCCGGACTGCCCGAGCACAAGATCCGGGTCGTGTCACCGGACATCGGCGGAGGCTTCGGCAACAAGGTGCCGATCTACCCGGGTTACGTCTGCGCGATCGTCGGCTCGCTGCTCACCGGCAAGCCGGTGAAGTGGATGGAGGACCGGGCCGAGAACCTGATCAGCACCGGATTCGCCCGGGACTACCTCATGCGCGGCGAGATCGCCGCCACCCGCGAGGGGAAGATCCTCGCCATCCGCACCCATGTCCTCGCCGACCACGGCGCGTTCAACGGCGTCGCCGCCCCCGTGAAGTACCCGGCGGGCTTCTTCGGCGTCTTCACCGGCAGCTACGACCTGGAGGCGGCCTACTGCAAGATGACGGCCGTCTACACCAACAAGGCCCCGGGCGGCGTCGCCTACGCCTGCTCGTTCCGCATCACCGAGGCCGTCTACCTGGTCGAACGGATCGTGGACTGTCTGGCGCACGAACTGGGCATGGACCCGGTCGAGTTGAGGATGAAGAACTTCATCAGGCCCGAGCAGTTCCCGTACCGCACCAAGACCGGCTGGGTCTACGACTCCGGCAACTACGCCCCGACCATGGAGCTCGCCAAGGACCTCGCCGGCTACGACGCCCTGCGCGCCGAGCAGGCCGAGAAGCGGGCCCGCGGCGAGATCATGGGCATCGGTGTGTCCTTCTTCACCGAGGCCGTCGGCGCGGGCCCCCGCAAGGACATGGACATCCTCGGCCTCGGCATGGCCGACGGTTGCGAACTGCGGGTGCACCCCACCGGCAAGGCGGTCGTACGGCTCTCCGTACAGACCCAGGGACAGGGCCACGAGACGACCTTCGCCCAGATCGTCGCCGGTGAACTCGGCATCCCGCCCCAGGACATCGAGGTCGTGCACGGCGACACCGATCAGACCCCGTTCGGACTCGGCACCTACGGCAGCCGGTCCACGCCGGTGTCCGGAGCGGCGGCCGCCCTGGTCGCACGCAAGGTCCGCGACAAGGCCAGGCTGATCGCCTCCGGGATGCTCGAGGTGTCGGTCGCCGACCTGGAGTGGGACGAGGGCACCTTCCGGGTGGCGGGCGACCCCGAGGCCTCGGTCACCATTCAGGACATCGCGATGAAGGCGCACGGCGCCGGGGATCTGCCCGAGGGGATCGAGGGCGGCCTCGAAGCGCAGATCTGCTACAACCCGGAGAACCTCACCTATCCGCACGGCGCCTACATCTGCGTCGTCGACATCGACCCGGGCACCGCGAAGGTGACCGTACGGCGCTTCGTGGCCGTCGACGACTGCGGCACCCGCATCAACCCGATGATCATCGAGGGTCAGGTGCACGGCGGCCTCACCGACGGAGTCGGCATGGCGCTGATGGAGATGATCGCCTTCGACGAGGACGGGAACTGCCTCAGCGGCTCCCTGATGGACTACCTGATCCCCACCGCACTCGAAGTGCCCGACTGGGAGACCGGGTTCACGGTCACACCCTCACCGCACCATCCGATCGGCGCCAAGGGCGTCGGCGAGTCGGCGACCGTCGGCTCGCCCCCGGCGATCGTCAACGCCGTCGTCGACGCGCTCGCCCCCTTCGGCGTCCGGCACGCGGACATGCCCCTGACGCCCTCGCGGGTGTGGGAGGCGATGCAGGGCCGGCCGGAGCCGCCGATCTGAGCGGGCACCGGTGCGCACATGACGGAGGCCGAGGAGGTGACGGGATGACAGCGGTGACGGGGACGCCCCACACGGTGGACACACACGCGCGCACGGTGGACACGCACCCGCGCACGGTGGACACACACGCGCGCGAACTGGCGGCACAGCGCGTGCCGTTCGTGCACGCCCGCGTGGTGCGCGCCCAGGCCCCGTCCTCCGCACACCCGGGTGACGAGGCGATCGTGTACGGCGACGGCAGGATCGAGGGCTTCGTCGGCGGGGTGTGCGCCGAGGAATCGGTGCGCACGGCGGCACTCGGCGCGCTGCGCGGCGACGGCCCGCTGCTGCTCCGGGTGCTTCCGGAGGGCGACGAGGACTTCCCCGACACCCCGGGCGCCCAGGTGGTGGTCAACCCCTGCCTTTCCGGAGGGGCGTTGGAGATCTTTCTGGAGCCGGTACTGCCGCCGCCGCTGATCGAGATCGCCGGACGCACCCCGATCGCCGAGGCCTGTGTCGCACTCGCCGACGTACTCGGATACGCCACCGCACGCTCCCTGCCCGAGGGCCCGCCCGCCGAGCACACCGGTGCCGTCGTCGTGGCCGGACACGGCCGCGGCGACACCGAGTCGCTGCGCGCCGCCCTGGACGCCGGCGTCCCGCACATCGAACTGGTCGCCAGCCGCCGCCGCGGCGCCGCGCTCCTCGACGAACTCGGGCTCACCGAGGCCGAGCGCGTCCGGATCCACAGTCCGGCCGGGCTCGACATCGGCGCCCGCACCCCGGCGGAGATCGCCCTGTCGATCCTGGCCGAGATCGTCGAGAGCGTACGGTCGGTCGGCGCGCCCTCGTCGGTGGGGCACGACGACCGGCCCGTCCAGGCGGTGGATCCGGTGTGCGGGATGACGGTGACCGTACGGCCCGACACGTCCCATCTGGCCGTAGGGGAAGAGGAGTTGTGGTTCTGCGGACCCGGCTGCCGGGACCGGTACGCGGCCGGGCTTGCGAGCTGAGGGGGTGAGCGCACTGTTCACGGACGCCGAGGACGTACGGCGCCGACTCGCGGACATCGGACATCTCGTCGACCGGGGCACCGCCACCGCCCTCCACCTGGCCACCGCCCTCGACCGGCCGCTGCTTCTGGAGGGCGAACCCGGCGTCGGCAAGACGAGCGCGGCCAAAGCCCTCGCCCGGGCCCTGGACACCCCGCTGATCCGCCTGCAGTGCTACGAGGGACTGACGGCCGGCGAGGCGCTCTACGAATGGAACTACCAGCGGCAGCTGCTCGCGGTGCGCCGCACCGAGGCCCTCGGACAACGGGCAGGGGACGCGGACCTGTTCACCGCCGAGTACCTTCTCGACCGGCCCTTGCTGCGGGCCGTGCGGCACGAGGGCCCGCGGCCGCCGGTGCTCCTGATCGACGAGATCGACCGGGCCGACGACGAGTTCGAGGCGCTGCTCTTCGAGTTCCTCGGCGAATGGACCATCACCATCCCCGAGTTGGGCACCTTCGCCGCCGGGCGCCCGCCCGTGGTGATCCTCACCTCCAACCGCAGCCGCGAACTGCACGACGCACTGCGCCGGCGATGCCTCTACCACTGGATCGACCACCCCACTCCCGAGCGCACGGCGGAGATCCTGCGCCGCTCGGTGCCGGCCGCGAACGCACCCCTGATCGCGTCCGCCACGGAGTTCATCGGCAAGGTCCGCGCCCTCGACCTGGACAAGGTTCCGGGCATGGCCGAGGCCATCGACTGGGTCTCCGCGCTCGCCGCCCTCCGGGTGTCCGAGCTGGCGCGCAAGGACGTCGTCGCGACCCTGAGTGCGGTCGCCAAGAGCCCCGACGACCGCACCACCATCACCGGGGCCCTCGGAGAATTCGGCTACCCCGAAGAAGCGAGGAGACCGTAAGCCATGAAGATCGACAACGAGTTCCGCGTCGATGTACCCGTCGAGCGGGCCTGGGAGGCTCTCACCGACTTGGAGGCTCTCGCACCCTGCATGCCCGGAGCACAGCTCACGGGCGTCGAGGGCGAAGTCCACCGCGGCAAGGTCAAGGTCAAAGTGGGGCCTGTGATCAGCCAGTTCGCGGGCACGGCCCAGTTCGTGGAACGCGACCGGGAAACCCACAGCGCGGTGATCAGCGCGGCCGGCAAGGACACCCGCGGGCAGGGGAACGCGTCCGCACGGATCAACGCGGTGCTGCGTCCCGACGGTCCTGAGCGTACGCAGGTCAGCGTGACCACGGATCTCAACATCAGTGGAAAGCTGGCCCAGTTCGGCAGCGGCATGATCAAGGAGATCTCGGAGAAGCTGTTCGCGCAGTTCGTGGCGAACGTGGAGAGCCAATTGCTCGCGGGACCGGCGGAGACGGGGAATCCGGCTCCGGAGGCGTCGCCCGAGCCGGAGGGGCGTCGTGCTGCCGCAGCCGCGTCCGCACCTGACTCACCTTCCGCTGTGGATCGGGCAGGTGCCTCGGTCACGGCCAAGGTCAAGGCCGATGACGACCAGGAGCAGGGGCAAGGGCAGGAGCAGGAGCCGGAGAAGCAGTCGGAGAAGAAGTCGGAGCCGGAGGACGGACCCGAGGCCCTCGACCTGATGCGCCTCGCCGGCAAGTCCGTCTACAAGCGGCTGATCCCGGTCGCCGTGGCCGCCGTCGTCGTCGGCGTGGTGATCTACCTCCTGGTGCGCTGAACCGGAGCCGACGCCAGAAGGACGCCATGGAGACGCCATGAACGGGACGGACCCCTTCCTGCCCGCCGTGGACCGGGCTGCGTTCGCCGCGGCCCTGGCGGACCGACTCCGGCACGGCGGTGTGCCGGTGGGCCTGACGGCCACCCAGGACCTGGTGGCCGCGCTGACCGTCGCCCGGCCGTCCACGCGCACGGCGCTGTACTGGACGGCCCGCATCACCCTCGTCCGGGACAGGCCGTACCTGAACCGCTTCGACGAGGTCTTCGCCGCGGTGTTCGGTGACGCCCTGCTCGCGGTCGATCCGCACGCCCGCCGCGACGGCCTCGGTGCCGTGCCGCCCCGCGGCGGGCCCGCGGCACCCCTGCTCACCGACGCCGCCGGCGATCCGATCGGCGGGACCGGACTGCCCTGGGCAACACTGGCACCCACCGTCGGCGCGGCCGAGCACAGCGAGGACCACGTCCTGACCGTCCCGCAGCGGCTGCCCTCCGACCTCGCGGGCGCGGTGGACACACCGTTCGAGCAACTCGACGAACGGGAGAGCGATCTGCTCGGCCAGTACCTCGAGGCCGCACTGGGGGAGTGGCCGACCCAGCGCTCACGCCGGTACGCGGTACGCCCGGGCGGTTCCCGGGTGGCGATCAGGGAGACCGTGGCACGGTCCCGGCGCACCGGCTGGGAACCGGTCCGCCTCGTGCGCACGGCACCCGTGCGCCGGCCACGACGAGTGGTGGTGCTGTGCGACGTCAGCCGCTCGATGCAGGCCCAGGCGGTGCCGTACCTGCATCTGATGCGTGCGCTCGCGCGGGCGACGCGAGCGGAGACGTTCGCCTTCGCCACCTCGCTGACGCGCCTGACCCACGTACTCGCGCACCGCTCGGCGCAGACCGCGTTCGAGGAGGCCTCGGAGCGGGTCACGGACCGCTTCGGCGGTACGAGGATCGCGTACTGCCTGGAGACGCTGCTCGCCTCGCACCACGGAGGCGCGGTACGCGGCGCGGTCGTGCTCATCGCCTCCGACGGCTGGGACGGCGACCCACCGGAGCGCCTGGCAGCGGCGATGGCCCGCCTGCACCGCCGAGCCCACCTGATCACCTGGCTCAACCCCCGCGCCGGCACCCCCGGTTACGTCCCCCGCACCACAACCATGGCCGCGGCCCTGCCCCACATCGACGTCCTCCTCCCCGCGACAACGTTCAACGACCTCGTAGACCTGGGCCCGCGCCTGGCGGCGCTCCGTAACAGCCCCTCCGGCGTTTGAGGAGGCCTTACAAACAAGCCCCTCCGGCGTTTGAGGAGGCCCCTCCGGCAGGAGTTCCGGGAAGGGGCGGGTTTGGGGAATCCCACCCCCACCCCCACCCCCATCCCCGGGGACCGGAGGTCAACTCCAAAGCGTCACATGAATAGCGGGCCGAAAACGCCCAGCCGTAACCCCCGTTCCGCGAAGCATCGCCTGAGTGGCCCGAGGCGTCGTGACAAACCTCCGCAGCTCCGCTGCGACCGGCGGCGACTCCCGGTCCCCGAGCGCGAGCAGATTCCACGACCCCCGAGCGGGCAGATGCGGCCCGCTGAGCTGACACAGGTCCCCACCCGCCAGATCCTTCGTGACGGCGAACGTGACCGCCAGGACCACCCCCTTGCCGTGCTTCGCCTCGTCGACAGCGGCCGCATGGCTCTGAAAGATCCGCTGATGGTGCTCGGGGACGGCAAGACGCCGCAGCACCGAGGGCACGATCCCCGCCCGTCCCACCGCCGAAGGCCCGAGCAGCCACGCCTGTTCGCGCAGCTCCGCGACTCCGACGGCGCCCTGCCGCGCGGCCAGCGGATGACCGGCCCCGACGACGGCGATCATCTGGTAGTTCAGGAAGTGCGTACAACTCATCGAGTCGTCCACGGTGGCCGGCCGGGGCCCGAGCGCGACGTCGACCGCCCGCTCCGTCAACAGCGCGGGGAAGCGCTGCGGATTGTGCACACTGAGCTCGACGTCCAGGTCATGGGCGCGCCCGGCGAACAACTCGATCAGGCCCGGCGCCGCGTACTCCGCGAACAGGCTCGACGCCGCGACCCGCAGCAGCCGCCGCCCGGACCCGGCCATCTGCACTTCGAGCACGGTCTGGTCCTGGAGCCCGAGCATCTCGGCCGCCCGGCTGGCGAGCCGCAGCCCGCCCGGTGTGAAGGCGAGGCCGTGGGCGGTGCGCGTGAAGAGCTTGTCGCCGAGTTCCTTGCGCAGATGGGCGATGTGCAACGAGACGGCGGCCTCGGTGACGCCCAGGTCAGCGGCTGCCGCCTTGACCGAGCCGAGGCGGACGGTCGCCGCGAATGCCCGAAGTTGTGCCGGGGTCAACCAGAACCTCCCGTGTGCACCACGGACCTCACTCCATATGTGACCTGCGTCTCAAGTTAGCGCACAGGCCGTTCCCCGGGCCACGCCTCCGGCCGAACCGCGGTGCCCGGTGAGGTCCCGCCCGGTCGGTGACCTCGCTCAGCTGCGGCTGCGGGTCAGTACGTGCGTGGTGCTGCCGTCGTCCTCCTCGACGTCCCGGACGTGCTCGAAGCCGATCCGGGTCAGCACGGCGAGAGATGCCGCGTTGGGTGCGGCCACCGTGGCGTGCACGGCGGTGAGGCCGAGGGTGGCGAATCCGTACTCGACCAGTTTCTGCGCCAGTTCCGTCCCGAGGCCCGATCCCCACACCTCGGGCGCGAGGGCGTAGATGATCTCGTGGCCTTCGACCTCGGCGGTCCACTTGATCTCGGCGTGCCCGACCAGACGCCCCTCGTGGCGAACCGCCCAGACGTCGAAGAGGGACTCCGCGTACACCTTGGAGAAGATCCGCCCGAACAGGGCCCGGTCCGCTGCCTCGGTGTCCGGGCCGTCGCCCATCCAGCGCGACACCCTGGTGTCCTGGAAGAGCGCGACGAAGTCCTCCTCGTCCGCACGGACGTACGGCTCCAGGAGCAGCCGCTCGGTGTGCAGCACGGGGGTCATGAGCCGTGACGCTATCCCGTAGCCCACCGGCCGGCACCTCAATTGATGTGCGACGCAGCGCGGGCAGGCCTAGCGTGAGCCCATGACCTGGCTCCCTGCCGACTTCGTCCATCCCGTCCATGTACCCGTGCCCGGGACCACCCTGCATCTGCGGCCGATCCGGGAGGCGGACGCGGCGATCGACCACCCGGCGGTGATGAACTCCCGTGACCGGCTGTGGGAGATCTTCGGCCCGGCCTGGTCCTGGCCGAGCGAGTCGATGACCCTCGAGCAGGACCGCGCCGACCTGCTCCGGCACGAGAAGGAGATGGCCGCGCACCAGTCGTTCAACTACGCGCTCCTGGACGAGGACGAGACGGCGCTCCTCGGCTGTGTCTACGTGGACCCGCCCGAGCGCGCCGGAGCCGACGGCGAGGTCGCCTGGTGGGTGGTGGACGAGCTGGTCGGCAGCGACACGGAGCAGGCGCTCGACGCCCTGGTGCCGCGGTGGATCGCCGCCGACTGGCCGTTCACACAGCCTCGTTGCATCGGCCGTGACATCACCTGGCAGGACTGGATGGCACTGCCGCCCGCGGTCGGCGACGCCGACGCCTGAGACGCGGCCGTCCGATCCCCGCCACCCTTCCCTCGCCACCCGGAACCGGCGTCCGGCGCCGGCCGCCGGACGCCGATAGCCGCTCAGCGCGGGCCGACGGCCGCGGTGGCCAGGAAGTCGAGCAGGACGGCGTTGAAGCGCTCCGGCTGCTCGGCGCCCGGCAGATGACCGGCCTGCTCGATCACGGACAGCACCGCGGAGGGGACCAGGCGGCGGATCTCCTCGGCGTCGGCGACCGGCGTATAGGCGTCGTCCGCACCGACGACGACAAGCACGGGCTTGCGGACCGCTGCCAGGGTGTCGCGGTGGTCGGGCCGTTCGGCCCGCCCGCGCAGCGCCGCGGCCGCGCCCCGGGGATCCGTCGCACGCATCATCTCCTGCACCCGCGCGGCGACATGAGGCATCGCGGACACGTTGTACGCAGCGAGCATCTTGTCGATCACCTCGTCCGCGTAGCCGCCCATGCCCTCGGCGAGCAGCCGGTCGGCGAGTCGGTTGCGGACCTGCTTGCCCTGCTCGGTCTCCGCCGGGGCGGAGGTGTCGGACAGTACGAGGGCGAGCACGCGGTGCGGATGCCGGAGCTGGACCTCCATGGCGATCTGTCCGCCCATCGAGACGCCGCCGATCACCGCCCCGGGGATGTCCAGATGATCGAGGAGCGCGGCGAGATCGTCGGCGAAGTCGGCGAGGAGCACCTTCCCCGGCGTGACGCTGCTGCGCCCGTAGCCGCGCAGATCGGGGGTGACGACCCGATACCCGGCCGCGCTCAGGGCCTCGGCCTGGGGCGCCCACAAGGTGCTGTTGAAAGGGTGCCCGTGGATCAGCAGGACGGGCGTGCCGCCCGACGGGCCGTGATCGTCGTAGTGGAGCGTGGCGCCGCGCAGCGGTATGGCGTTCATGTCACGCACCCTAACCACGCGGCCCGCCGTAAGTGCAGGCGTTTCGTGGCGGAGGCCATGTCCGCGATACTGGTCGGGACCCCGACCCTTCACAGAAGATCCCATGGCCAAGAACAGCAGCCCCTCGACCACCGTCCCCGACACCGTGTGGCTGGGCAACGGGCGCCATTCAGGGCCCGAGCCCGAGCTGGACATCAGGCGCAACCTGATCGCACTCAAGGCGGCAGGGGTGCTCGACGACTTCCTGGAACTCGATCCGGCCGAGGCCGCCCGATCCACGGTCCTGCACCCGCGGGACGCGTCCGCGGACCCCGGCCCGTCCGCCCGGCGGCTCTTCGAGGCACGCTGGCGCCCCGTCGAGCACATCACCGTGCGTGCCCAGCTGACCACGTACGACGCCCCGTTGCGCCGCAAGGAGAGCGACGGAGTCACCTGGGTGCTCGCCGCCGAGGCCGAGCAGCCCTGGGACGTACGGTGGGCCTCGCCCGCGACCATGTTCTGGCCGGACAGCGACCGGGTGGCCTGGGACCAGGACCTGGTGGCCGGACTGCGCCTGCGGACGACGAACCATCTGCCGAAGGACGACGACGCGGTGCGCCGCCTGCTGCGCGACTGCACCCGCCAGAGCTGGTACATCCACATCGTCGTGCACGAGGCGATGACACCGGACGCGCTCGGACAGCGGCCGGTCGCGGCCTTCCTGCCGCCGAGCCTGCGCCACCGGATCGTCGAGCACCGGGCCACGCCCGACCAGGCCCGCATCGCGGACTTCGCCATGAAGCGGGAGCTCGATGTGCGGATGCCGCGCGGCGGCGCGGTCATCCTGCCCTCGACACCACCGGTGGCCGGGTACGACGCAGCGCGCTGCACGGTGCAGAACGTCTTCCTCGACGGCACGCAGCCGACCCAACTGCTCGACAGGATCAGGGAGTTCGCGATGCTCCCGCGACCCCTGCCGCCCGAGGCCGAACAGGCCCTGAACCGGCTGCGCCAAAGCTGGCACCTGCTCACCGCGGAGGAGGAGCTGGCCCACGCCCAGGGCATGGCCGTCCGGTACGCCGAGGCGCTCGAGGAGATGACCCGGTCCCGCGACCGCTATCGGGAAGCGGCCGAGGCGGCGCACGCCGCACTCGCCGAGGCGACCGGCGGGAGCGGCGCGGTGCCGCACCTGCCGGCGCCGGCGCGGCCGGACGGAGCGCCGGGATCGCCGCGCAGCGCACTGACGAAAGCTTTCGGCCGCTTCCGAGGGTCGAACGGCAAGTAGCCTCCTCCGCCCGGCCGTTCGGCCGCACTCGCTCCTCATCCGCAGGCCCGCTCCGCATCCGCAGGCCCGTCCCGCCCGACAAGGACCATCACCGTGCTCGTCACCCGCTCCGTCGCCCTGTTCGTCGTGGCCGCGTTGTTCGAGATCGGGGGCGCCTGGCTGGTGTGGCAGGGCATCCGGGAGCACAAGGGGTGGATTTGGATCGGGGCGGGCGTGATCGCACTCGGCCTGTACGGCGTGGTCGCCACGCTGCAGAGCGACGACAACTTCGGACGGATCCTCGCCGCGTACGGGGGCGTCTTCGTCGCCGGTTCGATCGCCTGGGGCATGGTCGCCGACGGCTACCGGCCGGACCGCTACGACGTCATCGGTGCCCTGGTGTGCCTGCTCGGGATGGCCGTCATCATGTACGCGCCGCGCGGCAACTGACCTGCCGGAGACGGGAATTGCCGGTGGGAGTCGCAGGCGAGTCCTACGGCAGCGCCAGCCGGCCGCCCACGGTCGACTCCCGGGTCTCCAGCCAGTGCGGGGCCGTGTGCACCTCGAAGGGCGCCGGATCCTCCTCCGAACGGATGCGGGTGGCCAGGCACTTGACCGCGAGCGAGGCGATCGCTGCCCGGTCGGGGACCACCGATGTCAGCGAGGGCGTGCTGTACAGCGCCTCGTCGGAGCCGTCGATCCCGGCCACCGCGACATCCCCGGGGACGCTCAGGCCCGCCTCGTGCAGCGCGCGCAGTGCACCGACCGCCAGCATGTCGCTGAAGCAGAACACCGCGTCCGGGCGTACGCCGGCGGGGAGTCGGGCGAGGGTGCGCATCGCGAGCAGGCCGTTGTGGCGGTCGAAGTCCTGCACCGTGGGCGCCAGGCGCGGGTCGTAGGTCAGCCCGGCCGTGTGCAGGGCCAGTTGGAAGCCCTCCAGGCGCTGTCTGCTGGTCGCGGACGCCTTGCGGTCCACGCCGATCGCGGCGATCCGGGTGCGGCCGAGGCCGGCCAGATGCGCGGTCGCCTCGCGGGCCGCCGCGACATTGTCGATCAGGACGTGGTCGGCGGTCAGCCGGTCCCGCTCGTAGTTGCGCTCGCCGAGCAGTACGAGCGGGAACTCGCTTGCCACTGGGGCGAGTTGGTCCAGGGAGGCATGCAGCGGCGAGAGGATGACACCGTCCAGGAGCGCCGCGCCGACGCCGGTCGCCAGGCGCAGTTCCTCCTTCGCGTCGCCCAGGGTCTCCTCGATGAGCACGGTGAGGCCGAGCTTTGCCGCCTGTGCCCGTACGTGCTGGGCGAGTTCGGCGAAGTACGGCGTGGCCAGGTCCGGGACGGCGAGTGCGATCAGGCCGCTGCGGCCGGTGCGCAGGCGGCGCGCCGAGGCGTTCGGCCGGTAGCCGAGCTCGCGCACGGCACGCATCACATGCTCACGGGTGGCATCGGAGACCCGCGGGGCGTCGCGTACAACGTTGGACACGGTCTTGATCGACACCCCCGCGCGCTCCGCCACGTCCTTGAGTGTCACTGCCGCCACCGACCTGCTCCCCTCCTGCGTTTCCCCTGATTATGCACGGATCCGCCTTGGAAGCCAGGGGCGATCCCGCGCCGGATCCAGGGGCGATCCTGCGCCGGATTCCGGTGCTCCGAACTCCGGATCATCTCGATCGTCGCAAAGGGTTGACCCTACGGACTCACGCCGGTTACAACGTTGGAACCGGCCGCATAGGAAGCGCTTTCTCAGTGCTCGGGGCCGTTCGTCTCACGAAAGGGTCCGCATGTCTCCGCATCCTTCGAGCGCCCCGCTGCGCACCGCCGTGGTCGGCACGGGAGGAATCGCCCGCTCCAGCCATCTGCCCGCACTCCAGGAGCTGGCGGGCGAGGGCCGGGTGGAGATCGTCGCCGCGGTCGATGTCGACGCGGATGCCGCACGCGCCTTCGCCGATTCGGCCGGCATCCCGTACGCGGGCACCGATCTGGACGGCATGCTCGACCAACTGCGCCCGGACCTCGTGGTGTTGTGCACCCCGCCCGCCGTGCACCGGGAGCAGTCGGTCGCCGCGCTGCGGGCCGGCGCCTGGGTCTGGTGCGAGAAGCCGCCGAGCCCGTCGCTCGCCGACCACGATGCCGTCACGGCCGAGGAGAAGGGCGACGACGCGGGGCCGTACGCCTCCATCGTCTTCCAGCACCGCTTCGGATCCGGCGCCCGGCACGTACGCAGGCTGCTGCAGGAGGGCGCCTTCGGCCGGCCCCTGGTGGCCCACTGCCAGACCACCTGGTACCGCGACCAGGCCTACTACGCCGTGCCCTGGCGCGGACGCTGGGCCACCGAGGGCGGCGGCCCGGCCATGGGCCACGGCATCCACCAGACCGATCTGCTCCTGGACCTGATGGGGGAGTGGAGCGAGGTGCGCGGCATGGCCGCCCGCCTCGTGCACGACGTGGAGACCGAGGACGTGTCCACCGCGCAGGTCCGCTTCGCGAGCGGCGCCGTCGCCACCGTCGTCAACAGCGTCCTCAGCCCCGACGAGGTCAGCCGGATCCGCATCGACTGCGAGCGCGCGACCGTCGAACTGACCCACCTGTACGGCTACCGCAACGCGGACTGGCGCATCACGCCGGCACCCGGCGTGCCCGCGGAGGCCGTCGAGGAGTGGAGCAACTTCGGTACGGACGAGCCCAGTTCACACCTCGCCCAGCTGCGTTCGCTCGTCGACGACATCACGGCCGGCCGGCGCCACCCCACCAGCGGACCGGGCGGCCGGCGCACGCTCGAATTCATCACCGCCCTCTACAAGTCCGCCTTCACCGACACCCCCGTACGTGCGGGCGAGATCGGCCCCGGCGACCCCTACTACACCGAACTGCACGGCGGAGCCCCCGACTGGGCGCCCGCCGGCCTCGGCACGCCCGCCACCCCCGGCAAGGAGGAGCACGCATGACGCTCTCGCTGACCCACGCCCACGGCGACCGGATCACCGTGGCCCACGAGGCGTCCGGCGCCGAGCTGTTCGCCTACGTCTACCGTCCCGAGGCCGCCTGGGAAGCACCCAAGCCGTATCTGCACCCACTGCGCACCCTGTCCGGCGCCACGGTCACCGACTACCGGCCGAACGACCACCGCTGGCACAAGGGCCTGCAGCTCACCGCCTCCCACCTCTCGGGCCAGAACCTCTGGGGCGGCAACACCTATGTGCACGGCGAGGGCTACCTCGAACTGCCCGAACGGGTCGGCTCGATGGCCCATGCGGCCTTCGACGAGGTGTCCGCATCGGGCGACCGCGCGGTGATCGCCGAGCGCCTGACCTGGCATCCGCACGACGGCGAGCTGTGGGCCGACGAGGAGCGCCGCGTCGAGGTGTGCGACGTCGACCCGGAGGCCGGCAGCTGGACCCTCGGCTGGACCTCCTCGATCACCAACCGCCGTACCGAACCCCTGCGTTTCGGCAGCCCCACCACCCACGGTCGCCCGGCGGCCGGCTACACCGGCCTCTTCTGGCGCGGCCCGCGCGCCTTCCGCGACGGCCGGGTGCTCACCGCAGACGCCGAGGGCGAGGAGGTGATGGGCGGCCAGGCACCCTGGCTCGCGTACACCGGCGAGCACGACGGACGGGACGGCCACGCCACCGTCGTCTTCGAGCACGCACCCGCCAACGACCACACGGGGGAGCGGGGGACGCACCCGGCGCACTGGTTCGTGCGCAGCGACCCGTTCGCCGCTGTCGCACCCTCCTGGGCCTTCCACGACGAGCTGCTGCTCGAACCCGGCGCGACCCTCACCCGCGGCTACCGCGTCCACATCGCCGACGGCGACTGGGACCGGGAGCGGATCACCGCGCACCTCAAGGAGCGCCCATGGTGAGCACGACGGCGTACGAGGGATTCCCCGCGGCCGTCGGGGTGTCGAGGCTGCGTGTGTACGACTGGCCCACGGTCGACGGACACCCGGGCGGCGGCACGCCGCATCTGCACCTCGCCTGCACCGAGGGCTATGTGGTCACCGGCGGCCGCGGCGCCGTACAGACGCTCACCACCTCCGGATTCCGGGAGACGCCGCTGGAACCGGGCACCGTCGCCTGGTTCACCCCCGGCACCATCCACCGACTCGTCGACGAGGGCGGCCTGGAGATCGTCGTCGTGATGGAGAACAGCGGACTGCCCGAGGCCGGCGACGCCGTACTGACCCTCCCGCCGCAGCTGCTCACCGACCGCGCCACCTACGCCGAGGCAGTACGGATCCCGCCCGGCGCCGGCGAGGAGCGGCAGGCCGAAGTCGCCCGCGCCCGGCGGGACGTGGCGACCCGACGCTTCCTCGAACTGCGCGCGGCGACCGAGGCGGGCGACCCCGGGCCACTCGCCGAGTTCCAGCGCGCGGCGGTCGCTCTCGTACGACCCCAGCTGGACGACTGGACCGGGCGCTGGCAGGACGGCGCACACACCGCCGCGACAGCGACCGCCGCCCAACTCACCGCACTGCGTGAGCAGGACGGACACCACCTCACCGAGGCGGCCGTCGCCTCGACCGGCCCCACGGCACGCGGACGCTTCGGCATGTGCGGCCGCCTGGACGTGTACCAGGGCATCTGACGACACGTCAGCACGCCTGCACCCAGCCATCGCCGGCCGACGACCCGCACCCTCCGCACACCCACCACCCAGCCCCCGGAAGGCCCTCATGCCCGAGCCCCCCATCGGCCGGCGCCGGCACCCGAGCCGGCGGTCCGTACTGGCCGCGGCCGGCGCCGGTCTCGGCACCGCGCTGGCGGCGTCACTCACCGCGTGTTCGAGCGCGAGCGGCGGCGAGTCCCGCGGCGTCACCCTCACCATCGCCTGGTGGGGGAACGACGACCGGGCCGAACGCACCCAGCGGGCCCTGCGTCTCTTCGAGAAGGAGCACCCGGGCGTCACCGTCCAGGCCTCCAACTCGGACTTCGGCTCGTACATGCAGAAGCTCGCCACCCAGGCCGCGGGCGGCGGCATCCCCGATCTGGCCCAGCTCGACTACCGCCAGATCTCCCAGTACGCGGGCGGCGGCGCCCTGCTGCCGCTCGACTCCGCCGTACGGGACAAGCGCATCCGCACCGCCGACATCGACACCGACCTGCTGCGCACCGGCACCTTCGGCGGCAAGCAGTACGCGCTGCCGATGGGCCGCGGCATCACCGGATTCGCCTACGACACCAAGATGTTCAAGAAGGCCGGCCTCCGCACCCCGCGCCCCGACTGGACCTGGCAGGAGTGGGCGGAGGCCAATCGCCGTATCGCCGCACTCGGCCTGAAGTCACCGGACGGCCGCCCCGTCACGGGCGCCAACGACGGCGGGGTCAACGAGGACGTCTTCGAGACCTGGCTGCGCAGCCGCGGCGGAAAGCTCTACGCGAGCCAGACCCGGCTCGGCTTCAGCGAGGACGACCTCACCGAGTTCTGGACGCTCTGCGACGACCTGCGCAGGAGCGGCGCCACCGCCGAGCCCAAGGACACCGTGCAGGCCGTCAGCATCGAGACCAGTCCGATGGGCCGTGGTCTCGCCGCCTCCGACTACACCTGGGACGCACCGTTCCCCGGCTACACCGACCTGCTGGGCGACCAGGTCCGCTTCTGCCCGTGTCCCACCACCGACGGCCGGCAGGGCTCCTACTTCAAGCCCTCCATGCTCCTGGGCATCGGGGCGAACACCCGGCACCCCGAGGAGGCCGTCCAGCTGGCGGACTTCCTGACCAACGACCCGCGGGCCGGCGCCATCCTCGGCTTCACCCGGTCCACCCCGCCCAACAAGGCCACCGCACGGCGCGTCGCCAAGACCCTCGAGGGCTCCGAGCTGCAGATCTACCGCTACGCCCAGGACATGGAGAAGTACGGCCTGGACGCACCCCCGGCCGCCCCGCCGCGCGGCGACGTCGCGATCCAGATCGCCTTCAAGCGCCAGTACCAGCGGATCGCGTACGACCTGGCCTCGCCGCGGGACGCCGCACGGGAATTCATCGACGAGGCAGAACGGGAGCTGAGGTCATGAGCACGGTCTCCACCAGGTCGCCCGCGTCCACCGACCCCGACAGCGCTCCGGAGGGCGGTGCCCCGCAGCGCACCGGCCGCCGCCGCACCGTACGCGACAAGCAGTGGCCCGCCTATGTGTTCCTGTCGCCCTGGATGATCGGCGCGGGCGTACTGACCCTCGCGCCCATGGCGGTGTCCCTGTATCTGTCCTTCACCGACTACAACCTCTTCGACCCGCCCGAGTGGGTCGGCCTGCGCAACTACACGGAGATGTTCACCGAGGACCCGCGCTACTGGCGCTCGGTCGGCACCACACTCCTGTACGTCGTCGTCGCCGTACCCCTCAAGCTCGCCTTCGCACTCGGCGTGGCGATGCTCCTGAAGAACCTCGGCCGGGGCCGGTCCTTCTATCGCTCCGCCTTCTACGCCCCCTCACTGCTCGGCGCGAGCATGTCCATCGCACTGGTGTGGAAGGCCCTGTTCAACGACGGCGGTTCGGTGCCCGAGGCGCTGGGGTGGATCGGCATCGATACCGGCGGCTGGGTCGGCAACACGGATCTTGCGGTGTTCGCCGTGGTCCTGCTGACGGTGTGGCAGTTCGGCGCCCCCATGGTCATCTTCCTGGCCGGACTCCAGCAGATCTCGCCCGACCTCTACGAGGCCGCGGCACTCGACGGAGCAGGCCGCTGGCGGCAGTTCGTCTCGATCACCGTGCCGATGCTGTCTCCCGTCGTCTTCTTCAATCTCGTCCTGGAGACCATCCAGTCGTTCCAGGTCTTCACCCCCGCCTTCGCGATCAGCGGCGGCGACGGCGGACCCGCCGACTCCACCAACTTCTACACCCTCTACCTGTACGAACGCGGCTTCACCGCGTCGCACATGGGCTACGCATCGGCCATGGCCTGGATGCTGCTCATCGCCATCGCCGTGATCACCGCGATCCTGTTCCGGACCTCGCGTTCCTGGGTCTTCTACGCGGACGAGGAGGGCGGACGATGAACCTCGCCGTCAAGCGCCGGCTCCCGCACGTCGCGGCCGCACTGGGACTGCTCGTCCTGCTCTACCCGCTGGCCTGGCTGCTCGCCACCTCGCTGAAGCCGGCCGACGAGGTGCTCACCAGCCTCGACCTGTGGCCCGGCAAGCTCGAATGGTCCAACTACACCACGGCCCTCGAGGGCGTCTCCGGCATCTCGGTCGGCCGACTGCTCGGCAACACCGTCCTCATCGCGACCGGCGCGGTCATCGGCAATGTGCTGTCCTGCTCGCTGGCCGCCTACGCCTTCGCCCGGCTGCGGTTCCGGATGCGCGGGGTGATGTTCGGCTTCATGGTCGCCACCCTGATGCTGCCGCACCACGTGGTCCTGATCCCGCAGTACATCGTCTTCAACCAGCTCGGCATGGTGGACACGTACTGGCCGCTGATCCTGCCCAAGTTCCTCGCCACCGAGGCGTTCTTCGTCTTCCTGATCGTGCAGTTCATGCGCGGGCTGCCGCGCGAGCTCGAGGAGTCCGCCCGGATCGACGGCTGCGGCCCCTTCCGCACCTACTGGTCGATCACGCTGCCGCTCAGCCGGCCCGCGCTGATCACCACGGCGATCTTCACCTTCATCTGGACCTGGAACGACTTCTTCACACAGATGATCTATCTCTTCGCGCCGGAGAAGTTCACCATCACCCTCGCCCTGCGCAGCTTCGTCGACACCTCGAGCATGTCCGCGTACGGGCCGATGTTCGCGATGTCCGTGATCTCGGTGCTGCCGATCGTGCTGTTCTTCTTCGTGTTCCAGCGCTATCTGGTGCAGGGCATGGCCACCTCCGGACTGAAGGGCTGATCCGTCATGGCACAGGCATCGGCCGCGACCCGCGGTGCACGCCGGGAGCCCGGCGAGGTCTTCGGGCCAGGCTTCACCCTCTTCGCCGACATGCTGCTGGTGGGCGTGCTGACCACCCTGGCCTGTCTGCCGGTCGTCACGGTGCCGGCCGCATTCGCCGCGGCCTCGGCGACCCTGCGGCAGACGGCCGGGGACGGCCTGCAGATCAAAGTGGGCACATACACAGGGCACTTGAGGGATCTGCTCTCGCCCCGCACGCTCGTCGCCGGCCTTGCCCTGCCCGTACTGTTCCTCGTCCTGCTGACCGACGCGGCGCTGGTACGCAGCGGACTGCCCGGCGCACGGGTGGTCGCACCCGCTCTTGCCCTGCTGGCGCTCGGCGCCGCCGTCGTCGGGCTGCGTGCCACGGCACTGGACGAACCTCATCAACTCTCGTTGGGCAAGGCGCTGTCGAGGTGCTCGGCCGACCTGATGGGCGCCCTTCTGCTTGCCGCCGCCGTGCTGCTCGCCGCCCTCATCGCCTGGTCGACGCCGCTGCTGCTCCCGCTGCTTCCGGGACCGCTCGCCTTCGCCGCCACCGTGGTGGACCTGCGCCGGACACCCCGCCGGAAGTCATCCTGACCCGGACCGGCTCGAACCCGGACACCGAACCGCTGAACACCGAACACCCCCTGAAACCACCGGAGTTCCCCGAATGACGACCACCACTCACCTGGACGTCGCGGGCCACCCGCGGCCGCAGCTCGTGCGTGACCCCGACTGGCTCGACCTGAGCGGCAGCTGGCAGTTCGCGCACGACGACGCCGACCGCGGTCGCGCCGGACGCTGGATGGACCCGGATGTCACCGCACCGTTCACCCGCACCATCACCGTGCCCTACCCGCCCGAGAGCAAGGCCTCGGGCGTGGGCGACACCGACTTCCACCCCGTGCTCTGGTACCGCCGCACCGTCCCGATGATCGCCCCGCCCCGCGGACGCCGGCTGCTGCTGCACTTCGGCGCCGTCGACCACCGCGCCGAGGTGTGGGTGGACGGACGACCGGTCGGCCGGCACGAGGGCGGCCACACGGGGTTCAGCTGCGACCTCACCGATGTCGTCGACCGGGACGGCGACCATGTCGTGGTGGTCAGGACCGAGGACCAGCCGCAGGACGCCACCCAGCCGCGCGGCAAACAGGACTGGCACCGCGACCCGCACGTCATCTGGTACCACCGCACCTCCGGCATCTGGCAGCCGGTGTGGCTCGAGGACGTCCCCGACCACCACGTCACCCGGCTGCACTGGACGCCCGATGTGGCCGCCGCCCGCGTACGCTGCCGGCTCCGCCTCGACCGTTGGCCCCAGCACCCGCTGCACCTGACGGTCCGCCTCACCCTCGGCGACCGCGTCCTCGCCGAACAGCGCACCCTCACCGAGGGCCAAGAGACCGACTTCGACGTGTCGATACCGGCCCTGCGCAACGGCCAGGACCTCGACGCGCTGCTCTGGAGCCCCGAGCACCCGCACCTCGTCGACGCGACGGTCGTGCTGAGCGACCCGGACTCCGGCGAAACCGTCGACCACGTCTCCTCCTACCTCGGACTGCGCGACATCGGCTGGGACGACGGCGTCTTCCTGCTCAACCACAAGCCGTACTTCCTGCGCTTCGCGCTCCAGCAGGGCTACTGGCCCAACTCCCATCTGGCGGCCGGCGAGGAGGACCTGCGCCGCGACGCCGAACTCGCCAAGGAGATCGGGCTCAACGGCCTGCGCATCCACCAGAAGATCGAGGACCCGCGCTTCCTCCACTGGGCCGACCGGATCGGCCTGCTGCTGTGGGAGGAGATGCCGTCCGCGTACGCCTTCGGCACCCGGACGGTGGAGCGGGTGGTCGCCGAATGGACCGAGGCGATCGCCCGCGACCTCAGCCACCCGTCCATCGTCGCCTGGATCCCGCTCAACGAGTCCTGGTCCGTCCCGAATCCGGCGACCGTCCCGGAGCAGCGGCACTTCATGGACGCCCTCTACCACCTGACCAAGTCCCTCGACCCGTCGAGGCCCGCTGTGTCGAACGACGGCTGGGAGGTGTCCGCGGCCGACATCTGGGGCGTCCACGACTACACACAGCACGCCCGGGTCCTGCGCGAGCGCTACGGCCACACCGGCCTGCGCCGCGGCGAGATCGTCGAACAGTGGCCCGGCGCCAAGCGGTTCACCCTCGACGGCGCACGCCACACCGGACAGCCCGTCGTACTCAGCGAGTTCGGCGGCGCCACCTTCGAACCCGCCGACGGCGCCGAGTGGTTCGGCTACGACACCGTGGCCACCGAGGCCGACTTCGCCGAGCGGCTCCGCTCCCTGGTGGACGCCGCCGTCGACTCCGGTCTCGCGGGCTTCTGCTACACCCAACTCACCGACACGGAACAGGAGACCAACGGGCTGCTGACCGCCGAACGCCGGCCCAAGCTCCCGCCGGCCGAGCTGCGCGCCATCCTGACCCGCACCCGTGCTCAGGCACGAAGTGAGTACGCGCCTGAGTAGCCGGACCCATGTGACAGGAGCCGCGCGGCCGCCACCCTGTGTCCATGAGTGAGACACAGGTCAAGCAGCAGAACACGGCGGCGTACTACGGGCAGGCCGTCGCCTCCTTCGGAGTCGCACTCGCGGCCGTCACCGTCGGCATCGCCAAGCTCGATGCCGATGCCTGGGTCCGCGGCTTCCTCGGCATCGCCGTGCTCTACCTGACCACCTCGGCGTTCACCCTCGCCAAGGTCATCAGGGACCGGCAGGAAGCGGGCCAGATCGTCAGCCGGGTGGACCAGGCCAGGATCGACAAGCTCCTCGCCGAGCACGATCCGTTCCAGAAGGTGTGAGGGGGGTACGGGCCCCTTGCCCGTACCCCCCTCACGCGCCGTCCGCGCTCAGCAGCTCAGCGCCCGACCGGGTGGCGTGTGCAGCAGGCGGGTGAACTGGCGGTACAGATCCACCCGGTGGGCGACCTGCTCGGGGCTGCCGCCGTCGCACTCCGGTCCGTTGAGCGCCCGGATCGTCTCGCCGAAGCCGGCCTTGCGGACCATCGCCTGATGACCGGTCATCGTCGACTGGCCGGTCTGGGTGTTCCAGTACCAGAGCGCGGTCAGCCAGGCCACCTCGGGATCCTGCTCGACCAGCCAGGGGTTGTTGAGCAGGTCGAGGCCGAGTGCGTCACCCGCCGCCTGGTAGTTGAAGTTCCAGCTCAGCATGATCGCCCCGCGCCCGTAGTAGGCGTCGTTCCCGGCCGGGCACCCGTACGGCTGGGTGTCGTCGCAGAAGATCGGATACGTGGACTCGTCCTGCGCGACCACATAGCGCAGCCCGCCCGTCTCATGGCTGACCTGGGCGAGGAAGGCGGCCGCCTCCTGACGGCGGGTCACCGTGCCGCCCGTCCGCGCGAAGGCGGGGAACTCCGCGGCGGCCGCCACCAGCCCGTCGTATGTGAAGAACGCGTCCCGCTCCGGGAACATCCGCTCGAACTGCCGCTCGCTGACCGGGAATCGAGCGGGGCGGTGCTCGGGCGCGGCGGTCGCACCGCTCGGCAGTACGGCGAAGGCGAGGCCGAACACGACGGCGAGGGCGGCCAGTCGGGCGGTGAACCGGCCGGTTCGGGGTCGGCTCTGCGGTGTTGCGGGCACGGGTACCTCACTCCTGGATCGGATAGGTCCATACCATTGTGCAGAGCATGTCAAGGCATCGCGCCGTCCTCCGGGACTCGGCCCCGAGGACGCCCGAGCGCTCAGCCCTTGCGCGCGACTCCCGCGTACAGCGGCACCGCCGAACCGTCCCGCACCTCGTCCACCGCGAGGTCGGGGCGCCAGTCCGGCAGCCATACGATTCCGGGCTCGACCAGCTCGAGGCCGGCGAAGAACCGTCCGAACTCGTCGCGGGTGCGCGGCACCAGCGTCACCCCGCCCGCCTTGTACATCTCCACCGCCTCCCGGGTGCGCTCCGGATCGAAGTCCGAGGCGAGCAGGGTCAGCGCCAGGTGGCTGCCGGGCGGCACCGCGTCCATCAGGCGTCGCACCGTCTCGTAGGCGCCGTCCTCGTCCGTGACGAAGTGCAGCACCGCGATCAGGGACACGGCCACCGGCTGGTCGAAGTCCAGTACTTTCGCGGCGAGTTCGATGATCCGGTCCGGTTCGCGGACGTCCACCTGCAGATACTCGGTGACACCCTCGGGTGTGCCGCGCAGCAGGGCCGCCGCGTGTGCGAGCACGATCGGATCGTTGTCGCCGTAGACCACCCGGGCCTTGGGCGTGATCGACTGGGCGACCTGATGGAGATTGGGCTCCGTGGGGATCCCGGTGCCGATGTCCAGGAACTGCCGTATGCCGGCCTGTCCCGCGAGGTGCCTGGTGGCGCGATGCATGAACCAACGGTTGTGCTGGGCGCCGTACTTGGCGGTCGGCTCGAACGTCGCGATCCGGCGCCCCAGCTCCTCGTCCGCCGGGTAGTTGTCCTTGCCACCGAGATACCAGTCGTACACCCGGGCGGGGTGGGGCGTGCTGGTGTCGATCCGGTGGCTGCTCCCGGACGTTTCGGTCATACGTCAACTCCCTCGGTGGCGGCGGGAGTTCGAGTGTACGTCCGGGAGTCGTCGGGCCGCCGGGTCAGTGGGCTCCCGGGCCCGCGCCGGCCGCGTCCGGCACCTCGTGGGCGTACGGAGGCTCCGCACCAGGTCGGGAGCAGGTGATCGCCGCGGCCCGGGCGGCGAAGCCGAGCACCTCGCGCCAGACGTCACCGGGCAGCGCGGCCAGCGCCCCGGCGGAGAGCAGGTCGCGCTGCTCGAGGGTGTGCAGCAGCGCCGCATTGACCGTGTCCCCGGCGCCGATGGTGTCCGCGACCCGGACCCGCTCGCCCGGCACCCGGTGGCTCTCGCCCGACTTCGTGTGTGCGGTGAGTCCGTCGCCGCCCCGGGTGACCACCACGGCCGCCGGTCCCGCGGCCAGCCATGCGTCGATGTCGTTCCCCAGCCAGTCGGCGTCCTCCTCGCTCAGCTTGAGCAGCGAGACCGACGGCAGCCAGCCGCGGAACCGCTCCCGATAGGCGTCCGCGTCCGGAATCAGCCCCGCCCGGATGTTGGGATCCAGGGCGACGAAACGGCCGCGCGTCGCCTCCCGCCGCATCAGCTCCTCGTACGCACTCGCCCCCGGCTCGAGCACCAGGGAACAGGTGCCGAACGACAACGCCCGGGTGTCGGCGGGCAGTTCACCCGGGACCTCGAAGAGCCGGTCCGCGGTCCCCTCGCAGTAGAAGCTGTACGCGGCCGAACCGTCCGCCGCGACAGCGGCGAGGGCGAGCGTGGTCGGCTCGGGCCCTCGCTGCACCAGGCCCACATCCACGTTCTCCTCGCGGAGCCGCTCGTACAGGGACGCGCCGAAGGCGTCGTCGGAGACACGGGAGCAGAAGGCGGCGCGGGAACCGAGCCGCGCGAGCGCGACGGCCGTGTTGTACGGCCCACCGCCGCGCGCCGGCAGCAACGGGGCGGTTGCGGCGCCGGCCGTCTCGGGCACCAGGTCGATCAGCGCCTCACCGGCAACGACGATCACGTGGGGTCCTCTCGAGGGTACGTACGGAAGTACTGGCGGGCCGGGGGCGTCCCCGTCCCGCACACTCTCAGATCTTGCCGCCTTCCGGCACCACATGGCCCTTCGGACCTGCATCGGGCACGACAGCGGGCGTTTCGGTCAGCCGTCCGCAGCCGCCACCAGACGCGGAGCACAGGCGGCCGGATCCACCTCGACCCCCTGCTCGGTGTCCTCCGCGAGCTCCGACGCCCACCGAACGAGCCCCGGGACGTCGATCCCGTACCGCGCCCCCGCTTCGTCGATCGCGCCGGCCCCCCGGCGCAGCAGCCGCGCCCCGCCCGTCGCGTTCCCGCGCGCCGCATGCGTCAGCCCCACGGCGAGCTGGGCGAGCCCCCGCCACAGCGCACGCTCCTCCTCGGGCCCCGACTTCCAGGCATCCTCGAACACCTCGTGCGCATGGAACGGCCTGCCCGCATCGAGCAACTCCTGCGCCTCGGCCAACGTCTCGAAGGGACCGCGCACCACGCCCTCCGGCTGCCGCTCCACACCGGGCACACCGTAGGGGAGGGGGCGCCCGAGCCCGTCCCGGGGCCGCGCGTTCCTGGCCCGCCCCTCATCGTCCCGATCCCGCCCGGTGGGCGGCCCACCGGGGACTTGCGGTGCCTTCGACGAGCGGTTCGCAGCAGAGTCGTTCACCTCTGCATTGTCCACCCGACGGCCGGCAAACCACCTGTTCCACGGTGATGTAGGCTTGCCGAAGCACCTGCACGGGACGCCCCGCGCCAGGTCGCGGGACGTGGCGCAGCTTGGTAGCGCACTTGACTGGGGGTCAAGGGGTCGTGGGTTCAAATCCCGCCGTCCCGACCATGACGCCGGATCTTCCGGCGACTCGAGGGCCATCTTCGGATGGCCCTTTCGGCGCTCTGGGTGCCGTCCGCACGGGAGCCGGCGGCCGCAGCCTCAGGACCGTGCTGTGAGGAAGTCGGCACGGCATCCAGGACCCCGACCGGCGTGATCGAGGATCTCGCGGCCGCCCGCAGACGCGACCGCCCGCGCGGGCCGGTCGCCGACCAACTGTGGGACTTCCTGACCCGCCAGACACCGCTCCTGCGCCCGGCACTGGGCCGTGTCCCCAGGGCGAGCCCGCTCTGGAGGGGCTTCGCTGTGCTTCTCACCAACCCGTGAACAGCAGATGGTTGACGGTGAGGGCCAGGGCGGCCTGGGCGGTCAGCCAGGGGCGGGGGCGGGGCAGGAGACCGCCCGCCGCGAGGAGCCACATGGTGAACGGCAGCCAGATGCGTTCGGTCTCCGCCTTGCTCATTCCGGAGAGGTCGGCCGCCAGCAGGGCCCCGAGGGCGGCGAGCGCGAGGAGGGCGAGGCGTACGCCGGGTGTGGTGAGCCGGGGGCGCGGGAGGAGCTCCGCGCCTGCTCGGCGCAGGCCCGCGACCGTGGCCGGGCCGACCGTCAGTACGGCGCAGGCGAGATTCGCCCACACCCAGTAGCTGTACGGGCGGATGCCGCCCGCGCCCTGGTAGTAGCGGGTCACCAACAGGTCGTAGCCCTCCCACCAGTTGAACCCGATGACGGTGAACGCGGCCGGGACGACGGCGCAGCCGGCGAGCAGCGGGGCGAGGAGCAGCGGGCGTCTCCACACCCGCCCGAGCAGCAGCACCGCCGCCACGAGGACGGCGAAGAGGGTGAGACCGTACGACAGATAGCAGGTCAGGCCGAACAGCAGGCCGGAGCCCGCGGCCCACCACAGGGACCGGCCGGTCGCGGCGAGGGCGAGGAGGGCGACGGCCCAGGCGGCGACGGCCGCGAAGTAGGCATCGGCGGAGGCGCCCATCCAGACGGCGGCGGGGGCCAGGACGAGGAACGGCGCCGCCCGCCGCGCCAACTCCTCGCTCGCCAGCGCCCGTACGGCCGTAAGGACCGCCATGCAGGCGGCTGCGCCCGTGACGATGCACCACAGGCCGGCCCATCCGCCGCCGCCGAGCCCGATGCGGTCGAGCAGTACGAAGGTGAGTGGCGCCGCCGGCGGATGGCCCGCGGTGTGGGCGGGCCAGGGGTCGGGGGAGTCGATGAGGATGTGCTGCGTGTAGCTGCGCAGGGTCGCCGGGATGTCCTGGAAGCGGTCGATGACCTGCAGATACTCGTACTTGGTGGTGAGCCGTATGGCGATGCCTCGGTGCCAGTCGTCGATCATGGCGAGGCTGAGGATCCAGGCGAACGACGTCCCCCACGCCGCCAAGAGCAGGAGCCGCCAGCGCAGGGTCGCGGCGACGCGGGGGCCGTACGTCACGACGGCGACCGCCACCGCGAGCGCCGCCGGGGTGCCCGGGCCGATGTGGGGCATCCATTCGGCGTACAGCGGAGGCCAGTTGACGCGCAGCGTGTGGTGTGTGCCCTCGATGTGCCGGCCGATCAGTACCGCGGCCACGACGAGAAGCGCGGCGGCCGAGGCCGCGTACAGGTCGCGGCGGCCGGCGGCGGGTTCGGTGCGGTTCACAGTCGAAACGCTAGATCGGGCGCGCCCCGCCATGGCCGCGCCGGGTCCGGACGTCAGCGTTTCGTCATGGGTCGCGCCGCCGATTCCGGACGGGTCCGGGCCTACCGTCGCAGCATGCGCGACATCTCCCGTCTTCCCACCTCGCCACGGTTCTGGCGCAGTCCGGTGCGCGGCCGCCGGTTCACCTCGGTGCTCGGCCTCGTCCTGCTCGTCGGCGTCACCGTGCTGTTCGTGACGGGGCTGCTCTCCTACGCGGCGTACAACCCGGGCCTGGCGCCGGTGAATGACAAGACTCCCGACAAGGGGCTGCTCGGTTTCTATCTGTTCTCCTGGCCGACGGATCCGCACTGGCTGTACCGGCTCACCCAGGGCGTGCACGTCACGCTCGGGATCACCCTGATCCCGGTGCTGCTCGCCAAGCTGTGGTCGGTGGTGCCCAGGCTGTTCGCGCTGCCGCCGGTCCGCTCGGTCGTCCACGGCCTTGAGCGGGTCTCGTTGCTCCTGCTCGTCGGCGGAGGACTGTTCGAGTTCGTCACGGGTGTCCTCAACGTCCAGCTCGACTACCTCTTCCCCGGATCCTTCTACCCCTTGCACTTCTACGGCGCCTGGGTCTTCTTCGCGGCGTTCCTCGTGCACGCGGCCCTGAAGACGCCGATCGCGCTGCGCAATCTGCGAGCCATGAAGGACGGTGAAGAGGCCGATGGGCAGGGGGAGTTGACGGCACCGGACCCCGCTCCGCCGACCTTCTCGCGACGTGGCGCCCTCTGGTTCGTGGGCGGCGGTTCGGCCCTGCTGTTCGCCACAACCGCGGGGCGAAGTTTCGACGGACTGCGGCACACGGCCCTGCTCGCCCCGCACGGCGGCGCCGAACCGGGCAGCGGACCGAACGGCTTCCAGATCAACAAGACCGCCGCCCACGCAGGCATCCGCGCGGCCGACACCGATGCGGAGGCTTGGCGTCTGACCGTTACCGGGCGCACCGGGACAGTCCGCCTCCGGCGCGGTGATCTCGAACAACTGGCGCTGCACAGTGCCGAGTTGCCGATCGCCTGCGTGGAGGGCTGGTCGACGTCCGACCAGCGGTGGCGGGGTGTACGGCTTCGCGACCTGGCACAGCTCGTCGGCCACGACGACGGCGACCCGCCGGACCTCCACGTCGAGTCGCTGCAACGTCAAGGCGCGTTCCGGCACGCGGCCCTGAGCTCCCGTCAGGTCGCGGACCCGCGCTCCCTGCTCGCCCTCTACGTCAACGGCGCGCGGCTGTCCCCGGATCACGGCTACCCGGCACGGATCATCGTCCCGGCGGCGCCCGGTGTGCTGAACACCAAGTGGGTCGCCCGGCTGACGTTCGGAAGGCTGTGACCATGCGAAGCATCAGCGACAGCCGTATCGGGCTGCCCCGGATTCCGCTCGGCAGCCGCTTCCAACTCCTGCTCCTCGCCTGCTCGTTCGCGCTCGCCGCCTACGCCGGCGTGCGGCTGCTCGCCGACGACTGGTTCGGTGTCGTGCTGTGGATCGTGGGCGCGGCGCTGCTGCACGATCTCGTACTGCTGCCGCTGTACGCCGCCGCGGACCGGGCGCTGCTCGCGGCGGCCGGGGCCGCCGGCCGCAGGGAGCGGGCCGGCTATATGCGGGTCCCGGCCGCGCTGTCCCTTCTGCTGCTGGTCGTCTGGTTCCCGCTGATCAGCGGGATGACCGCCGACCGCTACCGGTCGGCCACCGGGATGTCGGCCGACGGGTTCCTGCCCCGCTGGCTGCTCATCACCGCGGTGCTCTTCGGCGGCAGTGCGCTGCTGCTCGCCGTGTCGGTGCTGCGACAGCGCAGGGCGGCGAAGCGCCGGCCGCCGGCCGTCCACTGAGCGACCGGTACGAGGCCGGCCCGCCTCGCGTACCGCGACAGGGCCTCGGTGCCGAGTCGCGCCCAGGGGAACGGGCGGCCCTTCCCCTGGGCGTTCGCCAGGTCGACGACCTGCACCTCGGCGCGTTCGTCGACTTCCACCGGCGCGGTCTCGGCGATCAACAGGCCGTCGGGGGAGAGGAGTTGGCGGACCCGCCGCAGAAGGGCGTGCGGGTCGCCCCCGATACCGATGTTGCCGTCCATGAGGAGCACGGTGTCCCAGCGCCCCTCACCTGGCAGCGGATCGAAGACGGAGCGGTGCAGGGCCGGGCCGCCGAGGCGTGCGGTGCGGTCGACGGCGGCCTCGCTGACATCGATGCCGAGTGCCGTGCGGCCGAGCGCGGCGAGCTCGGCGACCAGCCGGCCCGGGCCACAGCCCACGTCGAGGACGGCGCCCTCGCAGCGTGCCAGGACGGCGCGGTCCACCGCGTCGGCGCGCGCACACCACCGTTCCACCTCGAGCGGCAGCAGCCAGCCGTCGGTGCGGCGCAGGAACAGCGGGCCCCGACCCGAGCGCAGTGCGAGCGCATACGGGTCGGCCGACGCCCAGGGCGCGGCCGTGTCCACCGGCGCGCTCATCGGCGTACCGCCGCGCACTCGGCCAGGCGGGCCGCGAAGAGACCACCGGGCGCGAGCGTGGCGACGGCCGCCGCGTCCTCGGCGGTGTCCACATCCCGCAGCAGCGGCAGATCTCGTACGCGCAGACCGGCGGCGACGAGGCGTGCCCGCTGGGCGGCACCGGTCACCGGTGTCGACATCGCTACACCGCGCAGCAGTTCCGGGTCGGGTGCCAAGAGCCCGAGTGCCCAGAAGCCGCCGTCAAGAGCGGGCCCGAACCAGGCGTCGCAGCCCTCGAAGTCCACGTCCAGGAGCTCCGGCGTGACCTGCGGCGTGTCCATGCCGATGAGGAGCGTGGGCCCCTCGCAGCCGGCGAAGGCGTCCGCGAGACGAGCGTCGAGGCCGCCCGAGCATTGCGGTACGACATCGAAGCCGGGCGGCAGCCAGGGTCCGGGCGCTCCGTCCAGGGCGAGCACACGCCGATCGGCGGGCGTCGCGGCGACCGTGCGCAGCGTGTCGGTGAGCGCTGCTTCGGCGAGCTCCGCGGCCTGCCGTGGCGTGTACGGCGGGGTGAGCCGGGTCTTGACGCGTCCGGGACGCGGTTCCTTGGCGATCACGAGGAGCGTGGTCAACGGCTGCGTCCTTCCGGCGAGGAGCTCTGCGGCGGGGTGGGCGGCTCGGCGAGCACCCGGCGCATGTCGCGCACCGCGTTCCAGGTGCCGCGCCACGTCCCGGTCACCTTTGAGGCTCCGGTGCGCGGCAGGTAGGGCACGTCGTGCTCGGTGATGCGCCATCCCGCGTCGGCGGCCCGGACCACCATCTGCAGGGGGTATCCGCTGCGCCGGTCGGTGAGGCCGAGCCCGAGCAGCGCCTCGCGGCGGGCGGCCCGCAGCGGTCCGAGGTCGTGCAGGGCGGTACCGGTCCGGCGGCGCACCATGCGGGCGAGTACCCGGTTGCCGACCTGGGCATGAGCCGGCCAGGCGCCACGCCCCGCGGGGCGGCGCCTTCCGAGTACCAGATCGCTGCTGCCGGCTCGTACCTCGTCGACGAAGGGGATCAGCTGCGCCGGGTCCAACGAGGCGTCGCAGTCGCAGAAGCACACGAAGTCGGCAGTGGAGGCCGCAAGACCGGCGGCGCATGCGGAGCCGAAGCCGCGCCTCGGTTCGCGCACGACCCGGGCGCCCAGGCGCCGGGCGACTTCGGCCGAGCCGTCCGTGGATCCGTTGTCGACGACGAGCGCGCTCCAGCCGTCAGGGATGCGGGCGAGGACCCAGGGGAGGGCCTCGGCCTCGTCGAGGCAGGGCAGGACCACGTCGACCGTGGGTGGTGGGGTTGTCACGGCTTTCACCCTACGAGCGGAGAACGGACATATAGGACGCGTGCTCCTTACGAAACACGGACGTCCACAGCGCCGGGGGACCTGAAGCCCGCCCTGGTGCCGCAGGGGTGTCACGCTGTGGGAATGCACCAGTCATACGAGCCCCCGAGGCCCCCGGCCTCCGAAGGAGCGGCCCGGGTCCTGGTCGTCGACGACGACCCGACCGTCGCCGAAGTCGTCACGGGATACCTGGAGCGTGCCGGATACACCGTCGACCGCGCCGACGACGGCCCCACCGCCCTGGCCCGCGCGGACGCCCGCCGCCCGGACCTCGTGGTGCTCGATCTGATGCTGCCCGGCATGGACGGCCTCGAGGTGTGCCGGCGGATACGTGCCCGCGGCCCCGTACCGGTGATCATGCTGACCGCGCGCGGGGACGAGGACGACCGCGTGCTCGGTCTGGAGGTCGGCGCCGACGACTATGTGACGAAGCCCTTCAGCCCCCGAGAGCTCGTCCTGCGCGTGGAGTCCGTGCTGCGCCGGGTCCGCCCGGACTCCGACCGGCGCCCGGTGAGTGCCGCGGGCCTCACCGTCGACCCGGCCGCCCGTCGCGCCACCCGCGACGGGACCGAACTGGCCCTCACGCTCCGGGAGTTCGACCTCCTTGCGTTCTTCCTGCGGCACCCCGGAAGGGCGTTCAGTCGAGAGGACCTGATGCGCGAGGTGTGGGGGTGGGAGTTCGGCGACCTGTCGACCGTCACCGTCCACATCCGACGTCTGCGCGGCAAGGTCGAGGCGGACCCGGCGCGCCCGCATCTCATCCGGACCGTATGGGGAGTGGGCTACCGCTTCGAACCCGACACCCGAGCGGTCGCAGGGGAGGGGTGACGATGCGCGACAACGTCCTCATCGCCCTCTACGCCTTCGCCGGCGCCGCCGCCTCGGGCCTCGCAGGTGCGGTCGCGCTGCGTCTGCTGCGCCGCCGTTCGCTCACCGTGTCCCTTGCGGTCGTCTCGGCCGTCGGGGTGGTCGCCATGCTCGCGGGCACCCTCGCCGTGGCCTGGGCGATGTTCCTGTCCCCGCACGACCTGACCGTCGTCACCACGGTGGTGGCGATGGCGGCGGTCGCCTCGCTCGCCACCGCCCTCCTGCTCGGCCGCCGGGTCGTCGCCCGCAGCCGTGAACTCGCCGTCGCCACACGCTCGTTCGGGGACGACGGCGACTTCGCGGCCCCGGACGTCCCGGCGACGGCCGAACTCGAGGAGCTGAGCCGGGAGCTGGCCGCGACGAGCGCCAGACTTGCGGCGTCCAGGAGCCGCGAACGCGCCCTGGAGACCTCCCGCAGGGAGCTGGTCGCCTGGATCTCGCACGACCTGCGCACCCCGCTGGCCGGCCTGCGTGCCATGGCGGAGGCCCTGGAGGACGGTGTGGCCGCCGACCCCGGCCGCTATCTCACCCGGATGCGCACCGAGGTCGACCGCCTCAACGGCATGGTCGGCGACCTCTTCGAACTCTCCCGCATCCACGCGGGCGCACTGCCCTTGAGCCCGGCCCGGATCTCCCTCTACGACCTCGTCGGCGACGCCCTCGCCGGGGCCGACCCCCTCGCGCGCGAACACGGCGTACGACTCGTCGGCGACCATGTCGAACCCGTGCCGGTCGAGGTCGACGGCAAGGAGATGAGCCGAGTCCTCGGCAATCTCCTCGTCAACGCGATCCGCCGGACCCCGGCCGACGGCACGGTCGCCGTGGCCGCCGAGCGATCGGCCGAAGGGGCGGTGGTCGTCTCCGTCACCGACGGCTGCGGCGGCATCCCCGACGAGGACCTCGCCCGCGTCTTCGACACCGGCTGGCGCGGCAGCGATGCCCGAACTCCACCCGCCGGAGCGGGACTCGGCCTGGCCATCGTCCGCGGCATCGTCGAGGCCCACCAGGGCAGGGCCTCGGTCCGCAACATCCCGGGCGGCTGCCGCTTCGAGGTGACGCTGCCCGCCGCACCGTAGCGTCACCGCCCGCGTGCGAACTCCTGCATCCCGTCCTCGAAGGACACCTCGGGCTTCCACCCCAACTCGTCCCGCAGCCGCGACGAATCGGCGGTGATGTGCCGGACGTCTCCCAGCCGGTACTCGCCGGTGACGACGGGCGCGGGCCCGCCGCAGGCCTCGGCGAGGGCCCCGGCGAGCTCCCCGACGGTGTGCGGCACCCCGCTGCCCGCGTTGTACGCGGTCAGGGCGCCGCGGCCCGTATCGGCCTCGAGCGCCGCCACGTTGGCCGCCGCCACATCCCGTACGTGGACGAAGTCCCGCCGCTGCCGCCCGTCCTCGAACACCCGCGGGGCCTCGCCCCGGGCCAGCGCCGAGCGGAAGAAGGAGGCGACGCCGGCGTACGGGGTGTCCCGCGGCATCCGGGGCCCGTAGACGTTGTGATAGCGCAACGACACCGCCGTACCGCCCTCGCTGCGCGCCCACGCCGCGGCCAGCTGCTCCTGCGTGAGCTTCGTGGTGGCGTAGACGTTCCGCGGGTCGGCCGCCGCGTCCTCCGCCACCGGACCCGTGGCCAACTCGCTTCCGCACACAGGGCACTTGGGCTCGTAGCGCCCCGCCTCCAGGTCGCGCACGGCACGCGGCCCGGGCCGTACGGTGCCGTGCCGCGGGCACGCGTAGTGCCCCTCGCCGTAGACGACCATCGACCCGGCGAGGACGAGACGCCCGACGCCCGCCGCGGCCATGGCGGACAGGAGCACGGCGGTCCCCAAGGCATTGTGCGCGACATAGTCCGCGGCGTCGGCGACCCCGTCGCCGAGGCCCACCTTGGCCGCCTGATGACACACGGCGTCCACGCCGTCCAACGCCCGCGCGACCGCCGCCGGTTCCCGCACATCGGCGCCCGGCCGGTCCCGCCGGTCGAACACCACAGGATCGTGCCCCCGCGCCGTGAGCGCCTCGACGACATGGGACCCGATGAACCCGGCACCGCCGGTGACCAGTACACGCATGCCGCCACGCTAGACCGGGGGCGGCCCGTGCGCGGGGGCGCAGCCGCCACACGTCACCGGACCGTCATACCTCCCACCGGAGCGCAGGCCGATCAGTCGCACAACGCGTCACGGAGCCGGGGCAGGGAGTCGAGGAGGGCCGCCACTCCGGGGTTCTCGGTATGTGCTGCCAAGTACACGAAACGGAGTTCCACGCTCCATGGGGGCAGTCTCACCGGCAGCAGACGGATACGTCCGGAGCGTTCGAAGGTGCGAGTGGCGAAGCGTGGGACCACCGCGACGTGGCCGGAGCCGATGGCGCACCGGATCGCGGCCTCGGGTGAACCCGTGGTGTGCACGGGGATGTTGCGACGTCGTTCCGGGTGGTTGAAGATCGCCGCAAGCGGCTCGCCCTCCGCATCCCAGCGGTAGACGACGAGCGTGCTGCCCACGAGGTCGTCCGGGGTGAGCTCGGTCGCGTCGCCCAGACGATGGTCCGGCCCGCACACCGCGACCATCGGCGACGTCCCCAGCCGCTCCGACCTCAGCGATCCCGTCGCCACCTGGGTGAGCAGAAAGCCACCGTGTGCGCTGCCGTCGCGCACCTGCTCCACGACTTCCCTGCTGTGCGCCACACGTCCGTGCACGGCGATGTCCAGCCCGTCCAACGCGCTGAAGGCCAGCGGGAAGACCGTGGCGGCGAAGCTGTTCGGGGCGGCCAGTACAAGGCGCTCCGGTGTCCCCGTGTCGAGGCTGTGCACGGCCTCGTCCAGCAGGTCGAGGCACCGCCGCGCGTACCCCATGAGGCGTTGTCCGGCCGGTGTCAGTGTGCTGCCGCGTGCCCCGCGTACGAACAGGGTGGTGCCGAGTCGACGTTCCAGCGCGGCGATCCGATTGCTGACCGAGGGTGCGGCCAGCCGCAGTTCCACGGCCGCGGCATTGAAGCTGCCGAGGCGTGCGATCGCCGAGAACACTTCGAGATCCATGATCTCCAACGACGGTGAAGGCATAGCACCAGGCTAATGCCAGAGGTAGAAGGATTCGGCCTACCGAAGTACTCGGCGCTCGTCGAAGCTGTGATGACCGAAACGTACGCACCACCGCTCGAGGCGAGCGGAAGACAGGAGTCCCTTACACGTACGACTGACCGACCAGGAGGAACGTTGTGGGAACACCGCTGCGCAAGGGATCGATCACAGGGATCGCGCTCGCCGTCCTGTGCGTGAGCGCGCCGGCCGGGTGCGCCAATCCCGATGACGGCGCCGAAGGAGGTGTGGGAAAGGGAACCGAAGACCTGGTCGCGACGGTGGATCGCGATCCGGAGATCGCTGCCATGGTCCCCCGGGAGATCGCGAAGCGGGGTTCATTCACCGCCGCGGTCAACCCGTCGTCGCCGCCGATCAAGTTCGTCGACGACTCCGGGGACATCACGGGATTCACCCCGGAACTGGTCACGGCGGCGGGGAAGTTGATGGGTCTGGACGTCGTCATGAAGCAGACCTCCTTCGATGCCCTCATCCCCGGCCTCGAAGCCCGCCGGTTCGATGTCATCCTGTCCATCAACGACCTCGCGGACCGTCGGGAGAAGACGGACTTCATCGACTACCTGCAGACCGGCACCGCCATCCTCGGAGCCACCTCCCTCCCGCAGGACGAGCTCACCCCCAAGAAGCTCTGCGGGCTCTCCGTCGGCTACGTGCGCGGGAACGTACAGCAGGACCTCGTCGCGGCGGCCGCCGAGCACTGCGCCGAGGCCGGCGCGAAGCGGGTGACCGGCACTGCCTTCCAGGACATCAACGCGGCCATTCTCGCGGTGCAGAGCGGCCAGATCGACACGGCGTGGGGCGACGCACCGTCCATCTCGTACAACGCGGAGAAGAATCCGAAGCGGTACAAGGAGCTGTACCGGGAGATCTCGGGTCCCTACGGCGTCGGCGTCAACAAGCAGGACACCGAACTGCGGGACGCCCTGCGCGCGGCTCTGCGCAAGTGCGTGGAGAACGGCATCTACCGGAAGCTCCTGAAGGACTACGGACTGACGGACTACGAGCTGCCGGACATGTCCCTGAACAAGGGGCCCGCCGATGAGCACGCATGAGACGCTCGAGCCCAGCGCCGCCACCGGCGACGAAACCGCACTGCACACCCTGCCGATCCGCGACCCCAAGAGGCTGGCGCACTGGCTGAGTTACGCGGTGGGCGCCGTCGTACTCGTGCTGGCCTTCCGGTTCGTCGTCCTCAATCCGCACTGGGACTGGCCGACGATCGGTTCCTGGCTCTTCAGCCGACGCGTGGTGTCCGGACTCCTGAACACCATCCTGATCACGGTCGTGTCCACGGCCGCGGGCCTTGTGCTCGGTCTGGTCGTCGCCGCACTCCGTCTGTCGGGCTTCGCCGTGCTGCGGGCGATGGCGGCCGTGTACGTGTGGATCATCCGCGCGACACCCGGGCTCGTCCTCATCCTGTTCGTCTACTTCCTCGCCGCCCTGATGCCGACCCTCAGCCTGGGCCTGCCGTTCGCGGACCCGTTCTTCGAGGTACCCACGAATCAGGTGATCTCGCAGTTCTCGGCGGCGGTCATCGGGCTCTCCGCGTACCTCGGGGCCTATTCGGCCGAGATCTTCCGCGGGGGTGTGCTCTCCGTCCACCAGGGCCAGTTCGAGGCCTCCCACTCACTCGGACTCTCCGCGTGGCAGACGTACACCAAGGTGGTGGGTCCGCAGATCATCCGCGTGATCACACCGTCGCTGGCCAACGAGGTCGTGACGATGTTCAAGAACACCTCGCTGGTGTCGGTGATCGGGTACGTGGAGCTCCTGACGACCGTGCAACTCGTCTATTCGCAGAACTTCAAGACCATTCCGATGCTCACCGTCGCCGTCATCTGGTACCTCGTCCTGACCAGTCTGGCGATGCTCGGGCAGTCACGCCTGGAGAAGCGCTTCGGCCGCGGCTTCAACCGCCGGGTGGTCAAGAGCGCGGTGTCCGCGGACACGGTGGGACAGGAGGAGCGGCATGACTGAGCAACCACTGTTGAGGCTGCGCGACGTGGAGAAGCGGTTCGGTGACTTCGTCGCGCTCGACGGTGTGAGTCTCACCTTGCGGGCCGGCACGGTGACCTGTCTCGTCGGCCCGTCCGGGTCGGGCAAGAGCACATTGCTGCGTACGGTCAACCTGCTGGAGCGGCTGGACGGCGGGGCCGTCTACCTCCGGGGCGAGATGCTCGGCTTCACCCGCAGCGGCGATCACCGCAGGCCCGTCCCGAAGAAGGTGGCACGCCGTCAGGTAGTCAACTTCGGCATGGTCTTCCAGAGCTTCAACCTCATCCCACAGCTGACCGCCACGGAGAACGTCGCGCTCGGACCGGTCGAGGTCCTGCGCGTCGGCCGGTCCGAGGCACGGCACCAGGCACATGAGCTACTGACCCGGGTGGGCCTGGCCGACCGGGTCGATCACTATCCTGCCGAACTCTCCGGAGGCCAGCAGCAGAGAGTCGCCATCGCTCGGGCACTGGCGATGAAACCGAGCGTGCTGCTCTTCGACGAACCCACCAGTGCCCTCGACGCCGAGCTCGTCGCCGAGGTGCTCGCAGTCATCAAGGAACTGGCCGAGGAGGGCTTCACGATGCTGATCGTGACCCATGAACTCGCCTTCGCCCGCGACATCGCGGACGAGGTCGTGATGATGGAGGACGGGCGGATCATCGAGTCCGGACCGCCGCAGGACATCCTCCTGAACCCCACCACCGAGCGGGCACGGCGCTTCTTCGCGAGCGTGAGCCACTGATGGCGCAGCAGTCGACGCGCTCGTTGGACCGTGCACGGCTGGCCTCCCTCACCCCGGCGGACCTTGCACACCGCGGGAGTGCGAAGTGGTGCCGGGTCCCCGGCGCTCTGGGGGCATCAGTCGCCGAGATGGACTTCGGCCTGGCCGAGCCGATCAGAGCCGCACTGGTGGAAGCCGTCCGGCGAGGCGACCTCGGCTATTTCCCACCTGACCTGGACGACCGGCTGCGTCGAGCCACTGCGCAGTACCAGGGGACCTCGTACGGCTGGGATGTCGACCCGGGGCGAGTGTGCGCCGTGGGAGACGTGATCGTGGGGCTGGAAACCACCATCGAGCACTTCACTCCACCGGGATCACCCGTCGTGGTGCTCACCCCGGCCTACATGCCCTTCCTGACCGTACCGACGCGGCTGCACCGAGCCGTGGTCCAGGTGGACCTGCGCGAGCAGGAAGGCACGTGGCAACTGGACCTGGAGCGGATCGCCGCAGCGCTCGCCGCGGGCGCCGGACTGGTCGTTCTGTGCAATCCGCACAACCCGATCGGCAAGGTGTACGAAGAATCGGAACTCCGCGCGCTCGCCGATCTCGTGGAACGCCACGGAGCACGCGTCTTCGCCGACGAGATCCACGCGCCGCTCATCTACCCGGGCAGTCGGCACCACTGCTACGCCCCACTCGGCGAACACACCGACCGGCACACGATCACGGCCACCTCGGCGTCCAAGGCATGGAACATCCCGGGCCTCAAGTGCGCACAACTGGTCCTCGGCAGCGAGGACCACGCGGCCTGGAGGGGCATCCGTCACAGCGCCTCGCGCGGAGCATCGAACCTGGGCGCGGAAGCGACGATCACCGCCTACCGCGACGGGGCACCGTGGCTGGCCGAGGTCATGCACCACCTCGACAGCAACCGCCGGCTGCTCGGCGAACTGATCGAGGCGCATCTCCCCGGAGTCCGCTGGTCCGCACCCGACGGTACGTACCTCGCCTGGCTGGACTGCCGTGCGCTGGGCCTCGACTCGAGCCCCGGCACGCACTTCCTGGAACAGGCGGGGGTCTCGGTCGCCGACGGCCGACTCTGCGGAGCCGCCGGAGAGGGCTTCGTACGAGTCAACTTCGCCACCCCCGCCCACATTCTCGAGCAGATGCTCAGGGCAATGGGCAAGTCCCTCGAGTCCCCCTGAACAAAGCGGCATGTGTCACGCACCGCTTCATGCACGCACACCCAGAAAGCGAGCTCACTGTGAACCGACCGTCGATCGCCGTCATCGGGGCGGGAGTTGTCGGACTGTCCATCGCCCGGTCCCTGTCACTGGCCGGCGCCCGGGTGACGATCCACGAGCGCAACCGGATCGGATCCGGCACCAGCTCGGGCACGTTCGCCTGGGTCAACTCGAACGGCAAGTCCCCTGATTCGTACCACGAGTTGAACCTGGCGGGCATGCGGGAGCACGAGGAGCTGCAGCGCACGTCGACCTCCGAGGCACAGTGGTACATGCAGACCGGCACATATGAATGGACGACGAAGCCGGAGGTCGCCGAGCGTCTGCAGCAGCGGGTCCAGCGACTGACCGACGCCGGCTATCCCGTACGCAAGGCCACCACCGACGAACTCAGGGCCAGGATCCCGGAGCTGCGCATCCACCCCCGCTCCTCGGAGATCGTGCACTTTCCCAGCGAGGGTTACCTCGCCCCGAGCGTGCTGCTCGCGCGCCTGTGGTCGGAGGCCAAGGCCAACGGCGCGGAGCTGCGCGCCCCGGTCGATGTTCTGGACGTCGTCGAGGACAGCAGCGGCGTGACCCTGCACCTGAGTACCGGAGAGACCTGGCGGGGCGACTTCGTGGTCAGCGCCGTCGGGCGGTGGAGCGAGTCGATGATGAAGACGCTCGGCAAGCAGTTCGCCATGATCGATCCGGACCTGCCCAACAAGTTCGCCTGCGGGTTCCTCGGCTCCACCGACCCTCAGTATGTGCAGTTGAGTTCGAACCTCATCACACCCGAGTTGAATGTGCGGCCCGACGGAGGCGGCCGTCTGCTGCTGCAGACACCGGACCTGGACCACCGGGCAGATCCCGCGTACCAGGCCGACACCACCGGGCTGATCGGTCAGGAGATGCTGGCGCGGCTGCACCGCCTGTTCGACAACACCGCGGGCGCGCGGATCGAGCGGATCGCCGTCGGCCAGCGTGCGCGCCCGGCCGACGGGCTGCCCGCGGTCGGGTTCGTCACCGATGCCGCGCGGGTGTACCTCGTGGCCACCCACAGCGGGATCACCCTGGCACCGCTGCTCGGCCGGCTCGTCAGCACCGAACTGCTCGACGGCGCGCGTTCGCCACTGCTCCACGACTACGCCCCCGATCGGCTCGTGGGCAGGACCGTCGCGGACTTCCCCAAGTTCGCGACGCTGCACTATCCCGCGGCGCAATAGCCACCTGATCGTCCAGCCCCTCGGGCCTCCCAGGAGTGGGCGAATGACCCGTGCCGAGCTCCGGTTAGGGTGGCCTTGCCGGGCGGGACGTTTCGTAGGGCGACTCAGGGGAGGCGCATCGTGGTGGAGGGTGAACGGCCGGGTGGAGGGGCGAAGGCGGAGACGCCGTCCGTGATGGTCGAGCGGCCGCCGTTTCACAGTCGGTTGATCACGGATCCCGGAGTGCTCGGGGTGCTCGACGAGCTGTACGAGCGCGAGCGGCACATCAACTGGGAGGCGTACGCGCACGATCCGGATCCGTTTCAGCACTCCGGGACCGGATTCTCGCTCAGCCCCGAGCAGGGGGACCAGCTGTACCTGCTGGTCCGGCACGGGCAGGCGCGCCATGTCGTCGAGTTCGCCACGTCCCTCGGCTTCTCCACGATCTTCCTTGCCGCGGCGCTGCGTGACGGTGGCCGAGGAAGGGTGTACACCGCCGAGCTGGTGCCGGAGAAGGCGGCGCAGGCCCGGGAGAATCTCGCCCGTGCCGGTCTCGGCGACTATGTCACGGTGCTCGAAGGGGACGCCCGGGAGACGCTCGCCGCCGTTCCCGACGGGATCGACTTCGCGCTCATCGACGGCTGGGAGCCGATCGTCTCGCTCGACGTCCTCAGGCTCATCGAACCGAAGCTGAGGTCCGGCGCGTTGGTCTACAACGAGAACCGGGACCGGGAGTTCCTGGACTATGTGCAGGCGCCCGACAGCGGGTACGGGAATGTGCCGCTGCTCAGCGGCTCCGCCTACAAGCCCCAGGGCGAACTCTCGCTGCGCCGCTGATCACCGAGCCGGGCGCGCGGCGGCGCCCGTCCGCCGGTACGCACCACGGCCTGAAGCGCCTCGTGGCCCGGCCGATATCGTGGCCGGGCCACGACAGGGGCCGTCCGCGGGTACGGGCGCGGAACGGCCGGCACGGGCGCAGTGTGAGGAGCGCGAAGTGTGGGACGGCACGGGGGTCGACGAGCCCGGGCGTTTGATAGCCGGGCGATATCGCCTGATGGAGAGGATCGGGCGCGGCGGCATGGGGACCGTCTGGCAGGCCGAGGACGAGGTGCTCGGCCGGCACGTCGCGGTCAAGAAGCTGCATCTGCCGGGGAGTCTGGAGGACACCGAGCGGGCCAGGCTCTTCGAGCGCACCCGGCGCGAGGCCCGCAGCGCTGCCCGCATCACGCACCCCAACGTCGTGGTGGTGCACGATGTCGTGGACGACGACGGGCTGCCCTGCATCATCATGGAGCATGTCCGGGGATCCGCGCTGGACGAGATCCTGAAGAAGAACGGGCCGCTGACTGCCCCTGAGGCAGCGAGAGTCGGCGCCGGGATGGTCGCGGCGCTGCGGGCGGCACACGGCGCCGAAGTCCTCCACCGCGATGTGAAGCCGGGCAATGTGCTCCTCGGCGCCGACGGACGCGTGGTCCTCACGGACTTCGGCATCGCCGTCGTCGCCGACACCTCGACCCTCACCCGCACCGGAGAACTGGTCGGGTCCATCGACTTCCTGGCCCCGGAACGCCTCCGCGGCGGCGACCCCGCACCGGCGTCGGACCTGTGGGCCCTGGGCGCCACCCTGTACCAGGCGGTGCAGGGGTATCCGCCGTTCCGCCGGAACACCCCGTTCGAGACGGCGTACGCGATCGCCTTCGACGCCGTCGAGCCTCCGGCCGATGCGCAGGCGCTGGCCCCGCTGATCGACGAACTGCTCGCCAAGGACCCGGCCGAGCGGCCATCGGCGGCACAAGTCGAGGAGCGGCTGCGGGAGTTGACGTCCACGACGGCCGTTCAGACCGTACGTCACCTCCCTCCGGATCCCGCGCGCACCGCCCCGACGGCCCCCATGGCGCAAGCGCCGGGCACTCCCACCCCTGGTGGGCCCGGCGGCGGACGCGGGCGCGGCCGCCGGGTGGTCCTGTGGGCGGCCGTCACCACCGTCGCGGTGGCACTCGCGGTCGGCGGCACGTTCCTCCTGATGCAGGGCCGGGGCGACGACAAGGACTCACCGCCCCAGGGCGGCCCCGAGCCGACCAGGAGCGCCGAACGCACCCCCACGGCCGAGCCGTCCCCGGTGCCGCAGGGCTACCGCCTCGTACACGAGAAGCAGTTCGGCGTCTCCTTCCCCGTACCCGAAGGCTGGACCCGCAAGGACCTCCCGGAGGACAACGAGGGCGTGGCCTACATCGACCCGGCCGGCCTGGTCAGCCTGCGCGTCGCGACCGTCGACCTGGCGAGCACCGACCCGCTGCAGCGCTGGAAGGACGACGAGGCCAGATCGATCGAGGAGGGCAAACTGCCCGGATACCGGCAGATCCGGATGCAGAGCACGGCCTACCGGGGCATGCCCGCCGCGATATGGGAGTTCACCTGGCAGGGCCGCGCCCGCCAGTTCCGCGCCCAGGACCTCGGGTTCGGGGAGCCGGGCAAGACGGAGTACGCCATCTACCTCTCGGCACCGAGTGCGGACTGGAACCGGCACAAGAAGGTCTTCGCGGACGTGCGCAACGGATTCCGCTTCGACAAGGGCAGCCGGGACTAACAGCGTCGCCGGGAGCGGGCGGCAGTCAGGTGCCGCCCGCCCGCTCCCAGAGGTGCCGCGGCCCTCAGGCCGTCGCGATGGCCGGGTCGCTGACGCCGGGCCTGCCGGTCTCGACGTGGCCGGCCAGCCGGCGCAGATACGTGCTGTCGCCCTCGGCGAGGATCCTCAGGTCGTACCAGCGCTTGGAACGGGCGAGGCCGATCGTGTGCGTCAGCTTCGCGCCAGGACGCACCGTGAGCTTCTCGCTGCGGCCGCCGTAACCGTTGGTCAGGTGCAGCGTCACCTTGGACTCGCCGGAGTTGGTGACCGTCAGCTCGATGCCGCCGCTGCGCGACAGATGCCGCGCGGTGACCTCGGGCCCCGGGGCCGTCGCCGTGCCCCGGAAGGTGCGCAGAAAGCCGTTGGGGCCGTGCACGGTGAGGTCGTACGCGCCGTCGGTGGACGCCGTCGACCAGGTGTCCGAGAGCGTCTTGCCGGCTTCCGTGGAGTACACCCAGGGGCCGTCCGTGCGGTTGCCCGATGTGACATGGAAGTGGGCACCGGACTTCCGGCCGCCGCCGAAGGTCAGCGTCACCGCACCCGTCCCGGCGTCCGTCGCGCTGTCGGCCAGCGGGGCGTACGGCAGCGGGCGAGTGCGGCGGGAGCCCTTCTCCTGCTTCAGCGACTGCGGGGTGTCGGGGCGCACCGGGACGTAGGAGTCATGGCGTTCGTTGTCGGTCGGCTCGTAGTCGTCCACGTCCGGGAGCTCGGGCCGGTCGGTGTCCTTGAGGGAGAAGTCGAAGGCGGAGGTCAGGTCGCCGCAGACGGCGCGGCGCCACGGTGAGATCTGCGGCTCGTGGACGCCGAAGCGCTGCTCCATGAAGCGGATGATCGAGGTGTGGTCGAAGGTCTCCGAGCAGACGTAGCCGCCCGTCGACCACGGCGAGACGACGAGCATCGGCACCCGCGGGCCCAGGCCGTAGGGGCCGGCCTGGTTGTCGGCGTCGCCCGCGTAGTAGTCGGCCGCGGTGTCCATCGTCGCGGCGCCCTGGTCCTTGGAGGCCGGCACATACGGCGGCACGACGTGGTCGAAGTAGCCGTCGTTCTCGTCGTAGGTGATGAACAGGGCCGTCCGGCTCCACACCTCCGGATTGGAGGTCAGCACGTCGAGGACCTGCGCGATGTACCAGGCGCCGTAGTTCGTGGGCCAGTTGGGGTGCTCGTCGAACGCCTCGGGCGCGGTGATGTACGAGATCTGCGGCAGCTCGCCCGCGGCGACGTCGGCGCGCAGGTCGTCGAGCAGCTCCCCGCCCTTCTTGATCTCGGTACCGCGCCGCGACTTCTCGTAGAGCGGCTCGCCCGGCTTCGCCTTGCGGAAGGTCTCGTTGTACAGCAGCGTGTTGCAGCCGTAGCAGCCGATGTACGCGTCCTCGGTCCAGCCCCACTCGCCCTCGGCGTTCAGGCCGTTGCCGATGTCCTGGTAGTACTTCCAGGAGATCCCGGCCTCCTCGAGGCGCTCGGGATAACTGATGCCCTCGTTGCCCGGCTTGTCCCCGGAGACGACCTGCCCGCCGATTCCGGACGGGTCGCCGCCCTGGTAGCCCGTCCACATGTAGTAGCGGTTGGGCTCGGTGTTGCCGATGTACGAGCAGTGGTAGGCGTCGCACACGGTGAACTTGTCCGCGAGGGCGTAGAAGAACGGGATGTCCTCCCGCGTCATGTACGCCATCGTCTCCTCGGACTTGGCGGCGATCCAGCCGTCGTACGCGCCGTCGTTGAGCGCCTGGTGGCTGCCGTTCCAGCTGTGGTCGAGGCCTGCGAGGAACTTCATGCCGAGGTCCTCGTCGTCCGCCCGGTAGGGCAGCACCTCGGTGTCGGAGCCCGGCTCCTTGGGCTGGTGGAAGACGGACTTGCCGCTCGGGAGAGTCACGGGACGCGGGTCGCCGTGGCCGCGTACGCCCCTCATCGCGCCGAAGTACTGGTCGAAGGAGCGGTTCTCCTGCATCAGGACGACGATGTGCTCGACGTCCTTCAGGGAACCGGTACGGCGCGCCGCGGGTATCGCGGCCGCCCGGTCGATGCTGCTGGACAGGGCGGCAAAACCTGCGGTTGCTCCCGTTATCTGCAGGAAGCGGCGCCGATTGAGTTCGGGCATGCTGAAGACCTCACAAAGATGCGCGTGTTGCCGATGGGACGCGCGAAGTCTGCCAAGGTCAGGACCGGTGCGGAAGCAGCGGGTCCAGGTCGGGGAGCTCGGGCGGCCCGCTCAGGCCGCTCCCGCCGCGTCCTTCGGGACCCGGAGCGTCGGCTCAGCCCGCAGTGCGGCGACGTCCGCCCCGCACTCGGTCAGGACCCGCTCGACCTCCGCCGCGGACGTCTCGTCCGTACCGGCCTTGTCGAGGAGCGCGGCCAGCAGATGGGTCGTGCCGACCGTCGGTGCACCCTGGGCGGAGGCGGTGAACTGGGTGACATGCAGGAGCCTGCGTTCGAACGGTGCGGCGCTCTCGACCTCCCCGGGGTCCCCGGCGCCGGCGGCCGAACTCGCCGAGTCGCTCAGCACACGGGCGAGCGCGTCCTGTCGGGCGCCGTGCCGGCGCAGTAGTTCCGCCCCGCGGCTGTCTGCCGCCAGCCGGCCCGGGAGCTCACGGCCCGCGACGGTCAGCGCGCGGTCCAGGGCCAGGATGCCGAGGAGCACGTCGACGGGCTGCTGCTCCGCCGCCCCGCGCCGTACCGTTCCCCGCAGGGCCTCCGCACGCACCGCGCTCACCACCGCGGAGCCGAAGCCGGCGCCGCCCCCGAAGACCCAGGCGGTGAACTTCCGCGTCAGCGGATTGCCGCTCCTGCCGAACGTGCCGGCCGTGCGCAGCATCAGGACCGAACCGGGCTCAGGCGCCGGGTCCTCCCCGAGTGACCGCTGCAGCGCGGCACACGCGGCGGAGATGTCCAGCTTCTCCACCGTCATGGCTTCCCGCGCCCGGGTGTCGGGCAGCGCGAGCAGGGCGTACGCCACATCGCCGACGCGCACCGACAGGGCACCCCGCTGCCGTGCCGTCTCGAGCGACCTGCGCAGGCAGGCCCGCAACGCGCCGGTCAGCGGCGGGAGTTCGACGGCGGCCGCCACCTCGTCCTTCCTGCGGTTCCTCCAGCGCAGCCGCTTCGCCTGCTCCTGACGCACCTCCCGCCAGAAGGCGTCGATCTCCCGCCCGTCCTGCGGGGCCTCCACCGCTCCGTCGCCCGCGTCGGCGCTGATCCAGACCGAGGTGCCACGGGCCCCGATCGAACCGCCGAGAGAGCCGGAGGCCTTGATCCCGGGGGCGATCGCGGAACCGGCGGCCGAATCCCCGGACACCAGGGCGCTCAGGACGCTCTCCGTGCCGACGTCCGTACGCTCCTCCTTGGCGGCCCTGTTCATCGCCTCGAGGAACAACTGGACGACGTCCCGCTCGAATTCGGTGGTCGCTCCGGCGCTGCGGTCGGGGGTGCGCGGATCCATCGGTCTCCCTCTGCTCGGCTGTGGTCCGGTCAGTTGTGGTTCTCGTCGATGACGTCCGCGATGCCGTCCTTGACCTGTACGACCACGTCGACGCCGTTCTTCGCCGCCGCCGTGAGCTGGTCCTCGGTGCAGGGCGTGTTCGGGCTCTCCGCGTCGCCGCAGATCAGACCGGAGCCGTTGATGGTGGTGTCGGTCGAGGTGAAGAACGCGCGCTCCTTGCCCTGCTGGTCCGCGACCGTGTACTTGCCCGGGGCCAGATGGCCGAGCTTCCCGGACCAGCTGCCGGAGGGCTTGTCGCTGCCGCCGCTGCTCGCGTGGTCCTCGACGATGCTCACGGCGATGCCGTTCCTGAGCTTGACGGTGGCGCTCACACCGTCCTTCGCGGCCGCCTCCAGCTGGGCCTCGGTGCAGGGAGTCGCGGCCTGACCGTCCGCATCGCCGCAGATCTTGCCCGCGCCCTCGATGTCGGTGTCGGTGGAGGTGACGAACGCCTGCTGGGTGTCCTTGAGATCGGAGACGGTGTACTTGCCGGGGGCCAGATAGGTGACGTTCCCGAACCAGGTGCCGGTCACTGCCTTGCCGCCCGACGCGGCCCCGCCGCCGGTGTGCGCCTCTTTGCCGTCGCCTCCGTCCTTGCCGGCCGAGGCACCCGTGTCACCCGAGTCGGAGTCGTCGGCCTTCCCCTTCGCGTCCGAGCGTGAGCCCGACGACCCGGAGCCGTGCGACTTCCTGCCGTCGGAGTCGCCTCCCTGACAGGACGTCAGCAGCGCGGTGGTCGCCACCAGAGCGGCGGCGGTCAGGACGGTCTTGCGGCGGTGGCTGCGAAGCATGCCGTGGCTCCCCGTGGACGTACGAAAGCGGCCGGGTGCGGGACCCGGCCGGAGTTGTGCTTGGTCGACCGACATCGTGTCCGACCGGTCGACGCCGGGGGAAGGGCGGTTACGAGGTGATGACACAGCCGAGGTGATCATGAGACTTGCGGGCGGCACTCGGGCACGCGGCGCCCGGTCCGGGCAGACTTCCCACGCGATCGCGGGCACTTCGGGCGCTGCGGTCCGGTCCGGGGAGGGCGACCCGGACCGCGGAGAAAACGGAGCGGCGGTCCGGCCTCCTGCCGCATAGGCTGCCTGTTCCACAGATCAGGGAGGATCCGGCGCATGAGCAGCACCGCGACACCGTTTCCCGCGCGGGTCGAACTGACCGGCGAGGGCCTGGTCCTGCGGGACTGGACGGAGGCCGATCTGGCCGCGATGCCGGGCCTCTTCGACCATCCCGACATCGCCCACTGGACACCGATCGTGTCCCCCTTCGACGCCGCCGCGGCCCGCGCACGCCTGGTCCGTGACCGGGAACTGCGGGCCGAGGGCACGGCCATGCTGCTCGCCGTCACCGTCGACGGCGGTGCACCGCTCGGTGAGGTGATGCTGCGGTGTGCCCCCGAGGGCACCGAGATCGGGTACGCCATCGGTCCCGCGCACCGCGGTCAGGGTCTTGCCGCGCGGGCGGTGCGGGTGATGGCCGCGTACGCCTTCGAGCAGCTCCGCGTGGAGCAGGTGATCCTGGAGCTCGAGGCGGAGAACACGGCGAGCGCCGCGGTGGCCGCGAAGGCGGGATTCACGCTGCTCGACGTGCCGCTGATCGAGGGCGAGGAGAAGGGCAGGCCGTATGTCCTGCAGACGTGGGGTCTGCAGTCGCCCGGCAGCGGTCGGGAGCCGCAGGATCCCGACAGGCGCGGAGCGACTCCGCCCCCGCTGCTGGGAATCAACCACCTCACCCTGCCCACGACGGACCTCGACCGGCTCCTGTCGTACTACACGCAGGTGCTCGGAGCCGGCTTCGCCTTCGAGCGCGCGGCGACCGCGACCGGCCCGCGGATCGCCGCCCTCGACGTCGGCGGGAACGACCACCTGATGCTGGTCGGGATGACCGCCGCGCCCCGGACCGACCTGGACCCGCTGGGGCAGGCCGGCTGGGGTCTGCGCGTGGGCTCGCTCGCGGAACTGGAGGAGATGCGCGAGCGGATCCTGGCCGCCGGACACCGGGTCGATCCGATCGTGACCCTGCCCGCCCAGTGGACGATGACGGCCCACGACCCGGACGGCCGCCCCGTCGACATCCGCGCCCACCGCCCCCGCACCGGCAGCTGACGGCCCCGGCTCAGAGCCGGGTCAGGACCCGCAGCTCGGCATCGTGCTCCGCACTCCACTGGAACGGCAGCCCGGAGTGCGCCAGGTACGCCCCGCCGTACTCCGCACCGGAGTGCTCGTCGCGGTAGCGTGCGGCGGTGTCCAGGCCGCGCAGGCGCAGCCGCGCGGCGCACCCCGGGACGAGTGGACTGCCGTCCAGGCGACCGGTGTTGAGTGCGGTCACCGCGAGACGGGAGCCGTCGCCTGCGGTGAACTGCACTCCGCAGGTCGCGTCGGACGGCGTCCCCAGCAGATGTGTCTCACCGTGGTGGACGAGGCCGCGGATGTCCTTGTAGCGGGCGATCCAGCGGGCCGCCTCCTTGCGCCGGTCCGCCGGCCAGGCACCGATGTCCGCGCCGATCCCGAGGACGCCCGACATCGCATTGACGAAGCGGAAGGCGAGGGAGCGCGGCCGGGGGTCGAAGAGCCCGGGGGAGTCGGTGACCCAGGAGCTCATGGTGTGCGGTGCGTGGGCGTGCAGATAGCCGTACTGGATCGAGAGCCGGTCCAGGGGCGCGGTGTTGTCGCTGGGCCAGACCACGTCGGTGCGGGCCAGGGTGGCATGGTCGACGCGGCCGCCACCGCCCGCGCAGCCCTCGACCGTGACGTGCGGGTGCGCGGAGCGCAGATGGTCGAGGACGCGCAGATAGCCGGCGACGTGCTCGGCGTCCAGGTCCGTCGACTCCGGGTCCGCTCCCGGCCGCCCTCGCTCGGTCGGCGGGCGGTTCATGTCCCACTTCAGGTACGAGACGGCGTGCCGGCCGAGCAGCCGGTCGAGGGTCTCGAGGACGTACTCCTGCACTTCGGGCAGCCCCAGGTCGAGCAGGAGTTGATTGCGGACCAGGCGCGAGGGGCGCCCCTCGAGGCGGTACACCCAGTCCGGACGGGCCCGGTGGAGCTCCGACCCGGGGCTGACCGCCTCGGGCTCGACCCACAGGCCGAAGTCCAGACCGAGACCGCGTACGTCGTCCACGAAGCGGTCGAAGCCCTGCGGGAAGGCGGCGGGGTCGGGCGTCCAGTCGCCGAGGCCGCCGGTGTCGTCGTGGCGGCCGGTGAACCAGCCGTCGTCCACGACGAAGAGCTCCACGCCCATCTCGGCTGCCCTGCGGGCGAGTTCGAGCTGTCCGTCGGCCTCCACGGCGAACGACGTGGCCTCCCAGGAGTTGTAGAGGACCTTGCGGGGACGGTCCAGACGATCCCCGGCGAGCCGGCGTTCGTAGCGGTGCCACACCCGGGCGAGTCCGTCCAGACCGTCCGGGCTGAACGCACAGGCGAGGCGGGGAGTGGTGAGGGTCCGCCCGGGGTGCAGGACGAGCGCGGACTCGTGCGGGACGCGGCCGGCGCCGACCCGCACCGTGCCACCGGGTTCGGCCTCGGCGGTCATGTGCCAGTTGCCCGGCCACTCCAGGGCGATGCCGTACGTGGGGGTGTCGCCCTCGGCCGGCAGGCCCGCGTCCTGCACGGCCATCCAGGGAGCGTGGGCGTGACCGGGGGTGCCCTGGGTGCTGCCGGTCTCCAGACGGCCGCGCCGCAGCCGGGTCGTGGTGCGCTGGAACTCCTGGGACCACTGGCCGGTCAGATGGGTGAGGCGTGCCCCGGCCTCGCCGACGGGGATGTTCACGGCTCCCGAGTCGAGCCGTTCGAGGCGTACCGCGGAGGTGCCGGTGGCGGTGAGGTCCGTCCAGCGCTGCACGATGTCGGTGCCGGGGACGGTGGCGTAGTGCAGGACGACGCGCAGGCCGGGCACATCGTCGTGGAAGGTGAGGGCGAGCGATGTCGGCCCGTCCTGCGCCGCGCCGGCGAAGCGCCACCACACTCCGCGCTCCCGGCCCGGGGCGGCGGCGATGAGCTCGCCGCGGGTGAACGGGCGCAGACCGTACGGGATGTACTCGGCCCGGGCGGTGTCGGCGGGGGTGATGAAGTGCGTTCTGCGCGACCACTCCAGCGGGGAAGGACCGTCCTCCGCGCCGTGCGGCCCCCAGGCGGACAGCTCGGGCCAGACACCGGCGCCGGGCCCGTCGCCCGCCCCGTCGCCGCCGAGGGTCACGGCGTACACGGTGTTCTCGGTGCGCAGCAGCCAGCGGTCCTGCTCGCCGGGCGTCGCGCGGGGGGTGGTGCTCACTTGACTGCTCCTAGGTTGAGGCCCGCCACGAAGTGGCGCTGGAAGCGGAGGAAGACCAGGACGGTGGGCGCGGCGGCGATCACGGATCCCGCGGCGATCACGTTCCACTGTGAGACGTACTGGCCCTGAAGTCCGAGCAGCGAGGCGGTGATCGGCATCCGGGTCTCGGTGCGCAGGACGGTGATCGCCCACAGCAGGTCGTTGAAGATCCAGGTGAACGACAGGGCGCCGAGTGCGGCGAGCGCCGGCCGGGACAGCGGCAGGACGATGCGCCAGTAGATCTGCGCCGGGCCCGCACCGTCGATCACCGCGGCCTGCTGCACCTCGGCGGGGATCGCCCGCATGAACCCGTGCAGGACGAACACGAAGAAGCCGATGCCGAAGCCGACCTGCACACCGATCAGCGCCCACAACGTGTCGTGGAGGGCGAAGAGTTCGGCCATCTTCGAGACCGGGATGAGCAGGATCTGCGGCGGCAGCAGATTGCCGCCGAGCATCACCAGGAGCAGCGTCCGGCGACCGGGCAGGTCGTAGCGGCTGAGCGCGAAGGCCGCCATGGAGGCGAGCAGCAGGGAGAGCAGCACCGTGGGGACGGTCACCAGGAGGCTGTTGACCAGGGCGCGCTGCTGGCCGCCGTCCGTCCACGCCTGGGAGAAGCCGTCCAGGGTGAACGAATGGGGCAGTGCGCCGAGGCCGTTGGCCGCGATGTCGTCGAAGGAGCGGACGGCGGTGACGAGGACGAGCGCGATCGGGATCAGCCACAGCACCGAGAGCAGTCCCGCGCCGGCGTGGAATCCGACGGTGGCGGCCCGACGCCGGTGCAGGGCGCGGCTGTTGGTGGCCTGGGTGGCCTGGGTGGCCTGGGTGGTCGGTGCGGGTGGTGTGGTGGTGCGCATCAGTCTGCCTCCCGGAAGGCGCGGACGAGGTAGGAGGCGATGACGCCGAAGGCCAGCACGAAGATGACGACGGACAGGGCGGACCCGTAACCGAGGCGCAGGGACTCGAAGGCGGTGGAGTACATGTACGTGCTCAGGAGCTCGGAGGAGTGGTACGGGCCGCCCTGGGTGAGCGCCCAGACCACGTCGAAGGAGCGCAGCGAGTCGATCACGATGACCGAGAGCACCACCGCGTTGACACTGCGGAGTTGAGGCAGCGTCACATGGCGGAAACGCTGCCAGGGTGTGGCGCCGTCGACCTTGGCCGCCTCGTGCAGCATCGGATCGATGCCCTTGAGCCCGGCGAGATAGAGCACCATCACATAGCCGACCTGACGCCACAGGGCGGGTACGAGGACGGCGTACAGGGCGGTGTCGCGGTCGGCGAGCCAGGAGCGGGTGAGCCCGTCCAGACCGACCCCTTCGAGGACGTTGTTGATCAGCCCGTCCGGCTGGTACATCGCCTGCCACACCAGGGCGGTGGCGACGAGCGAGAAGACCACCGGCAGGAACAGGGCCGCCCGGTAGAAGCCGACGCCGCGGCGTTCCTGCTGCAGCAGCAGCGCGGCGCCGAGACCGAGCAGCGCGGACAGGCCGCCGAACAGGAGCAGCCACAGCGCGGTGTTGACGGCCGCGTCCCGGAAGACCTGGTCGCCGAACATCTCCCGGAAGTTGTCCAGGCCGACGAACTGGGCGGCCGAGATGCCGTCCCAGTCGGTCACCGAGAGATAGAAGCCCTGGAGGGCGGGCCAGAACACCCAGAAGCCCTCGATGAGCAGCGGAAGCAGTACGAAGGTGACGACGACAGGGTGCACCCGGGTGGCCGCGCCGCGGCGGCGCCGGGTGCGCGGTGGCCGGGACGCGGGGACGGGTGGAGCTTCTTCGAGGACGGCCATGTCACTTGCCCCAGATCTTCTCGGCGTCCCGCTGCCAGGTCGTGAGGATCGAGCCGATCTTCTCCGGCTCGGCCAGGTAGCGGATCAGTGCGGTGTCGGCGGTCGGCGCCAGTTCGTCGCTCGAGTCGCGGTTGAAGAACTGGGTGACCTCGTCGGCGCCCTCGATCAGGGCGCGCCCCTTCTTCACCAGGGCGGTGCCGCTGTCCTTGGCGTCGGGATGGGTGGGCAGCGCGGTCCCGGACGAGCCCTTGAGGTAGAGCTCCTGCGCCTCGGCGGTGGCCAGATAGCCGAGCAGCTCCTTCGTCTGCCGGGTGCGCCGGCTGCGGGCGCTGGCGAAGTAGCCGTCGGTGGGGGCCTCTTCGGCCATCGGCACCTCGGGGTCGATGGCGGGGAAGCGGAAGAAGTCGATGTCGTCGAGCCCGCCCTTGGGCACGGCGTCGGCGAAGAAGGTGCCGATCAGCATCATTCCCGTACGGCCCTGCAGGAGTTCGGTGGTGGCGTCCTGGAAGGGCAGCGCCGTGCTCTTGGAGTCGAGGAAGGGTCGCGCCTCGTCCCAGCGGTCGAAGACCCGCCGCACCTCGGGGTCGTCGAAGCGGTGCCGGCCGGCGAGCAGGTCGCGGTGGTACTGCGGGCCGTTGATCCGGATGTTGAGGTAGTCGAACCAGGAGGACGAGATCCAGGCGGTGTTGCCGCCGGCGCCCATGCCGATCGGCTCGACCTTCTTGCCCTTGAGCTTGTCGCACAGATCCAGGAACTCGTCCCAGGTCTCCGGCGGGCTCACACCCCACTTCTCGAACTGGGACTTCCGGTAGAAGAACGCCCACCAGTAGTACGTGGTGGGGACGAACACCTTGGTTCCCGAGCGGGTCGAGCAGAGGCGCTTCAGAGCGGCGCTGTAGCGGGAGAGGTCCGGACCCTTCCACAGGTCGTCCAGGTCGAGCAGGAGATCGCGCTTGGCGTAGGCGTCGGCGACCGAACCCGGGTACCAGGTGTACAGATCGGGCGGGTTGGCCGAGGTGAGGTAGGTCGGGAGCTGGGTGCGGAAGGTCTCCGAGGCGATGGTGTTGAGCGAAACGCGGCTGCCGCCACGGGAGTTGAAGGCGTCGACGACGGTCTGCAGCGCGCTCTTCGCCTGCGGGGACGAGAGGTTGGACTGCAGGGTGACCGCGCCGCCGGCCGTACCGCCACCGGAGCGGACGGAGGTGACGCAGCCGCTGAGCATCGCCGAGAGACCGGCGGCGCCGGCGCCGGTCAGGAACCGGCGGCGACTTGGGAGAGAGGTGGCCATGAAGTGACTCCTGAGGAGGCCCCGGCGGACCGGTCGAGCGGTGAACCGGGGGCGCGGCCGGTCCGCCGAGGCGTGAACTAGTCGGAGAGCGCGGTCAGTCGGAGCCGGTCGCCCACGCCGCGGTAGGCCGCGACGAGGGACACGTCGTCGCCTCCGGCGGCCGCGAGGGAGCCCTGGGTCGCCGCACTGGGGAAGTCGGCGCGCTTGCTCCAGTCCGTCCACTCGGTGCCGTCACCGTCGGACGTGCCGGGCAGGGAGCGCTGCCACACGGTGTAGTCACCGGCCCGTGCGTACAGCCGTACGGTGTCCCCGTCGAGCGCCAGCGAGGGGCTGCCGCCCACCGAGCCGCCGAGCGAACTCCACTGCGACCAGCTGCCGTTCGCGTCCTTCACCCGGGTCCACAGCGCACTGTCCGTACCGCGTACCACCACATGGACCCGCCCCTGCGCATCGGCGACGGCGGCCGGGTCGTCGTACAGGCCGTGTCCTTCCGGAGTGCCGAGGTCGGTCCAGTTGGCGTCGGGGCCGGACTTCGCGAGCAGGTCACCGTCGGTGCCGCGGGCGACGACGGTGGTGTCCTGACCGCCCGTGCCCGTGCCCGCGGCGGCGAGCGCCGAGCCCAGTCTGCGGTCGTCGACGCGCTGCCACGCGCCCTGGCGGTCGCCGCTCAGTACCTTGCGATAGCCGCGGCCGTCCGCCGCGCGGACATACACTTCGACGTCGCCGTCCCGGGTGGCACGCGCGGCAGGGCGACCGGTCACGCGGCCGCCCGGCGGCGTACCCAGGCTCTCGCCGTCGCCGGCCCGCTGCCCGTCCCGCACCGTGTGCCGCCGCACAGAGCCGGCCTTGTCCCGTACGAAGAGGTCCGTCCGGCCGTCCGCCGTACGCACCGCTGCGGGGTCCTGCGAGGAGCGCGCGCCGAGTGCGGTGCCGGGCGCGGAATCCTCGCCGCTCAGCTTCAGGAACGCCGTGCCGTGCGCGGGCACCCGCACCGTGTACGTGTCGCGATGTGTGCCCTTGTCCGCACGGGCGCGCAGGTCACGCACCCGGACCGGCCCGTCGAGGCCCGCGTCGGAGAAGCGGACGGTGCGCTCGGCGTCGTCGTCGGAGCGGTTGAGCAGCACCACGGCCCGCTTGCCCGTGCCCTGCAGCACCTTGCTGTACACGTCACCGGTGTCGTCCGAGGCCACCTTGGCGCCCTGGATCGCCAGCGGGTCCTGGTCGACGCCGAGGATCTCCGGATTGCGCAGGGTGTCGATCATGCTCTGCGGCAGGGTGCGCGGATCGGCGCCGATCACCAGCGGCGACGCCATCACCGACCACATCACCAGCTGGGTGGTGGACTCCTCCTCGGTCAGCTCGCGCGAGCCGTCCTCCATTCTGCGCATCGGGATGAGGTAGTCCGGGTCGTTGTAGCGGCCGGGGCTCTGGGCCTCGGGGTGCGCCATGTTGGCGTCCAGGTTCCGCAGGATGTTGGGCCACTGGTTCTCGGAGGGCGTGCCGAAGGCGACATCGGTGCCGGTACGCCAGGAGTCGCCGTACCGCGGGCCGAAGCGGTAGTTGTTCTTCGCGTCCTGGGCGGGCGTGTGCGGGATGCCCCAGTCGTCCGTGAGCGGGTTGCACAGATTGAGGATCATCGGCCGGCCGGCCTTCCGTACGGCCTCGCTGAACTCCTTAAAGGCGGGCTCGGGGTCGGCCTTCTCGGTGATGCCGCACAGGAAGTCGACCTTGATCGCGTCGAACTTCCAGCCCGCGAACTGCCGGGCGTCCTGGTCGTAGTGGCCCCTGCTGCCGAGGCCGCAGGTCTCGCCGCCGTCGTAGGTCCCCGCGTCCGTGTAGATGCCGGCCTTCAGGCCGCGCTTGTGCAGATAGTCGACCAACGCCGGGATGCCGGACGGGAAGCGGTCCGGATGCGCGACCAGGCGGCCCTGCGCATCGCGCGGAGTGTCGGCCTGCCAGCCGCCGTCCAGCCAGACGATGTCGTACCCGCTCTTCTTGAGACCGCTGCTCACCAGGTGGTCGGCGACGTCCTTGACGGTCTCCTCGGTGGGCTGACCGACGGCGAAGTACGTGTTCCAGCCCATGTACGGGGTGGGGGCGAGCGGGCGTTCCTCCGATGCGCTCCTGGTGGCCGAAGTGGCCGAAGTGGCCGTGTGGGACGGGGAGTCGGCGGCCGACGCCGGTGCGGCCGGCAGGGTCGCGGACAGCAGCGCCGCGGTGAGCAGCGCGGGCCCGACCGTCGCTGCGTGGGGTGAAGTCACAGAGCTCTCCTGACGAGGTGCTGACAACCGGGAGGGCGCTGCGGTCTCCAGGATGTGTCCGAACGGCAGCGCTCGCGACGACTGTTGTCGCAGGGTCCGGCCGCTGTCAATAACAATTACTAATTAAGTAAAAGTCGCTCGGGTGAGGCCGAGGGAGGCGGGCGCTCGCACATGCCGCGCACGCGGGCATGCCGGACCGGGGACGGTCGCCCGCCCCCGGTCCGGTGTGCTCGTCGGCGCGTGCGCCGATCCCTCAGTCCAGTACGGCCCGTGCCCACGTCCCCTCGTCCGCTGCGAGCAGCCGGCCACGCTCGGCCTCGGCCACCAGCGGGCCGAGGTCGCCGGTCACCCGCAGTGCCGATGCGGCGGTCAAGTGGCCCAGGCGCAGGGCCTGTTGGAGTGGCAGGCCCTGATGCCGGCCGCTCAGGAACCCCGCGGCGAACGCATCGCCGGCACCCACCGGCTCCACGACGGCGACGCGCAGCGCGGGCACCACCACGGCCTCCCCGCCCTGGAACGCCGTCACCTCCCGTGCCCCGTCCTTGACCACGAGGATGCGTGGCGAGGGCAGCAGCGCACGCACGTCGTGCGCGGTACGGACACCGGCGCCCCACAGCGCCTGTGCCTCGTCCAGGCCCACGAACACCAGGTCGGCCCGGTCGGCGAGCGACCGCAGCAGCTCCGCAGGACGCCGACCCGGCCACAGCGCGGGCCGGTGGTTCACGTCGAAACTCACCAGGCCCGGCCGGTCGGGCCGCAGCGCGCACTCCACCAGCTCGCGACAACTCGCCGACAGGGCCGGTGTGATGCCGCTGAGGTGCAGCACCTCCGCCGGCCAGGCCCGGTCCAGTGCCTCGGGGCCCATGGCCGACGCGGCGGATCCCGTCCGGTGGTAGCGGACCCTGGTCCTCTCCGGCGCCGGGTCCTTCACCATCAGCCCCGTCGGCCGGTCCGGATCGACCCGTACGCCCTGCACCTCCACGCCGTGGGCCGCGACCGCTTCCCGTACCCGGGCCCCGAAGGGATCGTCCCCCACGGCCGACACCCAGCGGGTCGGCACTCCGTACGCGGCCGCGTAGCAGGCGACGTTGGACTCGGCGCCGGCCACCCGGACCGCCAGGGTGTCCGCTGCGGCCAGGGGGCCGGCGGGCGTGGGAGCGAGCGAGACCATCGACTCGCCGAGGCACGCCAGGTGAACGCCGCCCGTCACGGCTCGCCGCCGCGGTAGGGGTGCGCCGGCGGCCCCGGTACGTCGACGCGCAGCGCGAGCAGCGCACCGTCCAGTGGGCCCGGAGCCGTGAGGCCGATCCGGGCACTGGTGACGTACAAGGTGCGTCCGTCGGGGCCGCCGAGGCACAGCCCGGCCGGCTGGGCGACGGGCACCCGTACGATCCGGTCGAGTGTTCCGTCCGGCAGACGGCGGTGGAGTACGCCACCGCCCCACACGGCACTCCACACCGCCCCGTCCCGGTCCACGGCCATCCCGTCGGGACTGCCGGCGTCCACGGTCGCGAAGACGTCGGACGGGCCGGGATCTCCGGTACGCGGATCGATCCGGTGGCGCAGGATCAACCCCCGGGCGCTGTCGGCCAGATACATCGTGCGGCCCTCGGCGTCGAAGACCGGGCCGTTGGGCACGGTGAGGCCCTCGAGGACGCGGTGCACGGATCCGTCGGGATCCACGCGGAGCAGGGCGCCGCCGCCGGGTGCCGCGTCGTAGCGCATCAAGCCGGCCCAGAAGCGGCCCGCCGGGTCGGCGGCACCGTCATTCATCCGCACGCTCGCCGGGGCGTCCTCGTGAGGCGTCGGCAGCCACCGCGGGTCCCGGCCGGGATCCAGGAGACAGACGCCCGTGCCCGCGGCGGCGATCCACCGCCCGTGGGTGCCCTCCACGGGGGCGACGGCGCCCAACGGCACCTGCAGCCTGGCCAGTTCGGCCAGCGGTGCGGCGGCGCCGGCCGGCCCGTCCCGTACGGTCAACAGGCGCCCGCTGAGGATGTCGGTCAGGACGAGGCGTCCGGCCGTCCACCGCGGGCCCTCGCCCAGTTCGAGCCGATCGGTCGCACACGTACGGACGTCGTCCGTTCCGGCGGCGGTCACTCGGCGCCCTCCTCGACGGCTGCCCGCAGCTCCCGCGCCCGAATGCGCAGGGCATCGAGATCACCGCCGTCGGCCGCGTCGCCGATCAGCGGCGATCCGACACCGACCGCGGTCGCACCGGCGGCGAGATATGCGGCGGCGGTGCCGGGTCCGATGCCGCCGACGGGAACGAACGGAATGTCGGGGAACGGTGCACGCAGCGCCCGGAGAGCATCCGGACCGCCCGCCTGGGCGGCCGGAAAGAGCTTCGCGCCCACCGCGCCCGCGTCCGCGGCGGCCATCACCTCGGTCGGCGTCAACACCCCGGCGAGGACCGGGAGTCCGAGGGCGCGCGCCTCGGCCACCCCGTTGCCGATCCCGGGCGTGACGACGAAGTCCGCACCGGCACGCGCCGCGGCACGGGCGTCGGCGGCGCTCAGCACCGTGCCCGCGCCCAGCGGCGCCGAAGGCCCGAGCGCCGCACGCGCCCGCGCGATGACATCGAGCGCGCCGGTCCCGGACAGGGACACCTCGATCAGGTCCACTCCCTCATCGGCGAGGGCCAGGACGGTGGACAGCTGTGCCTCGGGGTCGTGGCCGCGCACGATGGCGAGCAGCCGTCGCTCGCGGAGTGCGGCTATGAGTTCCACGGATCGGTCCTTCCAAGGGGGTGCGGCAAGGGAGTTCGGCGGGGCGAGGGGATGCGACGACTCACCATTCGGCGAAGCCGCCGTCGGGATGGCGCCAGACCGGATTGCGCCAGGCGGCGGTGCTCGCGTCGGCTGCCCGTACCGCCTCCTCGTCCACAAGCACGCCCAGGCCCGGCAGTTCGGTCCGATGGGCCTGACCGCCGGTGAAGCGGAACGGCGCCGGGTCCATCACGTACGAGAGGAGATCGGCGTCCTTGTTGTAGTGGATGCCGAGACTCTGCTCCTGGATGAGGAAGTTGGGTGTGGAGAAAGCGACTTGGAGACTTGACGCCAAAGAGATCGGCCCGAGCGGGCAGTGCGGGGCGAGCTGTGCGCCGAAGGTGTCGGCGAGCGAGGCGATCCGGTGCACCTCCGAGATGCCGCCCGCATGCGACAGATCGGGCTGTGCCACGGCGATCCCCGACTGCAGGGCGGGCAGGAACTCCGCACGGCCGTAGAGCCGTTCACCCGTCGCGACCGGGACCGTGGACGCCTCGACAAGCCGGGGCAGTACGTGGGTGTGCTCGGGCAGCAGCGGCTCCTCGGCGAACAGCGGGTGCAGCGGCGCGATCCGCTCCAGGACGCGCCGCGCCCCGGCCGGGGTGAACCGGCCGTGGAAGTCGATCGCCACATCCCGGTCCCAGCCGAGCGCGTCACGGGCCGTGGACACCCGCTCGACGACGGCGGCCGTCTCGGCGGCCGTCGGCAGGGGAGAGATCCGCCCTGAGGCGTTCATCTTCACCGCGGTGAAGCCGGCCTCCACCTGCGCCTCGATGTGCTCCGCCAGCTGCGCGGGCTCGTCGCCGCCCACCCAGGCGTACACCCGGACCGCGTCGCGCACCGGGCCGCCGAGCAGGGTGTGCACCGGCACGCCGTGCCGTTTGCCCGCGATGTCCCACAGCGCCTGGTCGAGACCGGCCACGGCGCTGGAGAGCACCGGCCCGCCCCGGTAGAAGCCGCCCTTGGTCATCACCTGCCAGTGGTCCTGGATCCGCGCAGGGTCCTGCCCGACGAGGTACTCGGACAGCACCTCGACGGCCGTACGGACCACCTCGGCCCGCCCCTCGACCACGGGCTCGCCCCAGCCGACGAGACCCTCGTCGGTCTCGACGCGGCAGAACAGCCAGCGCGGCGGCACCTGGAACGTCTCGATACGGGTGATCTTCATCGTGTGGAGGCCGGCCTTCCGCGCGGTGCTTCGGATCCCGGTGCTTCGGATCGCGATGCTTCGGACATGGGGGACTGCTGCTGCGAGGTGCTCGGCACGTGCGGCGAGGTGCTCACGACGACTCCTTGAGGACACTCCAGCCGCCGTCCACGACCAGACTCGTCCCGGTCACGTACGCGGCCTCGTCGGACGCCAGGAAGGCGATCGAGGCGGCGACCTCATCGGGAGTGCCGAAGCGCCCGGCGGCCGTACCGGCCACGCTCGCCGCGCGGTCCTCCTCGCCGATGCCCTCCCAGGCGGCGGTGAGAATCGGGCCCGGCAGTACGGCGTTCACCCGCACCCGGGGCCCGTACTCCACGGCCAACTGGCCGCACAGGGACAGCAGCGCGCCCTTGGACGCCGCATAGGCGGGACGGCCCGGCAGGCCCATGCGGGCGTGCACGGAGGAGGTGAGGACCACGCTGCCGCCGTGTTCGGTCATGTCCGGCAGCGCCGCCTTGACCCCGAGGAACGCTCCCGTGAGGTTCACCGACAGCTGCCGGTCCCAGGAGGCACGGCTCATCCGGTCCGCGGCGGCCACCTCGACGGTGTAGGCGTTGCACACCAGCACACCCACAGGACCGAAGCGGTGCGCGGCCGCGACCAGTCGGTCCCAGTCCGCCTCATCGGCCACGTCACCCCGGACGAACTCCGCCCGGCCACCGGCCTCTTGGATGCCCGCGGCCACCCGCGCGCCGCCCTCGGCGATGTCGGCGACGACCACGGCCGCGCCTTCGGCGGCGAGCCGTTCGGCCGTGGCGGCGCCGATCCCCGCGGCGGCTCCGGTGACGATCGCGACCCGGCCGTCGAATCTCTTCATTCCTGGCGTCCCATCTCTTCGAGGCTCCGGCCCTTCGTCTCCTGCACGAACTTGGCGGCGAAGGGCAGCGACAGTGCGGCGAAGGCCGTGTAGATGATGTACGTGCCGGACAGACTCCAGTCCGACATGCTGGGGAACGTCGCGGTGACCACCCAGTTGGCGACCCACACGGTGGCCGAGGAGAGGCCCAGGGCGGCGGCGCGGATGGACGAGGGGAACATCTCGCCGAGCATCACCCAGAGCACCACACCCCACGACGAGGCGAAGCAGAGCACGAACACATGGGCGGCGATCAGCGCGACAAGACCTTGGGCGTGCGGCAGCCGGCCGTGCACCAGATCAGCGGAGAACGCCCAGGCCACGCAGCCGAGCGCCACCGTCATACCGGCGGAGCCCGCGAGGACGAGCGGTTTGCGGCCCACCCGGTCCACGAGGAGCATCGCGAGGACCGTACCGACGATGTTGATGATCGACGTGGTGAACGAGTAGAAGAACGAGCTGCTGGGATCGACACCCACCGACTGCCAGAGCGTCGCGGAGTAGTAGAACGCGACGTTGATGCCCACCAGTTGCTGGAAGAGTGCCATGCCGATGCCGACCCATACGATCCCGCGCAGGCCGAGCACCGCACCGCGCAGATCACGGAAGGCGGACCGGGTCTCCCGGCCCATGGTGTCGGCGATCTCCGTGACCCGTGCGTCGAGCGATGTGCCGGGAGCCTCGACCCGGGCGAGGACGGCACGGGCCTCGGTGGTCTTCCCGACGGACACCAGATAGCGGGGCGACTCGGGAATCAGGAAGGACAGCACGCCGTACAGGAGTGACGGGAGGACCATCACGCCGAGCATCCACTGCCAGGCCTCGAGCCCGGCCAGCTCGCCGCGCTGGTCGCCGTCGGCGAGATTCAGGATCAGCCAGTTCACCAGCTGGGACACGGCGATACCGAGAACGATCGCGGCCTGCTGGAAGGCGGCGAGGCGTCCGCGGTAGGCGGCCGGTGCGACCTCCGCGATGTAGGCGGGCCCGATCACCGAGGCCATGCCGATGCCGAAGCCGCCGACCACCCGCCAGGCGGAGAGGTCCCACAGGCCGGTGGGCAGCGCGGAGCCGATCGAGCTGACGGTGAAGAGGCCGGCCGCGATCCGCATGCACGGGATGCGCCCGATGCGGTCGGCGATGCGGCCTGCGACGGTGGCACCGATCGCCGAGCCGATCAGGGCGATGGCGATGACCTGGGCCAGTGCGGCGGAGCCGACGTCGTAGCGGTCCCGTACGGCCTCGACGGCGCCGTTGATGACGGAGCTGTCGTATCCGAAGAGGAAGCCGCCCATGGCCGCGGCGGCCGCGATGAAGACGACATGGGCCAGTGGGGGTGGCGACTTGGGGTCTGCCGCGGCGGTCGCGGTGGTCGGTATGTGGGACATGAAGTGCCGTGCCTTCTTGCGGGGGTCGGGGGTGTGGCGTGCGGGGTCACGCGGTGCGGATGCCCCAGGTGGCCGTGTGCTGGTCGCCGGGGGCGAGTACGGCGAGGTCGTCGCCGGAGGCGAGCGCGCCGGGTGGGCAGGTCATGGGTTCGACGGCGAGGCCGGGTCGGCCGAAGTGGTCCGCGGTGTAGAGCTGCAGCCAGGGGTGCCGCGCGTCGGCCCACAGGGTCACGCCCGGCCCGTCCGGGGAGCGCAGGGTGACCCGGGTGCGTCCGTCGATGTCGCGTACCAGATCGGTGTACGAGTGATTGAGGACCGTGTCGCCCACCGGTCGCGCGGTGCGGAAGTCCTCGCTGGTTCCGGCCAGTTGGCGGGGTGGTCCGTCGGGGCGCAGACGGGCGTCCGGGTACAGGGCGCGGCCGGCGGGGACCTCCAGGGTGCAGTCGCCGAGCGGGCTGCCCGCGGTCAGGTAGGGGTGTGCGCCGAGGCCGTACGGGGCGCGGTGCCCGCCGGCGTTCCGGGCGGTGACGGTGACCCGCAGTCCCTCGTCCGGGTCGAGGGCGTAGGCGGCGGTGAGCTCCAGGGGCCACGGATAGCCGGGGCGTGCCCCGAGCAGCAGCGTGAGCCGTACGCGATCTGCCGCCCGCTCGGCCACCGTCCAGGTCTCCCATCGCACCAGGCCGTGCAGGGCGGACGGGGGCTCCTGCTCGTCGAGCGCGAGTCCGAGCGTGTGTCCGTCGAAGGCGTAGCGGCCGTCCGGCAGCCGGTTGGGCCAGGGGGCGAGGAGCTGGCCGTGCGCCGCGGGGGCCGGCTCGTCCGCGTCGAAGCGCAGGATCAACGGCCGGTCCGCATGGTCCAGTTCGCGGAGTGTGGCGCCCACGGTGGTGACCGTCGCCCGGTACGGGCCCGCCCGGAGCGTGAGCTGCTCTCCCGAGCGGGGCAGGAAGGTGCGGTGGCTCAAGACGGTGTCCTCACTGGTGCGGGACCTGTGGTGCGGATACGGGTGGGCGGTCTCGCGGACGGAGCGGTGGCCGAGGCCGCGAGGCGAGCCCAGCATTATTCATAATTAATGTTCTGTCGAGAGGGGTGCGGCCTTGCTGTCAAAAAAATTAGGAAATAAAGTTGGCGAAGCGAGTCCGGTCGTCGGCCGGCGTGAGCAGGTCGAGGGGGAGCAGTCGATGTCCTACGCGGGACGCGGTATCCACGGCGCGGTGGTCGAGACCCTGGGCGCCCGTGTGGTGGCCGGTCAGGTCGGCGAGGGCGCCACTCTCGACCCGCGCTCCCTCGTCACCGAACTCGACGTGAGCCTCACGGTCATCCGGGAATCGCTCAAGGTGCTCGCCAGTAAGGGACTTGTGGCTTCCCGGCAGAAGCGGGGCACGTATGTCCGGGCGCGCAGCGAGTGGAACGTGCTGGACGCCGACGTCATCCGCTGGCGCGTCGACGGCGGCGAAGCGGCCGTCGTCCTGCGTGACTTGGCCGAGATGCGCGGCATCGTGGAGCCCGCCGCGGTGCGCCGCGCCGCGGAGCGCCGTACGGACGACGATCTGCGCGCGCTCGACGCGGCACTCGATGCCATGGCGCATGCGGGCACGGACATCGCCGCCGCCGCATCGGCCGACGCGGAGTTCCATCGCGCGCTGCTCGCCGCCTCGGGGAACGAGATGCTGGCCCGTCTGCACGAACTGATGGAGCCGGCCCTGCGCGCCCGGGACAGCATCGTGCACGCCTACCCGGACGCCGCCGACGACCCGGTGCCGAGCCACCGCGCGGTCCTGGAGGCGATCCGGCGCCGCGACGCGGACGGCGCGACCGCGGCGATGGTCGAGCTCCTCGCCAAGGCCGAGACCGATCTGGGCGTGGCGGTCGGGGACGTGGACGCTCCTTAGGAGCGCCCCCCCGAATCGGGTCCCGTAGGTCACTCGAGGCCCTCCGTTACGCTCCCTGCATGGGCGGCAAAGGTCGGAAGCGGGACACGGCGGTGCAGTCGGTGGATCGGGCGGTCTCGATCCTGCAAGTCCTCGCGGCGCGCGGACCGTCCGGCGTGACCGACATCGCCGGGGCCCTGGAGATCCACAAGTCCAGTGTGTTCCGGCTGCTCGCGACCCTGGAGGCGCGCGGTCTCGTCGAGCGCGACGGCGGACGCGGGCGCTACCGCATCGGCTACACGGTGGTCGAACTGGCCGGCGGTGTCACCAAGGGCGACGACCTGTCCCTGCTCAGCCGCCCGGTCTGCCAGGAGCTCGCCGAGGCCGCGGGGGAGACGGTCAATCTGGCGGTGCACGACGGGGCGGAGGTCGTCAGCATCGACCAGGTCATCGGCAATGCCGCCATCACCAGCATCGACTGGGTCGGCAAGCGCACGCCCCTGCACGCCACATCGGCGGGGAAGGTCTTCCTCGCGCACCTTCCGCAGGACGAGCTTGCCGAGATCCTGGCGCAGCCGCTCGAGGAGTACACCGAGCACACGGTCACGGACCCGGCGCTCCTGAAGGAGCAGTTGGAGACCGTACGAGAACTCGGATACGGGGTGGCGAGCGAGGAGCACGAGATCGGTCTCGCCGCACTGTCCGCTCCCGTACGCTCCCTGAACGGCGAGGTGGTTGCCGCCGTGACGCTCTCCGGGCCGACCTTCCGGATCAACGACCACACCATCTCCGCGCTGGCCGAGAAGCTGGTGGCGGCCGGCGACAAGATCTCCTGGCGCAAGGGCTATCTCCGGCGCGGCTGATCCGTCTCCGAAAAGGGTTGACGGGGGACTTCGGCAGGCTCCACATTTGTCTCGTATAGCGACTCTGTTTCGCATAGCGAAACTCGCGGAGTTCTCCGGGAGCAGATGTGCGCACACTCACCGCGACCATGGATCCCCTGCTCCAGCCCTTCCGGCTGAAGCACCTCACCCTGCGCAACCGCGTGGTCAGCACCTCCCACGAACCGGCCTACGGCGAGGACGGCCTGCCCAAGGACCGCTATCGCGCATACCACTTGGAGAAGGCCCGCGGCGGCGTCGGACTCACGATGATCGGCGGCTCCGCGGTCGTCTCACCGGACAGCCCGCCGTCGTTCGGCAATCTGCGGCTGCACCGCGACGACATCGTGCCGTGGCTGCGGCGCCTCACCGACGACGTGCACGGCGCCGGAGCGGCCGTCATGTGCCAGGTCACCCACCTCGGGCGCCGCACCAGCAACTACACAGGCGACTGGCTGCCGCTGGTGTCCGCGTCCCCGCTGCGCGAGCCCGCACACCGCTCGTTCCCCAAGGCCGCCGAACCGTGGGACCTCGAGCGCATCGTCGCCGACTACGCGGCGGCCGCGGTGCGTTGCCGCGAGGGCGGACTCGACGGCATCGAACTCCAGGCGTACGGCCACTTCCTGGACAGCTTCCTCTCGCCGCTCACCAACCACCGCGACGACGGGCTCGGCGGCAGCCTCGAGCACCGCACCGCCTTCCCGCTCCGGGTGATCCGCGCCGTACGGGAAGCGGTCGGCCCGGACTTCGTGTTCGGCATCCGGATGGCCTTCGACGAGGACCATCCCGAGGGACTGACCTTCGACGATGCGGTCGCCGCCGCCCGGCAGTTCAGCGCCGCCGGGATCGACTTCATCAGCGCGATCCGCGGCTCCATCGAGAGCGACGCCTCGCTGGCCAGGACGATCCCGACGATCGGCACACCGCTCGGCTCGTTCCTGGACTTCACCGGCGCGATACGGCGCCGCCTCGACGTGCCCGTGATGCACGCGGCGCGCATCGCCGACCCCGCCACCGCGCGGCACGCCCTGCGCGAAGGCCTGGTCGATCTCGTCGGGATGACCCGCGCCCAGATCGCCGACCCCCATCTGGTGGCCAAGGTCGCCGCCGGCCAGGAGGACCGCATCAGGCCCTGCGTCGGGGCGAGTTACTGCCTGGACGCGATCTACGACTCCGGCGACAGCAAGTGCATCCACAACCCGGCCACCGGGCGCGAACTCCAGCTGCCGCACATCATCGAGCCGGCCACCGGACCCCGCGCGAAGGCCGTGGTCGTAGGGGCAGGTCCGGCAGGCCTGGAAGCCGCACGTGTCCTCGGCGAACGGGGCCACCGAGTGGTCCTGTTCGAGGCCGGCGACGCCCCCGGCGGGCAGATCCGGCTCGCCGCTGCCAACCCGCGCCGCCGCGATCTCCTCGGCATCGTCGACTGGCGGGTCGCCGAGTGCAAGCACCTCGGCGTCGATCTGCGGCTCGGCACGTACGCCGAGTCCCGTGACGTGCTGGCCGAGGACCCCGAACTGGTCCTGATCGCCACCGGCGGCCTGCCCGACCGGTCCTTCCTGACCGCCGGGGCCGACCTCGTCGCCGACACCTGGGACGTGATGTCCGGATCCCTGCGGCCCCGGAGCACGGACGAGGTGCTGATCTACGACGACCACGGCGGCCACCCCGCGATGGACGCCGTCGAACTGCTCGCCCCGACCGGCGTCCGACTGCACCACGTCACACCGGAGCGCATGCTCGCACCGGACGTCGGCAGCATGAACTCCCCTGCGTATCTCGAGGTGTTCGCCGAGCACGGCGTCACCACCACCCTCGCCCGGCGGCTCCGATCGGTGCGCCGAGCGGCCGGCGGGCGGCTCACCGCCACCCTGTACAGCGAATACACCCGCACCGAGACCGAGCAGGACGTCGACCATGTCGTCGTCGAGCACGGCACCCTGCCCAACGACGAGCTGTACACCGCACTGCTCGCAGGCTCCAGCAATCTCGGCGAGGTCGACCACCGGGCTCTCCTCGCCCACGAGCCACAGACCGTGGTCCGCAATGAGTCGGGGCGGTACCAGCTGTTCCGCATCGGCGACGCGGTCACCAGCCGCAACATCCACGCAGCCGTGTACGACGCGCTGCGCCTGTGCCTGCCCGTCCGACGAACCACCGGAGGGACGAGATGACCACAACCGCCCTCGTCACACCCGCCGCCGAACTCGTCGCACGACGCGTCCCCGGCCGCAGTCTCGAAGCGCCCTTCTACGTGGGCGAGGAGTTCTTCGCCCTCGACATCGAGGCCGTGTTCGCCCGCAGCTGGATCTTCGCCGCGACGGAAGCCGAGGTCCCCGAGCCGGGCGACTACGTCACCGTCACCGTCGGGCCGTACTCCGTGATCGTCGTACGCGACGACGACGAAGAGGTGCGGGCCTTCCACAACGTCTGCCGGCATCGCGGCGCCCGCATCCTGAACGAGCCGCGCGGCTCCGTCGGCACCATCGTCTGCGGCTACCACCACTGGACGTACGGCGTCGACGGCAGACTGCTGCACGCCGCCTCGCAGGAGCCGGGCTTCGACCCCACCTGCTTCGGCCTGCGGACCGTCCAGGTGCGCGCCGTCGCCGGCCTCGTCTTCCTCTGCCTCGCCGACCGGCCCCCGGCCGACTTCGACGACTTCGCCGCACAGGTGACGCCCTACCTCGCCCCGCACCGACTGCGGCACGCCAAGGTGGCCAGACAGGTCGATCTGATCGAGCACGCCAACTGGAAACTCACCATGGAGAACAACCGGGAGTGCTACCACTGCGCCGGGCACCCCGAACTCCAGCGCTGCTACTTCCCGTTGTACAACTTCGCCGAAGGCGACGTACCGCCCGCACTGCGCCCGACCTACGAGCGGTTCCTGCAGGCCGACGCCGCCGCACGCGCCGCATTCGAGTCACTGGGTCTGCCGTACGCCGCCGTCGAGGACCTGGTCGAGCGGCCCACCGGATTCCGGGTCGAGCGCGAGCCGCTCGACCTCGCGGGGGAGTCCTTCACCGAGGACGGCAAGGCGGCGGTCCGGCGGCTGCTCGCCGACTTCCCCACCGCCCGCCTCGGCCACCTGGGCCTCCATCTGCAGCCCAACGCCTGGTTCCACTGCGCCGCGGACCACGCGGTGACCTTCTCGGTGATCCCGCTCGCCGCGGACCGGACCCTGGTACGCACCACCTGGCTGGTGCACGCCGACGCCGAGGAGGGCGTGGACTACGACCTCGACGCGCTCACGAACGTCTGGGAGGTCACCAATGAACAGGACGCGGTCTTCGTCGCCCGCGCCCAGGCCGGCATCGGCGACCCCGCCTACGTCCCCGGCCCGTACAGTCCCACCGAGTCCCAGGTCGAGGACTTCGTCCGGTGGTACATCAACCGCCTGAGCGCGTATCTCCAGGAGGGGCCATGACGACTCCGCAGGAGGGGCCATGACGACAGCGACGCGGCCCGCCGGGACCCCGCCGCCCGCCTGGGCCGACGGACTCCTGGTGTGCCGGCAGATCCACGACGCCACCGCGGATGTCCGCACCTTCGCGCTCGAACCGACCGAGCCCCGGCTCTTCCGGCACGACCCCGGGCAGTTCCTCACGCTGCTCCTCGACATCGACGGCGCACAGGTCGAGCGCTGCTACACCATCTCGTCCCCGCCGACCCGCCCCGACCTGCTGACGATCACGGTGAAGCGAGTCCCCGGCGGGCTCGTGTCCAACTGGCTGCACGACCACCTGGTCCCGGGCGGCACGGTGTGGGCGCGTGGCCCGCTCGGCGACTTCTCCATCGCCCGGCATCCGGCGCCGAAGTACCTCTTCCTGTCGGCCGGCAGCGGGGTGACACCGCTGATGTCCATGACCCGCGCGCTGTACGACCTGGCCCATGCCGTGGACGTGGTGTTCGTGCACAGCGCCCGCAGCTTCGACGACATCATCTTCCGCCGGGAACTCGAGTTCATCGCGACGGTGGCTCCGCACATCCGGGTCACCCACCTGCTGGACGACCGCGGTGAGCAGCTGAGTGCCGCGCTGCTCCAGGAGCTCGCGCCCGACCTCCTGGAGCGCGAGGTCTTCACCTGCGGGCCGGGCGGCTACATGGAGTCGGTACGGGACATGCTGTCGGCCACCGGATTCCCGCCGGCGCGCTACCACGAGGAGAGTTTCACCTTCGAGCCCGCGGCCGGCACCGCGCCTGAAGGGGCCACCGGCCGGACGGCGTTCAAGGTGGAGTTCGCCCGCACCGGCCGTACCGTCGACTGCGACCCGTCCACCACCGTGCTCGCCGCCGCCTCGCGCGCCGGCATCACGCTGCCGGCCTCGTGCGCACAGGGCATGTGCGGCACCTGCAAGACGACCCTGCTCTCGGGCAGGGTCGACATGCAGCACAACGGAGGCATCCGGCCCCGCGAGATCGCCGCGGACAAGATCCTGCTGTGCAGCTCGAAGCCCCTGGACGACCTGGTGATCGACGGGTAGGCGGAGGCGGAATCGAGGAAGCGTGACCCGTCAGCCCGCCGTCGACCAGGACAGGGTGCCGTTGGCCGCGGTCAGTGCGGCCAGGACGACCAGATCCGCGACGCCGAGCGCGATGCCGAGCCAGGCGCGGCCGCGGCGGGAGGTCCCCCGGGTCAGGGCGAGGGTGCCGAAGATCAGGGCGCACGGGCCGAGGAACAGATTGAAGACGAGCAGTCCGGTCAGGCCGGTGACGAAGGACGCCACCGCGTAGTCGTTCGCGGCCCGGCGGGCGCGCGTGGTGGGCGCCGCGGAGACGGGCGCGGTCGCCGTGGATTCGGTCGTCCCGGTCATCGCGCTCACCGCCCCGCCCGCCGCGCGGGCCGGCGCTCGCGGACCGCGAAGACGAGCAGCCAGGTGGCGAGCACGGCGCCCGCCAGCAGCGCTGCGGGCACCGGCAGTTGGGCCGCGGCGCCGACCACCACGCCGAACAGAAGTATCGCCGCTACGAGAATGATCATGGGTAGGCATCCCCCTCTTCGGTGAACGGTTGTAGTAACAGTTGTTCACTGAAAAGGAGCGTACGCGCGCTGGCGCCGTAAGGCAAACGAGTGTTTACTCAACCTCCGTGATGAGCCGCACCACCGCCCCCGGGACACGGGAGGCCCGCAAGCAGCAGACCCGCCAGGCCATGCTCGACGCCGCGCTCGAACTCCTGGAGGAGCAGAGCCTGTCCAGCCTCGGCCTGCGGGAGGTCACCCGTGCCGTGGGCATCACCCCGGCCGCCTTCTACCGCCACTTCCGCGACATCCCCGACCTGGGCGTGGCCCTGGTCGAGCAGGCCCTGGGCAGTCTCCACGACCTCGTACAGGTGCTGCTCGCCGAGCAGGACGGGCCGCAGCAGCGCATCGACACGACCGTCGAGCTGATCCGGCAGTACGTCGCCGAGCACCCGGCGCACGTACGATTCGTCGCCAGTGAGCGGCACGGCGGGGTGCGCGAGGTGCGCCAGGCCATCGCCGGCGAACTGGACCGCTTCATCGAGGAGGTGGCCGGCACCCTGGGCGCCGACCCGGGCGCGGAACTCTGGAGCCGGGACGAACTGCGCATGCTGGCCGGGCTGTTCGTCGACCAGATGGTGGGTACCGCGTGCTCGTTCCTCAGCGCCCGCCTCGACGAGGGGCCGCCCGCGGACGAGGTGGCGCAGACGGCCCGGGACCGGATGCGCCTGGTGCAGCTGGGGCGGCAGCACTGGCTTCCGTGAGCCCGGTGCTGCCGCCGCCGCTGCGAGCCGTACGGACCTCCGCCCGGTCCGCGTAGACCTCCGCCCGGTTCAGTCGGTGTAGACCTCCGCCCGGTCGATGCTGATGAACGCGCCGGTGGATGCGTCGTTGTGCTCGCCGGTCACCCGTACCTGCACGGTGTGCGGACCGGGGGACAGGCGCGGACTGCGGTACTGCACCGTCTCGCCCGTACGGATCGGACCGTGGAAGTCGACGCGCTCCTCGGGACCGCCGTCGACGCTGACGGCCGCGATGCCGTTGCCGGTGTCCTGCACGGAGAGCAGCACGATGCGGGTGCCGGTGAACCGGAACGTCGCGGTGTTGCCGGCCTGGTCGCTCCAGTGGTCGTCGCCCCAGAAGCACTGGGCCGCGCAGCCGGTGCCCGAGTTCCAGCTGCCCGTGTACTCCACCGTGGCGTCGCCGCTCGAGCGCCCGTCGTCGTTGATCCAGTGGTTGCCGGAGCCCGGGTCGCCCGCCGGCAGGTCCTGGGTGGCGCCCATGGCGAGCGGTGTGCCGAGGTCCGGGCTGCCGTCCGCGTTCCAGGAGATCTTCTGGGCGCGGGTGGTGCGGTCGGTGTAGGTGTTCTCGGCGGTGGTCTTGGCGTGGTGGATCAGCCAGTCCTCGCTGCCGTCGGGGGACTTGAAGAACGAGTGGTGGCCGGGTCCGAACACCCCGCGGTCGTCGGCACGGGAGAAGACCGGTCCTTCGTGCTGGGTCCAGTTGCCGGGGACCAGTGGATCGGCGTCGTCCGGCAGCGACATCATCCACACCTGGTAGTCGGGCTTTCCGGTGTCGCAGGCCGAATACGTCATCCAGGTACGGCCGTTGCGGTTGAGGAACGCCGGCCCTTCGCGGACCTCGGGGCAGCCTCCGGCGGCGTCGATCGCCACCGCGTCTCCCGAGACGGTGTACGGGTCGGACATGGGTGCGATGTTGAGGCCGTTGTGCTGGTAGGCGTTGATGCCGCTGTACGCCAGATAGAGCTTGCCGTCGTGCTGCAGGATGCCCGGGTCGATGGCGAAGGTGTCGGTGTGGTTGGGCGGTTCGAGCTTCGCCTTGAAGTGGTACGGGCCCGCCGGGTCGTCCGCCTCGGACTCCAGGACGTACAGGCGATGGTGGTCGTCCTCCCCGTCGTCGGCCGTGTAGTAGAGGTACCAGCGGTCGCCGAAGTGGTAGAACTCCGGCGCCCAGATGTGCTGGTTGCGGGACGGGTCGCTGTCCGTCCACACGGTGACCGGGTCGGCCGCGAGCAGCGTGGACAGCGAAGGCGAGCGCCACATCTTGATGCTGTCGCCCTGGGTGGTGGCGAGGTGGTAGGCGCCGTTCGCGTACGCCATGAAGGGATCGGGGCCGCTGTTCAGCGGATTGCGGAAGGTCCCGGCGGCGTCGGGCGCGGGCTTCTCCGCGACGGCCCCCGGCGCGGTCAGCAGGCCGACCAGGAGGGCGAGTAAGGCGGTGAGCAGGACGGAGCGGGGGCGGGGGCCCATGGGCGACTCCTCATGTCGGGATGTCCAGTTGCTTCCGTAGGGGCGGGCGTGGGCCTCACTGACCGCCGAGACCCGTCGTCGCCACCGACTTCACGATGTGCCGCTGGAAGAAGACGAACACCACCACGAGCGGCAGCGCGGCAAGCACGGCCGAGGCCATCGACTGTGCGTACTGGATGCCGTACGCGTCCTTCACCGCCGTGATGCCGACGGGCAGCGTCATCAGGGACGGATCGGAGGTGGACACGAACGGCCAGAGGAAGTTGTTCCAGGCGCCGATGAACACGAAGATCGCCACCGCGGCGAGCATCGGCCGGGACAGCGGCAGCAGCACCGACCAGAAGATGCGCCAGTGCCCGGCACCGTCGATCCGCGCCGCCTCCTCCAACTCCTGCGGCAGCGAGTCGAAGTGCTTCTTCAGGATGAACACCATGGCGGGCGCGACCGTCTGCGGCAGGATCACCGCCGCGTAGGTGTCGAGCAGATGCAGCGACAGCATCTGCTGGAACCACGGCACGATCAGGATCTGCGGCGGTACGAGCACGGCGGCGACGGTGAGCACGAACAGCCAGCGCCGGCCCGCGAATCGGGTGCGCGAGAAGGCGTACCCCGCCATCGCCGAGACGAGCACCGTGATCACCGTGACCGCGGCCGCGATGAGGAGGCTGTTCAGCATCCACAGCGGCAGGTCGCCGCGCTCCCACACCGCGCTGAAGCCCTCGAGCGTGAACCCGTTCTCCGGCCAGAACCAGTTCAGCGGATCGCTCGCGTCCGCCTCGGACTTGAAGGCCGTGAGCAGCGCCCAGGACATCGGAAGCAGCCAGATCAGCGCCCCGATCGTGAGCGCGGTCAGCGCGAGTACGCGCGCGGTGCGGCTCTCCCCGAGCGTGAGATTCGTACGGGTCCTGGACTGCGGTCGCCGCATCGGCGGCCGCAACGGACGTATCGGACGGGCGACTTGGCGAGCAGCGGCGGCGCGGGATCCGGTGTCGGTGGAGGTCATGGTCACTTCTCCCGGCGGCGGAGGGCGAGGAACTGGACTGCGGAGGCGAGGACCACGAGCGCGAAGAAGATGTAGCTGATCGCCGATGCGTAGCCGAGGCGGTAGCCGGTGAAGCCGACGTCGTAGATGTACTCGACGACCGGCCGGGTCGAGCCGTTCGGGCCGCCCTTGGTCAGCAGATACACCTGGTCGAAGACCTTCAGCGACGCCAGGATCTGCAGCACGGTGATCACCACGGTGATACGGCGCAGCTGCGGCAGCGTCACCGACCACAGGCGTCGCCAGCCGCCGGCGCCGTCGATGGCCGCGGCCTCGTAGAGATGGTCCGGGATCGACTGCAACGCGGCCAGATACAGCAGGAAGTTGAAGCCGACCGTCCACCACAGGGTGGCCAGCGCGATGGCCCACATCGCCACCGACTCCTCGCTCAGCCAGCCGACCGTGCCGAGCCCCAGCGAGTCGAGAAGATGGTTGTACAGGCCGAGATCGGGCTGGTACAGCCACAGCCACAGCAGACCGATGACACCGACGGGCAGCAGATACGGCGCGAAGAACGCGAGCCGCCACACCCACTGGCCGGGCAGCCCGGTGTGCACGAGCAGCGCCATGCCCAGCGCCACCACGACCAGCGGCACCGTCGAGATCACCGTGAACCACAGTGTGTGGCCGAGCGCCCGCCACATCTCGGCGTCCTTGAAGGCCTCGGTGAAGTTGTCGAGGCCGACGAACGACGGGGCGTGTGCCGAGAGCGACGTGTCGGTGAGGCTCATCCACAGCCCCTGGCCGAGCGGCCAGATCATGAAGGCCGCGAACAGCACGAGGAAGGGCAGCGCGAACAGCAGCCCGGGCGAGAACAGTCGCCGCACCTGCCCGGAAGCCGACCGGGGCGAGACGCGGGGAGGGGACGTCATGGTGCCTCCTGCGGGGGATCTGCGGCCGGTCACGCCGGGCTCGGCTTGGCGAGGAAGGTGTTGATGCGGCGCACCATGGCACGGGCCGCCCGGTCGGGGGCGAGCCCGTCGTGCAGCGCCTGCTGTATCACCTGGGACACGGCGTTCTGGAAGTCGGAGCCCGCGCCGGCGAACCACACCGACGGGTCGAGCACCACATGCTCGGCGGCCGTCTTGTAGTGCGTCTGCGGCACCAGCTCGCCGTACTCCTCGGTCCGGGTGATCGGTTCGTACGCGGGGATGTGACCAGCGGTCGCCCAGATCTGACCGGCCTTGAGCAGCGCGGCCACCGCGCGGTGCGTGCGGCGCCGGTGGTCGGCGTCGGGACTGTCGCGGTGCGGCAGCACGAACGCATGGGCGTCGGCGTAGACCGCCGGGGTGCCGAAGACCGTGGGGAAGGGCGCCGCGCCGACGTTGTCGTTGGCTTCCTTGAAGGTGCCGAGCTCCCACTCGCCGTTGAGGATCATCCCGGTCTGGCCGTTGGCGAACGCGGCCACGGCGGACTCGTAGTTGAGCCGGCCCGGATTGACCTTGCCGTCCACCAACTTGGCCATGAACGCGATGACTTCGGTGATCCGGTCCAGATCCACCTTCGCCGGACCGCCGTCGGGGAGCTCGAAGACGCCGCCCGTCTGCCGGTACAGGCCGTAGAACAACCGCCAGCCCTGGGCGGTGTCGTTGACGTACCCGAAGGCGATGCCCTGCTTCCCGGACGCCTTCGCGAGTTCGCGGCCGGCGGCCAGGAAGCGGTCCGGCGACGAGAACGCCTCGGCGTCGAGCGTGCCGTCCGCGGCGAGCAGCCCCGCCTTCTTCGCCGGCTTCGGGTCGTAGAAGACGATGAACGGGTGGGTGTCGAGCGGGATCGCGTACGTCTTGCGCTCGTACTGGGTCCTGGACCACACCGCATCGGCGAAGTCGCCGCGGCGCACGCCGAATTCGGCCAGCGCATCGGTGTCCCACGGGTCGATGAGGCCGGTGGGCGCGTACCCCGCGAGGCGCGACATGTGGGCGACGGCGACATCCGGGCCGCGCCCGCCGGCGGAGGCCATCGCGAGCTTGGTGTAGTACGGGGTGCCCCACTCGAGCACGGTGCGTTCGATCTTCGTGCCGGGCATGTCGGGGCGGGCCGTGCGCACCATGTCGTTGAGCAGGCCGCCGTCCGCGCCCTGGAAGAGGTCCCACAGACGGACGGTGGAGTCGTCGGACGCCAGGGCGTTGCCGCAGCCGCTGAGTGTCCCCGTCCCGAGGGCGGCCGCCCCGGCGCCGAGCGCTGCCGCGAGCGCGCGCCGCCGGGTGAACGCGGGCCGGTCCACGGGTGCGCCTGAGCCGGTCATGTGGCTCCTTCCCCGCCCGGGCGGCGGAGCCGTGGCCGCCGCCCTGCGAACTGTCATCGAGGTGAACTACCGGCACTGCCGGGACTGCTGGACGTGCCGGGACCGCCGGACGTGTGGCACCGGCGTCCGTGAGCCGACATGGCACCATGGTGTTTACATCGATGTAAATCCCCGGGACGGTCAAGGATCGGGGCCGAAACCGATTCGTGATGCGACGGGCGGGGCTCCGTCGGGTCCTGGATACGATCGCGGACGGCAGCGGGCCTGTCCTCACATTCCCGCCGTCGCGGGACAGGCGGGAATGTGAAGACAGGACCGAAGGAAGGAATGCGCAGCGTGGCGGCCAGACCAAGGATCAAGGACGTGGCGGAATACGCCGGCGTCTCGCCGAAGACCGTCTCCAATGTGATCAATGACTTCGAGCATGTCTCGGACCGCACCCGCGAGGCGGTCAAGGAGGCGATCGACGCACTCGGTTACCGGGTCAACATCGCCGGCCGACAGCTCCGCCGCGGCCGTATCGGCATGATCACCCTGGCCGTACCGGAACTCGACGTCGCCTACTTCGCCGAACTGGCCACCCATGTGATGGCCGAGGCGGAGAAGCGCGGCCAGACCGTGCTGCTGCACCGCACGGGCGGAGCGCGCGAGCAGGAGCTGGCCGTCCTCGGCGGCTTCGACGCCCGGATCAGCGACGGCGTGATCCTCAGCCCGCTCGCCCTGCACCCCCGTGATCTTGCCGGCCGCGACCAGGGACTCCCCGTCGTCCTGCTCGGTGAACGCCCGACGGAGGGCGGCGCGGACCATGTGGCGGTCGACAACGTCCGCGCGGCCCGCGAGGCCACCGCTCATCTGCTGTCCCGCGGGCGGCGCCGCATCGCCGTCGTCGGCGGGACGACCCGCGGACGCCAGGGCACCGACCGGCTGCGTACGGACGGCTGCCGCGAGGCCCTGAAGGCCGCCGGCGTACCGTTCGACGCGGAACTCGTGGTGCCGGTCGACGCGTACCACCGCGAGCACGGCGCACGGGCCGCCGCCGCCCTGATGGACCGGCGCCACCGCCCCGACGCCCTGCTCTGCCTCAACGACGATCTCGCCCTCGGCGCCTTGCGCGCCCTGCACGAGCGGCAGGTGGACGTACCCGGCGACCTCGACGTGGTGGGCTTCGACGACATCGAGGCCGCCCGCTACAGCGTGCCCAGCCTGACCACGGTGTCCCCCGACAAGGCGGAGATCGCCCGCGCCGCCGTCACCCTCCTGCTCGACCGCATCGAGGACCCCGCCACCGGCCCGCCGCAGGACCATGTGGTCGGCCACGAGGTCATCGTGCGGGAGAGCAGCGGGGGTTGACGGCAGGCGGTCGAAGGGTGGGCGCGCCCGGTCAGTCGCGCCGCGAGGTCGGGAACAGCTCCTGCACCTTGGCCTTCAGACCCTGCCTGACCACGTCCGTGCGCTGCGGATCGCTCTGGAAGAGCGCATGGGCGGTGTTCTCGATCTGCTCCCAGGTCGCGTGCGGCGGGATCGGCGGCACGGACGGATCGGTGACGAAGTCGACCACCGCCGGACGGTCCGCATCCAGCGCCGCCTGCCACGCGCCCGCGACCTCGTCCGGTGACTCCACCCGGATCCCGGTGAGACCCAACTGCCGCGCGAACGCCGCGTAGTCGACGTCGGGAATCTCCTGCGAGGGCGGGAAGGCAGGCGCCCCGCCCATGGCCCGCAGCTCCCAGGTGACCTGGTTCAGATCCCGGTTGTTGAGTACGCCGACGACCAGGCGCGGATCCGCCCATTCGTCCCGGTACCGGGCTGCGGTGATCAGTTCCGCCAGGCCGTTCATCTGCATCGCCCCGTCACCCACGAGGGCGACCACGGGGCGGTCGGGCTGCGCGAACTTGGCGCCGATCGCATACGGCACGGCACACCCCATGGTGGCGAGCGTCCCGGAGAGCGAGCCGCGCATCGTCCCGCGCATCGTGATGTGCCGGGCGTACCAGTTGGCCGCGGAGCCCGAGTCGGCCGTGAGGATCGCGTCGTCCGGCAGCACGGGATCGAGGGAGCGCACCACCCGCTCGGGATTGACCGGGTGCGCGGACACAGCGGCCCGCCCGCTCATCGCCTCCCCCCAGCGCTCCACCTCGGCGCACACCGCCTCCTGCCAGTCACGCCCCTCGTTGCGGCGCAGCAGCGGGATGAGCCGGCGGAGCGTCGTACGGGCGTCGCCGACCAGATTCACCTCGTACGGGTAGCGCATGCCGATCATGTGCGGGTCGATGTCGATCTGCACCCCGCGTGCCTTCCCGTACGGCGGCAGGAACTGCGAGTACGGGAAGCTGGAGCCGACGGTGAGCAGCGTGTCGCAGTCGCGCATGAGCTCGTAGCTGGGCCGCGTGCCGAGCAGGCCCATCACGCCCGTGCCGTACGGGCACCGGTCGGACAGCACGTCCTTGCCGAGCAGCGCCTTCGCGATGCCCGCGCCGAGCAGTTCGGCGATCTGGACGATCTCGTGGTGGGCGCCCGCCGCGCCCTGACCGACCAGGATCGCCACCTTGTCACCGGAGTTGAGGACGTCGGCCGCGCGCTCCAGGGCCCCGGTGACGGGTTCGCTGGTCCAGGCGCTGCGGTCCAGGCTGGACGGGACCATCTTGAACGCGTGGGCCGGCGGGGTGTATTCGAGCTCCTGCACGTCCGCCGGGACGATCACCGCCGTGGGTGCGCGGCGCGCGTATGCCGTACGCACCGCGCGATCGAGGACGTTCGGCAGCTGCTCGGGCACCGTCACCGTCTCGACGAAGCCGGCGGCCACGTCCTTGAACAGGGTGTGCAGGTCCACCTCCTGCTGGTACGAGCCGCCCATGGTGCTGCGGGCCGTCTGGCCGACCAGGGCGACGACCGGCACATGGTCCAGTTTGGCGTCGTACAGACCGTTCAGCAGATGCACGGCTCCGGGCCCCGAGGTGGCGGTGCACACACCGAGCCCGCCGCTGAACTTGGCGTGGCCGACCGCCGCCAGTGCGGCCATCTCCTCGTGCCGGACCTGGATGAACTCGGGGCGGTCGGATGCCCTGCCCCAGGCCGCGATCAGCCCGTTGATGCCGTCCCCCGGATAGCCGAAGACGTGCTCGACGTCCCAGTCGCGCAGCCGGTCGAGGATGTGGTCGGCGACCGTGTGGTTCATGGCTGGAGCCTGCCTTTCGCATCCGGAACTCGTCGCCATGGGCGGCGTGGACGCCGGTGGCGACCGCTTGTCGCGACGCGTACCCGTGAGCCGGGACACAAGACGGGTCATGTTTCGCGGCACCTGTGACGGGGAGGCGACAGACAGCTTCAGAACTGTGAGGCTCACTCGGCGCCGACCACGATCGGCCGGATCCGCACCGCCCGCGACACGGCGGCTCGGCCACCCACGGCGCCTGCCACGACTCGGACATCCGAGGAGTGAACTCAAGTGAACGGCACGCAGAATCCGCGTCCCCGCACGCACAGCGGCAGGGGCCACGACCACCACGACCGCCCGCAGACCCAGCGCGACTTCGAACGGATGCAGACGCTGCCGGCGGGACCCGAGCACGAAGTGATCGAGCAGCGCCTGATCCGGGCCTGGCTGCCGATGGCGACCCGGCTCGCCGACAAGTACCGCGACCGGGGCGAGGAGCGCGAGGACCTGCGGCAGGTCGCCGCACTCGGCCTGTGCAAGGCGGTGCAGGGATACGACCCGGGGCGCGGCGCCTTCGAGGCGTACGCGGTGCCCACCATCACCGGTGAACTGCGGCGCCACTTCCGCGACCACACCTGGGGCGTGCATGTGCCACGGCGTGTGCAGGACCTGCGGAACCGGGTGCGCACGGCGCTGCAGTTGATGCCCGACGGAGGGAGCGCCCGACAGGTGGCGACCGTCGCCGGACTCACCGAGGAGGAGGCGCGGCAGGGTCTCGAGGCCCTGCACAGTTACCGTCCGCTGTCCCTCTCCGCGCAGCCGGCCGCGCAGCCCGACGGATCCGGCCTGGGGGAGTACCTGGGCGAGACGGACGAGGGCTTCGACGTCGTCGACGACCGGGAAGCCGCCCGGCCGGGCCTGAGCAGGCTGCCGGAGCGCGAACGCCGGGTGCTCTACCTGCGCTTCTTCCGCGACATGACACAGAGCCAGATCGCTGCGCGACTGGGCGTGTCCCAGGTGCACGTCTCCCGGCTGATCAGCGCCGCCTGTGCCGACGTACGGGCCGAGGCGCTCGGTGACCGGGTCACGGCCGGCTCGAAGCAGCGCTGACCGGCGGCGTCCCCGCGGCCGGTGGGCCTCGATCCCGCCGGCAGCGGTGGCCTGCGGCACCACCGATCTGCGGTCGCACAGCCGGCTCGGTCAAGGGGTTGCAGGTCCCCGGCGACGGCCACCACCATGGGGCACTGCGGTGTTCGGACGACGCTGTTCAGCTGCCGCTCACGCCGCGAGCGGCCGCCGACCCGTCTTCCCGAGCCCCAGGGAGGCACGCTTGCGATGAGCATGCGCGACGAGGTCGACGATGTGACAGAGCAGGAGTGGCGGGCCTGGCTCGCCCGGCGCAACCGCCGGGCGGCCCGCGGTGTGGTGCGCCGTGCCGAAGCCGTACTCGTCGAACGGTACGGGCTCGAGGACCTGCTCGCCGCCTTCAGTCTGCTCAAGGACGCCTCGCAGCAGTTCAATCTCAAGCTGCACACCGTGGCCGACGCCGTGGTACGGGTGTCGGCGCCCGAGGCCGACAGCAGGGACTGGTTCCCGGGCCGCGACCATCCGCTGCCGCCGCCGCTCGAGACGCTGGCCTCGCGACAGGTGCGACGCTCGGCACCGCTGAGCGAAGTCCTCGGCGCCGCGCTCGGCCGTACCCTGCAGGTGGCCCGGGCGGACCGCGGCCATGTGCACGTCGTTGAGACCGGCATGCGACGACTGGCCCGCAGCACCGGTCTCGACGAACCTTTCGCGGAGTACGCCGCGTTCACCCGTGGCGAGGAGACCGCCTGGGACCGGGCGGCGAACGAGGCGCGCCAGATCACCGTTCCGGCCGCCCCGGACAGCGACCTGTTCACTCGGGCCGCGAGCCGGGCGATGTGGGACGGCGGCTGCCTGGCCTGCCACTGCCTGCCGCTGACTCCGGGCCGCGACGGTGCACTGGCCGTCGTGACCGCCCACTACCGCCGCCCACTGGGCGCACCCCTGTCGTGGTCCCGCCTCGCCACGATGGACGAACTCGGCTCGGAGGTCGGTGCGTGGCTCTCCTGGCACCGCAACACGATCGTCCTGGACGCGCTCGAGTATCTGCACCACCGGGCGTACGACGTATGACGGCCGGGGACTGGACCACCGCGCGGGCCGGGGCGTGCAAGGGGCGCCGCACCGGGAGTGAACTCGCCAGTGGGGCGCCCGAGTTCGGTGGAACCGGGTCCGGCGGTGTCAGCGTCGGCCGATTGCGCGGTCGAGGGCGGCGACGCCCACCGCGGCCAGGCCGATCTGGATGAGCCATTCGCCCCAGTCGACACCGTCCGTGTCCGCCACTCCGAGCGCTGCCGCGACGGCCGTCCCGAGCAGTGCTGCGGCGATACCCACGGCGACCGTCCACAGAACGCCGATGCGCTGACGTCCGGGGAGAACCAGCCGGCCGAGGACGCCGATCACGATGCCGATCAGGATTGCCGTGAAGAGGCCTGAAATCTCCATCGTTTCCCCTCAGTTGGTCATCGCCGTGCCGTTGTCGGTTCGAGTACCGCCGGGTGCCCCGCGGCGAGTCGCGTAACCACCGCCTCGCACGCATAGGTCCCGGTTGCGGGGGCACCCGGTGGCCCGGTCGTCAACGGCTGCCGCCACGGACTGCACCGGGGACGAGCGACCAGGCCGATCCGAACGACGCGGAACAGGCGGAACCATGGCACCACCGGACAGCGCGGGAAGCGACGGCAGCGACCGTCGCTCCGGCGAACACAAGCGCAGTACCCCCGAGTCCTCCGGGCGCCCGAAGCGGCTCGACGTCTCCGACGCCATGCAGCACGCGGTGCTTCAACTCGCGGAGCTGCTCCGGTGCGAGCCCGGTTCGGTATCCGCCGTACGCGCGACGGACACCGGCTGGACCGCGGATGTCGAGGTGCTCGAGCTGGCCAGGGTGCCGGACACCACGAGCCTGCTCGGTTCCTACCGGGTCACGCTCGACACCCGGGGCCGGCTGACGGGCTACGAGCGCACCCGGCGCTATGTGCGAGGACGGACCGACCCGTGACCCCAGCACGAATCGGCGCGACACGACTCGGCTCGGCCCGCACCGGCCCGGCTCGACGGAAGGAAGTTCGACCATGAGCATCGTTCAACAGAGCAATGCACGCAGCGGCAGCGGGAACGCCGGCAGCTCGGGAAATCTCTACGACGTACTCGAACTCATCCTGGACCGCGGCCTCGTCATCGACGCCTTCGTACGCGTCTCCCTCGTCGGCATCGAGATCCTCAAGATCGATGTGCGGGTGGTCGTCGCCAGCGTCGACACGTATCTCCGCTTCGCCGAGGCCTGCAACCGGCTGGACCTGGAGTCCGGCCGCAAGGCCCCGACCCAGCTCACCGACATCGTCGGCGAAGCCACCGAGAGCGGCGCCAAGGGCAAGTCGAAGGGCGCCCTCACCGGCGCCGTCGAGGCCTTCACCGAAGGTCTCCAGGGCAGCCCCGAGGAGGAACCGGAGGAGGAGGAGCGGCGGCCCCGCCGCAAGTCCTCGACGACCGGCAGCCGGCGCGCATCCCCGCGCAGGGAGGAATGACCGATGCCCATCTACGTCTACGCCGTCACCCGCGCCGATCATCCACTGCGTCTCGAAGGGCTGCAGGGCGTCGGCGACCCACCCTCCGAACTCCGGTACCTCGCCACGAAGGAGCTGGCCGCCGTCGTCGGCGACGCACCGCCGGAACTGCGGGCCAAACGCCGCGACCTCATGGCCCACCAGCTCGTACTGGAGCGCCTGATGGCGGACGGTGCCGCGCTGCCGATGCGGTTCGGTCTGCTCGGACCCGACGACGACGCTGTGCTCGGCGTACTCGAGGAACAGCGCGACGCCTACCGCCGGCGGCTCGAAGAGCTGGACGGCTGCCTGGAGTACAACCTCAAGGTCGCCCGGGACGAGCGGGACCTGCTGCACGAGATCCTCACCGGGTCGCCGGAGGCCCGCCGGCTCGACGCGTACACCAGGGAGCATCCCGAGGCACAGGGCGACAAGGTGGCGCTCGGCGAACTGCTCATGCAGGAGGCGCAGCAGCGCGAGCGCACCGAGGCGGAAGGCCTGGTGGACCGGCTGGCCCCGTCCGCACTGCGCACCGCGGCGGCGGACCCGACCGCGGCGCACTTCCTCAATGTGTCGTTCCTCGTCGAGCGGGACCGGGCCACCGCGCTGTCGGAGGCCGTGCACCAGGAGGCGGAACGGTGCGGCGACTCCTACGACTTCACGCTCAGCGGACCGCTCCCGCCGTACAGCTTCGTCTGAACTCGGCGCCGCAGAACGGAGATTCAGCCATGGGACTCCTCACGCAAGTCCTCACCCTGCCCCTCGCGCCGGTACGCGGCAGTCTCTGGGTCGTCGACCAGGTGATCGCGGCCGCCGAGCGCGAGTATTACGACCCCGAGCCCGTACTGCGTGAACTCGCCGCACTGGAAAGGGAGTTGCTCGAGGGACGCATCGGCGACGAAGAGTTCGAGCGGAGCGAGAGCGCACTGCTCGACCGGCTGGAGGAATGCCAGGCACATCGGCCGGACGCCCCGGGCATCCATCGCATCGACACCTGACCGAGCCCCGAAGAGGTGCAGACACATGACAGGCAACGTCAAGACCGGCGTGGCCCTGGTGGGCGGATACCTGCTGGGCCGCACGAAGAAGGCCAGGATGGCCATCGGCCTCGGTATGTTCCTGGCCGGCCGCAAACTGGATCTCGACCCGGCCAGGCTCGGCAAGCTGGTGGCCAACTCGCCGGTGCTCGGGGGCCTCAACGACCAGGTCCGCAAGGAGCTGGTGGAGGCCACGAAGACCGCGGCGACGGGCGCGCTCACCAAGCGCGCGACCGGACTCGCGGACTCGCTGCAGGACAGGACCCGGGCGCTGAACGATCCGCTCCGGGGGCGCGGCGAGACCGGCGAGGAGGACGACGGCCGGGACGAGGAGTCCGGCCCTGACGAGGGCCTCGCCGACGCACCGGCGGCAGGAGCGGCTGGAGCGGCCGACGCGGCCGCCGAGGCCCGCGACGAGGACGAGAAGCCGCCGCCGCGCCGCCGGGCCGCCGGGAAGACGGCGGGCGGGGGCGCGGGCAAGGCCCCGGCCAAGTCCGCCCGCACCGGGTCCCGGACGGCGTCGTCCGGCCGGACCAAGAGCCCGGCAGGCTCCGCACGCAAGAGCGCGGCCGGTGCCGCGACGAAGTCCGCGTCCAAGGCGGGCAAGAAGACCACCAGCGGTGCCCGCAAGTCCCGGGGAGGCGGCAGCAATGGCTGACTCCACCGTGAGCAGGCTGAAGGGCGAGATCGCGAAGAACCCCGCCACGGAACGCCTCAAGGGCGAACTGCAGAACTACCTGCGCGCCCGCGCCACGCACGCCGTCGGCAACCTCGGCCAGAAGCTCGGCGACGGCATCGGGAAACTGGCCGACCCCGGCGGCGCGACAGGAGCCGGCGGCATCGCATCGGACCTGGCGAAGGGCGGAAAGGCCCTGGGCGAGGGCAAGTCACCCGCACAGGCCGCCATGAAGGTCGGCGCCTCCCACCTCAAGGACACCGTCAAGGAGAAGGTCAGGGGACTGTTCGGCAAGGGCCGCAAGGGCGGCGGCGGAAAGTCCAAGAGCATCACCATCGTCGAGGACATCGACGTGGGTGTGCCGGTCCGTGAGGCATATGACCAGTGGACCCAGTTCCAGGAGTTCAGCACGTTCGCCAAGGGCGTCGTCAGCGTCGAGAAGGCCGACGACACCACGAGCAACTGGAAGGTGAAGGTCGCCAAATCCACCCGCAGTTGGAAGGCGAACGTCACCGAGCAGGTCCCCGACGAACGCATCACCTGGACCACCGAGGGCGCCAAGGGCACCGTCAAGGGCGTCGTGACCTTCCACCGCATCACGGACGACCTGACCCGGGTGCTCCTCGTCCTCGAGTACTTCCCGAAGGGCCTCTTCGAGAAGACCGGCAACATCTGGCGCGCCCAGGGCCGCCGCGCCCGCCTCGACCTCAAGCTCTACCGCAAGTTCATCATGATGCGGGGCGAGGCCTCCGACGGCTGGCGCGGCGAGATCCGGGACGGCGAGGTCGTACTCGATCACGACGAAGCCCTCGAGCAGGAGGACGACCGGACGGGCGAGGGCGATGCCGACGACCGTCCTGCCGACGAGTACGACGAGGATGCCCTGCAGGACGACGCGCCCGACGACGAGGACCTCTCTGAGGGTGAGCACGACGACGACTTCGACGACGAGGCCCCGCAGGACGAGGAAGAACCTGCCGAGGACGAGGACCTGCCGGAGGACGAGTACGAGGCAGGGGACGAGTACGACGACGAGGAGGCGGGCCCCGAGGACGTCGACGCCGACGAGACCCGGGACGAAGCCGAGCAGGAGGAGGCGGCGCCGCCCCGCTCCCGCCGGCGCCGCACTCCCGCGACGGCCCGTCGCTGACGCGCCGCAGCACTCGGAGAGGGTGATCCCAGGTGTCCGATCCGCTGCCCGGCCGAGCGGGGCCGGGGCCCGCACACGGACTGTCCCCGTACCCGCAGCAAGGTTCGTCCGCCAACCTCGCCGACATCCTCGAGAGGGTGCTCGACAAGGGCATCGTGATCGCGGGCGACATCCAGATCAATCTGCTCGACATCGAGCTCCTGACCATCAAACTGCGGCTGCTCGTCGCCTCGGTGGACAAGGCCAAGGAGATGGGCATCGACTGGTGGGAGAACGACCCCTCGCTCTCCTCGCAGGCCCGGCCGCCGAGGGAGGTCCGGAGCCGGACGCACGAGTCGGCGCCGTCCGCCGAACTCGAGAGGGAGAACAGCGCCCTGCGCACCGAACTCGCCGCACTGCGCTCCGCCGTGGACGCCGACGAGGCATCCCGCACACACGGGCGCGAGGAGGACGCATGATGTCCGCCGACACTGTGCCCCAGCTGTCGTACGTGTACGGCGTCGGCATCGCCGGCGAGGCACTCGACCGGGCGGCGGCACTGCTCCCCGGAGTCGACGGCGGCCGGGTGCGCACGGTGGGCGCGGCCGGCCTCGCCGCGCTCACCTCGTCCGTCCCGGCCGACACCTTCGCCATGGAGGGGCTCAAGGCCCAACTGGAGGATCTGGCCCGCCTGGAGACCGTGGCCCGCACCCATGACGCGGTCGTCGAGGCCGCCAGCGCGCACACCACGGTCCTGCCGATGCGCCTGGCGACCGTCTACCACGACGACCGCCGGGTGGCCGCCATGCTGACCGACCGCGCGGCGGAACTCGGCGCGCTGCTGCGCCAGTTGGCGGGACATGTGGAACTGGGCGTCAAGGTGTACGCCGACGTGCGGGAGGCCGCGGCACCTGCGCCGGCCACCGCGGACGAGGCGGCCGCCGAGATGAGCCCCGGGCGCGCCTACCTGCAACACCGGCGCGCCGAACGGCGCACGCACAGTGATGTGCACCGGGCGGCGGCCTCGGTCGCCGCACAAGCCGCTGCGCGCGTCGCCGGATGTGCCGTGCTGCGTATGGCACACCGGCCCCAGCGGGGCGAACTGGCCCCGGCCACGGGGGAGAACGTGGTCAACGAGGCCTACCTGGTCCCGGCCGGCCGGGTCGAGGAGTTCCGTACCGCACTCGCCGGCCTCGACGACGAGGCCCCCGGTGTCCATCTGGAGATCACCGGGCCGTGGGCGCCCTACTCGTTCGCCACCCCGCCCGAGCCGGACGGGCCGTCCGATGCGCAGTGACGTCCCCGGCCGCGACCCGGACATCGAGCAGCTCGCGGGACGCCAGGTCGCGCTCATCGACCTGCTCGACCGGCTGCTGGCCGGCGGTGTCGTACTGACCGGAGATCTGGTCCTGTCCGTGGCCGGCGTGGATCTGGTGCACATCGATCTGCGCGCGGTCATCCACTCCGTCACCGCCGACGATCCGCCGCCGTGGTGAGCGCCCGGCGGGAACGGCACGACCGCGGAGGTATCGATGGGCAAGCCCGTACCGCCTCAACAGCCTTTGTACGACCGCCGGTTGGACGAGGTCGCCGCGGCTGCGACGCGCGCCTTCGCTCTCGTACCGGCCCGGAGCGCTGACGAGCGCAGGCGCCCCGGCACGACCGCCGGGCGCCTGGGTACCGACCCCGACACCGTGGAACGCGACCTGATCAAACTCGTCCTGACCATCGTCGAGCTCCTGCGGCAGCTGATGGAACGCACAGCACTGCACCGGGTCGACGAAGGCGACCTCACCGAGGAGCAGGAGGAGCGCATCGGGACGACCCTGATGATCCTGCAGGACCGGATGGCGGAACTCTGCGAGCGCTACGACCTCACGCTGGCCGATCTGAACCTGGATCTCGGGCCGTTGGGCTCCCTGCTGCCACCCGAAGGCAGCTGATCCCGCACCCGAGTGACGCGAGGCACCCAAGTCGTGCGCTCCCCTGAGTATCACCGGGAGTCGAACGGAAACCCGGAGCCCATGACTGCAGAGAACCGGACCAACAGCAAGTCCGACACGGCCCCCGCCCGGGCGGCCTCCGACGAGAAGGACGGCGCCGGCAACGGCGTCGCGTCGCCAGTCGCCAAGGGCCGGTCCACCGCCGAGAAGGGAGCGGCGAAGGCCGCGGCACAGCCCGAACAGACGGTGTCGAAGGCGAAGGAGGCGGCCGGCGCCGGTCTGGAGAACGGCAGGCAGGCGCTCAGCGCCACCGCCGGACAGGTCACCTCGACGGCCGTCACCGCCTGGAGTGTGGTCAAGCACCGCAAGGCGATCGTCACCGGCACCGCCGCCGGCCTCGCCGGCATGCTGGGCGGAGCCTTCCTCCTCGGCAGGCGCTCGGCAGAGCGGAACAGCACCTGGGCGACCTGGCGCAGGACCGCCCGCGACACCGCACGGAGCGCCCTGCACCGGAAGTAGCGGCCGCGCGCCGCTCCGCGCGGACGGCGGCGCCGCGCCGCTGAGCCGTCCGGCTGCCGTCCGGCGCGGTGGGGTGTACCCCGGGTGACCCTCGGGCGTACGGTGCGAGGCGTCCTGACGTCGTAGATGCGAAGGAGTCGCGCCGCGTGCGTACTGGTCCCCTGGCTGCCGCCCTCGGTCTTGTTTCGGTCGCCGCCCTCACCGTCCTCGCTCCCGCCACCACGCATGCGGCGGAGCGCCCCGCCGAGCGGACGCACTGCCCGCAGCTCTCGTCCGAACTCGACTGGTACGGCGGGAACAAGCAGCATCTGCAGCGAGTGATCGACGAGCGCGGCAGATGTACCGGCCCCGGCCTCCGGCACGGCGACCGCCCGGTCGCGGTCTTCGACTGGGACAACACCGTCACCAAGAACGACATCACCGACCTGGCCATCGCCTGGGCCCTCAAGCACGACAAGATCCTGCGTCCGGCCCGCTGGGCCGACTCCAGCCCGTGGATGACCGCGGAGGCCGACCGCACCCTGACCGAGGCCTGCGGCACGGACGTCCCGGTCGGTGAACCGCTGCCCACCTCCACCAACACCGCCTGCACGGACGAGATCTTCTCGATCCGCAGCGAGGCGAAGCTGATGAACGGCAACGACGCCTTCGAGGGCGACTGGAACAGCCGCCGCACGCTGCCCGAGTACGCCTGGGTGCCGCAGCTCTTCGCCGGTCACACCGAGGCCGAAGTGACCTCGTACGCCCGCAAGTCACGGGCCGAGGCACTGGCCGCACCCGTCGGTGCCACACAGCAGCTGGGCAGCCACACCCTGCACGCCTACGCCCGCTACAACCCGCAGATCAAGGACCTGATCCGGACCCTGAAGCGGGCCGGATTCGAGGTGTGGGTCGACTCCGCGGGCGCCACCGCGGTCACCAACGCCTGGACGGGCGGAGTCGGCGTCGACCGCAAGCACACCATCGCCATCCGCAACGTCCTCGACCAGCAGGGCCGCATCACCTACACCCAGGAAGGCTGCGGCGGTGAACCCGCGAGCAAGGGCGAGGTCATGCCGTACATCGAGGGCAAGCGCTGCTGGCTCAACGAGAAGGCCTTCGGCATCACAGGACCTGCCGCCTGGGAGAAGCAGCCCGCCGAGCAGCGCCCCGCGATCGGCGCCGGCGACGCGGACACCGACGTCACGATCGTCTCCGACGCCACCGGCGCGCACCTCCTGCTCAACCGCAACAAGAACGAAGTCATGTGCCGCGCCTACGACAACGCGGACGGCAACTGGCTGATCAACCCCATGTTCATCGAGCCGCTGCCCCGCAAGGACGGCGACTACCCCTGCTCCACCACCGGCTACACCAACCCGGACGGCACGCTCGGTCCCGTACTGCGCGAGGACGGCAGCGTCATCCCCGACCAGCAGGACACCGTGCACGGAAGCTGAACCGAGGTGAGGAGCCGTGACCGTGGGACCTTCGCGCACAACGGCTCTTCGCCCGGCGGCCGGCCGGCTGCTCGCCGCCGTGCTGCTGCTCGCCTCGACGGCCGCCTGCGGCGGCTCCGGCGGGGAGCGGGACGCGTCGGGCAGTCCGGAGCGGCCGGCGCCCGACCCGGTCGAGCGTGAGCTCGACGGCAAGCACTACGGCCCTTACGAGGTCCGCACCGACCGCTTCGGCGCGGACGCGGTCGACGGTGATTTCGGGGGCGGCACCCTGTACCACCCGGTCGGGGGGCCCGCGCCGAGCGGGGACGGCGACAGCCGCCGGCACGGTGTCGTCGCGGCCGCGCCCGGGCTCGGCGCCGACGAGTCGATGGTCGAGTGGTTCGGTGAACTCCTGGCCTCCCACGGGTTCGTGACGGTCACCCTCAACACCCGCGCCACCGACGACACCCCGGACGAGCGTGCGCAGCAGATCCGGTCGGCACTCGGCTACGCGACACGGGACAGTGTCGCCGCGGACCGGACCGACCCCCGACGGCTCGGCGTACTCGGCCACTCGGCGGGCGGCGGAGGAGCCCTGGTCGCCGCCGCCGAGCATCCCGCCGTCCGGGCCGCGGTGCCGCTCACCCCGTACTACGACGGCACATACGACTGGTCATCGGTCCGCACCCCGACGCTGATCATCGGCGGTGACCAGGACGCGGTCGCCCCGGTCGCCGACCACGCCGAACCGATGTACCGGGGTACGGGATCCCGTGAAAAGGCGTATCTCTCCCTGGCCGGCGACCACTTCGTGGCGAACACGCCCGGCGCCCTGGTCGCGGAGCAGACCGTGGCCTGGTTCAAGCGCTTCGTGGACGGCGATCGCGCCGCGGGCCGTGTGCTGTGCCCGCCTCCCGAACCGGACGGCACCGAACTCCTCGCGGCGAAGCACACCTGCCCGCACCGGTGACACGCGTCCGTCCGCCGGCCTGTGACCCTCGGGACTCCTAGGTTGACAGCCGCGGCGTGTGCGTGGCTACGCTCCGCCCGTAGGACCAGGGGGAATGGGGCCAGGGGGAATCGGGGGATGTCACTCATGGGGTTCACACGCGGCCGCGCCCGAGCAGCCACAGCCGTCGGGGTGCTGTGCGCCCTGCTCGCGAGCGGGGCGTGCACCGGCGGGGGAGGCGGCGACGACGGCAAGGACGAGCGGCGCAGTGCCGTCAAGCCGGCGAAGCTCAAGAAGGCCTGGCAGGTCTCGGCACGGGCGCGCGTCGCTACGCCCGACGACGAAGGCGACGTGTGGGTCAGCGACGGCATCCTCGCCCTGCGGACCGACGGAAGCGTCACGGGATACGACACGCGCTCGGGCAAGAAGCGCTGGACCATGGAGATGCCCGAGGGCACCAAGGGCATCTGCGGGTTCTCCGCGAAGCCGAGTCCGTCCGGACTCGGCGGCTTGTTCTTCACCGCCGAGAAGCCGGCCGGCAAGAAGGCGAAGGAGAAGCAGGAGAAGTCCGACTGCAGCTACGCCGGCGCCGTCGACCTGGCGGATGGCAAGGTCAAGTGGACGCAGCACGTCGGCACCATGAAGGGCACGTACGGCAAGAACGACATCAGCATCGGCGACGAGGCGGTGACCGTCACCCTCGACTGCTACGGCGTGAAGCAGTTCCGCGCCGAGGACGGCAAACCGCTGGGGACCCGGGTCGAGAGCGACAAGGCGTGCGCGCACAACGTCGATCACAACGGCCGCCATCTCGCCGTCCGTACAGCCCCTGCGGGAGATGCCAAGGAAGTGGTGCCCGGCTGGATGCCCGCCGCCGACGGCGCCCCGGCCCATTTCATGCTGTACGAGGGTGGCGACAAGAAGCCCCTGTGGCGTACGAAGGCGGCGCGCGTGGGCGACGAGCTGCACCGGATCGTCTCCGACGATCCGCTCGTCCTGGACATCACACGGGAGGGGCACCGCCTGATCCAGACGTACGACGGCGACGGCAAGCCCGTCCGCACGATCGGCAAGCGGCTCAAGCGGTTCTCCGGCGGCGACGGTGAGGCGCAGGTGGGGCCGTTCACCCACGGGGACACGCTCGTCATGGGATACGGGCGCGATCCGGCCCTGTACGCGTACGACCTGGACACGGGGAAGGTGCGCTGGAAGAAGCGCCGGGGCGGCGAGCAGATACTCGGTGTCTGGAAGGACAAGCTCCTGGCAGCCCGTCAGATGAAGGGCCCCAAGGGTGTGCCGGAGGTCTGGCTCCTGACGTACGGGATGCAGGACGGCAAGCAGCGCACCATCGGCAGGGTCACCGAGGCCGGCGTACAGCCGCAGCTGTTCGCGGCCTGGGACGACGAGCGGATCTTCCTGAGCGGCACGGGTGCCGGGCGGACCGGCGAGCGGGTCGTCGCGTATCCGCTGCCCGCCTCCGGCGGCGACACCCGCCGCTACGACGGTGAACCGATGCCGGACGGCTCGGAGCTGACGCCCGCTCAGAAGCGCGCCTGGCGCAAGGGCGATCTGCGCCCGGACGCGGTCGCCAACGCCTGCGAGGCGGTGTCGCCGGCCGCACAGAAGTCGATGCGCGTGTACCGCAAGGGGATGCCCCCGCCGGCCGACTGCGCCTGGGAGGAGAAGAACACACCTCGGCACGCGGAACGTGAGCTGTCGGTGACGGTGACCGCGCACCGGCCGGGCGGCGACGAGGAGTTCCGCGCCGGATCGTCGAGCGACGGAGCGCGGAAGCCGACACCGGCCCTTGCGGTGGCCGAGCAGGCGTTCCGGGAGGCGGGCACCGGAAAGATCGAGAACGAGGACGACTCCGAGAAGGTCCTCGCCGATGCGCACCGCCTGGAGGGCCTGGGCGACGAGGCGAAGTCGACCGCGTTCGGATCGGCGGCGGACAGTGTGTCCACCGCCGACATCCTGGCCCGCTACCGCAATGTGACGGTACGGGTGAAGGCGCGGACCGAGGCGTTGTCGAGCTACTTGTGGGCCGATGTGCCGCCGCAGCATCGGGTGGAGGCGGCGGCGCGCCAGGCCGCGGCCGACGTCCTGGAGCAGCTCGGCGCCGAGGTGCCCGCCGCAGGGGACGATCCGGCAAGAGCGGCCGGAGGAAAGATCACCAAGGCCAAGTCCCTCTGCACGAGGCTGCGTTCGGAGGCGGCCGGACTGGTGCCCGGAGCCGAGGCGCAGGACACCGCACCCAAGGGCGGATCCGACGGCCGGGTCGCGGGCTGCGAGTGGGAGGCGGATGCGGATCTCTCGCCGAGCCTGATCGTACGGGTCAAGGCGATGCCCGACTCGCCGCTCACCGGAGAGGATGCACTGGAACAGGCCGAGGGCGAGATCACCGCAGCGAAGGGCGGCGAGCTGAAGGGCTTCGGCGACGAGGCCCGCCTCTACCGCCGCGACTTCCGCCACAAGGATGAGATGACCCGCACCCACACCGTCGTCGCCCGCAAGGACAACCTGGTGGTCCGGGTCGAGTACCAGCGCTGGCACCACCCGGACAAGGCCCGGATGGACGCGGACGCCGAGCGGGTGGCGCGACGGGTGCTGGACGCGTACTGAGGCGGGTGTCGGACGCGTACTGAACGGCCCCCGGGAGTGACGCCGGACTGGCACACCTGACCGGACCCACTTAGGGTAGCCTTACCTGCCTGACTTCCTCGGTCGATACTGCCGAGGCGGCGGATGACGGGAGAGGTGGGCCCGATGCCGGAGTCCAAGCACAAGCCCGAACTCGGCGCCGTGCAGGAGACGTTGCTGATTCCGCTGTACGGCCGCGCGGTCCAGACGCGCAAGCGGTACGGGATGATCGACGATCCGCAGGCGGTACGGATGGTCGAGGAGATCGACTACGACTTCTCCCGGTTCGACGGTGCGAAGAGCCTCCTCGGTGCCACTCTGCGGACCCTGCTGTTCGACGTCTGGGCGAAGGACTTTCTGCGGCAGCATCCTGCGGGCACCGTGGTCGAGATCGGCACGGGCCTGAACACGCGGTTCGAGCGCTTGGACAACGGCTCCGTGCGCTGGTTCGACCTGGACCTGCCGGACGCGATCGAGCTGCGCCGCAGATACTTCGCCGACACCGACCGCCGGCGGATGCTGCCCGTGTCCGTCACCGACCCCTCCTGGGCCGACACCGTCGCCGCCGGCCCCGGCCCGTATCTGCTGCTTGCGGAGGCCGTGCTGATCTATCTGCCGGAGGACGAGGTGAAGTCCGTGTTCCGGCTCATCGCCGAACGGCTCCCCGGATCGACCCTCGCCCTGGAGACCTCCGCGCCCTGGATGGTCGAGCACCAGGACCAGCACGATGTGCTGGGCGACATGGAGGCGCGTATCCGCTGGTCCTGCGCCGACCCGCGTGACATGGAGGGCTGGGCCCCGGACCTCCGCCTCGTCGAAAGCCGCACCCTCGCCCGGCTCCCGTCCGGTCTGCGGCGCTCACTGCCCCTGCACTACCGCACGATGATGCGCGCCGTGAGCACTGTCCGGCGCCGCGACATCGAGGCCTACCGCTTCAACCTGCTCCGGTTCGGGGGCAGTTGATGACCGGCCCGCCATGAGTCGCGAGCCGGGTGGCGTCCGGGTCAGCGGTCCGTCTGGACGTCGCCGGTGGTCGAGGACGTGATCGGGTCGCGGTGGGTGAAGTCGCCCGGCGGGATGCCCGGGTGGTGTCCGTCCCGGGCCGGAGGGACCGTGCCCGAGTCCGGGCCGAGCGTCAGCCGGGAGACGATCCGGTAGCGGTCGCCGCGGTAGAGCGAGTGGACATACTCCACCGGACGGCCCTCGGTGTCGTCGGTCAGCCGCTCGAAGAGCAGAGCGGGGGAGAGCGCGGGGACGTCCAGGAGCCGGGCCTCGGCCTCGGTCACCACGGTGGGTTCGATGGCCTGGACCGCCTCGCGCACCTGCACGTCGTGGTGCTCGCGCAGATGTTCGTAGAGATCGCCGCGCTCCAGCTCGTCGGCGGACAGGCCCGGCACGATCGCGGCCGGGATGTGCAGATGCTCGATGGCCGTCGGCGCCCCGTCGACCAGGCGAAGCCGGGCCACATAGACGACCTCGGCCGCGGGGGAGAGGCGCAGCTTGCGGCCGACCCTGGCGCCGGCCTGGACGGTGGTGAACTCCAGGAGCCGGCTTGACCAGGTACCGGTGGCGAGCGGCGCGGTCAGCGTCTGCCGGTCGGAGACCAGCTCCTGGGTGATCTTCTCCGGGGCCACGAACATGCCCCGGCCGTGCTCCCGGATCAGTACGCCCGAGGCCACCAGCTCGTCGACCGCCGCCCGCAACGTCGGCCGGGAGACGCCGAGTCGGGCGCACAGGGTGCGCTCGGAGGGGATGGGATCGCCGGGGCGGCGGGACTCGACGAGCTCCAGAATCACATCGCGGACCCGCTCACGCTTGAGGACCGCGCCCTGCGGTTGCGTCTCCATCTGCTGTCGGCCTTCTTTCCTGAGGCTTGCTGAGGTTTCCGGTGGCTTCCTGAGGTTCCGGTTGCTTCCTGAGGTGCAATGCGGATCTGACCAGTCTGCCACGCCCTGACCACAAGTGGACTGCTGGTCAAGCGGAGTTCGATCGGTGCGAGGACTCCTCACGGCTACGTCCGTGTCGATGGAAGCCTCATATACCGTGCGGCACAAGGGGGTTGACGTTTCTATTGGTCTATGCCAACTTCATCCACCATCAACAGGTTAGGTGTCCAGTTGATGCCACTGGTCAGGTGGTTGGTTCGCCGGTCCCTTCCCGGGCCGGCTCTTCCACAGAGGTGAACCGTGAAGCTCCGCTTGCTTGCATGGGTGTCCGTATGTGCGGTGACCGCCGGTCTCAGCGCCTGCGGCTCCTCCGGGGGCGCCGAGTCCGGTCGTACGACGATCGACGTCTGGCTGATGCGCGACAGCGTCTCCACCGAATTCCAGAAGGACTTCGTCAAGGGCTTCGAGACCGCCCACCCCGACATCAAGGTAAGGATTCAGATCCAGGAGTGGGACGGCATCGGCGAGAAGGTCACCGCCGCCCTGGCGAGCAACGACGCACCGGATGTGATCGAGGCCGGCAACACCCAGGTCGCGCAGTTCGCCGCCGGCGGCGGCCTCGCGGACCTCAGTGACGAGGTCGGCGAACTCGGCGGCAAGGACTGGCTGAAGGGCCTCGCGGAGCCCGGCTCCTACGAGGGCAAGCAGTACGGCATCCCCTACTACGCGGCCAACCGCGTCGTCATCCACCGCACCGACCTCTTCGAGAAGGCCGGCATCGACCCGGCCGAGATCAAGACCCGCGCACAGTGGACCGCCGCCACCGAGAAGCTCGACGAGGGCGGAACCCAGGGCATCTACCTGCCCGGCCAGATGTGGTACGCCCTGGCCGGGTTCGTCTGGGACGAGGGCGGCGATCTCGCCACCGAGTCCGGGGGCGCGTGGCAGGGGGCCCTGGACACGCCCGAGGCGATCCGCGGAATGGAGTTCTACAAGGAGCTCCAGGCGCTGGGCAAGGGACCCAAGGACTCCGACGAGGACGACCCGCCGCAGGCCGATGTGATGGCCAAGGGCGACGTCGCCCAGATCATCTCGACTCCCGGCGGTGCCAAGGTGATCACCGAGGCGAATCCCGAACTCGAGGGCAAGCTCGGCTTCTTCCCCATCCCCGGCAAGTCCGCGTCGAAGCCGGGCGCCGTCTTCACCGGCGGCTCCGACCTGGTCGTCCCCGCCGCCTCCGCGCACCAGGACGCGGCACGGACCTTCGTCAAGGAACTCACCGGCGACACCTGGCAGAAGAAGCTCGCCGTCGCCATGAGCTACGTGCCCAACAAGACCACCCTCGCCGACGCCGTCGCCGACGACCCGGGAGCCGCGGCCATGGCGGCGGGCGCCGCCGAGAACAGCCACGCCACGCCCAACACCCCTGCCTGGGCGGCGGTCGAGGCAGAGAACCCGATCAAGGACTACATGACCGCCGTCATCACCGGCGGCAGCGCCGAGTCCGAGGCGAAGAAGGCGTCCGAGGCCATCACCCGCGCCATGAACGCCGGGTCCTGAGCGCCGTGCAGCCGCTCACCCGCGAACGGACCACCGCACCCGGTGAGGCTCCCGCACCGCGCCGCTCCCGGCAGCCCCTCACCAGCGCCCCTGCACCGGCCCGCACCCTGTGGCCGTACCTGCTGATCGCCCCCGCCGTACTCGGCACCCTCTACTTGCTCGTCCACCCCCTGCTGCGTGCCCTGCTGATCTCCCTCCAGGACTTCGGGCTTCGCCAACTCATCCTGGGCGACGCAGAGTTCGTAGGCCTGGAGAACTATCGGACGCTGCTCACCGACCCGCGCTTCTGGGAGGTCGTACGGCGCACCTTCGTCTTCATGGCGATCAACGTCGCCCTCATCATGGTGATCTCGACCCTGGTCGCGCTGATGGTCGAACGGCTCGGACGCTTCGGGCGCACCATGGTGCTCAGCGCCCTGGTGCTGGCCTGGGCGATGCCCGTGATCGCGGCCACCACCGTCTTCCAGTGGCTCTTCCACTCCGAATTCGGCGTCGTCAACCGGTCGTTGCGGAGCCTCGGGCTCGACTCCTTCGACCGCTACACCTGGTTCGCGAGCGGACCGGCCTCCTTCGCCATCCTGGTGCTGCTCATCGTGTGGCAGTCGGTGCCGTTCGCCGCGATCACTCTCTACTCGGCGCTCACCACCGTCCCCGCCGAGCTCCACGAGTCGGCTCGGATCGACGGCGCGGGCGCCCGGCGGATCTTCCGCTCGATCACCTTCCCGATGATCCGGCCGATCTTCATGCTGGTCCTGTCGCTCGAAGTGATCTGGACCTTCAAGGCGTTCGTACAGATCTGGGTGATGACCCGAGGCGGCCCGGGCGACGCCACCACCATCCTGCCGGTGTACGCCGTCCAGACCGCGCTCTCCGCCCAGCACTACGACCTGGGGGCGGCCGCCTCCATGGTCACGGTGGTGCTGATGTCCGGCGTACTGGTCGCCTACTTCCGGCAGATGTACAAGCAGGAGGCCGAGCTGTGACCCGCTCCCGGATCCGCCGGATCCCCCTCGACGCGGCAGCCGTACTGACCGTCCTCGTCTGCCTCTTCCCCGTCTACTGGATGATCGCCACCGCCTTCCGGCCCACCGGGGACATCCAGTCCGCGAATCCCCGACTCATCCCGTACACCTGGACGTTGGAGCACTTCCGCACGGCCGTCGACGCGGACGGATTCGCCCTCTTCTGGCGCAACAGCATCCTCGTCACCGCGAGCGCCGTGCTCCTCGCCCTCGTCGTCGCGCTCGGCGCCGCCTTCGCGGTGGCGCGGCTGCGCTGGAGCGGACGCCGGCAGTTCATGCTGATGGTCTTCATCGCGCAGATGGCGCCCTGGGAGTCACTGATCATCCCGATCTACATCATCTCCCGGGACACCGACATGCTCGACCGGCTGCCCACCCTGACCCTCGTGTACTTCATGATCACGCTGCCGTTCACCATCGTGGTGCTGCGCGGCTTCCTCGGCACCATCCCGCCCGAGCTCGAGGAGTCCGCCCAGGTCGACGGCTGCACCCGGCTCGGCGCCTTCCGAAGAATCGCCTTCCCGCTGCTCGCCCCGGGCCTGATGGCCACCTCGCTGTTCGGCTACATCACCGCCTGGAACGAATTCGCCTACGCCAACTTCCTGATCATCAAGCAGCAGGACAGCCGCACCCTGCCGGTCTGGCTCTCCTCCTTCCAGAACACCTTCGGCACCGACTGGGGCGCCACCATGGCCGCCTCCACCCTCTTCGCGCTGCCCGCCCTCGCCATCTTTCTGATCCTGCAGCGCCATGTGACCTCGGGGTTCGCCTCCGGGGCCGTCAAGGGCTGACCGACCCCACGCCTTGGAGGCCGAGCCGTGACCGCACCGCGCGCCGAGAGCGCCCTCGTCCCGAAGCCGAGCCGGTACTCCCCGCGGCCCGGCCACTTCACCCTCGATGCGGGTACGACCGTGCGTACGGCCCCCGGGGCCGAGCCGGCCGCGAGCCTGCTCCGGTCACTGCTCGCCCCGGCCACCGGCCTCCCACTGCGGCCATCGGCGACGGGCAACCTCGTCCTCGCCCTCGACCCGCAACTGACGGGCCTCGGCGCCGAGGGATACGGGCTCACCATCGGCCCGAGCGGCGTCCTCCTGCGGGCCGCCCAACCGGACGGGCTGCTCCACGGCATCCAGACGATCCGTCAACTCCTGCCGCCCGAAGCCCTGTCGGCGAAACCGCAGCGCGGCGTCACCTGGCGGCTGCCCTGCGCCGAGATCACCGATGTGCCGCGCCACTCCTGGCGGGGCGCCATGCTGGACGTCGCCCGCCATTTCCAGCCCGCCTCCTACGTACGCCGCTACGTGGACCTGCTCGCCCTGCACAAACTCAACGTCCTGCAGCTGCACCTCACCGACGACCAGGGCTGGCGGATGCCCGTCGCCGCGTACCCGAGGCTCACCGGGATCGGCGGCCACCGGGCCCGGTCCATGGTCGGCCCGGCCGGCAGTACGACGTACGACGGAACACCGCACGGCGGCAGTTACACCAGGGACGAGCTGGCCGGGATCGTGGCGCACGCGGCCGAGCGCGGCGTCACCGTCGTACCCGAGATCGAGATGCCGGGCCATGTCAGGGCGGCCCTGGCCGCCTACCCGGAGCTCGGCAACGACCCGGGCCGCCGCCTCGACGTCTGGACCGACTGGGGCGTCTGCGACACCGTCCTCGGCGTCCACGACGCGGCCGTCGACTTCTGCCGCACCGTCCTCGACGAGGTCATGGAGGTCTTTCCCTCCCCGTACGTGCACGTCGGCGGCGACGAGTGCCCGACCGGCGAATGGGAGCGGAGTCCGGCGGCGCGCCGGCGGATGGCGGCCGAACAGCTCACGCATCCACGGGAGTTGCACCACTGGTTCATGAGTCGAATCGGCGAGCATCTGCAGTCCCGGGGGCGCCGCCCGGTCGGGTGGGCGGAGACCGGCACCGCACTGCCACCCGGATTCACCGCGATGACCTGGCGCGACCCCGAACACGGCCGCGCCGCCGCCCGCCGCGGCCACCAGGTGGTGATGGCCCACTACCTCGCCACCTACCTCGACTACGCCCAGTCCGCCGATCCCGGCGAGCCGCCCGGCCAGCCGGGCGCCGTCGTCGACCTGCGTGCCGTACACGCCCACGATCCGGCACCGAGCGACTGGGACCCCGAGGAGGCCTCCCAAGTGCTCGGCGCACAAGCACAGTTGTGGACCGAGTTCGCCGCCACCCCCGACCAGATCGAGTACCGGTCCTTCCCACGGCTGTGTGCGCTGGCCGACCGCGCCTGGAGCGGCGAGACCTCCTGGACCGGAGACTTCCTGCCCCGACTGCGCACCCACACGACCCGCCTCGACGCCCTGGGCGTCCGGCACCGCCCCCTGACTCCGCCGCGCCTGCCCCTGGCCGCGGCGGCACGAACCGCCCCGCCCCGCTAGTTGCGGCGGCGAGCGGACCAGGCACATCCCACAGCAGTCCCCCCCACACAAGGAGGATCCCCCGTGTCCGCAGTCCGACGAACCCCGCAGACGCACCGAGCCCAGCGCTCCCGCCGCACACACCTGCGCACCGCCCTGACCGTGGCCACGGTCACCGGCCTCTGCGCGCTGTCGCTGACCGCCACCGCGCAGGCGGACGACGACCGCCGCGGTGAGAGGGGTGGGAGCAGCGCGAAGGCCGCCGGAGAAGCCCTCTTCGACGACTTCGACTACACCTCGCACACCGACCCGGCGATCTCCGCCAACGGCTGGACCGTCCGCGGCGAGTCCGGTGGCCCCGGCGTCCCCGGAGCCGGCTGGTCCCCGGAGAACATCACCTTCTCCCAGGACGGCGACAACTCGGTGATGAACCTGGAGACCTCCACCGCCGGCACCCCGGAGTCGACCGAACAGTCCGAACTCCTCACCCAGAGCATGAAGTTCAAGAACGGCACCTACGCGTCCAGGGTGAAGTTCTCCGACGCGCCCCGCTCCGGACCCGACGGCGACCGCCTGGTCCAGACGTTCTTCACCCTCAACGACCTGACCGCGCCGATGGCCGACGACTACTCCGAGTACGACTTCGAGTATCTGCCCAACGGCGGCTGGGGCGAGCCCGCCAACATCCTCTACACCACATCGTGGGAGACCTACCGCCCCGACCCCTGGGAGGCGGTCAACCAGCACACCGAGTCCCGTACCAGCTTCGAGGGCTGGCACGACCTGGTCTTCACCATCGACGACAACGCCATCACGTACTACATCGACGGCGAGGTCTTCGGCACCCACGACGCCCAGTACCTGCCCGAGCGCCCCATGGGCATCTACTTCAACCAGTGGCTGATCGACCTCGAGGGCCAGACCTCCACCGAACCCCGCGCCTACGACCAGCAGGTGGACTACGTCCTGCATGTCAAGGACGAGGTGCTCAGCCCGGCCGAGGTGCAGGCCGAGGTCGACTCGTACCGCGCCTCGGGCACCAGCTTCGAGGACAACGTGCCCGGCTGACCGCCGCGGCCGCGACTCGGTCGCTCCCCGGACTCCGCCGCCCCGCGGCAGCGGAGTCCGGTCGGCGCCCGGGATGTCGTCCTGGACGCGAGTGGGCCGGCTTGAGAGGGTCGCCCGATGGAATCGGATCGTTCGGATCAGCCGAGGAGAGCACAGGAGCGGGACGCACTGCGAGACAGGGTGGCGGTGGTCGCCGGTGCGACGCGTGGCGCGGGGCGGGGCATCGCGGCGGCGTTGGGCGAGGCGGGAGCGACGGTGATCTGCACCGGTCGCAGCAGCAGCCGCGGTGACGCGTCCATCCGCTCCGACTACGACCGCGACGAGACCATCGAGGAGACCGCCGAACTCGTCACCGCGCTGGGCGGACGGGGAATCCCCGTCCAGGTCGACCACCTCGACAGCGAGCAGGTGGCGCGGCTCGCCGACCGACTACGGCGGGAGCACGGACACATCGACGTGCTGGTCAACGCCATCTGGGGCGCCGAAGTACTCAAGGGACCGCCGCCGACCTGGAACACGCCCGTCTGGCAGCACGATGTGGACACCGGCCTGCGGATCCTGCGTCTCGCCGTCGACACCCATCTGATCACCTCGCACCACCTGCTGCCCCTGATGGTCGACCGTCCCGGCGGGCTCCTGGTGGAGATCACCGACGGCACGACCGCGTACAACGCCGAGCAGTACCGGATCTCGGCGTACTACGACCTGGCGAAGGTGGCCGTGAACCGTCTGGGATTCTCGCAGGGACACGAGCTCGCGTCCTACGGAGCGACGGCGCTCGCGGTCACTCCGGGCTGGATGCGTTCGGAGATCATGCTGGACAACTTCGGTGTCACCGAGGAGAACTGGCGCGATGCGCTGGACGGGAATGTCGAGGGATATCCGGCCGCCCCCGGCGGTTTCGAGGCGTCCGAGTCGCCGCGCTTCGTCGGCAGGGGCATCGCCGCCCTGGCCGGCGATCCCGACAGGGCGCGATGGAACCAGCTTTCGGTGACGGCCGGCGACCTGGCCCGTGCTTACGGCGTCACGGACGTCGACGGCAGCCGGCCCGACGCGTGGGCGGGGACCGACTGACGACGGCGGTCCGGGGCCGCGGCGGTGATGTCACCACCCCGGCCCCGGACCGATGTGTGCGGCCCGTCGTCAGGCGGGCGGAGCGGCGTCGTCGGTCTCCACGCGCACGTGGTCGACGACGAGTTCCTGCGGGAACGTCGTGCTGTCGTCCGGGTCTCCGGGCCAGTCGCCGCCGACCGCGAGGTTGAGGATCATGAAGAACGGCTTGTTGAAGACCCATTCGTTGCCGCCCAGGTCGGCGGGCGTCCGGGTCTGGAACTCATTGCCGTCCACGGACCAGGTAATGGAGTCGGGGGCCCAGTCCACCGCGAAGGTGTGGAAGTCGTCGGCGAAGTCCTCCCCGCCGGGCAGCGAGTAGTCGGCGCCGATACCGCCCGCGCCCGAGTAGCCGGGGCCGTGCAGAGTGCCGTGCACCGTGCCCGGTTCGAAGCCGACGTTCTCCATGATGTCGATCTCACCGCTGGCGGGCCAGCCGACGTCACCGAAGTCCGACCCGAGCATCCAGAAGGCGGGCCACATCCCCTGACCGCGCGGGACCTTCATCCTGGCTTCCACATGCCCGTAGGCCTGGTTGAAGGTGGTCGCGGTGTTCAGCCGGGACGACGTGTACTCACAAGTGCCGTACCAGCACTGGTAGTCGGCCGGATTCTCCTTGCGGGCGGTGATGACGAGATGACCCTCGCCGTCGAGCGCGGCGTTGTCGCTGCCCGGTGTGTAGTACTGCCGCTCGTGGTTGCTTTCGTTGTCGCCGGTCTCCAGCTGCCACTTGCTGCTGTCCACGGCGGACCCGGCAGGTCCGTCGAACTCGTCGGCGAACGAGGCGGCCGCCGCCTTCTTGCCCGCCGCCTCGGACGCGTCGGGTGAGGCCGAGGCTCCGGACGGCAGCGCCGCGGCGACGGCGCAGCAGCAAGCCAGCGAGGCGGCGCCGAGGACGGCGCGGCGTTTCCCGGAGAGCCGGCGCTTGTGGCGGGTGGGGGTGTGCACGGTCATCACATCGCTTCGTGGGGGGACATGCGCATGACATTTCAGTGCTTCTTGCTGTACGCGTGTCGAGAGGTGAACGCATCAGGCGAACCACTCCCGTCACTTCGTTCACTACTTGATAAGGCGTACGGGAAGGCCCGTCAAGGGTTTGGTGCAGACCAGGGGTGACGGTCGATCAGCTGCGGTAGGCCGTCATCGCGGTCCGGGCGAAGGAATCGATCAACGGGCCGGACTCGCCCGCGTTCCACGCAAGCACCACACGGCTGGGCGGCATGTCCGTCACCGGGACCACGGTGAGCCCGTGCACCGGCGGGTCGTCGAGGAGCGTCATGCCGACCGTCCCGCTCCACAGCACGGCCTGCCGGCACTCCTGAACGGCGCGCACCACCGGTCCTTCCCGTGCCTCACCGCCGTTCCAGTACGCCTGCCACTGCGGGTCGGTACCCGCCGGGAAACGGAACCAGCGGCGGTCGGCCAGATCGGCGAGCTTCAGCCGGTCGCGCCCGGCCAGCGGATCGTCGGCGCGGAGCAGAGCGCCCACCGGGTCGGCCCGCAACTCGTGGACCGTCAGGCCGGTTTCGTCGAACGGGGCGCGGGTCAGCGCGATGTCGACCAGGCCGGCGTGCAACCCGCAGGTGGGGTCGGTCAGATCGGCCTCGCGGATCCGGACCTCGACCTGCGGATGCCGGCGGCGGTACGCATCCGCGAGCCGGGTCGCGGCAGGATCGGCGGTGTCGCCCAGGAAGCCGACGGTGATCGCGGCGGTCCCGGCCGCGGCGGCCACGCGCACCCGCGCCCGCTCGGCCCGGTCGAGCAGCTCCCGCGCCTCGTCGAGCAGTACCGCCCCTGCCGGGGTCAGGGTGACACCGGCCGGCGAGCGCACGAGCAGTGCGGCGCCGAGCTCGCTCTCCAGCTGCCTGATCGCCCGGCTCAGCGGCGGCTGACTCATGTGCAGGCGGGTGGCGGCACGCCCGAAGTGGAGTTCCTCGGCCACCGCCACGAAGTAGCGCAGCGTACGTAGCTCCATGCTGCAACGATACCCAGGAGGTATCGAGAGGATGGAACGGGTCTTGGACGGCCACGGCTCGCCGCCGGTGCAATCGGCATACACAGCACCGACCGAGAGGGAGATCGTGAACGTCGCCTACTGGATCGTCGCCGGACTGCTCGGCCTCTTCTACCTCTATGCGGGCGGGGCGAAGCTGGTGCGGAGCCGTGAGCAGCTGCTGCCGATGATGGCCTGGGTGGACAGCACACCGATGCCGGTCGTCCGCGCACTCGGCACGATCGAAGTGCTCGGCGCGGCCGGGCTGGTCCTTCCGGTACTGACCGGCATCGCGCCGTGGCTCGCATCGGCCGCGGCCATCGGATTCGTGATCCTGCAGATCGGCGCGACCCGGGTGCACCTGCGGCGCGGGGACCGCCAGATCGCCCTCAACGCCACGCTCCTTGCCGCGGCCGCGGCGACTGTGTGGCTGTCGACGACCTGGTGGTGACGGGGCGGGAGAACTCCCGGGGTGGGGTGAATACGATCAACCTCACCGACAGGAAGGACCGCGCCATGCCCGCCGACCGCCTCATGCGTATCCACAGCCCCGAGTTCAAGGCCATGGCCGACCGCGTCCTGCGGGTCACCGCGCTCACGTCCCGTCTCAACGCCCTGCCGTTCGACGACGAGTCGGGCAAGGCGGAGCTGCTCGAGCAGATCCTCGGGGCACCGCTGCCGGACAGAGTCACGATCTATCCGCCGTTCTACACCGACCACGGCCCGAACCTGGACCTGGCGGAACGGGTGTTCATCAACCAGAACTGCACATTCCTGGACTACGCGGGCATCCGGCTCGCCGAGCGTGTGATGGTCGGCCCGAAGGTCACGTTCATCACCGTCAGCCACCCCGTCGACCCCGCCGAGCGCCGGGAGTGGCTGACCGGTGGCCCCATCGACGTGGCCGAGAACGCGTGGATCGGCGCAGGCGCCACGATCCTGCCCGGCGTCACCATCGGCCGTGACGCAGTGGTCGCCGCGGGCGCGGTCGTCGCCGACGACGTGCCGCCCGCAACACTGGTCACCGGTCCGAAGGCCACGGTGAACCGCGCGTGGTGACGCCGCTCCCGGATTCCCCGCCGGGCCGCGGTACAGGATGACTGACCCACGGGCACGCACGACCCCGAGGCGACCGCATGTCCAAGCGCACACAGCCCGGTCGTGAACCCGAGCGAGAGCGCCGGATTCGTCGAGCGTCATGTCTCGAAGATCCAGTGGGTCGGCTCCTGCTGATCCCGAGGCTGATCCCACCTGCGAGACTGCGGTCATGAGCATGGAGCAACGACGCGTACTCGTGATCGGCATCGGGGCGGGTGATCCGGACCAGCTGACCCTCGCCGCGGTGAAGGCGATGCGCCGGACCGACATCTTCTTCGTCGTCGGCAAGGGCCCGGACAAGGCGTCCCTGACGGATCTGCGGCACCGCATGATCGAGGAGCACGCGCAGGGCCCGTACCGCGTCGTCGAGGTGGAGGACCCCAGCCGGGACCGGCGTCCCATGGGACGTACGGACTACGCCGATGCCGTACAGGACTGGCGCGCCCGGCGCGGGGACATCTTCGAAGGACTGCTGCGCGACGAGATGAAGGCGGGGGAGACCGGGGCGTTCCTGGTGTGGGGCGATCCCTCGCTCTACGACAGCACCCTCGGCATCCTCGCCGACATCGAGGAGCGCGGATCCGTGTCGGCCGCCGTCGAGGTGGTACCGGGGATCAGCAGCGTCTCGACACTGGCCGCACGGCACTGCATCCCGCTCAACCAGGTAGGACGGCCGGTGCACATCACGCCGGCCCGCCGCCTCGGTGACGTGAGCGGGAGCGACGACGGCGACATCGTGGTGATGCTCGACGCGCACGAGTCGTTCGCCGACGTCGAGGGCGACGACGTGTGGATCTACTGGGGTGCCTATCTCGGTACGCCGGACGAGCTCCTCGTGGCGGGTCCGCTGCGTGAAGTGTCCGACCGCATCCGGCAGTTGAGGTCCGAGGCGCGCTCACGGCACGGCTGGATCATGGACACCTATCTGCTGAGGACCGTGGAGCAGAAGGCGAAGTGACGTGGGAGGCGGGGCGCGGACCTCCCGTCCGTGCCCCGCCCCGCACTCGCCGCGGCCGCAGTCCCCCTGGGCCGGGCGGCGGACCCGGGCCCCTCAGCCCCGGTCGTACGTGTGGAACCCACGCCCGCTCTTGCGGCCCAACAGCCCTGCCTCCACCATGCGTTGCAGCAGTGGGGGCGGTGCGTACAGGGGTTCCTTGAACTCCTCGTAGAGGGACTCCGCGATGGAGGCGACCGTGTCGAGGCCGATCAGGTCGGCCAGTTTCAGCGGCCCCATCGGGTGCGCACAGCCGAGCTCCATCCCCGCGTCGACGTCGGCGGCCGTGGCGAAGCCGGACTCCGCCATCCGGATCGCCGACAGGAGATAGGGCACGAGCAGGGCGTTGACCACGAAGCCGGCGCGGTCCTGGGAGCGGACGACCGTCTTGCCCAGGGTGTCGGTCGCGAAGTCCCGTACGGCCGCGATCGTCTCCGCGGTGGTGTGCAGCGAGGAGACGACCTCGACCAGGGGGAGTACGGGAGCGGGGTTGAAGAAGTGCAGGCCGATCACTCGATCCGCGCGCCGTGTCGCCATGCCCAGGCGCATCACCGGGATGGAGGAGGTGTTGGTCGCGAGTATCGCCGCCGGATCCTCCACGATCTTGTCGAGGGCGGTGAAGACCTCCGTCTTCGCCCCGGTGTTCTCGGTGACCGCCTCGATGACGAGCTGACGGTCGGCCAGGTCGTCGAGACCGGCGGTGAAGACCAGCCGGGCCAGCGCGTCGTCCGCCGAGCGCCGGTCCAACGTGCCGCGCTGCACGGCGCGTTCGAGCGACCCGGCGACCCGCTCACGAGCCGCACGGGCCGCGACCCCGTCCGCCTCGGTGACGACCGTGTCGAGGCCGGCGCGGGCGCACACCTCGGCGATGCCGGTGCCCATCCGGCCACCGCCCACCACTCCGACCCGGCTGACGGCTGTGGTCATCACTGTCCCTCCGGGTGGCGCCCGAGGCGGCGGCCGTAGGCGTCCGTGGTGAAGAAGGCCGGCAATTCGCGGGCCATGGCGGTCCGTTCGAAGAGTGCGCGGATGTCGTCGAGCGGTGCCCAGGGGAACTCGGCGCCGAGCGCATCGAGTTCGGCGGTCAGGAGATCCTCGACCGCGGCGCGGGTGACGACGCGGTGACGCAGCCACTGCCAGATCTGCACCCGGGCGATCTCGGCCGTCGACGTGTCCTCGATCGAGCCCGCGTGCTCGATCGTGCCCTGTCCGCGCAGCCAGGCGGCGAAGTAGCGCACCGCGACCGCGACATCGGTGCGGATGCCCTCGGTGGTGGGCGGCCCGGCGATCCGGCGCACGGACAGCAGTTGATCAGCCGTCACCTCGACATCACCGCGGGTGCGTTCGAGCTGATGCGGACGGGTGCCGAGCCGCGCGTCGAACGCCTCGCGGCAGACCGGCACCAGCTCCGGGTGCGCCACCCATGAACCGTCGAAGCCTTCCTCGGCCTCACGTTCCTTGTCGCGCCGCACCGTTGCCCGCACTGCCTCCGCAACACCCGTATCGGTACTGGGCAGTTGGGCCGCCATGCTGCCGATCGCGTGCGCACCGCGCCGGTGGCAGGTGCGGACGAGCAGGTCGGTGCAGGCCCGCATGAAGGGTGCCGTCATGGTGACTCGGTCCCGGTCCGGCAGCAGGAAGTCGGTGCGGTGGCCGAAGGTCTTGATGAGGCTGAAGAGGTAGTCCCAGCGGCCGGCGGTCAGACCTGAGCTGTGCTCGCGGAGCTCGTAGAGGATCTCCTCCATCTGGAAGGCCGCGGTGACGGTCTCGATCAGTACGGTGGCCCGCACGCTGCCGCGGGGGATGCCGAGGAGGTCCTGGGCCAGCAGGAAGACGTCGTTCCACAGCCGCGCCTCGCCGCGGTTCTCCAGCTTCGGCAGACAGAAGTACGGCCCGTGCCCGGCGTCGATCCGGCGCTGCGCGCAGTGGAAGAAGTAGAGGCCGAAGTCGACGAGCGAGGCGGGGGCCGGCCGGCCGTCGAACTCCAGGTGGTCCTCGGTGAGATGCCATCCGCGGGGGCGTACGACGACGGTCGTGCGGTGCTCGCCGGGGCCGTGCCGCTCGTCGTCCGGCGTACCGAGGTCGATCGCCCGCTCCGCGGCGTCGAGCAGGTTCAGCTGGCCGCCGACGATGTTGTCCCAGGTGGGCGAGGTGGCGTCCTCGAAGTCCGCCACCCACACCTGCGCGGCCGAGCCGAGGGCGCGGGCCGTCGTCCGGCGGTCCGGGGGTCCGGCGATCTCCACCCGGCGGTCCGTGAGGCCGGGCGCCGGAGGTGCCACGCGCCATGTGCCGTCCGCGCGGATTCGGGAGGTGGCGACGGAGAAGTCGAGCGGCGAGCCGGAGGCGAGGCGGGCCGCCACCCGGGCACGCTCTTTGAGGATTTCCAGTCGGCGCCCGGCGAAGGCGTCGACGAGACGGCCGACGAACTCGAGGGCCTCGGGCGTGAGGATCTCCTCGTGCCGGTGTCCGGGCGGGCCCAGGACCTGGGCACTCCGGGGCGGAGCGGAGATGGGCATACGGGTCTCCTCGGGGGAGCGGCCGGGGGCCGGGCCGTGGGTCCGGCCCCCGGCCTGGACACGGGATTGGCGGTACGGGAAAAGCGACCGACCAGAGGTCTAGTGGAACTGCTCGGCCTCCGTGGACCCGGCCAGCGCGGTCGTCGAGGAGGTGGGGTTGACGGCGGTGGAGACCAGGTCGAAGTAGCCCGTGCCGACCTCGCGTTGATGCTTCACGGCGGTGAAGCCGTGTTCCTGCGCGGCGAACTCCTTCTCCTGGAGGTCCACGTACGCGGTCATGCCGTGTTCCGCGTAGCCGCGGGCGAGGTCGAACATGCCGTGGTTGAGGGAGTGGAAGCCGGCCAGGGTGATGAACTGGAAGCGGTAGCCCATGGCGCCCAACTCCCGCTGGAACTTGGCGATCTGGTCGTCGTCGAGCGCCGCTCGCCAGTTGAACGACGGCGAGCAGTTGTACGCCAGCATCTGGTCCGGGTGCTCGGCGTGGATGGCTTCGGCGAACTCGCGGGCCTGCGCGAGGTCCGGGGTGCCCGTCTCGACCCAGATCAGGTCCGCGTACGGGGCGTAGGCGAGGCCGCGGGCGATGACCGGCGCCATGCCGTTCCGCACCCGGTAGAAGCCCTCGGCGGTGCGCTCACCCGTGACGAACTCGGCGTCGCGCTCGTCGACATCACTGGTCAGCAGGCTCGCGGCCAGTGCATCGGTGCGGGCCACGATCAGGGTCGGCACATCGGCGATGTCGGCGGCAAGGCGGGCCGCGTTGAGGGTGCGGATGTGCTGGCCGGTCGGGACCAGGACCTTGCCCCCGAGATGGCCGCACTTCTTCTCCGAGGCCAGCTGGTCCTCGTAGTGGATGCCGGCGGCGCCTGCGGCGATCATCGCCTTGGTCAGCTCGAAGGCGTTCAGCGGTCCGCCGAATCCGGCCTCCGCGTCGGCGACGACCGGCGCGAGCCAGTCGGTGGCGTCCCCGCCGCCCTCCGCGGTGGCGATCTGGTCGGCGCGCAGCAGTGCGTTGTTGATCCGGCGGACCACCTGCGGCACCGAGTTGGCCGGGTACAGCGACTGGTCGGGATAGGTGTGACCGGCCTGGTTGGCATCGGCGGCGACCTGCCAGCCGGACAGATAGATCGCCTGCAGACCGGCCTTCACCTGCTGGACCGCCTGGCCACCGGTGAGGGCGCCGAGCGCGTGGATGTAGTCCTGCTCGTGCAGCTGCCGCCAGAGGCGTTCGGCACCCCGCCGGGCCAGCGTGTGCTCCTCGCGGACACTCCCGGAGAGCCGGACCACGTCCTCGGCCGTGTACGTACGCTCGATGCCCTTCCACCGCGGGTCGCTCGCCCAGCGGCGCGCCAACTCCTGGGCCGTTTCCGCCGTCGTCCCTGCCTGTGCCATGACCGTCTCCCGGAGGATCGTGAACTGTGCGAATGACTGGCACGGGGTGCCAAGTCGCCTGAGGGTGATGCGGCCCGAGGATCGCCGGTGGAGCAATCGAAGCAATGTTGCCGAGGCGGTGGAAGGGCCGGGATCTCCGACGTCAGGGCGTGAATCGTGCCCAGCTTCCGTTCCGTTCCGCCCGCCGGTGCCCCGCGGGCCGCAGAACGACACTGACACCTGCACTCAGTGCCATCAAGCGGGGACAGCTGCCAATTTCTGTGAATCTTGAACCGCCGTTTTGCCAACTTTGCCAATGCCGTACGGTCTCTTCGCCGGGCTACCATCACGTGCAGTGCCGACGACCGCGACCGGACGGGAGCCCACGGGTGAGCAAGACGTACGCGGGAGCGCGACTGCGCCGGCTCAGGGAGGAACGGCGCATCACACAGGCCGAGTTGGCCCGTGCCCTGGCCATCTCGCCCAGCTATCTCAATCAGATGGAGCACGACTCCCGGCCGCTCACCGTGCCCGTACTCCTCCGCCTGACCGAGGCCTTCGGCGTCGACCCCGGGTTCTTCTCCGAGCGGGACACCAGCCGTCTGGTCGCCGACCTGCGGGACGCACTGACCGGTGAGATGACGGCCGGCCGGGTATCGGCCTCCGACCTCTCCGACCTGGCCTCCCGGATGCCCGCCGTGGCGACCCTCCTGGTGGACCTCGGCCGCCGCAACCAGCACCTCACCGAACAGCTCTCGGAGACGGCGGAGGGCAGAGGCCCGGGCGCATCCGCGCAGCCGCGCTCCGCGCACGAGGAGATCCGCGAGTTCTTCTACCGGCGGCAGAACTATCTGGACGACATCGACCGCGCCGCGGAGCGCTTCGCCACCGAGATCGGCGTACGGCCGGGCGACGTCGTCCGCGCCCTGTCCGCCCGCCTCACCGAGCGCCACGGGGTCCGCCTCGCCGGAGACACCGGAGAGCGGCTGCACAGCTTCGACCCGACGACCCGGGTACTGCACCTCTCCAGCCGCCTGCGCCCGGGCCAGCAGGCATTCCGGATGGCCACCCAACTCGCCCTGCTCGAACACGCCGACGCCATCTCCGCCCTGGCGTCGGAGGACTTCGGGGAGGACTCCCCGGCCCACCCGCTGGCCCGCATCGGCATCGCCAACTACTTCGCCGCCGCGCTGATCCTGCCGTACCGCCGCTTCCACGCCACGGCGGAGGAATTCCGCTACGACATCGAGCGGCTCACCGACCACTTCGGACTCGGCTACGAGACCATCTGCCACCGACTCAGCACCCTGCAGCGTCCCCGGCTGCGCGGTGTGCCGTTCTCCTTCGTGCGCGTCGACCGCGCGGGGAACATGTCCAAACGGCAGTCCGCCACCGCATTCCACTTCTCCCGTGCGGGCGGCACCTGCCCGCTGTGGAACGTCTACGAGGCCTTCGCTGCGCCCGGCCGCATCCACGTCCAGGTGGCCGCCATGCCGGACGGGCAGCGGTACCTCTGGACCGCCCGTGCGGTCACCCGGCACCGCGGCGGCTGGGGCGAACCGGGCAAGACCTTCGCCATCGGCCTCGGCTGCGAGATCCGGCACGCCGGCCGGCTCGTGTACTCCGACGGCCTCGACCTGGACAACGCCTCGTCCGCGGTGCCCATCGGCATGGGCTGCCGCCTGTGCGAGCGCACGGACTGCCCGCAGCGGGCCGTGCCGCCGTTCGACCGCAGCCTCGCGATCGACGAGAACAGCAGCACGTTCGTGCCGTATCCGGTGGCGGGGGAGCGGGAGCCGTCGGGCGGCGGGACCGTCACATCGTGACGAGGGTGATCTCGGTGGCCTTGACGCTCGTGTAGACGGAAGTGCCGTCGGCCAGGGCGAGTTCGGCCGCCGCCTGAGGGGTGATCTCGGCGACGAGGTCGGGGGCGCCGTCGCCGGTCACCAGGACACGGAGCCTGCTGCCGAGCGCGGTGATCTCGCGGACCGTGCCGGCCCGGACGTTGCGCGGGCTGCCCTCCGGGCGCTCGCGATGCAGCGAGACCGCCTCCGGCGCGATGATGGCGAGCGCCTGAGCGCCCTCCTCCAGCGGGTCGGCCACGACCAGGTGACCGCCGTCTGCGAGGGCCAGGGTTCCGTCCGAAGTGCCCGTGCCGGCAAGGGCGTTGCGGCCCAGCATGCGTGCCACCCAGGGGGACCGCGGATGCCGGGCCACCTCGGCCGGCGCCGCGTCCTGCAGGGTGCGGCCGTTGTCGAGTACGAGGACACGGTCGGCGAGCGACACGGCCTCGACGGGGTCGTGGGTGACGATCAGGCAGACCCCGCCGAAGCCGGCGAGGTGGCTGCGCAGGGTGTGCCGGACGTGGGCGCGGGTGGTCTGGTCGAGCGCCGCTAGCGGTTCGTCGAGCAGCAGGAGCCGTGGCTTCGGTGCCAACGCGCGGGCGAGCGCGACGCGTTGGGCCTGACCGCCGGACAGCTGGGCGGGCTTGCGGTGGGCGAGATGACCGACGCCGAGCCGCTCCAGCCACTGCTGTGCGATGCGCCGCGCCTCGGTGCGCGGCACGCCGTGGGCACGCAGTCCGTACGCCGTGTTGGACAGGGCACTCAGATGCGGGAACAGCGCGCCGTCCTGCGGAACCCAGGCGACACCCCGCTTGTGCGGGGCGAGCGCCGTGACGTCCGTGTCGCCGAGTCGCAGCCGGGCGTGGGCGCGCGGGGTGAGGCCGAGCAGGGCGCGCAGGAGGGTCGTCTTGCCGGCGCCGTTCTCGCCGACGACGGCGATGGTGGTGCCGGGCGCCGCGTCCAGGGTGAGGTTGTTGAAGCCGGTGACCACGGCGTGCAGGGGCCGGCGCGGCGTGTCGGCCGTGTCCTTCGCGGAGACCGTCGACTCCGGCGTGTCCAGGGGCTCTTCGTCGGTCGGCGTGTCGCGACGGCTGCCGGGATCGCGTGCCGTGCGGTCGGCGGTGCCGCCCGTCCAGCGTCCGCGCAGTGCGACCAGTACACCCATCGCGATGGCCAGGAGCAGCAGGGACACCGAGGTGGCCGCCTCGGGGTCGTCCTGCAGCAGCAGGTACACCTGCAGCGGCAGGGTCTGGGTGGATCCCGGCAGATTGCCGGCGAAGGTGATCGTCGCGCCGAACTCGCCGAGCGCCCGCGCCCAGGTGAGGGCGGCGCCGGCGGCGAGTCCCGGCGCGACCATCGGCAGGGTGACCGTGAAGAACACCCGTACCGGAGAGGCGCCGAGGGACGCCGCGGTCTCCTCGTACGAGGGGCGCATGCCCGCCAGCGTGCCCTCCAGGCTGATCACCAGGAACGGCATCGCTACGAAGGTCGCCGCCACCACGGCGCCCGCGGTACTGAACGGCAGCACCACACCGAAGGTTTCCTCCAGCCAGGGCCCGAGCAGCCCGCGCCGCCCGAATCCAAGCAGCAGTGCGACGCCGCCGACCGTGGGCGGCAGCACCATCGGCAGCAGCACGAGCGACCGTACGAGGGTCTTGCCGGGGAAGTCGACACGCGCGAGCAGCCACGCCAGCGGCACGCCGAGCAGGAGTGACACGCCGAGGGCGCAGAACGACACATACAGCGACAGCTGGAGCGCCTCGGTGACGCCGGGGCTGGTCAAGTGCGCGCCGAGCGCGCCCCATTCGGCGCGGGAGAGGATGCCGACCAGCGGGAGCAGCAGGAACGCGATGGCGAGCAGCGCGGGCACGGCCAGGGCGACCGGCGCGCGGGTCGCCCTCCTGCGGGCGGGGTGGCCGCCGTCCTTCGCCGCTGCGGCTCTGCCGCTCGTCTGCCGGATGTTCCGCATCGCGATCCCTGCTCCCGTACTGGCTACGGCTGCTGGAAGCCCGCGTCCGCGAGGATCTTCTGCGCCTCGTCGGAGCTCAGCCACTGCACGAACTCGTCGGCGGCATCGGTGTTCTCGGACGCCTTGAGGGTGGCGGCCGGGTACTCGGCGATGGCGTTCTCGTCGTCCGGGATGTCGACGGCCCCGGCCTTGCCCTCGGCCGCGGTGACATCCGTCTTGTAGACGAGACCCGCGTCCGCCTCCCCGAGCTCGACCTTGCTCAGCACCGCGCGCACATTGGCCTCCTGCGAGACGGGCTTCACCTTGATCTTCTGGGTGTCGAGGATCTCCTTGCTGTACCGGCCGACGGGGACCTCGGAGGCGGCGAGTACGACCTTGTTGTCGCTCTTCGCGAGGTCGTCGAGGTCCTTGATGTTCTTCGGGTTGCCCTTGCCGACGGCGATGACCAGGCGGTTCTTGGCGATCACCGACGGGTCGTTCGTGTCCGCCTGCAGATCGTCCATGGTCTTGGTGTCGGCGGTGACCAGGGCGTCGGCGGGGGAGCCCTGCTCGACCTGGGCGGCCAGTTCCTGGGAGCCGGCGAAGGAGAACTTCACCGTGGTGCCCGGGTGGTCCTTCTCGTAGGCCTTGCCCGCGGTGGCGAAGACATCGGTGAGCGAGGCGGCGGCGAGGACGGTGAGCTCGGTCTTCTTGCCCGAGTCCTGCTTGCCGCCGGTGTCCTTCTTGCCGTCGTCGTCGCTGCCGCAGGCTGCGAGTGGTACGAGCAGGGCGGCGGTGGCCGCCGCGGCGGCGACCCGGCGGGGTGTCATGGCGGTGAACATCAGGGCTCCTCTGTCTGCGGACGGCGGCTGCCGCCGCTGAACGGAAGCGCGGGCGCACGGGGACGGCGGAGCCTGCGCGAGTGCGGATGGATCCGGTGGGGCGGATCAGGGGTGGCGGGTCAGGTGCGGTGGATCCGGGGTTGTCGAATCCGAAGCGGTGGATCCAGAGCGGTGGATCCGGAGCGGTGGACCCTGCGCCGTGGATCAGACGCGGTCGATATGCACGTTGGTCGACTTCACGCGGGCGGTGGCCTGCATGCCGACCTCGAGGCCGAGCTCTTCGACGGCCTCGCGGGTGAGCAGGGAGACCAGACGGTGCGGGCCCGCCTGGATCTCCACCTGGGCGGCGACATCGCCGAGCTTGACGGCGGTGACGATGCCCGGGAAGGCATTGCGGGCCGAGGTGTAGGACGCGTCTTCGTCCTCGCCGTTGCCTGCCTGGCCGATCTCGATCGAGAAGGCCGCCAGATCACGGCCGTCGACGAGCCGGCGCCCGTTCTCGTCCCGGTGCGTCTTGACCCGCCCCGCGTCGGCCCAGCGTCGTGCGGTGTCCGGACTGACGCCGAGCAGCCGCGCTGCCTGACCGATCGTGTAGGACTGCATGTGCGCCAAGGTATGCGCTTTTTCCTTGCATCTACAACTTGTCAGCGGAATCTCCATCGCGGATGCCGTCGAGCCTGGAGGAACGCCCAAGGTGCCCGAGGTTCCCACCTGTCCGTGAGTGACGATGCGTACGCGGTGCGCAACGGTCAGGGGTGTGCGGCTCGTCCCGCGGACCCGAGCCTGATCCATCGGACGGCGCTGATGTAGCGGGCCCCGCAGACGTCGGTCGGGACCACCAACTGGCTCCCGCACGCGTCGAGTTCACGTCCGTCCAGCTCGGTGGCCAGCAGTACCGGCGCGTTCCCGAAGTCCTCGTCGATCTCGGCCCAGGACAGTACGGTGCCGTGCCCGTCCTCGCCCGTGACCTCCAGGAGGAACCGGGAGCGGTCCTTGCGCCGCGCCGCGTCGAAACCCGGACCGGCCGCCAGGATCACCTCGCGCAGCAGCGGCCCACGGAAGACATGGTGCCGCGGACCGCTGCTCGCGCAGTCGAACGTCACCTCGGCCTCGCGTGCGGGCCAGCCCCTGCGCAGATCGGCGACGGTGAGCGTCACCTGCCGGTCGACCGCGCCCACCACCACGAATCGGGTCATCCCCGCCCCCTTCGCTCCTGCCTCGCGCCCACTCCGGTCCCCGAGCCGTACATCACGATCCGAGGATGACAGGCGAAAGGGGCGGGGAACATGGCGCATCCGAACCGAGTCCGAGAAGCAGGCTGGCAACTGCCGCCCGATCGGCCCGGCGTCCGGCAAGCCCCGACCCGTACGCCACAATGTGCGCACGAGGCGACGGGGACCAGGAAGCCGGTGTGAATCCGGCGCGGTCCCGCCACTGTGACCGGGAAGCGACCCTCCGGCATGCCACTGTCCGCGACCGCGGGCGGGAAGGCGGCGGCGAGCGACGATCCGGGAGCCAGGAGACTGACCCGTCGCCGGTCCGACGTCAGGGGCGAGGAAACCCCGGAAAGGATCGACCGTGGCGACGCATGCCCGGACAGCACCCGGCCGCCCGCAACCCACCCGACGGGGCGTACTGGCCGCCGGCGGCGCCCTGGCCGCGGCCTCGACGGGCCTGCTGAGCGGCTGCGGCGACGGCAGTGACGGCGGGGGAGGCGAAGCGCCCTTCCGCGCCGCCTTCACCTCCGGCGGATCGCAGGAGACCCTCGACCCGCACGTCGCGCCGAACTTCGTCGACCAGGCACGCGCCAAGGCCCTCTACGACACCCTCGGCACCTACGCGGACGACATGTCCGTACGCAAGCGGCTCGCCGAATCGTGGGAGAGCAACGCCGCCGGCACCCGATGGCACATACGGCTGCGGCAGGCGGAGTTCCACGACGGGACCCCGGTCACCGCCGAGGACGTCCTGTACAGCTACCGCCGCGCCGCCGACCCCGACACCGGATCGCCGTCCCAAGTACTGCTCTCCGCCATCGACTTCACCGCCAGCCGGGCCGACGGCAAGCGGTCCCTCGTCCTTGTCCTCGAGGCGCCGAACTTCGAGTTCCCCACCGTCTTCGCCGGCCCGGGCACCGAGATCATCCCGGACGGGACGACGGACTTCCGCAAGCCGGTCGGCTCCGGACCCTTCACCCATGTGTCGTTCACCCCCGGCGGTACGGCTCGCTACCGGAGCTGGGCGGACCACTGGGACGGTGCCCCGCACATCGCCGAACTCGAGATCGTCCCCGCGAACGAGGAGTCGGCCCGCCTGAACGCCCTGCTGTCCGGGCAGGTGCACTACGCCGCCGACATGGCCGGAGCCTCCGTCGAGCGGCTGCGGAAGGCCGAGTCCGCACGCCTGCTGACCTCGAAGCGGGCCACCGCACAGCAGCTTCTGCTGCGTACCGGCCGCAAGCCCTTCGACGACCCGCGCCTGGTACGAGCCGTCCAACTGGGCATCGACCGCGCCGCGTTGGTACGGATCGCCCTTGCCGGACACGGCGAGGTCGGCAACGACCTGTTCGGGACGGGCCTGCGCGGTTATCCGGGCGGACTCGAGCCGCGCGAACGCGATGTGGCCGAGGCGCGGAAGCTGGTGAAACAGGCCGGTGCGGAAGGCCTGCACATCACCGTCCAGACCAGCGCGGTGGATGCCGCGTGGCAGCCGGCCGCCGATCTGATGGCACGCCAACTCCGCGAGATCGGGCTCCGGTTGACGGCCAACACCCGGGCGGCCAGCACCTACTTCAGCGAGATCAGGACCAAGGGCGTCGCCGCCTTCAACACCACCTCCACGCTGCCCGTGTCGGACTTCCTGCAGCAGCGCGTGCGTGGTGGAGCCGCCCGGAACCAGACCGGATACCGCTCGGAGAAGTTCGACCGACTCCTCGACCGGGCCCGAACCACCCGCGACGAGCAGGACCGCCTCGCCCTGCTCGCCCGCGCACAGAAGATCGCGCGGGACGAATCGGGGCTGCTGGTGTGGGCGTTCTCCGATGCCGTCGACGCCATCGGCCGCACGGTGCGCGGTCTGCGCGCCGCACCGCCCAACTCGCACGACTGGGCCCGCTTCGACCGGGTCCGCATCGACTGACGTGCGCGGATACGTGCTGCGGCGCACGCTGCTCGCCGTCGTCCAGTGTCTGGTGGTGCTGGTCGCCGTGTTCGCCGTGGGCTCCCTGCTCCCCGGCGACACGGCAGACGTCCTGCGCGGCGAGCTCGGCACGCCGGAACAAGTGGCCGCCCTGCGAAGCCGGTTGGGCCTCGACGAACCCGCCTGGCCGCGGTTCGTGCACTGGCTCGGCGGCCTGGCCACCGGTGACCTCGGCACCTCGCTCACGACCGGAGTGCCGGTCGGCGACGATCTGGGGCGCCGCGTCGGCGTGACGCTGCTGCTCGGCGTGCCGGCACTGCTCCTCGTCACCCTCCTGGCGCCGCTGCTCGGTACCGTGTGCGGTCTGCGCGAGGGCAGCCGCGCCGACCGGGCGATGAACGCGACCGCCGTACTGCTGCACGCCGTACCGGAGTTCGTGCTCGCCCTGCTGCTTGTCGCGTCCGTGTCGCTGGCCGCGGGGCTGCTGCCGGCCACGGCGATCGGCATGGACACCGGCGCGCTGCTTGCGCAGCCGAGCGTGCTCGTCCTGCCCGTCGTCGTCCTCACCGCCCGCCACCTCTGCGACCTGGCCAGGCAGATCCGCGTCTCAGTCGCGGCCGAACGGCACGGGCCGGTCGCCGAACATCTGCGCCTCCTGGGGCTCCGCGAACGCACGGTCGTCCTGCGCCACGTCCTGCCGAACGCCCTGGGGCCCGCGGCCCAGCAGTACGCGCGCTGTGTGGAAGGGCTGCTCGGCGGCGCGGTCCTGGTGGAGGCCGTCTTCGGGTTCCGCGGTCTGGGCGGCGGCTTCGTGGAGGCGGTGGAGAACCGCGATCTGCCCGAAGTCCAGGCGTACGCCCTGCTGTTCACCGGCACCGCGGTCGTCGTCAACCTGCTCGGAGACCTGGTCGCGTACCGTCTCGCGCCGCGGCGGGAGGTCTCCGCATGAGCGGGCGGGACGGCGGCGTGGGCCGGGCGGCCGCCACCCCTGCGCGCCGTACTCGCGGTCGGCACCCATGGGTCGCTCTGCTGCTCCTCGCGGTACCCGTCTGTGCGGCGGTCGTCGGCCCGTGGGTGGCAGGCGACACGGCCCCGGGCGCCGGAGCCCTTCCGTCGCAGCCGCCCGGTGCCGGACACCCGCTCGGCACCGATGTACTGGGCCGTGACGTACTGGCCCTGGTGCTGCACGGCGGTGCATCGGTCCTGGCGAGTGCGCTGGGTGCGCTCCTGATCGGAGCGGCCGCGGGGGTGCCGCTCGGCCTGCTCGCGGCCGGACCGCGCCGCGGGGTCGACGAGGCCGTGATGCGCACCCTCGACATCCTGCTCGCCTTCCCCGGACTGCTGGTCCTGCTGACGCTCGCGGCCACCGGGCACCGCGACCCGTACTGGCTGGTGGCGGTCGCCGGACTGCTGCAGGTGCCGGCCGTGGCGCGGCTCGTCCGCGGCGCCGCCCTCGCACCCGGCACCCGTACGGCGGTCGAAGCGCTGCGGATGCAGGGACACGGCTGGGCATACATCCACCTCCGGCATCTGGCACGGCAGTTGGCCGCCCCGCTGGCCACCGACCTGGCCGGGCGCTTCGCCGTCGTCCTCTACCTCCTCGCCTCCGCGAACTTCCTCGGCCTCGGGCTTCCCGACTCCTCCCCGGACTGGGCCGTACTGATCGAGCGCAACAGCGACGCCCTGTTCACCCAGCCCGCCGCGGTGCTCGCTCCGGCCGGACTGCTCACGGCGCTGTGCGTGGGCGGCAATCTGCTCGTGGACCGGGCCCTGCGAAGACGGCGGGTACGAGAGCCTGCACAGCAGAGGGGGAGCCGGTGACCACTCCAGTGCCCGAACTCCTGGACGTACCCGAGATCTCCGCGTACGCCGAAGGGGCGCCGCGACCACTCCTGGACCGGGTCGGAATCACCGTGCGACCCCGAGCCGTGGTCGCCGTCGTGGGTCCGTCCGGGAGCGGCAAGACCACCCTGGGCCTCGCCGCGCTCGGCGCCGCACGCAGCGGCATCGAACTCGACGGACAGGTCCTCCTGCAGGGCATGGATCTGCTGCGGCTGCCGCCTGCCGCGCGCGCCCGCGGCCGGGCGGGGCGGGCGGCCCATCTGCCCCAGCATCCGGAGACGGTGCTCGATCCGGTGCGCCGCGTCGGCAGTGCGCTGACCGAACTGGCCGGCCTCGGGCAGGACGGGCGCGCCCGGCGCAGGGCGGCAGCCGAGCGGGCGCTGACCCTGGCCGGCCTCGACCGGCACGTCCTGCGCCGCCTCCCGCACCAGCTCTCCGGAGGGCAGCAGCAGCGTGTCGCCCTCGCCACCGCCCTGGCCACCGGGGCGCGGCTGCTGGTGCTCGACGAGCCGACCAGTGGACTCGACACGGCGCTCGCGCAAGAACTCGCCGGGACACTGCGGACGCTCGCGGACACGGGGACGGGAGTGCTGCTGCTCAGCCACGACCTGCCGTTCGTGCGCGCCACGTCCGACCGGGTCGTCGTCCTCGAACGCGGACGCGCGGTGGACGCGGGGCCGACCGCGGATGTCCTCGGCGCCGACGGCGGCGCACGCTCGGGCCGGGTGGTCCGTCCGCGGGCCACCCGTGAACTGCTCACGGCAGAAGTCGAATTGGGACGCTGCGCACCCCCGGACGAGCCCGCCCCGGTCACAAAAACGGCGGGGGCAGGGGTCACCGCTCACCATGTCACCGTGCGCCGCCGCTCCGGCGATCCGCTCACCGGACCGCTGTCGATGGCGTTCCCGCCCGGCAGCAGCACCGCACTGCTGGGCGCCTCGGGCTCGGGAAAGACCACCTTCGCCCGGGTGCTGGCCGGGGTGACCCGGCCCACCTCGGGCGAAGTGCGCTGCGACGGCGTGATACTGCCCCCGCGCATCGACCGCCGGACGGCCGGTCAGCGCCGGCTCGTACAGTACGTGCACCAGAGCAGCGCCGACTCCTTCGAGACGCACCGCCCGGTCCTGGTCCAACTCGCCGACACCGGAAGACTGTTGAGACGACTCGACACCGAGACGGCGACCGCCGAGGCGATCGACGTCGCCCGTGTGCTCGGCCTCGACGACCGGACGCTGCTGCGCACCCCGGACCGGCTCTCCGGCGGCCAGCTGCAACGCTGCGCACTGGTAAGGGCCCTGACGGCCCGTCCGGCGCTCCTGGTCTGCGACGAGGTGACCTCGGCCCTCGACACGGTGTCCCGCCGGCGGGTCGTCACCGCACTGCCCGAACTGTTGGCGCCCGCGGGGACGGCCTTGCTGTTCCTCAGCCACGACCTGCCCGCCGTACGGGCATTGACCACCGAGGCCGTGCTTCTCGACGCGGGGCGCCGCATACGGAGCGGGCCGGTCGACGCCGTGCTGCCGACCGACCAGCGCGGCGTACACCGGCCCGCCCCGCTCGGCGTCAGACGAACGACCTGAGACCGTCGAGGAGCCGCTCCACCTCACCGGCCGTGTTGTACGGCGCGAGCCCGATCCGCAGCGCCGGATCCTCCAACTTCAGTGCCGTGAACGGCTCGTAGGCATAGAAGGATCCGGCGGGTGCGACGACGTCCCGGGCGGCCAGATGGCGCTGTGCGTCCCGGGCGTCGTGCCCGGCGAGCGACAGCAGGGTGGTGGGGGTGCGGTCGGCCGCCCTCGAGTGCACGGTGACGGAATCGCCGAGGGCTGCGAGCCCGGTGTCCAGGGCGGTCCGCAGCGTCTCCTCATGCGCGTGCAGCGCGTCGAAGGACCGGGCGAGGCGTGTCCGGCGCGGGCCCGACGCGGCCGGTACGAGCGAGGCGAGGAAGTCCACCGCGGCAGTGGCGCCGGCCAGGATCTCGTACGGCAGCGTGCCGAACTCGAATCGCTCGGGCACCGTGTCGGGCGACGGCAGCAGCTTGTCCGGGCGGATCCTCTCGAGGAGTTCGGGCGCCGCCCCGAGCACACCGCAGTGCGGCCCGAAGAACTTGTACGGCGAGCACACGAACAGGTCGGCTCCCAGGGCCGGTACGTCGACCAGCCGGTGCGCGGCGTAGTGCACCCCGTCCACATGGACCAGGGCACCGACGTCGTGCGCACGGTCGGCGATCTCGCGCAGCGGGGGAATGGTGCCCAGTACGTTCGAGGCGGCGGTCACCGCGACGAGGCGCGTCCGTGAGCTCAATATCCTTGCGTAGGAATCGAGTTGAAGCTCGCCGGTCGCGCGGTCGAGGTCGATCCAGCGGACCGTCGCGCCGCTTGACCGCGCCGCCTGCACCCAGGGGCGGACATTGCAGTCGTGGTCGAGGCGGCTGAGGACGATCTCGTCCCCCGGTCGCCAGTCCTTGGCCAGATGCCGGGCGAAGTCGTAGGTGAGCTGGGTGGCGCTGCGCCCGTGCACGATGCCGTCGGCGGGCAGCCGGAGCAGATCGGCGTACGCGGCCCGGAAGTCGGTGACGGCTGCCTCGGCATTGAGCTCGGACGCGCTGACCAGGCCACGGTTGGACAGTGGGCCGGTCATCGTCGAGGCGATGGCCTCGGCGACGGGACGCGGGGTCTGGGTCCCGCCCGGGCCGTCGAAGAAGGCGAGTCCGGACTCCAGGGCGGGAAAGTGCGCCCGCAGGGCGCCGGTGTCGAGGGTCATGAAGGATCCGTCCCGTCGTCGGGCACCCAGCGCAGGATGTCGCCGGGCTGGCAGCGCAGAGTGCTGCAGATGGCATCGAGGGTGGTGAACCGTACGGCCTTGGCCCGGCCGTTCTTGAGCACCGCGATATTGGCCGGGGTGATGCCCACCGCCTGGGCGAATTCGCCCACGGACAGCTTGTGGCGGGCGAGTTGGACGTCGAGGTCGACGATGATCGCCATCAGACGACCTCGGCCATCTCGGTCTGCAGGGTCGTCGCCTTGCGCAGCAGCCCCCGCAGCACGGCGAGGAGCATCGCGAACGCGGCGCCCACCACGGTGCAGGCGGCGGTCGCGCCGAGTGCGCTGAGCACATCCATGCCGTCGTCGGGAGAGGGGATCTCCACGATGGCCAGGTGGAGGGTCGCGCCCAGCGAGAGCAGGGTGGCCACGATCGACGACGCCATGATGACGTCGACCCAGCGGAAGGCCCGCTCGGTGAAGATCGCGTCCCGGTCGACCATGTCGAGCAGGATCCAGAGGGCGACGAGGGCGACCTGGACGCAGACGACACCGAGGATCGCCAGAGTCGCGTACGGGGCGGCGTAGGGCGCGTACGGCGGGAAGCGGTCGACTTCGTCGGCGGCGGTCGTCGGGATGACGACGGCCTGACCGAAGACGCCGAACAGGACCGCGACTGCGATGCCGGCGCGGAGCACGGCGACGAGAAGCTGATGCATGGATCGAGTATCGATAGATACCGATCGGAAATCAATCGACTCGGCGAATCCGGTGGCCCGGCACCCCGCGATGGCCGCCCGTCATTCCTGGCACAGGCGGACGCCCGTCATTCCTGGCACAGGCGGACGCCCGTCATTCCCGGCACAGGCAGACGCCCGTCATTCCTGGCACAGGCAGAACGGATGGCCCGCCGGGTCCGCGTACACCCGGAAGCCGCGCTCGCCGTCCCGGTCGTCGAGGTCGAGCGGCATGGCGCCCAGGGCGATCACCTGCGCCTCGGCCGCCTTCATGTCCTTGACGTGGAGATCGAGGTGCAGCTGCTGGGAATTGTCGTCGGCGCGGGGCCAGTTCGGCGGACGGTGGCCGGGTGCGCGCTGGAAGGCGATGCGGTGGCCGCCCGGGGCGTACAGGTCGTACCAGTCCTCGTCGTACTCCTTGATCTCGCCGCCGAGCACGGCGGCGTAGAAGCCGGCGAGGGCGGGCGGGTCGGGGCAGTCCACGGCCACCAGGCAGTAGTCGGCGACGGGCATGGCGTCCTCCCTTGTCCTCCTTGATGTCCAGCTGTGCGGCCGGGTTCCCGCGGAAGGCGCTGTCATGCTCGCCGGGTGTGCGGGGGCCGTCCGGCGCGAGTTGATAGGCAAGTGAACACTTGCCTATAGTGGAGTGCGTGGCCGACGACCTGTTCAAAGCACTCGCCGACCCCACCCGTCGCACGATCCTCGACGAGCTGACCGAGAGTTCCGGGCAGACGCTGTTCGAGATCTGCTCGCGACTGAGCATGAGGCACGGCCTCGGACTGTCGCGGCAGGCGGTCTCGCAACACCTGGCCGTGCTCGAGGCGGCCGGGCTCGTCGAGACCCGGCGGGAGGGGCGCTACAAGTTCCACGACCTGAACACGGCACCGCTTCGGGAGATCACCGAGCGATGGCTCGCGCCAGGAGAATCCGCACCGGAGGAGAGCACCCCATGAAGATCCATCTGACCAGCGTCTTCGTCGACGACCAGGCGGCCGCGCTGCGGTTCTACACCGAGGTCCTCGGTTTCGTGAAGAAGCACGACGTCCCGCTGGGCGGCGAGGACCGCTGGCTCACCGTGGTCTCGCCGGAGGAGCCCGCCGGCACCGAACTGCTCCTGGAGCCCGCCGCCCACCCCGCCGTCAAGCCGTACCGTGACGCGCTCGTCCAGGACGGCATCCCGCTCGCCCAGTTCGCCGTCGCCGACGTGCAGGCGGAGTACGAGCGGCTGCGCGGTCTCGGGGTCCGCTTCACCCAGGAGCCCCTGGCCGCGGGCCCCGTCACCACCGCCGTGTTCGACGACGGATGCGGCAATCTGATCCAGCTCGCGAGCGAGCCGCAGTAGCCGCTTGGTGGTCCGGCCGGCACGGGAAACCGGTCGGGGTCGCACCCGGTCGGTCAGTGCACGCACCCCGGTCGGTCAGGGCCACGCCCCGGTAGGGAAGCCCGTCCAGCGCAGTTCGGCCGGCAGATGACCCATGTCGTTGTAGAGCAGCACGGCCGGCGCCGATGCGGTGCGGTACTCGATGACGGTGAGCGCCGTGTTCCCGCAGTTGAGGCCGAGCCAGCGGTCCACCGGGGCGCCCAGAGCGTCACGGACCAGCCAGGCCACCTGATAGGCGTGGGTGACCAGAACCTCGTGCGACTCGCGCTCTGCGGGGCGGGCGAACCGTGCGGTCAGGGCGGCGGACCGCCGTTCCGCCTCGGCGGCCTCCGCGGCGCCGTAGCCGTCGAAGAACGGCGCCCACTCGGGCGGCGGTTGCGCCGGTACGTACGGGATGTGGTCGACGAGTTCGGGTGCCTCGCTCACGGGCACCGCCGTCGGAAGCGAGGCGCCGACGATCTCGGCGGAACGCACCGCGCGGGGCAGCGGCGAGTGCCATACCGCGTCCACCGGCACGCTCGCGAGTCGTCGGCCGAGCAGTTCGGACTGCTGCCGTCCCACGTCGGTCAGTGCACCGAACGGGTCGGCCGCTCCGTGCCGGGCCAGATACAGACGCCGAGTTGCCATGATCGATCCCCTTCCTGTGTCGCGTCGTCGGATCCGTGCCGCTCAGCTGCGCCGGAGCACGGCCTGGGCGGCCCGCAGGCGCTCCGCCTCGTCGTCCGCCGTGTCCCCGACTCCGCCCGCGACCTCGTCGGCCCAACCGAGCAGCCGGGCCAGATGCTCGCCGGCCGGGTTCTCGACCACAGGCGCGGACCCGAGGGCGACTTCGCCGCTCGTCCCGTCGACGGTGAGCAAGGTGCCGGCGCCGACGGTGCGGTCGCCGACCTGCACCGCATCCGCCTCGCAGTTCACCCGCAGGCCTCCGACCCCCACCACCGCGGGCTTGCCCAGGGACCGGGCGACCACCGCGGCATGACTGGCCGGACCGCCGTGCGCCGTGACGATCCCCGCCGCCGCGGCGAGTCCGTGCATGTCGTGCGGCGACGTCTCCGGCCGCACCAGCACCACGGGGCCGTCCGATGCCATGCGCACCGCGTCCTCCGCCGTGGTCGCCACCCGGCCGACCGCCACGCCGGGGCAGGCGCCGAGCCCGCGGCCCAGCAGATCGACCGCGGCCGACGGTGCGATACGCGGCGTACGGACCTGCCGGAGGTGGCCGGGGGTGATCCGCAGCAGCGCCTCGTGACGGTCGATCACCCGCTCGTCGGCGAGTTCGGTGGCGAGGCGTACGGCCGCGCCTCCGGCGAACCGGCCGGGCCGCACCTGCAGCAGCCACAACTCACCCGCCTCGAAGGTGAATTCGACGTAGCAGGCGTCCCGGTAGTGGTCCTCGATCCGGCGCAGCGCCGAGACGAGCTCGCCCCACACCACCGGCTCCCGCTCGGCGAGATCGCCGAGCGGCCGGGTCGCCGTACGGCCGGACACCACGTCCTCGCCCTGACGGCCGAACAGCACTTCCCCGAAAGGTGAGTTCGCGCCGGTGCCGGGATCACGGCTGAACGCGACCCCGCTCCCGCTCCGCCCGTCCCGGTTCCCGAACACCATCCGCTGGACGACCACGGCGGTGCCCAGGTCGTCCGGGATGCCGTTGAGTGAGCGGTACGTACGGGCGCGCGGCGTGTCCCACGAAGCGAACACGGACTCGACGGCCCATCGCAACTGGCCCTGCGCATCGGCCGGTACGGGTCGGCCGCAGCGGGCGAGCACAAACTCCTCGACCGCACGTGCGGCCGTCTCGGCGTCGCCCTCGGCGCGATGGCCGGCCGTCACGCGGGAGACGTCCGCATCGGTGACCGCGCCGGCGAAGCTGGTGAGGAACCGCAGCCGTGAATCCAGTGCGAAACCCCGGTCACCCGTCTCCGTGGCCAGCCCTTCGGTGGCCGCGGGGGTGAGTCCCAGATCGAGGACGGTATTCATCATGCCCGGCATCGAGACTCCGGCCCCGGAGCGGACCGAGACGGCCAGCGGAGCGTGCGTGCCGCCCAGGGTGCGACCGGTGGCACGCTCCAACTCGGCCGTTGCGGAGGAGAGTTCATGCTCGAGCCGGGCGGGCTGCTGCCCGTCGCGCAGGAAGGCGCGGCACGCCTCGGCCGTGATGACGAACCCGAGCGGCACCCGCAGACCGAGACGCTGCAACAGCGCGAGCCCCAGCGCCTTGCCGCCCAACAGGTCGGCAGGACCGTCCAGTTCGGCCGACAGCGGCCGGATCCACCTCATCGCTGCAGCCCGAGCGTGGCGAGCAGATCCTCGTGCAGCTCGGCCCAGACGGTGTGGTACGAGACGGTGCTGTCCGTCACCTGGCCGAGCTCGCCGGCGCGTGCCCGCTCCAGTGCCTCGGTGAGCCGAGCCGCGTACCGGCCGAACCGGGGGAGTGCGGCGGCGAGTTCCCCGATGACGGGGCCGGCACGCAGATCCAGGTCCGCGAAACGGTCGAGGACCTGCGCGTCGTACGCCGCGTCGCGGTGGTCGTTGGCGCTCGGCACCCCGTCGACCGACCGCAGTTGCCAGGCCCGGCACAGGTCGAGCAGCTCCGGATTGAGCACCAGGAAGCGCTCGTGCGCCGCCGTGACGACCGGTCGTGCGCCGGCCGATTCCAGCTCGTCCCGGATCCGTGACGGGTGCGCCGCGCGGCCCGCGTCCGTGAGGCTCCAGTACGGCAGCTCGCCGGACAGCCGCGTCGCGAGCCCGGCGACGCCCAGGTCGATCAGCTCCGACTCGATGTCGGACGCCTCGGCGCCGGTGATGTGCCGAAGGCGTTCGGTGCTGCAGGCGCCCGCGCAGCGCAAGGCGTGCAGCAGCAGGAGGCCGGTGTCCTGAGTGTGGGGCCGGTTCACGTCTCGCTCCTCCGGAGGCGGGAGATTCTGATGGCATCCAGATGACGTCATCATCTGGATGCCATCTGTATCATGACACGGCACGAGGAAGGGAGGCGGCCGCGGATGGTGCGACTGAACCGCGCACAGCAACAGGAGCGGACCCGCGCATCGGTGCTCGTCGCGGCCCGCGAGGAATTCGCCGAGTACGGATACGCCGACGCCAAGGTCGACCGGATCGCCGAGCGCGCCGAGCTGACCCGTGGCGCCGTCTACTCCAACTTCACCGGCAAACGGTCCCTCTACCTCGCGGTGCTCACCGCCGCGGCCGAGCAGGCCCGCGCCGCCGCCGGCCCTCCGCCCGCCTCACCCGCCGACGCCGAGCAGGCGCTGGGCGCCTTCGCGCGGGTCTGGCTGGAGCGACTTCCGCTGGCCGGCGACACCCCGAGCCACGGCCACCTTCAGCTGCGCTCGCTCTCCGGAGTGCTCACCGGCGAGCCGGCCCGCGAGGCACTCGCCGAACTCGCCCGCTTCGAGGCCCTGTTGCTCGCCCTTGCGATCGAGCTGCACGGCACGCTGCGCCCCGGCACGGTCCGGCGGGCCCAACTGGCCCTGACCCTGCTGCACGGCACGGCGAGCCTCGCCGAGAGCGCGCCCGGCGTCGGCGACCCCTTCGACATCGCCCGCGCCGCCGGACATCTGGCCGCCACCCCGCTCACCGAGGACGCAGCACCGCCCCATCTCCCGTACGTGGCACCGGCGTCGGCGACTCGCACCGACTGGCAGCCACCCCGCGACCTCGTCGACGAGCTCACCGGCCTCCCGGTGGACCTCGCCGAGGACGGAGTGGTGACCGTGCTCGGGGTGCGCCGCCTGTCCGCCGCCGCGGACATGCTGCACTCCGCGCGCCCGGACGACGCCCTGACATGTGTGGTCGTCACCGGCGACCCGGCCGGGACGGGCCGACTGGCACGCCTGCGGATCGTCGATCAAGTCGCCTGTCTGCAGCGGGTGTTCGCCCCGGCGGACCTCCCGCGCCTGCGCATCGTCCTCGACGACTCCGGCACGGTGCCCGCGGCGATCGGCCTGGATCCCGCCGACGACCTCGCCGAGGCGGCGCTCCGCTGCCGGGACGGACTGATCACGGCCCGGGCGGAGGGGCGCGGCGCGGGCCATGCGGCCGCCGTGCACTCGGTGCGCGACGACCGCAGACCCTGACGGCCCCGGCGCGGAGCCTCAGCCGTCCAGACCGCCGGCGAACGGCAGCGTCCGCCACTGCTCGACGGCCGGCCCCATGTACTCCTCGAGGACCGGCAGTTGAGGCACCAGGGTGAGTACGGTGATCGCCCGCAGCATTCCCACGGCGTTCACGAACCGCAGCACGTCCTGACGCAGCGGCCGCAGGCCGGCCCGGCGCGCCCCGCGGTCGTAGGCGGCCTCCAGCTCGGGGCCGAGCGACGCCAGGTCCCACTCCACGGGGCCGAGTGTGACCATCTCGAAGTCCGAGTACCGGTCGCCGTCGACGCCGTGGAAGATGTTCGCGGGCGGGGAGTCGCCGTGCACGGGCTGCACCTCCACCCCCGGGAACCGCTCCTCGAAGGCGGCCTGCGAGCGTACGAGAGGCTCCAGGAGCTGCCACTCCCGGCGGGCCCGCGCCAGATCCTCCCGGTCCACGAGCACGGGCTCCTTGTCGAGCGCCGCCAGGCTGTCGGTGACGAACTGCGGTTCTGCCGCTGACAGGAACGACAGGTGCCCCGGATACGTACGCATCGCGGCGTGCAGCGCCGGCACGCTCTCGGTGTTCGCCGCGTAGTCGGGCTCCCGGTCCCGGTCCTCCGCGAGATGGCTCCAGAAGGTGATCGAGAAGCCGTCGCGCCGCACGGGCTCGCGCGGTACGAGCGGGCTGGGCGGGATCACCGGCGTGCCCCGGTCCGCCAGCCACTGCGCCACGTCCAGCTCGGACCGCTGGCGGCGTGCGAGTGCGGCGAGATCCGCGTCGCCGGCCAGGACGACCGGGATCCGGGCCACCACGGGTGAGGGCGCGAGATGCACCACCACGGAGAACAGGTCGTGGAGTACGGCCGCATCGGTCACCGTCAGGCCGAGTTCGCGCCCGGCGCCCACCGCGGCGTCCACTGCGGCGGCGCGGCGGCGGTCGATGTCCTGGGATGTGGCGTAGGCGGTCATGGGTGGATCGCTCCGTTCGTCGGGGTGGTGGTCGTCAGGGTGGTCGTCGTCGTACGGGTGTCGACGCGGCCCTCGTGCAGTTCGAGCCGGTCGCCGGGGAAGCGCTCGCGGAAGCCGCGGTCGTGCGAGACCGCGACCACCGGGCCCGGATACGCCGCGAGTGCGGCCTCCAGGTCCTCGACCAGGTCCAGGGCGATGTGGTTGGTCGGCTCGTCGAGTACGAGGAGGTCCGCCGGCCGGGTCACCAGACGGGCGATCTGCAGCCGGCGCTGCTGCCCGGCGGAGAGCGCCGCCACCTCGACCCCCAGGTCCTCCTCGCGGAACAGGCCGAGCGCGAGCAGCTGTTCGGCGTACTCGTCCGCGGGCCCGGGCCGCCCGGCCGCGAAGGTGGCAAGGAGCGAACGGCGGGTGACGCGGGCCGGCAGCTCCTGCGCCAGAAAGCCGATCCGTGCCGGACGCAGCACCGTGCCGGCGTCCGGCTCGAGATCACCCGCCAGGACGCGCAGTAGGGTGGTCTTGCCCGCCCCGTTCCGCCCGGTGACAAGCAGCCGTTGCCCGGGTCCGATGCGCAACGCCCCGTCCAGGCACAGCCGTTCACCGACCCGTACGCCGTCCAGCTCGGCCACGGGACGGTCCGCGGGGGAGCGGGTGGCCTCGTCGTCCGCTGCCGCGGCTGTCGTCGGAGCCGCGGTGAATCGCAGCGGCACCGGCGGCGCGGCGACCGGATGGCGCCGCAGCCGGTCGAGGCGCTCACGCACCGCACGCACCTGTCCGCCGAGCTTCGCCTCGTGCGAACGGCGGTGCTTGCCGAAGCCCTGCCGCGGGTCCTTTCCGGTGGTGGCCAGGCGTTTGCCGGCCGCCGAAAGGAGTTCCTCGGCAGCGGCCACATCCTCCAGCCACTGGGCGTACTCCTGCTCCGCGCGGCGCCGGGCGGCCGCCTTCGCGGTGCGGAAGCCGGACCAGCCGTCGCCGTACCGGTGCACCGTGCGGGTGTCCCGGTCGACCTCGAGGATCGTGGTCGCGATGCGTTCCAGGAACCCGCGGTCGTGCGTGACGGCCACGACGGTGCCGCGGTGGGCACGCAGATGGTCCTCGAGCCAGCCGACGGCCGCCGCGTCGAGGTGGTTGGTCGGCTCGTCGAGGAGCAGCAGTTCGGGTGCCGCGGCCAGTACGCAGGCGAGCGCGAGCCGGGACTGCTGACCGCCGGAGAGCGAGCCGAGCCGCCGGTCGCGGGTCACCCCGGCCAGCCCGAGGCCGTGCATCGCCGCGTCGAGGCGGGCATCGGCCAGGTATCCGCCGCGATCCTCGTAGGCCGTCAACAGCTCGCCGTACGCGGTGAGTTCGGCCTCCGACGCCTCGCCGAGGTGTTCTTCGGCGGCCCGCAGCCGGCGCTCCATGTCCCGCAGCTCGGCGAGGGCGAGATCGACGGCGTCCTGAACCGTGCAGTCGGGATCGAGGTCGAGGGTCTGGGCGAGATGGCCCGTCCCGCCGGGGAAGGTGACGGTGATCTCGCCGGCGTCCGGCGCCTCGGCGCCGGCCAGCAGGCGCAGCAAGGTGGACTTCCCGGAGCCGTTCTCGCCGACGACGGCGGCCTTCTCGCCCGGGCGGACCGTGAAGGAGACCTGATCGAGGATGCTCCGGGTGCCGTAGGACTTGGCGGCGTCCTTGACCGACAGCTGTGCCACGGAGGTGGGCACGGTGGAAGGGGTGGGTGTGCGTTCGCGCATGGCGAGTTTCCCTGGGGTGGTGAGGTCTACGGGCAGCAGAGACGGCGACCGGGGCGCATCCGGGCAGAACCGTGCGGATGGCAGCGCGGGCCGTCGGGACGGCGCAGAAGGCCGTGCCCGGACTCAGAGAAAGTAGAAGAACGCCATGCGCCCCACCATAGCAAGACGGAGCGTCTCGTCTCCACCGGCTTTCGGTGAAAGGCGCTCATGGGCGCGAACCGGCAGGTCAGGGCCGATGCCTGCCCGGAAGGGAGCCGGGCGGGCACCGGCCCGTACCCCGTTCAGGCGGGCAGCCGTCGCAGTACGCCGTCGAAATCGGTGCCCGGCGCGAGCGTGCCGAAGGCCAGGCCCCGGTCCCCGGCGAGCCGCGACGCGCAGAAGGCGTCGGACACCGCATGCGGCGCATGCCGGACCAGGAGCGAACCCTGCAGCACCAGGGCCGCCCGCTCGATCACCCGGCGGGCCCGCAGCGGTGCGTCCTCGGTCAGGACCAGCTCGTCCCGCAGCTCCCGCCAGGCCGCATCGAGCCGGCGGTCCGCGCCGGAGGCCGCCTCGACCTCGGCGCGGAAGGCCGCCAGGGACTCCGGCTCACGGGCGAGCGCACGCAGCATGTCGAGGGCGTTGACGTTCCCGGAGCCCTCCCAGATGCCGTTCAGCGGGGCCTCCCGGTAGAGCCGCGGCATACCCGAGGCCTCGTCGTAACCGTTGCCGCCGAGGCACTCGAGCGCCTCGGCGACGGCGGCGGGCTGCCGCTTGCACACCCAGTACTTCGCCACGGCGGTCGCGAGCCGCAGAAAGGCGCGTTCCGAAGAGTCGCCGTGCTGCGCGCGGTCGATCGCCCCGGCCAGGCGCAGTCCGAGTGTGGTCGCCGCCTCCGACTCGAGGGCGAGGTCGGCGAGCACATTGCGCATCAGCGGCTGGTCGACCAGCTTCGCGCCGAACACCTCGCGGTGGCGGGCGTGATGGGCGGCCTGGGCGAGCGCGGCGCGGGTGCCCGCGGCGGAGCCGAGCACACAGTCCAGGCGGGTCATCGTCACCATCTCGATGATGGTGCGCACCCCCTTGCCCTCGGCGCCCACCAGCCAGCCCACGGTGTCGTCGAACTCGGGCTCGCTGCTGGCGTTCGAGCGGTTGCCGAGCTTGTCCTTCAGGCGCTGGATACGGAAGGTGTTGCGGCTGCCGTCCGGCAGGACGCGCGGCACCAGGAAGCAGGACAGCCCGCCCGGCGCCTGCGCGAGCACCAGGAACAGGTCGTTCATCGGGGCGCTGGTGAACCACTTGTGACCGCGCAACCGCCAGCTGCCGTCCGGCTGTTCGGCGGCCGTCGTGGTGTTGGCGCGCACATCCGTGCCGCCCTGCTTCTCCGTCATCCCCATGCCGGCGAGCAGCCCCTGCTTCTCGCCCGGTGCGCGAAGGCCCGGCTCGTAGACCCGGCTGGTGAGCAGCGGTTCGTACGTCTTCGCGAGCTCGGGGGAGTGGCGCAGGGCGGGGACGGCGGCGTACGTCATGGAGACCGGGCAGCCGTGGCCGGGCTCGGTGCTGCTCCACGTCATGAACCCGGCGGCGCGCGCCACATGGGCACCGACCCGCTCGTCGGCCCAGGCGCTGCCGGCCAGGCCCTCGCGCACCGCGACGTCCATCAGGGCGTGGTACGAGGGATGGAAGTCGACCTCGTCGATGCGGTTGCCGTAGCGGTCGTGGGTGCGCAGCTCCGGCTCGTGGCGGTTGGCCTCGTCCGCCCAGCGCTGTGTCTCCTCGCTGCCGGCGAGGCGCCCGACGCGGTGCAGATCCGCCAGGTACCACTCGGCGCCCTCCCGGCGTACGCCCTCCAGGAGGACCGGGTCGTCGGCGACGTCGTGGCCGGTGAGCGGCGGGGGCTGATTGGTCACCTGGTGGGTCACGGCGGCGGGGTGGCTGCGCGGCGCGGTGCTCGGCATGGGCTCGGCTCTCCTCGTGGTGCGGGGCGTGCGGGGCTTGAGTGGGCGGGCCTGCGACGGTGCGCGGGCGTCACGGCGGCGACTCGGGGCGGGCGCCCGCGCAGCGCAGGGCCAGGGCGGTCAGCTCGGCGAGCAGGTCCTCCGGGTCCGGGGCCGGTGTGCGGCCGGCGCCCAGCGGATCGACGAGCACCTCGCCGACCGCGCCGGTCAGCGCCGCCGCGGTGACCTGCCCGTCCTGGCGCGGCAGCAGGCCCGCGTCGATGCCCTCGCGTACGACCTCGGCGAACAGGGCGTGGTAGCGGCGGCGGAAGTCCAGTCGTTCGGCGCCGACGGACGGTTCGGCGGGAGCCGCGAGCAGGGCGTGGGCGAGGCCGCGGTTCTCGAGGGCGCGCCGGGCGAAGACCTGCACCCCGCGGGCGAGCCGCTGCACCGGTGAGCCGTCCGTACTCCGCAGCACCTCGGCCAGTACGTCCACCTCCCGGCTCGCCGCACGCCGGAACACCTCGACGGCCAGCGCGGCCTTGGACGGAAAGTGCTGGTACACGGAGCCGGCCGCGATCCCCGCCGCGTCGGCCACGGCCGTCACGGACGCCTGTGCCCAGCCCACCTCGGCCACGACCTGCGTCGCACACTCGACGAGGCGCTCACGGGCTGCTTCGAGCCGGCGTACTTCGGCAGCGGTCTTGCGGTAGGCCATGAATGAAGTGAACCACTGTTCAGAGCATCACGCCATGGTCCGCGTCCGTGGGCACACCGAGGCTCGGACCGTCCCGGACACGAGGGTCCGAGCGCCCGGATCGGGACGTTCAGATCAACCGGAACAGATCGCCCGCCGCCCGCACGTCGGTGAGGTCCTCGATGCTGCGCAGGTTGTCGCAGAGGGCGTCCAGGGCACGGCCCGGTGCCGCGGCCTCCGGCGCGCCGACGGCCACCCCGAAGACGCGGAAGCCCAGCGACTGCTTGGCGTCCTTCCAGGCCCGCATCCAGGCCTCGGTCACCCCGCACTCCCCGTCGGTGATCATCACGATGTCCCCGCGCTGCCGGCCCTCGGTGTTGTACTCCTCGTCGAGCACCTCGACCGCCGCGGCCAGCGGCGCGCGGTAGTTGGTACCGCCGCCGAAGAAGTGCTCGGTGAACTCCAGGACCTGCTCGATCCCGGCCGGCCGTGCGGACGGGAAGCGGAACACCCTGACCGACTCGGCCGAGGAGAACAGCACGCCGACGAAGTCCCGTTCCGACCGCCGGGCCTGGTCGAGCAGCGCCAGCGCACAGGCCTTGGCCCACGCCTCTCGGGTGATCCCACCTGGTCCGGACTCCTCCATCGAGTACGAGCAGTCGACGCACGCGATGATCGCGCCCCTGCCGGTGTGCTGCTCGCCCCGGCTGTCGTAGAGCATCAGACGCGACTCGGCGAAGCGCGCGGCGAACACGCTCCGCATCGCCGGTACGCCGAGCTGGGCCAGTTCGGAGGGCACCACCCAGGACAGGTCGTCGCCCAGAGTGATCCCGACCAGCTCGCCCTGTGCCTGCTCGACCCGGCGGGCCCGCTCGCCGTCGGCCAGCTGCCGGAAGCGGCCGATGAGGTCCGCGAATCGTCCGAGCCGTCCGGTGCGCAGCCGCTCGGCCAGCTCGGCCCGGCGCCCGTACGGCATCCGCTGCAGCTCGCCCGGAGCCACTCCCCATGCGCGCATCAACGCGCTTTCCGCACGGGCCTGTTCGGCGGCCTCGGCGACGGCTCGGCGCGCGGTGCTCCGGATGCCGGGAGCCGCCTCGGCGAGCGCCTGCTCGGCCTGCACCGAAGCCTGTTGCGCTGCGGCGTCCGCGTCCTGCGCCGCGGCGGTCGCGCGGGTCGCGCCGGCTGCCTGCGTGCCGTCCGGCGCCGTACCCTCCGCCGCCGTACTGCCTGCCGCCGCGCCGTCCGGCGGCGTGCCGTCCGCAGCGGCTGCGCCCGCGCCG
>NZ_QUAK01000149.1 GCF_003429565.1 Streptomyces triticagri
CCGGCCGCTCCGCCCGCCCCGTTCACGGATCTCGGGGGAGGCGAGCGTCAGCTCTTCTTGCCCTGCTCCTCCGGGATCACGAACCGCACGTAGCGGTGGTTGCCGTCCACGGCGACCGTGCCGGAGCAGCGCTGTGCGGGCATGCCGTAGCCGTCGGGGACATCGGTGACGCACACCTGGTACGAGCCGGCGGCGAGGTCGGAGAACGTACAGCTGCCGGTGTCGTTGCCGGTGCAGGACGGCGCGGCCGCACGGGTCTTGAGGGTCTTGAGCTCGTAGGCGACGCCCGCGACCGGGTCGTCGTCCTCGTCGACCGCGGTGGCCGTGATCTTGCCGGTCTTCGGCTGCTCGGCGGTGCCGGCCTTGCAGGTGGCGGAGCCGATGACGAGGTCGCCACGGATGGCCGGCTGGATCGACTTCAGGTGCACGGCGTTCACGGTCAGTGAGCCGTCGGCGTTGCGAACCTGTTCGTTGAGTACGAGCGTGCCGAGATTGCGCACGTTCACGGTCGTGTTGGGGGCCGGAGAGGCGTCGAGCTCGACCTCGGACGGCGGGAAGACGGCGTTGACCTTGCCGTTGGCGATGTTCACCGACCCGGTCGGATCGGCGCCCGGCTCGGCGTTGCAGGTGGTGGTGATCGCGTCCGTGGACAGCGCCGCGGCGACGAGATCCAGCCTTGCGCCGGCGATCTTGGACGTGGACTCGGTGGTGCCTGCCTGATCGTCGCCGGTGGAGGAAGTGGTGAGGCCCTGGATCGAGCCGTACGTGCCGACCCGCACGTCGGCCACCGTGGCCTCTTCGGGCCCGCCCGGGTAGGCGGTCGGGGCAACTTCCGCGATGGTGATCGGTCCGAGTGAGGCCTTCACTCCGTACGCAGAGCTCGAACCCGCGGCAGCGTGCGCCGTGCCGGCGGCCTGCGCGACCAGCGTCGCGGCGAAGACGGCACCGAGGGCGGCACGACCTGCCACACCCATCTTGACTGAGGCCATGAGGTTCCTTTCCGAGGGGGGAAGGCGGGCCGCCGCGCGGGTTCGCCGACCGGGTGCCCGTCTTCCTGCCTGACAGCCGGACGGCGTGCCCGGCCTGGGCCAGAGGTACCCGCGGCCTGCCGGGCTCGGACAGGTTTGCCGCCGAACGGTGGGTTTGTTCACCTGTGCGGCAAGGCGCCGGTGGGACGGCTTGCGGCCGGGCGCGACCCGTGTTGAGGTCGCGCGGAACGACGAGACGGCCGGCGCCCGGCGCCGGGGAGGCGCCGGACACCGGCCGGGGGGCCGAGCCGAGGGTGTGGGTCCGTCTACGCCTTGCGCAGCCGGTCGACGATGCCGTCCAGGTCACGGCGGAACAGCGCGGCACGGAAGACGTGCCCGCCGGGCTCCTCGTGCGACTCGTGGGGCAGGCCCGCCTCGTCGAGCCGGGCGCGGAACTCCCGCTGTCCGGCGAGTACTTGGGTCTCATTGACCCAGTCCGCCCAGTTGACCGGATCCGGGCTGGTACCGGCCACCAGGAAGATCCGCTTGTCCCGGTAGCTGGGGATGCGTTCCACCGGATTGTCGGCGCTGACCCGGGCCTCGTCCCAGAGCGGTGCACCGTAGACGGTGCCGCCGCCCAGGTCCGCCGCGCCCGCGGAGATGTTCGCCCAGTGCGCCACCAGGCCCGCGTCACGGCGCAGGCTCGCCGGGCCGGAGTGGGCGCTCACCGATGCGAAGTGCCCGTAGTACTTGGCCGCGTACTTCAGAGCGCCGAAGCCGCCCATCGAGAAGCCTGCCACCGCGCGCCCGTCGTACTCGGCGTAGGTGCGGAAGTTCGCGTCGATCCAGGGCACCAACTGCTCGATGTGGAAGGTCTCCCAGTTGCGCGGTCCGGTGTTGGACGACACCGGATTGCTGTACCAGCCGGCGTGCCCGCCGTCCGGCATCACCACGATGACGGGCCGGCCGGCCGTCAGCTCGCGGATGCCCATCCGGTCGAAGGTCATGAAGTCCTGGTCGAGGCCGCCGCCGTGGAACAGGTACACCACGGGGTAGCGGCGGCCGGAGGCGTAGTCGTCGGGCAGCAGGACGTTGACCGCGGGGTCCCAGCCGATCGCGTCGGTGGCGAAGCGGTAGTACTTCATCCGCGGATCGCTCTCGTTGCTGTCCACGACCCGCAGTCCGGCCGCGTCGCCGGCCGCGAAGGCCGGTGCGGACGCGGTGAGGGCTCCGACGCCGCCGAGTGCGAGTGCCGCGCCGGCGGCACCGGCGCTTTGGAGCAGACGGCGTCGGGAGACATGAGGCTGACTCAACTCGACCTCCAGGTGGGGAGTTTGTGTGGTCGCGGGGATGCGCGAACGTCGACCGCAGGGTGTGCGGTGCCACCGGATGCTAGGCAGCCGCGGCGCAACCGGCGGGGCAGGAGTTCGGGCACGGCCGAACTCCCCTTGTGGCAGCGGTGGTTACCCTTCTGCCATGGGCGGTGTGCTGCGCATCCACTTCCAGGACCGGGACTTCCGGCACCTGCAGCTGGCCCGGTCGGCGGACCCGGTGTGGGAGGCGTTCCTGGCGCTGCATGTGCTGGCCACCTCCCCGGCCCGGCTCCCGGCGGGTCTGCGCGCGTGGCGCCGCCGGGCCACCGAGCGCCTGCAGGACCCGGACCTGCGCGCCGCCTGCCGGCTGCTGCACGATCTGGCACCGGCGAACGCCCCGTACTTCCCCGACTTCCTCACTCCCGCCGAATCGGCGGAGGGCATGACCGCGGCCCTGGGGACGCTGCGCGCCACTCCCGATGTCCGCCTGGAGCGTGAACTTCGCCAGGCCGCCCGGTACCGGCCGCTGCCCGGCTGGACCCGCCGGCTCGCGTCGGGGGACCGTGACCTGCTCGGCCGGGTGGCCGACGCGGTACGTCACTTCCACGCACGCCTCATCGCCCCCGACTGGAGCGAGGTGCAGGCCACCGTGGCCGCTGACCGGGAGAGCCGGCTCGAACGGCTCGACGGCGGCATGACCGCGGTGCTCGACACCCTGCACCCGTTCGTCCGCCGGGACTCGGTGCTGCTCGCCCCGTATCCGGTGGACACCGATCTGCTGCTGCGCGGTCGCGGCGTACGGCTCGTCCCGTCGTACTTCTGCCACACCGCACCGATCGCGATCGCCGATCCCCGACTGCCGCCCGTGGTGGTCTACCCGGTCCGGCGAACCGCCGCCTCCCGCGGCACCGACCCGGACCGGGCGCTCGGGGCACTGCTCGGCATCGGGCGCTCAGGCGTGCTGCGCGCCCTGACGTCCGCGTCCACCACCGGAGCCCTCGCCCAGCAGCTCGGCATGTCCGCATCCACGGTGAGCGGCCATCTCAAGGTGCTGCGCGACGCCGGCCTGGTGCACAGTGAGCGCAGCGGCGTCCATGTGCTGCACCGCGCGACGGCCCGTGGCCGCCACCTTCTGGACGACTGACGGGGCCGCACGGCCGGTCCCGGCGAGAGCTCAGTATGCGGGCGGCGGGCCCGCGGGCCCGCCCCACTGCTGCTGGCTCCGCTGCTCCTCGCCCACGGCCTGGTGGATCAGCTGCTTGAGACCCTCGGGGTCGGGGACGTGCTTGAGGGTGAGCATCCCGTGCTCGGACGCGGACTGGATGGACAGCGTCCCCTCGCGCAGGATCCGCTCCCAGAGCGTCGCGCGGAACGCCACGTCGTTCACCCGGACCAGCGGGATGCTGTGGCCCGTCTTCGTGAGGAAGCCGCTGCGTACATAGATCCGCTTCGTGCTGACCACGTACACGGTGCTGCGCCACTTCAGCAGCGGCACCAGCCAGAACCAGATCGAGGCGATCACACCGAGGGCGAGGACCACCATGTCGGCGGTGCCGGACGGGACGACCCACAACAGGGCGCCCACCACTGCCCAGATGACGACCAGGACGACGAACTCGCCCACGATCTCGGTCCAGTGCTGGCGCGTCGCATGCACCAGCTGCTCGTCCTCGGCCAGATAGCGCTCAGCGTTCAGCATGGGATCGATCCTGGCACACCGTGCGCCACTGTCCACCGTTCACCCCGATCGGATTCCGCGCTCGGGGCGAGTGGACCGGCGTACGACCGGACCTCAGGGCTCGGGAGGGGGCGCCGGCCGGTCGTCCGGTGCCTGCGCGGCCGCTTCGAGTACCGCACCGATCGCTTCGGGAGTCATCGAGGCGAGGCCCTCGAACAGATTGCTGGAGCGCAACGCGATCACGCCGACCAGACAGGAGATGAGCACCTCGGCCCGGCCGGCCGGGTCCTCGTGGCCCTCGGCCGCAAGGCGTTCGGCGAGCGGAGTGACGAGCCGGGTGTGCAGTTCGCCGGCCGCGGCGGCGCGCACCTCCGGCGCGCTGCTCTGCGACAGGAGCGCCTGCACCAGCGGGCCCGGCGCGCCACGGCGGTCGGTGCGGTGCAGTGCGTACGCGGTGTACGCGCCGAGGTCGCCGGCCTCGGCGGGAGCGTTCACCTCGCGGCCGTCCTCGGCCACCGCCGAACGGTGCACCGCGGCCTTGTTGCCGAAGTAGCGGGCGATCAACGACGCGTCCACACCGGCACGTTCACCGATGTCCCGCAGGGTCACCTTCTCGTAGCCGTGCCGGCCGAACAGGTCGCGGGCGGCGGCGAGCAGGGCGGCCCGCGTCGCGTCCGCGTCGCGCTTCCTGCGCGGTGCGCCCCCGGTGTCCGGACCCGAGCCCATCGGTCATCCCTTCCTGCCCGTGCCGCCCCGGTGGCCGCGGGACGGACCGCATGATCAGCGCGTGGAGCCACGCCGGACGATACCGGAAGCCGGCGCGGCGGGACGGTGCGCGGCCGGCGGCTGCGGTGCCTCCGGTTCGGTCGCGGCCGGTAGTTCGGGCGTACGGCTGCGCCGCGGTGGCAGTACGACGGCGGTCACGACCCCGAGGAAGGCGGCGCCCGCGGTCACCAGGAGGGCCAGCGTGTAGGCGCCGCTGTCGGGTGTCTCGCCGCCGGCCGGGGTGTGGGCGAGCAGGATGGCCGAGACGGTGGCGCTGCCCACCGAGCCGCCGACGACCCGCAGCACCTGGTTGAAGCCCGTGGCGCTGCCCGTCTCGGACGGTGGCACGTGGCGCACGATGAGCAGTGGCATGACGGCGTAGGACGCGCCGACGCCGTTGCCGAGCAGGAACGTTCCCAGGACGAGGATGCCCAGATGGTCGCGCCACACGGCGAGCAGGACGAGGTCCGCACAGACCAGCAGGGCGCCGAGGGGCAATACGCGGTTGAGCCCGATCCGGGACACCAGGGCGGAGGCAGCGCGGTTCGCGGTGATGCTGCCGAGGGACAGCGGCAGCAGGATCAGGCCGGTGGCGGTCAGCGAGAGCTGGAAACCGTAGCCGGCTGATGCGGGCACCTGCGTGTAGAGGGTGACCAGGGACAGCACTCCGAACATGCCGATGCCCATGAGCAGCGCCGTCACATTGGCCGCGAGGACCGCGCGATTGCGGACCAGGCGGATGTCGACCAGCGGATGACCGACACGTAGCGCGGACACCACCCAGAGGGCGAACGCCGAGACCGCGCCGGCCAGGCATCCGAGCGTCGCGGGAGAGGCCCAGCCCCAGACGCTGCCCTGGCTCAGGGCGAGCAGGACGGTGGCGAGTCCGGTGCAGAGCAGCACGGCGCCGACGGTGTCGAGCCGGCGTCCCGGAGTGGACGAACCCGTGGGCACCACCCAGGTCACCAACCCGAGGGCCAGGGCGCTGAGCAGCGCGGCGAACCAGAAGCCCGCGCGGTAGTCGAGATGTTGGGCGATCATCCCGGTCACCGGATACCCCAGTCCCGCGCCCACCGACGTGGTGACGGACAGCGAGGCGATCCCGGACCGCATCCGCTCGGCCGGGAGGTGGTCGCGGGCCACCGAGATGGCCAGCGGCATGAGCCCCATGCCGACCCCCTGCAGCGAGCGCCCGGCCATCAGGAGCCAGAACGCCGGGGCCGCGGCGGCCAGCACGCTGCCGACGAGGACGCAGGCAAGTGCGCCCTGGATGGCGCCGCGCCGGCGCGGCCCGTCGCCGAGCCGGCCGAGCACGGGTCCCGCGATCGCGCCGGCCAGCAGCGTCACCGTCAAGGTCCACTGGGCGGCGCCGAGGGACACCTGCTGCTCGCGCGCGATGGTCGGCACCATCGGGGCACCGAGCGTGCTGATCACGGAGACCGACAGGGCCATGAACATCAGTGAGGGGAGCAGCACCCCGGGACGCGTCCCCCGGCTTCGACCGCTGCCGCCCGTGGGCGGATTCCCCCTGGTCACGGTCATCTGCGGCGAGCCCTCCGGCACGGTTTGTCAGCATCGGATGTCATCAACTGATGACAAAGATAGCCGCAGCCCACCGATCTGTCATGACCGCCCCGTCCCACGCGGCCGTGCACCCGCGTGGGACGGGGCCGTCACCTCAGTGACCGCGCGCGATCCACTCCTCGAGATGTGGAGCCTCGTCGCCGATCGTGGTCGAGTCCCCGTGACCGGTGCGTACGACCGTCTCCGGGGGCAGTGTGAGGAGCCGCTCCCGGATCGACTCGACGATGGTCGGGAACGAGGAGAACGACCGGCCGGTCGCCCCCGGCCCGCCCTGGAACAGCGTGTCGCCGGAGAAGACCGTGCCGAGCTCCGGCGCATACAGGCACACGGCACCCGGGCTGTGCCCGGGAGTGTGCAGGACTCGCAGTTCCACGCCGGCCACCTGCAGTGACTCGCCGTCGGTGAGTGCTGCGTCGGGCCGCAGATCGGGGTGGCGGAGCTTCCAGAGCTCGCTGTCCGCGGGGTGCAGCAGCACCGGCGCTCCGGCGCGCTCGGCGACCTCGGGGGCCGCGTCGATGTGGTCGTCGTGCCCGTGCGTGGAGATGATGCCGAGCAGCCGGCGTCCGCCCACGGCCTCGAGGATCGCGTCCGCGTCGTGCGCGGCGTCGATCACATAGACCTCACGGTCGTCGCCGACCAGCCAGACGTTGTTGTCCACCTCCCAGGTCCCGCCGTCGAGCGAGAAGGTGCCGGAGGTGACGAGATGGTCGATACGGGCGCCGCCCGCCTGCGGTGCGCTGCTCACAGGACCACCACCGAACGCAGCACCTCGCCGCGCTGCATCCGCGCGAAGGCCTCCTCGACGTCGTCGAGTGCGATCGTCTCGGAGACGAAGGCGTCCAGGTCGAGCCGGCCCTGCCGGTAGAGATCGATGAGCATCGGGAAGTCGCGCGAGGGCAGACAGTCCCCGTACCAGGAGGACTTGAGCGCGCCGCCGCGGCCGAAGACGTCCAGGAGCGGGAGTTCGAGCTTCATCTCGGGTGTGGGGACGCCGACCAGGACCACGGTGCCGGCCAAGTCGCGGGCGTAGAAGGCCTGTCGGTACGTCTCCGGGCGGCCGACCGCGTCGATCACGACATCGGCGCCGAAGCCGTCGGTGAGTTCCCGGATGCGCTCGACCACGTCCGTCCCGCCGCCGGGGACCGTGTGGGTGGCGCCCAGGGACTCGGCCTTCGCGAGTTTGCGGTCGTCGAGGTCCACCGCGATGATCTTCGCGGCCCCGGCGAGGCGGGCACCGGCGATCGCCGCGTTCCCCACGCCGCCGCAGCCGATGACCGCGACGGAGTCGCCGCGGCCCACCTGGCCGGTATTGATGGCGGCCCCGAGCCCGGCCATCACACCGCAGCCGAGCAGACCGGCGGCGGCGGGCGAGGCCTCCGGGTCGACCTTGGTGCACTGGCCCGCCGCCACCAGGGTCTTCTCCGCGAAGGCGCCGATGCCCAGAGCGGGGGAGAGCTCGGTGCCGTCGGTCAGTGTCATCGGCTGCGAGGCGTTGTGCGTGGCGAAGCAGTACCACGGCCTGCCGCGCGTGCACGCCCGGCACTGGCCGCACACCGCACGCCAGTTGAGGATCACGAAGTCGCCGGGCGCGACCTCGTCCACGCCGTCGCCGACGGACTCCACGACGCCCGCGGCCTCGTGACCGAGGAGGAAGGGGAACTCGTCGTTGATCCCACCCTCGCGGTAGTGCAGATCCGTATGACAGACGCCGCAGGCCTGGATCTTCACCACTGCCTCGCCCGGCCCGGGGTCGGGGATCACGATGGTCTCCATCCGGACCGGTTCGTTCACCGCGTGCGAGACGACGCCGCGTACTTCCTGTGGCATGGGCGCACTGGCCTTTCCTCGTCGGTGCGCACCGTTGCGCACCGGGTGTCCGCTGTACCGCCTCATCCTCCCCGACCGCGGAGCGCGGCGCAGCGACGCCGACCGGCCGGCAGCGCTCAAGCGCGGAAGCGGTACCGTCCGGCGCCCACACGGAACACGCCGTCACCCCGCGGCCGCACGCCAGGAGCGTCGGCGGCGGCCCGGCCGCCCTCGGTGACCTGCCTGCCGGCGGGCAGGTGCACATCCGCCGAGGTGTTCGGCGGGACCGTGACGTCGAGCTCCAGGCGGCCGCGCTTCTTCTCCCAGCGCACGGACACCCACCCGTGCGCGGTCTCGAGCCGGGCCGAGGCATGGGTCAGCGGGCCCCGGGTGTAAGGACGGATCCTGATGCGGCGGTAACCGGGCTCGGCCGGGGTGATGCCGGCGACGTGCTCGTAGAACCAGCGGTCCACCGAGCCGAACAGATAGTGGTCGTGCGACGGAGGCCGGCCCTGGCCGCTGTGCTCCGTCTCCCAGGTCTCCCACAGGGTGTCGGCGCCACCTTCCAGCCAGAAACCCCAGCTCGGAAAGGTGCGTTGGCCGGCGATCGCATGCGCGGACTCCTCATGGCCGGCCTCCGACAGGACCGGCAGCAGGACGGCGGTGCCGAGGCAGCCGGTGTTCAGATGACCGTCCCGCTCCCGGACGTCGTCGGCGATAGTCCGGGCGATGCGCGCACGGAACTCCTTCGGCGCGAGCCCGAAGGCCAGAGCGAGGGCATTGGACGTCTGCCGGTAGCCGTCGTCGGAGTCGGTGCGGTAGATACCCCGCTCCCGGTCGAGGAACGCGGAGTTGAAGTGGCCGAGCGTCTTCGCGTGCTGCTCGGCGTATCGCTTCGCGTCCCTGGGCTTGCCGAGGACCTCGGCGCTGTCGATGAGGATGCGCAGGCCGAGCAGCAGATACGCGGTCGCGCTGAGCCGTACGTCCTCCGGTGGCAGTGCGCTACCACCCGGCGGCAGCCAGTCGCCGTTCCCGCTGGTCACAAGGCCGTCGTCGTCGGCCTGCGCGGCGCACCACGCGATGTAGCGGCAGGCTCCCTCATAGTGCCGCTCCAGGGCGGCACGGTCCCCGAACCGTTGGTGGAGCTCCCACATCACGATCGGATAGGCCGTGGTCCACTCCGGCGAGAGCCCGCCGTAACCCCAGCCGCCGCTGGGCGCGATCACCGGGAGCGAACCGTCGGCCGACTGGCTGTCCGCGATGTCGTCGAGCCACTTGGCGAGGAACGCGTGCGAGCGGAAGTTCAGGGCGAAGACCGGGGTGTTGAGCTGGCCGTCCGCGGTCCAGCCGATCTTCTCGTACATCACATCGACCGCGGGGATGCCGACCATATGGTGCGCGGTGCTGCGGACGACCATGGCGTGGATCCGGTTGTACAGATCGCTGGAGCAGGAGAAGTGCCCGGTGAGCGGGGCGTCCGTGTGCACGACCAGACCGCGCAGCAGCTCCTTCGACGGGGCCGCGGGCAGTCCGGTCACCTGGACGTAGCGGAAGCTCTTGTGACTGAAGCGCGGTTGCCACCGCTCGTCGCCCTCGCCGCTCAGCACGTACTCGTCGCGCTGGAAGCGACCGCCGTGCACATAACCCTGTTCCAGATTGACCGTGCCGTCCTTGTGCAGCTGCTGCCCGTACTCGAGGGCGATACGGGTGCCGCGGCGGCCGGTGACGCGCAGCTCGGCCCAACCGCCGATCGTGCGGCCGAAGTCGAAGAGATGGACGCCCTGCTTCACCTCGGTGACCTCGACCGGGTCTACGGAGTCGACGACACGGATGGGCTGCAGCGGCTGGGCGGTCAACGTGCCCTTCGGGGCGTCCAGTTGCGTCACCGGACGCCAGGCCGCGTCGTCGAACCCGGGGCGTGACCAGCCGGGTTGGGCCTCGCGGGCGTCGTAGGTCTCGCCCGCGTACAGCGAGTCGCTCACGGTGGGTCCGTCGGCCGTGCGCCAGCTGTCGTCGCCGGCGACCACCTGCCGGGTCCCGTCCGCGTACTCGATCTCCAGTTGTACGAGCATCCGTGGCTCGCCGCGCCACGAGGCCTCGGTCCAGTCCCAGGCGGTGACGGTCCGTTCGGCGTAGAAGCCGCGGCCCAGTTCGGCGCCGACGGCGTTCCTGCCGCGGCGCAGATGGCCGGTCACGTCGTACGTGATGTGGAACAGGCGCTCGTCGTAGTCCGTGGTGGCCGGGGCGAGGACCTGGTCGCCCACGCGCTCGCCGTTCAGCTGCAGCTCGTGGTAGCCGGCGCAGGCGACATACAGGCGGGCGCGCCGGACGCCGCCCCGGACGTCGAACTCGCGGCGAAGCAGCGGCGCCGCGATGGGTATCTGCGCGTCCGACACGCCCTTGCCCCACGGTCCCTTCCCGTACGGGACGACCTTGCGCGCGGACTTCCACCCGCTGTGGTCGAAGTCCGGTCGCTGCCAGTCCGGCTGCTCCTCGTCCCAGGTCCGCCAGGACTCGTCGCTGTCCACGACGAGCGGCTCCCCGGACTCGAACTCGACGACGAGGCGTCCGATCAGTCCCGCGGGGCTCGGACTCCCGCCCGACTCGGCCTTGTTGGTCACCGCGATAGCGAGGACATGGGCACCGGCTCCCAGTGACTCGGTGAGGTCCACAAGCCGACCGGTCTGCCAGGTGTCGTCCGCACCGGTCTCGGCGAGCTTGTGACCGTCGGCCCACAGGACGAAGGAGTCGTCGGCGGTCAGGAACATCCGCGCGCGCTCGACGCGCCTGCCCTGCGGGACGTCCACGCCGAGCCGGAACCAGCGGGTCATGGCCGGGAGCCCCGCGGCCGGGTCGCCCTCCGGGTACCAGATCCAGTGGGCGTCGTCCAGACCGAGCTCGGGCGTCTTCTCCGGCGAGCCCCCGATCCAGTCACCGACCCAGTCGTCGGCCCCGGTCAGTCCCGCCTCCCAGCGGGCGGGCCTGCTCCACTGCGAGGGGCGGCCGTCCTCGTCCCAGGTACGGACGGTCCAGAAGTACCGCTTCCGGGACGTGACCGGCGGCCCGCCGTAGGCGATCCCGTGGGTGTCGGCCGACTCCACGCGGCCGCTGTCCCAGACATCCGCCTCGCCCGGCCGCAGCTTCGCGGCGGAGCCGGCCACCAGAATCCGGTACGCGGTCTGCCGCGCGCCCCGCCCGCCGCCCTGCAGCCACCAGCTCAGCCGAGGCCGGGCCCGATCGATGCCCAGCGGGTCGCGGGCCAGCTCGGTCCGCAACTCCGCTGCGTGCAGCGGTCCGGTCGAGGCGGCGGGGGCCTCCGGCGCGGACCACGCGGGCGAGAAGGTGCCGAGCGCAGTGCCGACGCCCAGGCCGGCGCCGGTACCGAGCAGCCGGCGTCTCGACCAGCCGGTGGATTCGCTGCGTGCCATGGTCGCTCCTACGTGGTCGCGTGATCGTCGGACGCCCGAGTGATCGCCGGACGAGGGCAGGGCTGTGCGCGGGGAGGCGGGCCGGGCCGCCTCCCCGGGCAGGGAGATGGAGTCGAGGTCAGTACCGGACGAGCTGTTCCACGGCCGCGACGATGCGCGCCGCGTCCGGCAGCGATGCCTGCTCCAGAACTCCCGCGTACGGGACCGGCGTCGGGTCACTGGCCAGCAACACCGGTGCCGCGTCGAGCAGTTCGAAGTGCTGCGTACACACCGTGGAGATCAGCGAGGCGCCCCAGCCGCCGTCCGGCGGGCCCTCCTGCACGACGACGAGGCGGGAGGTCTTGTCGAGCGACGCCGCCACGGTCGCCAGGTCGAACGGCACCAGGGTGCGCGGATCGATCACCTCGGCGGACACACCGCGGTCCGCGAGCAGCGCGGCCGCCTCCTGGGCGCGATGACGCATCTGCTGGGTCGCGACGACGGTGACATCGCCGCCCTCGCGCACCACGTCGGCGACACCGATCGGCACCAGGTGCGCGTCGTCCGGCTCCGCCGGCACCTCGCCCTTCACGGTGAAGAGATTCTTGTGCTCGAAGACGAGGACGGGGTCGTCGTCCCTGACGGCGGAGCGCAGCAGCCCGTACATGTCCGGCACCGTGCCCGGCACCACGATCTTCAGGCCGGGGATGTTCAGGAACCAGTTCTCGGCGGCCTGGGAGTGCTGGGGGCCGAAGCCCGCGCCCGCCCCGTTGGCCATCCGGACCGTGACGGGGACGCTCGCCTGCCCGCCGCTGGTGTAGCGGTACTTGGCGAGGGTGTTCACGAGCTGGTCGAAGCAGACGCCCGCGAAGTCGGCGAACATGATCTCGGCCACCGGGCGCAGCCCCATGAGCGAGGCACCGACGGCGGTGCCGATGATGGCCTGCTCCGAGATCGGCGTGTCACGCACCCGGTCCCCGAAGCGCTCCTTGAGGCCGGCCGTCGTCTTGAACGCACCGCCCGCCTCGCCGACGTCCTCACCCAGGAAGACGACGCGCGGGTCGTGCGCGAGTTCGTCGGCGAGCGCACGGCCGATCACCTTGCGGTAGTTCATCTGCACCAGGGGCCGGGAGGCGAGTGTGTCGGTCATCGGGCCATCCATACGTGGTCGAAACGTGCATCGGGCTCGGGGTCCTTCCAGGCCTGCGCGCGGGCCGCCGCCTCGGCGACCTCGGCTTCGGCGCGCTCCCGCACCTGGTCCAACGCCTCCTGGGAGACGCCCAGTTCGCGGGCGCTCCGCTCGGCGACGAGCAGCGGGTCGCGGGCCAGCCAGCTCTCCAGCTCGCCCGCCGGCCGATACGCCCCGGGGTCCGACCGGGAGTGGCCCGACTGCCGGTAGGTCATCGCCTCGAGCAGGGTGGGCCCCTGTCCGTCCCGGGCCCGCCGCACGGCAGTACGGGCCGCTTCACGCACCGCGAGCACGTCATTGCCGTCGACCCGGACGCCGGGCATGCCGTAGGACGCGCCGCGCCCCGCGAGATCCGTGTTCGCCGTGGTGGTCGAGACGGGGGAGTACTCGCCGTACAGGTTGTTCTCGATGACGAAGACGACCGGCAGCTTCCAGACTCCGGCGAGATTCAGCGACTCGTGGAACGTGCCGATGTTCACCGCGCCGTCCCCGAAGAAAGAAGCGCTGACGGCGCCCGTGCCCTGGACCTGAGCCGCCCAGGCGGCCCCGGCGCTGATCGGCAGATGAGCGCCGACGATCGCGAAGGAACCGAGGGCGCCGACGCCGAGGTCGGTGAGGTGCATCGACCCGCCCTTGCCGGCGCACAGCCCCTCGGCCTTGCCCAGGATCTCGCCGAACGCCCGGTCGAGCGGGGCGCCCTGGGCGAGTACGGTGCCGTGGCCGCGGTAGGTGCAGGTCGTGGTGTCGCCGGGGCCGAGCGCCGCGGTCACACCGACCGCGACGGCCTCCTGACCCTGGTAGAGGTGGGTGCTTCCGCGCACCAGGGCGCGGGAGAACCAGTCCTTGACGGTGTCCTCGAAGAAGCGGATCTCATGCATCCGGCGCAGGAGATCGACGATGCCGGTCCGGTCGCCGGAGCCGGCTGGTTCGGTGGTCACGGGTGCACTCCTGAAGTGTCTTCTACTGACGCGGACGCGGCGGTGCGCAGCTGCTCGCGGCGCTGAACTGCGTGGGCAGGGTGGCGACTTCGTCCGCCGCACCGCCGAGTCGGGCGAGCAGCAGGCGGGCTGCCGTCGCCCCCATCTCGTACGGATCGCGCCGGATGGTGGCGAGGGCGGGGGTGAAGAACTGAGCCAGCGGGACGTCGTCGCAGGTCACGAGCGAGAGGTCGTGCGGGATACGGATCTCGCGGGCGGCGAGCTCGGCGAGCACGCCGACGAGGATCTGATTGCCGCCGGCGATGATGGCGGTCGGCGGTCGCCGGCCGTCGAGGAGGTCACGGGTGGCGGCCCTGCCGTGTGCCTCGGTGAAGGCGCCCGGCCTGACCTGGGCGACGACACCGGGGCTGTCCTCGAGGGCCTCCTCAAGCGCGTCGATGCGCTCACGGGTGGGCCGGACATGCGGGGAACCGGCGATCAGGGTGATCCGCTCGTGCCCCAGACCCACCAGGTGCTCCACGGCACGGGTGATGCCGGCGCGGTGGTCGGACAGGACGGCACTGGTGGGCGCGCGGGTGGGCAGATCGCGGTCGATGAGGATGGTGGGCGTATCGGTCCGTGCCACCGCCTCGGCGGTCTGCTCGCTGGTCTCGTCGGAGAGGGAGAGCAGGAAGCCGTCGACCCGGCGCTGGTGCAGGAGTTGGATGTTCTCCGCGTCGAGCCGCGGGTCGTTGACGGAGTTCGCGAGGAGGAGGGCGTAGTCGGAGGCGCGCAGTGTCGTCTCCGCGCCCAGCGCGATCTGCGAGAGCAGCGGGTTGGAGATGTCGCCCACCACGAACCCCACGGTGCGGGTCGCGCCCCGGCGCAGCATCTGGGCGAGCATGTTGGGCTGGTAGCCGAGCTCCTCCACCGCGGCCATCACTCGGGCCCGCATGGCCTCGCTGACGTCCGCGTGCCCCGACAGGACGCGGGAGACCGAGGACATGGCGACCCCGGCCCGCTCGGCGACCTGGGACATGCCGGTGCCGGCGGAGGCCGCGGCGCTCTTCCTCGCCGGGCGGGTACGGGAGCGGGGCGCGGCGGTATTGCGCTGCCCGGAGGACTCGGTGCTCATGCCTGGGCCCCCACCGGGGTGCCGCGGTCGATGGCGCCGGCGGCCCGCAGGGCGTCGCGCAGCAGGGCGGACTCGGCGACGGTGTCGACGCGGTTGCAGTCCATCCATTCCTGCCAGACGAACTCCAGGCCCCAGTAGCCCTCGTAGCCCTGGCGCCGCAGCGGTGTGACGAGCGACGGCCAGTCGATGGTGTCCTCCTCGACGGCGACCTGGAGCCGGCCCGGTGCGCCCGGGCGGCACTGCAGGTGCCGGGCGTGCGGGAGCAGCGGCAGAATGTCCGGTACGGGCACGGCCGCGTGGACGTAGTGCGCGGGGTCGAGGGTGATGCGCAGTCCGGGGACGCGTTCGAGGAGTTCCAGGGTCTTCTCCGGGGTGTCGATCAGGGAGCCGGTGTGCGGCTCGACGGACAGGTCGAGGCCGTGCGCCGCGGCGAGTTCGACCCGCCGGCTCAGTCCGTCGGCCGCGCGTGCCAGCGCCGATGCGTGGGAGTCACCGGCGAAGAGCACCCCGGGCAGGGTGGTGAGGCCGGGCGCGCCCGTACCGGCCGCGAAGTCCACGGCGTCGCGGAAGAACGCGAGGGAATTCTCCTGCTCCTTGGGGTCCGGATGGTTCGCCGCCATGGTCTCGAAGTCGGTGTACGGGATGGCGAACACATCGGCGGCGTCGAGACCGCGTGCGTCCAGGCGCTCGCGGACGACACCGGCGGTGAACGGGATCGCGCCTCGCGCGGTCTCGGGCCGTATGTGCGAACGCAGGGTCATGAAGCCGAGGTCCACCGCCGCGCACTCCAGGGCCCTGGCCAGATCGAGCGCGGCGCCGTGGGGGAGCAGCGGCCAGGTGTAGTCGGCGCACGAGAAGCGCATCAGTCGTCTCCGCAATCGTCAGAGGTTCCGCAGCGGATCAGCCGACTGGAAACCTTTCCAGTCCGGAATCCGTTCCAGTACAGTGCCCGAACCCTTCGCACCGACACAACCCCGAAGACCGAGGAGTTGTCATGCAGCGCGTGTGTTTCCTGATGGAGCTGATCCCGGGGCGCGAGGACGAGTACCGGCGGCGCCACGACGAGATCTGGCCGGAGCTCGTGGCCGAGTTGACCGGCGCGGGAGTGCGCAACTACACCCTGTTCCGTCGCGGTACGACGGTGATCGCGTACGCCGAGTGCCATCCCGACGCGGACACCGCCTTCGGTCAGGTCGGCGCCACCGAGGTCAACTCCCGCTGGTCGCAGTGGTTTCGGGACGTGCTGGTCAGCACGCCGGACGACGGGGGCCGGACCGAGGCCGAGGAGGTCTGGCATCTGGACTGAACCACCTTTCCTCCGAAGTGGGTTCATGGACGGCAGGCGATCACGTCGGCCTCGAGCCGGCGGCGCAGGGTGACGAGGGACTCCATGTCAGTAGGCCAGCCAGCCACCGCTGACGTTGAGCGTCGCCGCGGTGACGAAGGAGGCGCGGGCCGAGCCCAGGAACAGCACAGCGGAGGCGACCTCCTGTGCGGTCCCGAGGCGGCCGAGCGGGGTGGCGGAGACGATGCCGGCGAGCGCCTGCTCGCTCAGGTCGTCGGTGAGCATGGCGGTGTCGACGGCGCCGGGCGCCACGGTGTTGACGGTGATCCCGGCCGGGCCGTACGTGCGTGCAAGGCCCCGGCAGAGCGAGACCAGGCCGCCCTTGCTGGCCGCGTACACGGACGATCCGCCGTAGCCGCCGCTCCACCAGCCCTGCGAGGTCGCGGCGACCAGGCGGCCCCCCGTCCCCTGCCGCCTCATCAGCTCCGCGGCGTCCCGCAGCAGGAAGAACGACGCCTTGAGGTTCACGTCGTGCTGCAGGTCCCAGTCGTCCTCGGTGACCTCGTCGATCTCCCTGCGGCGCAGCACCCCGGCCAGGTGCGCGACGACATCCAGACCGCCGAGCTCCTCGGCCGTCGCAGCGAGCAGCCGGGTGCGGTCGGCAGCGCTGCGCAGATCGGCCCGCACCGTCGCCCGCGCACCCGAGTCGCGCGGGAGCCCGGCGACGTCGGAGGCCACCACCGCCGAACCGGCCTCGACGAACGCGTCCGCCACCGCCGCGCCGATGCCGCCCGCGGCGCCGGTCACCAGGACCCGTGCGCCCGCGAGCCCGTCGTCCAGCGGGGACATCCCGCCGCCCACCGGGGACATCAGGCGTCCAGCCGGTGGCGCTCGATGTAGTCCCAGTCCAGTTCCCAGCCGAGGCCCGGTCCTTCGGGCAGCTTGAACTGCCCGTCCTGCAAAGGTGATCGGTTGGTGACCAGGGTCCACCAGAAGGGGTCGCGGTCCGGGTGGAAGCACTCGGCCTGCGTACCGTGCGGCACCCCGGCCAGCAGGTGCGTGCTGACCTGAGGCTCCTCGTGGTGCCCCATCAGCACGTCGTAGCTGGCGGCGATCGCGGCCGTACGGCGCCACGCGGTGGGTCCGCCGGACCAGGAGGCGTCGAAGTTGCACACGTCGACCGACCCGTCTCCATCAGGTCGCGGCAGCCGCTCGACGACAGTTCGCTCTGTCCGGCGCACACCGGAATGCCGCCGAGGTAGCGCACGTCCCGCAGGCCGCGGCGGTCGTTGTGCCAGCGCACCGGCTCCTCGAACCACTGGATGTCCGCGCCCTCCAGCCGCCGCGCCAGGTCCACCGCCTGCGGGACGGTGTAGCCCTGGTTGGCGTCGATGCAGAGGGTGAAGTCCGCACCCGCCGCGGCCCGCGCACGCAGCACCCGTCGCGCGTCCTCGGCAGGGGAGGCGCCGCCCACCTTGAACTTCATTCCCGCAAGGCCCAACGTGTCGCGGTAGTGGGCGACTTCCTCCTCGATCGGCCCCAGCGGCTCGCCGTAGTACCCGCCGATCGCCGTCATCGGGACGCGGTCGCGGGCGCCGCCCCACAGGCGCCACAGCGGCTGGCCGAGGACCTTGCCGTAGGCGTCCCAGACGGCCGTGTCGAGGGCCGCGAGGGCCACCAGACCGATGCGCCGGTCACGCAGGATGTCGAAGGTGGCGGGGTAGGCCGCCTCCCAGGCCTTCTCGGTGGCGAGGACGTCGATGCCCTTCACCCGGGGTGCTATCTCGTCGAGCAGGACCGACCGGATGGCGCGGGCGCCCGCGTCCTCGTCGCCCACATAGGCCTCGCCGACGACGCCTGCGTCGGTCAGCACCCGGACGACCAGGGTGGCCCGGTGCGTCATGCGGTAGTAGCTGCCGCGGAACTCCCGGGCCAGCGGTGCGCGTACGGGCACCGCCTCGACGGCCCGGATGTGCACACCCGACGAGGCGGTCCGGGGAATGTCGGCCTCGGCCGGCGCGATCCCGGTGGAGTTCAGCGCATTGGACACCATGGGTGAGCCCTCTCTGCTGGAATCGAATCCAGCGTTGCAGCTGGCTCGGGCGCCGGTCAACCGTCCGGCGCTTCGGACTTCGACTCACCGAAAAGTACAGGTAGTTGGAGGATCGTCGAGATGGGCATCGGCCAATCCGTGCGCGAAGTATTGACGCGACTCGACCCGGAGCATAGACAGAGCGCTGGAATGCATTCCGGTCCGGATTGCTGCGGGACCCCGCTTGCCTTCAAGCCTTAAGAGAGGTCGTTCTCATGGAGTCTCGGACACTGCGCACGGTGGCTCTGGCCAGCGTGGTCGCGATTCTGGGCCTCGGCGCGTGCTCCACGGGCAAGCCCGGCGGAGCCAAGAGTCAGGAACCGCCGGCCGATCCGCCGAAGGCGGAGATCAAGGTGCCGAGCGGCGAGGCGGGCGCCGTCGAGTTCGAGCAGGTGAAGCCGGGCAGCGGCAAGGGCCTCAAGCTCGGCCTGATCGCGCTCGACGAGGCGGCCCCGTTCTCCCAGCTCGTCAGCAGGAGCGTACGCAAGCAGGCGAAGCGCGCCGGAGCCGAGCTGATCCTCTGCGACTCCAAGGGCGACGGCGCCACCGCCCTGTCCTGTGCCAAGAACTTCCGGCAGCAGGGCGTGGACGGCTATCTCAACTTCCAGGCCGACGCCAAGGCGGGCGACTCCATCTGCAAGGCGGGCCCCGACGTCCCGGTCATCGCCATCGACATCGAACAGGGCTCCTGCCAGACCTCCTTCATGGGAGCGAACAACGCCTACGCCGGTGAGCTCGCCGGCAAGGCCCTCGGCAAGCGGATGAAGGACGAGTCCGACTGCGAGTACGACGCGTACGTCTCCCTGGAGCAGCGCGACGCCGGCGAGGTGAACGCCGCCCGCATGGGCGGATACCGCAAGGGCTTCGAGTCGGTGTGCGGTCCGGTGAAGAACCTGAAGACCGAGAACGCCTTCCGCATCGACCAGGCCCGCACCACCTTCAACGACGTCCTCACCACCCTGCCGAGCGCCGGGCGGATCGTCGTCGCGGCCATCAACGACGACGCGATCGAGGGCGCCCTGGCGGCGGCCAAGACCGCGGGCCGCACCGACGACCTGTACGTCTCCGGCCAGGGCGCCGACCCCTCGGCCTGGTGCGAGATCAAGCGCAACTCCCAATGGGTCGGCGATACCGCGTACTTCCCCGAGCGGTACGGCGAGATCGGCGTCCCGTACCTGATCGAGGCGGTCAAGGGAGCGAAGATCCCCAAGAAGCTCCTCGTGCCGCACATGATCATCAACCAGTCGAACATCGACGACATCTACCGACCGTCCTGCTGACGGGAGCCACCCGATGTCCAGCGACCGACCACAGGACCCCGCGCCCTCGGCGTTCAGCCTGCGGGCCAGGAACATCCGCAAGTCCTTCGGCGGCACCGAGGTGCTGCACGGAGTCGACGTCGACGTGCTCGGCGGCCGGGTGCTCGCGCTGCTCGGCGAGAACGGCGCGGGCAAGTCGACGCTGGTGCGCGTGATCGCCGGAGCCCACCAACCGGACGCCGGAACTCTCGAGTTCGGCTCACCGGACGGCGCCGCGGAGACGGCGACCGGCCTCGACCCGCCCGCGGCCCGCCGCCGCGGCATCCGGATGATCTTCCAGGAGCTCTCGGACGCACCGGACCTGACCGTCGCCGAGAACATCAGCCTCGGCAACTGGCCCCGCCGCCGCGGACTCGTCGACTGGCGGGCCGTACGACAGCGCGCACGGCAGGTGCTCGACAGCATGGGCGTCACACTCGACCTGGATGCGAAGGTGGCGACCCTGCGGGTGGGGGAGCGGCAGATCGTCGAGATCGCACGGGCGCTGTCCGACGACGCGGGCTGTCTGGTGCTCGACGAGCCGACCGCGGCGCTCTCCGCCGAGGAATGCCGGCGGCTCTTCGGGTTCGTACGCCGACTGCGGGAGCAGGGTGTCGCGCTCGTCCACATCACCCACCGGCTCGACGAGGTAGCCGAGTTGGCCGACGACGTCGTCGTACTGCGGGACGGAGCCGTCTCCGCCGCGGGCCCCGCCGACCGCTTCGACCGGACCGAACTCGTCACCGCGATGGTCGGCCGCGACATCGGCGCCGTCACCCGGCCCGAGCCCTCGACCTCGGTGACCGGCACGCCCCTGCTCGTCTTCGACAAGGCCACCGCACCACCCGCGTTCGAAGAGCTCGACCTCGTGGTGCACGCCGGTGAAATCGTCTGCCTGTACGGGAAGGTCGGCAGCGGGACCGCGGACGTCGCCGACGCGGTCTTCGGTCGCCGACGGCCGACCGCGGGCACCGTCCGCGTACTCGACCGACCGCCCGCCGACGGCCCACGGCAGGCCATCGCCCGGGGAATCGGCTATCTCGCCGCCGACCGGCAGCGCGAGGGAGCCCTGCTCACCCGGTCCGTCGGCGAGAATCTCGCCGCGCCGTCCTGGCCGCGACTGAGCCGTTTCGGCCTGGTCGACGCGGCCCGCGAACGGCGGGCGTTCACCCGCTGGAGCGAGCAACTGGGCATCCGGGCGCCCGACGGGGCCGGACAGTCGCTCGCCGGCCTGTCCGGCGGCAACCAGCAGAAGGTACTGCTCGCCCGCTGGCTCGAACGCGGATCCTCGCTGCTCGCCCTCGTCGAACCCACCCGCGGAGTGGACGTGGGCGCACGGTCCGACATCTATGCGGCGCTGCGCGGCATGGCCGCCGACGGCGCCGGGATCCTCGTCGCCACCAGCGACTACGAAGAGGTCGTCCAACTGGCCGATCGCGCCCTCGTGATGGTCCGCGGCCGGGTGACCCGCGAGCTCGCCGGGGACCTGGTCACCACCGAAGCGCTGACGGACGCAGCCGGCGGATGAGCCGGCCCACAAGCCCGGAAGAAGGACCCATGGCACACGCGACAGAAGACCGGACGGCCCCGAACGGCGCCGGTCCCGACGGCGCCGCGGCACGACCCGCCTCGGCCGAGGGCCCCGCGAAGCGTCCTCTGCGCGGACGCACCCTGCCCGAACTGGGCGCCCTGCTGCTCATGCTCGCCGCACTCGTGCTGTTCTTCTCCCTGAAGACACCGCAGTTCATGACCCAGGGCAATCTGCTCAACCTGCTCACCGCGGTCGCGGTGACCGGCATCATCGCGATACCCGGCACCATGCTGCTCATCGCCGGACAGGTGGACCTGTCCGTCGGCAGCGGAGCCGCCTTCTGCGGTGTGATGATGGCGAGCATCGCGCAGGAGCAGATCATCCTGGTGGGCGTGCTCGCCGCCGTCGGCATCGGCATCGCGATCGGTGTCGTCAACGGGGTGCTCGTCACGGTCTTCAAGGTCAACGCCCTCATCGCGACGCTCGGCATGATGGCCGTGCTGCGCGGCCTGACCCACGTCAACGCGGACGGCGGCACCATCGCCCTGGCCAACTTCGCCGGACTCGGCACCGCACGGCCGTTCCTGGACATCCCGCTGCCCGTCATCATCCTCGTCCTGGTCGCGGCGATCGCGGTCGTGCTGATGCGCTACACCGTCTTCGGACGCTCGCTGTACGCATCGGGCTCCAACCCGGTCGCCGCCCGGCTCGTCGGCGTACGGGGCAACAAGATGCTGGTCCTGGCCTTCGTCGCGAGCGGTCTGAGCGTCGCCCTGTCGGGACTCGTCCTCACCTCGCAGCTCTCGGCCGCCTCACCGAACAGCGCGACGGGCCTCGAACTCACCGTGGTGACCGCCATCGTGCTGGGCGGGGCCAGCCTGTCCGGCGGCCGCGGCACCATCCAGGGCACCCTGGTGGGCCTGCTGATCATCGGAGTGGTGAACAACGGCCTGACCCTGATGAACGTGAACAGCTTCTACCAGCAGGTCGCCAGTGGCACCCTGCTCATCCTGGCGGTCGCTTTCGACCAGCTCAGGCTGCGCCTGGCGAAGACGTGACGCGGGCCGGCACCCCAGGTCGGACCCACCGCAACACTGCAGAAGGGGAGGGATCACCGTGGCCAAGCTCCGCCTCGGCGTGATCGGCGCCGGATCGTGGGCGACGGCGGCGCATCTGCCGGCGCTGCGGGCCCGGGGGCAGGACGTCGAGTTCGTCGGCGTCTGCCGGCCGGGCGCCGACGCCCTGGCCCGGGTCAAGGAATGCTTCGGCTTCCGCATGGCCAGCGAGGACTACCGCGACGTGCTCGACGCGGGCGTCGACATCGTCGTCGTGGCCAGCCCGACCGTGCTGCACCACGAGCACGCATCGGCAGCTCTCGACGCCGGCGCCCATGTGCTGTGCGAGAAGCCGTACACGATCAGCAGCAAACAGGCCTGGGACGTGGTCGACCGAGCCCGCCGGGCCGACCGCCATCTGGTGCTCTCCTTCGGCTGGAACCACTCCCCGATGATCAAACGCCTCAAGCGGCTCTTGACCACCTACGACATCGGCCCTGTGGAGCATCTGACGGTCACCATGTCCTCCCAGACCCGCGAACTGCTCACCGACACCGGGGTCTACCCGGACGCCAGTCCCGACGCGGTGCCCGAGCCCGAGACCTGGACCGATCCCGCGGTGTCCGGCGGTGGCTACGGTCAGGCGCAGCTGTCGCACGCGCTGGCCCTCGCACTCGGGCTGACCGGCGCACGCGCGAACGGCGCCTTCGCCCTGGCCTGGACGCCCCGAGAGGCCCAGGTGGAGCTGCACAACGCCGTCAGCCTGACCCTCGAAGGGGGCGGCATCTGCAGCCTCGCGGGCGCTTCCGCCTTCCTCGGGGCGGACGGCAACAAACACCACCTCGCCGTCGAAGCCGTGTGCAGCCGCGGCCAGTTCGCGGTCGACGTCTTCCGCGAGCGGGCCGTTCTGTTCAGCCCGGAGGCGGGACAGATCGACCTCACGGTCGCGCCGGGGGAGGGGGCGTACGACGGGACGCGACCCGCGGGCAGCCTCGTCGACCTGGCGCTCGGCCACCGCGACGAGAACCCGGCGCCGGGAGAACTCGGTGCCCGTACGGTCGAGGCGCTCGAGCTCACCTATCGCAGCGCCGCGAGCGGCGCGTTCGAGAGGGCCTGATGAAGGTCACCGCGGTGGAGACGATCCCCGTCGCCCATCCCGAGCCCAACGACGCCGGCTCCACCCGCCATCTCCTCTTCGTCCGCATCACCGACGCCGATGGCCGGGTCGGCTGGGGCGAGGCCGTCACCATGTGGCCCGAGGCGACCCGGGCGACCGCCGTGCTCGTGGACGCCCTCGCCGAGCTGGTGATCGGCCGTGAAGCCCAGGAACACGCCGCGATCCACCGGGAGTTGCAGCGCCACACCTGGTGGTACGGCCACGGCGGACTCGCGGCCTTCGCCGTCTCGGCACTCGACATCGCCCTCTGGGACCTGGCGGGCCGGCAGACCGGGACCGGCCTGGTCGAGCTGCTCGGCGGTGCGGTGCACACCACGATGCCCGCACTCGTCAGCTGTCACGCCGCGGAGGCGGATCTCGACAGGATGGCCGCCACCATGGCGAGTTGGGTGGACCGGCACCGGGCCGTCGGCATCAAGGTCGGCTTCGGCAAGCGCGGTGAGGCGCGCCTCGGCGTCGACGAGCGGCGCGATGTGGCCTTCGTGTCGGCGCTCAGGCGCGAACTCGGTCCGGACCGCTCGATCATGATCGACATCGGTGCCGCCGTCGAGTGGGACGTGCCGACGGCTATCCGGCGGACCCGCGCCTTCGAGGAGTTCGGGGTCGACTGGATCGAGGAACCACTCGGCGCCGACCATCCGGAGGGCTACGCCGAGCTGCGCGCCCGCACCGCCACGCGGATCGCCTACGGCGAGCGGGAGTGGACGCCCCGCGGGATCCGGCGCATCGCAAGGACGGGCACCGTCGATGTGGTCGGCGTGGACCCGGGGCGCTGCGAGGGAGTGACGGGGTGGCTGGCGGCGGCCGGGCACTGCCGAGCGGCGGGGTGCGAGATCAATGCGCACGCCTGGTCCGGCGCCGTGATCAGTGCGGCGAGCCTGGCGCTCTCGCTGGTCTCGCCGCACTGCCACCAGTTCGAGCTGAAGCCCCTGGACAGTCCGATGCAACACGAGCTGGTGGCCGAGCCGTTGGCCCCGATCGAAGGTGGCTTCACGGCACTGCGGGGCCCGGGCCTGGGCATCGAGGTGCGGCAGGACGTCCTGGATCGGTACCGGACCGACCGCTGACGCTCTCTGCCGCCGCCGTCCGCCGCCCTCACACCGGGTCGGCCACCAGGACCTCCACGCCGTCCGCCTGCAGGGCGTCGAGGTCGGATGCGGGGATCCCGGAGTCCACGATCACCAGGTCGAAGGCGCCGACCGGGGCCAGTTGATGCAGGCCGCGGCGGCGGAACTTGGTGTGGTCGACGAGCAGCACCTTGCGCGCGCAGGCGTCCATCAGGGCGCGCTTCACGGCCACCGTCTCCTGCGACTGGTGATAGCAGTGGCCGCGGGTGATCGCCGTGGTGGACGCGAACAGGGTGTCGGCACTGAGGCTGGTCACCGCGTCCACCGTGCGCAGGCCGAGGAACGCGTCGTACGCCGGGTAGTAGGTGCCGCCCAGCGATATCAGCTCGATGCCCGGGACGCCGGCCAGCGTCTGGGTGACGGGCAGGAAGTTGCTGATGACGGTCAGCGGGGCCTGCGGGCCGAGCAGCCGGGTGAGGGCGAGCGCCGTCGTGCTGTCGTCGACGATGACCGAATGGCCGGGCCTGACCAGGGGCAGGGCAGCGCGTGCGACGGCGTTCTTCTCGGCGGTCATCGCCTGGGCGCGGTGGCGTACGTCGCCGTGGAAGGCGGCCGACGGCTGGGCGGTCGCGCCGCCGCGCACCTTGCGCAGCCAGCCGCGGTCCTGGAGGTAGTCGAGATCGCGCCGGATGGTCATGGCGGTCACGCCCAGCTCCTCCGCGAGTTGCTCGATCCGGACGAAGCCGTTGTCGATCACCCGGCTCTTGATCTCCTCCCGCCGAGTCCGCAGCTTCCGTGCGCTCAGGTCCGCCGGCTGGCGTGCCTCTGCCCCCATGGAAACTCCTGTTCATTTTCTGTGAAGTGAACACGGCCGGGGCGGTGTTGGTGCACCCGTTGCCGTGGCGGACGCCAAGTCGATGTTAATACGCGGGCGTTGCGTGAACATCCTGGGGCGGCACCCGGAGGCGGTCCAATTGTTCAGTTGTTGAGGCCTGTTGACACTAATGAAACATCCGAGTTTCGTGTCCGTTGCCTCGAGCGTCCACGAGCAGGGAGTGGCTCATGAGAAGACTCGCCGGTTTTGCTCTCGTCGGAATCGTCGCCGCGGGCGCGCTCACCGGATGCGCCGAGGAACCGGACGAGGGCGGTTCCGACTCCGGCGGCGGCACGGGCAAGGTCGCCTTCCTGATGCCCGACCTCGCCTCCACCCGCTACGAGCAGTACGACGCACCGCTGTTCAAGAAGCGCATGCGGGAACTCTGCGACGACTGCAAGGTGATCTACCAGAACGCGGACAGCGACGCCTCGTTGCAGCAACAGCAGGCCAACTCCGCACTGGCGCAGGGCGCGAAGGTCCTCGTCCTCGACCCGGTCGACTCCGACTCGGCCGCGACCATCGTCCAGACCGCACAGTCCCAGGGCGTCAAGGTCGTCGCGTACGACCGCCCGATCCCCAAGAAGCCCGCGGACTTCTATGTCTCCTTCGACAACGAGGCGATCGGCGAGTCCATCGGGCAGTCGCTCGTCGACCACCTGAAGAAGACCAAGGCGAAGGGCGGTCTCCTCCAGGTCAACGGCTCACCCACCGACGCCGCCGCCGGGCTGATCAAGAAGGGCATCCACAACGCGGTCGACGACAGCGGCTTCAAGCTCCTCGCCGAGTACGACACCCCCGACTGGTCACCGGAGAAGGCGCAGCAGTGGGTGAGCGGCCAGATCGCCCAGTACCCGAAGCGCATCGCCGGAGTGGTCGCCGCCAACGACGGAACGGGCGGCGGCGCGATCGCGGCCTTCAAGGGCGCCGAGGTCGAGGTCCCGCCGGTCACCGGCAACGACGCCGAACTCGCCGCCGTACAGCGGGTGATCGCCGGCGACCAGTACAACACCATCTCCAAGCCCATCAAGACCGTCGCCGAGGCGGCCGCCGAGGTCGCGCACCAGCTCATGGAGGGGAAGAAACCGAAGGCGGACGCCAAGCTCTTCGACACCCCCTCACAGCTCTACGAGCCGACCGTGGTGACCCAGGACAACCTGAAGAAGGTCGTCTTCGGCGCAGACGGAGTGCTCGAGCCCAAGAAGGTCTGCACCCGCGCGTACGCCGACGCCTGCCGCGACCTCGACATCACGTAGCGGACCGGACGGACCGGATCGAACGGACCGAACCGGACCGAACAGGACCGGACCGAACTGGACCGGAGCACAGACGCACGGACGGCCGCGCGGACGGCCGTCGTACGGCCAGGAGGAGAGAGGGCCCACCATGACCACCCCCGCAGCCCCTGCGGCCCCCGGCGAAGCCACCACCGGCGTGCTGTCGCTCAGGGGCGTGAGCAAGCAGTTCGGCGCGGTCGCCGCGCTCACCGGGATCGACCTCGACGTGGCGGCCGGCGAAGTCGTCGCCGTGGTCGGGGACAACGGCGCCGGCAAGTCCACGCTGGTGAAGATCCTGTCCGGGGTGTACACGCCCGACGCCGGGACCATCTTGTTCCACGGCGAGCAGGTGACCCTCCAATCCCCGGCCGCGGCACATCAGTTGGGCATCGCCACCGTCTACCAGGACCTGGCGCTCTGCGAGAACCTCGACGTCAAGGCCAATCTGTTCCTGGGCCAGGAGATCCGGCCCTGGATGCTCGACGACATCGCCATGGAGAAGCGCTCCTGGGAACTGCTGAGGGAACTCTCCGCGCGGATCCCCACCCTCGGCATCCCGGTCGCCGCCCTCTCCGGCGGCCAGCGGCAGACCGTGGCCATCACCCGGGCCCTGCTCGGGCGACCGGAGATCATCCTCCTCGACGAGCCGACCGCGGCCCTCGGCGTCGCCCAGACCGCCGAGGTGCTCAACCTGATCGAACGACTGCGCGGCAACGGCCTCGGCGTCGTCATGATCAGCCACAACATGGACGACGTCCGGGCCGTCGCCGACCGCGTCGCCGTCCTGCGACTCGGGCGCAACAACGGCGTGTTCGACGCCCGGCAGGTCTCCTCCGAAGACGTCGTCGCCGCGATCACCGGCGCAGCCGACAACGCCGTGTCCCAGCGCGCCGCACGCCGCGCGGCCACCCCGCGCGAAGGGCAGGAGAACCCGTGACATCCCTCGAAACCCCGCCGGCCGCCACCGCCACCGACCTGCAGGACGAGCGCCTCGCCGCCCCGCAGGGCTTCCGCGACCACCTCCGCGGCACCGTCCGCCGCGCCCGCGACGGCGACCTCGGCATGCTCCCGGTGATCGCGGGCGTCGTGGTCATCTGGACCATCTTCCAGTCCCTGAACGCGACGTTCCTGTCCAGCACCAACCTGGTCAACCTGGCCTTCGACATGGTGTCCCTCGGCGTCATCGCCCTCGGCATCGTCTGCGTGCTGCTCGTCGGCCAGATCGACCTGTCGGTGGGCTCGGTCAGCGGCGTCGCCGCGGCCACCACCGGTGTGGTGATGGTCCGTCACGAGCAGCCCCTGGTACTCGCCGTGCTGGTCGCCATCGGAGCAGGAGCGCTGATCGGCTGGCTCTACGGCCAGGTCCTCAACCGCTTCGGAGTGCCCAGCTTCGTCGCCACCCTCGGCGGCCTGCTCGCCTTCCTCGGCACCCAACTCTGGCTCCTGCGCGGCCAGAACGCGATCAATCTGCCGTACGACTCCACGCTCGTGCGGTTCGCCCAGGTGTGGTTCGTCCCCGAGGCGCTGGCGTACCTCTTCGCGGTGACCGCGGCCGGCGGCTTCCTCGCGGCCGGCCTGCTGCGCGCCCGCAAGCGGCGGCGGGCGGGCCTGTCCTCGGTCAGCACCCGATGGCTCGCGGCGCAGGCCCTGGCCCTGGGAGCCGCGCTCGTCTTCGCGGTCTACTACCTCAACCGCACCCGCGGAGTGCCGTGGATGTTCATGCTCTTCGTCGTCCTCGTGCTCGCCCTGCAGTACGTCCTGACCCGGACCGGATTCGGGCGCTCCCTGTACGCGGTGGGCGGCAACGCGGAGGCCGCACGCCGGGCCGGCATCAATGTCCGCGGCGTCTACACCGCCGCGTTCGTGATGTGCTCCACCCTCGCGGCCACCGGCGGCGTACTGGCCGCCGCACGGCTCGCCGCCGCCAATCAGAGCACCGGCACCGCGGACGTCAACCTCAACGCGATCGCCGCCGCGGTGATCGGCGGGACCAGCCTGTTCGGCGGCCGCGGCTCGGCCTTCGCCGCACTGCTCGGCGTACTCGTCATCCAGTCCATCTCCAGCGGGCTCACCCTGCTCAACCTCGACTCCTCGTACCGCTTCATCATCACCGGCGCGGTGCTGCTCGTCGCCGTCGCCCTGGACTCCGCCGCACGCCGCTCGCGGCAGGCACACGGAAGGGGCTGAAGCCATGACATCGCTGGCCATCGACGCCGGCACCACGACCGTCAAGGTCGTCGGCTACGGGTCCGACGGGGCCGAGCTGGCGGTCGGCCGCCGCCCCACGGAGGTGCTGCGCCCACGGCCCGGGCACGCCGAACAGGACATGAACCAGGTCTGGGACGCGGTCGCCTCGGCGATCCGCGAGGTCGTGGGCCGGCTTCCGGAACCGCCCGATCTGGTGGCCGTCACCGGGCAGGGCGACGGCGCCTGGCTCGTCGACGACCGCGGCCACCCGACCGGACCTGCCGTGCTGTGGAACGACGGCCGCGCCGCCGGCCTGGTCAGCGCCTGGGAGCGGGACGGCACCCTCGAGGAGGCCTTCCGCATCTGCGGCTCCCGGCTCTCCACCGGCATGCCCAATGCCGTACTCGCCTGGCAGCGCGCCCACGACCCGAAGGCCCTCGACGGCGCCCGGCACCTGCTGACCTGCGGCGGCTGGCTGTACCTCCGACTGACCGGCAAGGCCGCCGTGGACGAGTCCGAGGCCTCGGCGCCGTTCCTCGACATCCGCCGACGCACCTGGTCCGAGCGCCTGTTGGAGCTCTACGGTCTGGAGTGGGCCCGCGAACTGCTGCCCCCGTTGCGCGACGACGACCACCGCGTCACCGAACTGGCCCCCGCGGCCGCCGCCGAGACCGGCCTTGCGGCCGGCACGCCCGTGGTGCTCGCGCCCTACGACATCTGCGCCACCGCCATCGGCTCCGGCGCGGTCACCGCGGGCCGGGCCTGCACGATACTCGGCACCACCCTGTCCACCGAGATCGTCACGGAGTCCGCCGAGGCAGCGGTCACCGGCGACCCGGTGGGCATCACGGTCACCCTCGGCGTACCGGGGCACTATCTGCGGGCCTTCCCCACCATGAGCGGCGTCGACATGCTGCACTGGGGTGCCCGGCTGCTCGGACTCGACTCCGTAACCGAACTCATGGCCCTCGCCCAACAGGGCGCCGAGGACACCGCGGGCGTACGGTTCCTGCCGTACGTCTCCTCCGCGGGGGAGCGCGCCCCGTTCTTCGACCCCGGCGCGCGCGGATCGCTCCTCGGACTCTCCCTGGACAGCGGCCGGGAGGACGTCGCCCGCGCCGTCGTCGAGGGCGCCACCATGGCCGTACGGGACTGCCTCACCGCATCCGCGGCCGACCCGCAGCGCCTCACCCTCAGTGGCGGCGGCGCCCGCAGCACATACTGGACCCGGCTGATCGCGGACGTCACCGGACTGCCGGTCGCCGTACCCGCCGACACCGAGACCGGAGCCCGCGGCGCCTGGCTGACCGGCATGGTCGCCACCGGTCGCGAACGCGACTTCGGCACCGCGGCCGACCGGCATGTGACGATCGCCGCCACCCACGACCCGGATGCCGCCAAGGGCGGTGCCGTGCACGAGCGTTACGCCGAGTTCCTGCGCCTGCGGGAGCTGCACCGGCCGATCTGGGCACTGGGCCGCGAGGGCGTGGCCGGCACGGCCGCGGCCGGCGGGGCGGGCGCATGAGCGACCCCGGCCAGGACCTGTGGCTCGGCATCGACCTCGGCACCCAGGGCGTCCGTGCCGTCCTCGTCACGTCCGGCGGGCATCGACTCGGCTCCGGATCGGCCCCGTTGACCAGCAGCCGCCACGGCGAGCGGCACGAACAGGACCCGCAGGACTGGTGGCGCGCGACCTGCACGGCCGTCGCACAGGCCCGCGCCGCGATCACCGACCCGCGCCGCATCCGCGCCCTCGCCGTCGACGCCACCTCCGGCACCGTCACCCTCACCGACCGGCACGGCGGGAGCGTCACACCGGCCCTGATGTACGACGACGGGCGCGCGGCCGCCGAAGCCGAACGGGTCAACGCGATCGGCGCACCGCAGTGGGCCAAGGCCGGCTACCGGCGGATGCAGCGCTCCTGGGGTCTGCCCAAGCTGTGCCGGCTGCTCGACCGGCATCCGCACGCGGCCGCCGACGGCCTGCAACTGGCGCACCAGAACGACGTGATCAACCGCAGGCTCGTCGGCCACCCCGTGCCCACCGACACCGGCAACGCCCTCAAGACAGGCGCGGACGCGGCCACCGTCACCTGGCCCGAACAGATCCTTGCGGACCTCGGGGTCCCCGCGTCCGTACTGCCCGACCTGGTGACCCCCGGCACCGTCATCGGCGAAGTGTGCGCCGACGCCGCCCACGCCACCGGACTCGCCGCGGGCACCACCGTGGTGGCCGGGACGACCGACGGATGCGCCGCCCAACTGGGCTCCGGAGCAACCTCGGTGGGCAGCTGGAACTCCGTCCTCGGCACCACACTCGTCGTCAAGGGCGTCACCGAGCACCTTCTGCACGACCCCGACGGCGTCGTCTACTCGCACCGCTCACCGGACGGCCACTGGCTGCCCGGCGGAGCCTCCAGCACCGGGGCCGGCCTGGTCGCGCGCGAGTTCGCGACCGGCGACCTGGACTCCCTCACCGCCACGGCCGAATCCCTGCTCCCCACCGATCTGCTGCGCTACCCCCTGGTCTCGCCCGGTGAACGCTTCCCCTTCGTCGCCCCAGCCGCCAGGGCCTTCCGTACCCGCGAACCAGCCAGCAGCGCAGAGGACTTCGCCGCCCTGCTGCAAGGTGTCGCCTACACGGAACGCCTCTGCTTCGACTATCTGCGGCTGCTCGGCGCACCGACCGACGGCTCTCTCGTCCTCACCGGCGGCGCCACCCGCAACCCGGTGTGGAACCAGCTGCGCGCCGACGTCCTGCAACGCACCGTGACGCTGCCGCAAGGTGCGGGCCCGGCCCTCGGCATGGCCGTACTGGCCGCCTCCGCGCACGGCGGGTTCGCATCGCTCGACCGTGCCGCGGCCGCGATGGTCCGGCCCGCCCGGACCGTCGAGCCGAGCACCGCACACCGCTCCGCCCACGACGAGGGCTACCACCGACTGCTCGAACTCCTTGTCCGGCGCGGCTGGTTGGCCGAGTCCGTGGCGGCGCACGCACGAGAAGGGACCGCGGCATGAGCCTGCACGTCTTCCTGGTCCGGCACGCGCAGAGCGTCTGGCACGACGAGAACCGCTATGCGGGCGCCACCGACATCGACCTCACCCCCTACGGGCACGGCCAGGCCGACCGCCTCGCGGACTGGGCCGGGCATGCCGGGCTCACCGCCGTCCGCTCCTCGCCCATGCGCCGCTGCCGGGCGACCGCCGAACAGAGCGCGGCCCGCGCCGGACTGCCCCTCGGCCTCGACCCCCGGCTGCGGGAACTGGACTTCGGTGTCGCCGAGGGACTGACCCGTACCGAGATGCGCCGGCGCATGCCCAAGGACCTCGATGCCTTCGAGGACGATCCCGTCGGCCACCACTTCCCCGGAGGCGAGGACCCGCTCGAAGCCGGCCGGCGCTATCTCGACTTCCTCGACGAGCTGCGCACCGAACACCCCGACGGCCGGGTCCTCGTGGTCGCCCACTCCACTGCGATCCGCCTCACCCTGTGCCGGCTCCTCGGACTGCCGCTGCGCGACTACCGCCGGCTCTTCCCGTACCTGGCGAACTGCGCCCTCAACGAACTGGTCCTGCGGGACGGCGTGCCCGCGCTCCTCGCCCTCAACAAGGAACTGACCCCAGGAGCAGCCGAGTGACCACCATCCTTCTCGCCGGCGACCACTTCGTCCGCAACGCGCTGTTCGCCGAGCGGCTCCGGCCCGTCGCACCCGGCGCGACCCTGCGCGAACTCACCCTGCCCTGGCCGGTCGAGCCGTTCGGACCGATCGCCGAGGTCCGCGAGGCCTCCGGCACCGAGGACCAGCTGATCGAGGCGCTGGACGGTGCGGAGATCTGTGTGACCCAGATGGCGCCGCTCACCGAGCGGATCCTCGCCGCCAGCCCGCAGCTGCGGCTCTTCTGCGTCAGCCGCGGCGGCCCGGTCAACGCGAACCTCGTGGCGGCCACCCGGCACAAGGTCGCCGTGACCTCCGCCCCCGGCCGCAATGCCACCGCCACCGCCGAGCACACCGTCGCGCTCATGCTGGCCGCCGCCCGCCGGGTGCCCGCCACCCACGGCGACCTCGCCGCCGGCACCTGGCGCGGCGACTACTACCGCTACGAGAGCGTCGGCCCGGAGCTCGCGGACAGCACGGTCGGCATCGTCGGCTACGGAGCGATCGGCTCGCGCGTCGCGCGCATCGTGCGCGGCTTCGGCGCCCGGGTACTGGTCGCCGACCCGTACGCCGATCCAGGCGATGTCGCCCCTGCGGAACGGGTCGAACTGCCCGAACTGATGCGCCGCTCGGCCTTCGTGACCGTGCACGCCCGCGCCACCGCCGAGACCGCGGGACTGCTCTCGCGCGAGCTGATCGGGCTGCTGCCGCCCGGTGCCGTGCTGGTCAACTGCGCCCGCGGATCGCTGCTCGACTACGAGGCCGTGTGCGACGCCCTGGACGCGGGGCGGCTCTTCGGCGCCGCCTTCGACGTGTTCCCCGAGGAACCCGTACCGGCCGGCTCCCGCCTGACCCGTACCCCGGGCGTCGTGATGACTCCGCATCTGGCCGGGGCCAGTAAGCAGACCGCGCACAACGCGGCCGACATCGTGGCCGGGGAGGTGTCCAGGTATCTGACCGGACGGCCCCTCGCGCACTGCGCCAACCCGGAGGTGCTCGGGGCGGGTTCGTGACCCTCCGTCGAACGGGACCCGTTGTGAAGGAATCCCCGCAGTCCGGGCACCGCCGGTTCGTTCCCCGCTCACCCCGTCAACGTCGTGCGCGCGTTCACTGGCGCGCGACCCCTGGACCCGTGGAAAGGACACCGCGTGCACGCCAAGCTTCGCCCGCTCCGCTCGACCGCCGTCGCCGGGAGCGCCGTACTGGCCCTGCTGACCGCCGCATCCGCACCCGGCCTGGCCGCCGACGGCCCGACCGGCAGACCCGAACTGCCCACCCGTATCGACGGCGGCGCGTGGCCCACCAGCCATGTGCAGGGCGTCACCGTCGACCACGAACGGGGCTTCGTCTACTGGTCGTTCACCCAGATGCTGGTCAAGACGGACCTCTCAGGCAAGGTGATCGGCACCGTGGAGGGCCTCACCGGACACCTCGGCGACATCGACATCGACGACCGCGACGGCCGGGTCTACGGCTCGCTCGAGTACAAGGCCGAGGAATCCTTCTACATCGCCGTCTTCGACGTCGACCGCATCGACCGGGTCGGCATGGATGCCGAAACCGACGGCGTGATGACCGCCGTCCATCTCGACGAGGTCGCCGAGGACTTCACCGCCGACATGAACGGCGACGGAGTCTTCGACGGCGACGTCGCGGACACCCCCGACCACCGCTACGGCTGCAGCGGCATCGACGGCGTCTCCTTCGGCCCCGGATTCGGCAAGCGCGGCGGCAGACAGACGCTCAAGGTCGCCTACGGCGTCTACTCCAACACCGAGCGCACCGACAACGATCACCAGGTGATCCTGGAGTACGACATCGCCAACTGGCGGAAGTACGAGCGGCCGCTCTCCCAGTCCGACCCGCACCACAGCGGCCCGAAGCGGTACGACGGCAAGTTCTTCGCGTACACCGGCAACACCACCTACGGCGTGCAGAACCTGCAGTACGACCCGAGCACCCGCAACTGGATCATGGCCGTCTACGAGGGCGAGAAGGAGGGCTTCCCCAACTACTCCTTCTTCACCGTCGACGGCACCGCCAAGCCGGTGCGGGGCGAGATCGCCGGACAGCCGGAGCCCGAGACCGGCAGGCTTCTCAAGCTCCGCGAGGCCGGTCTGCGCGACGAGGCGACCGGGATCCGCGGCTGGGAGTTCCACGGCAACCTCGGCTTCGACGCGCTCGGCGACGGCCGCTACTACGTGGCCGAGGGGCGGGCCGTCGAGGAGGACGGCGTCAAGAAGCAGGAGGGCTGGGTGCGACTGCACCGCTGGACCGGCGACACCCCGGCGCCCTTCGAACCGATCGACTGACAGCGCCGCGGGACACAGCTCCGGCGAACGCGCCTCGACAAGGTGTCCGCGCGACCCGCGGCGGCTTCGACGCACCGTCCATTGTCCGGCGCCGCCCGGCCGGGCATGCTGCGGTGATGCGAGCCCACCACGGGTGCAGCCCGTCCCCGCCGTCCCGCCGATCCGTGCTGCGAGCGCTCGGCGGAGGCCTGGCACTCGGCGCGCTCGCCGGGTGCGGGGTCCCCGCCGCGTACGTACCGGCCGGCGATCGCGCGGCCGCCGATCTCTCGAAGCGGGACCGGCGCCTCACCTTCGCCAACTGGCCGCTCTACATCGACACGGACGACGACGACACCTCCCGCAGGCCCACCCTGGACGCCTTCACCCGGCGCACCGGGATCGGCGTGCAGTACACCGAGGAGATCAACGACAACGACGAGTTCTTCGGGAAGATCAGCCCGGCCCTGATGAACGGCCAGGCGACCGGCCGGGACCTGATCGTCATCAGCGACTGGATGTGCGCCCGCTTCGTCCGCCTCGGCTGGGTCCAGGAGATGGACCGCTCCCGGCAGCCCAATGTCGCCAAGTACCTGGACCCGCTGCTGCGTTCACCCCACTTCGACCGCGGCCGCCGCTCCACCGTGCCCTGGCAGTCCGGGATCACCGGCATCGCGTACAACAAGGCGAAGATCGGCCGCGAGCTGAAGAGCGTGTCGGATCTGTGGGCCGACGACCTGCGCGGCCGGGTCACCCTCCTCTCCGGGCTCGACGAGGCCTTCGCGCTGCTGATGCAGGGCGACGGGGTCGACATCACCCGGTGGGACGCCGACGACTTCCACCGGATCTGCGATCGCGTGGAGAAGCTGGTCGCCGCCCGGCACATCCGCCGCTTCACCGGAAACGACTACATCAAGGATCTGGAGACCGGCGATGTGCTCGCCTGCCAGGCCTACAGCGGTGACGTCATCCAACTCCAGGCGGACAAGCCGGAGATCGAGTTCCTGGTCCCCGAGGAGGGCGCCGAGCTCTGGTCGGAGTCGCTGATGATCCCCAACCTCGCCCGCCACAAGCGCAACGCCGAACAACTCGTCGACCACTACTACGATCCGGAGGTCGCGGCCGAACTCGCCGCCTGGGTCAACTACGTCTGCCCGGTCCCGGCGGCGCGCGACGTCCTCGCCTCCAGCAAGGACGAGGAGACCGCGGCCCTCGCCGAGGACCCGCTGATCTTCCCGGACGACGCGATGCGCGACCGCCTCGCGATCGCCCGCGACATCACCGACGAGGAACGCCCCGAACTGTCCAAGCGGTGGAACCGGATCGCCGGGGTGTGACCGCCCGCCCCGGCGCCCGTCACGCCGGGGTGCGGGTCTGCGGCGCCGGCAGCCCGTCGACGGAGAGGTCGCGGGTCAGCCTCCGGAAGAGCAAGTAACTGGCCAGCGCCACCAGGAGATAGAGCAGATGCGCCGCCACCGGCACGTCGTGCATGACCAGAAGTCCGTCGTTGAGCGAGTGCAGCACGCAGACGGCGACGAAGACGCCGAGGATCGAGGGCGTCACGACCACCTTGCCGCGGCGCTCCCACACGGCGAAGGCCGCCGCACAGACCGCTCCGGTCCACACCAGATGACCGAAGGGCGTCGTCAGGCCCCGCATCAGGAGCACACCGTCGGCGGCGAAGACGTTGTCGTGGTGCATGTTCGAGAACGCGTACGACACCGACTCGAGGACGGCGAAACCGGTCGCCACCACGAGGCCGGTCATCACACCGGCCCGCTTGCTGATCACCTTGCCGGTGAGGGCCATCGCCAGGACCGGCACGAGCTTCGCCGGTTCCTCGATGAATCCGACCCGCAGGATCTCCAGACTGTCGTCGACCCCGATCAGCAGCGCGTCGTAGAACCCGCCGAGCAGCAGGGCCACACCACCGCCGAACAGCCCCGCGCTCATCAGCGTCAGGGCGGGCACGCTGGTCGCGATGCCGGTGCGGTCCTGGGTGGCGACGAGCAGGGCGACCGGACCTGCGGCCGCGCCGTAGAAGAACGACGCGGGGACCACGGCGGTGTTCCCGGTCCCCTTCGCGACCAGGGCGAAGGCGAGCGAGAGCAGCAGCATCAGGAGCCAGACACGGAACCAGCGGTTGCGCAGGAACCACCGCCGGCGTCGTCGTGGCGCCGCGGCCGGATCCGCCGGCCGACGGGAGTCCCACTGGGACCGGTGAGGGTCCGGCTTGCGTGCCATGACTGAGCCCCCTTCGGCTCGACGAGGCGGTCGGCCTCCCGCACGCCGCGCGGTGCTCCCGGCGCGCTGGGCCCACTCCACCCCACCGCACCGGACGCGCCGGCGCACCGCGGGAGCACCCGATCGGGCGTCCCGCGTCCCGCACCGGGCGGCCGGACGTCACGGCACGGACGGGCCGGGCGCCGAGGGCGGGCCGTGGAACGGCACCCGGTCGGCCGCCACCACCTCGGCGTTCATATTGCGGCGCATCATCTCCAGGGCCGCATCCGCGAGCCCGGGATGGATATGGGCGACGCCGTCGCGCGGGACCGTCACGCGCAGATGCCGGATGTGGGCGTCGAGCGCCGAGTAGAGCACGCACTGCTCGGTGACCTGTCCGCACAGCACCAGATGCCGGACGTCCAGCTGCCACAGCAGATACGACAGCGGCGTCTCGTAGAAGATCGAGTGGCGCGCCTTGACCACGAACAGGGACGTGTCGTCCGGCAGGATCGGCTTCACCAGGTCGGCATGCGGTCCCGCGAGCGCGCTGTCCACGATCTCGCCGTGGTGCGAGCGCCATTCGCCGAAGTTGTCGTTCACGTAGATCACCGGCACCCCGGCCGCCCGGGCACGCTCGATCAGCCGCCCGATCGTCGGCACCACGGTGCGTGCGGATGCCACGAGCTGCTCCGCGTCGTCGTGGTCGTACGTGTTGATCATGTCGATGACGACGAGCGCCCCGGGGCCGCCGGTCCCGTGTCCGTCGGGCCTCGGCCCGTCCGGCGCACTCATCACAGATCCGCCTTGCGCAGGGTCGGCAGCAGCGTGCGGGACGCCCACTCGAGGAACGGATCCTGTGCGTCGCCGCCGATCTGCACGAGCGCGACCTCGGTGAAGCCCGCCGCCGTGAAGGCGCGCACGGCTTCCACCACGGCATCGGGATCGTCGCCGCAGGGGATGGACTCCGCGACGTCCTCCGGCGTGACGAACTGCGTGGCGCCGGCGAAGGAATCGGGGTGCGGGAGCTCCGAGTTCACCTTCCAGCCGCCCGCGAACCAGCGGAACTGGTCGTGGGCCCGCTCGACCGCGGCCCGGCGGTCGGTGTCGAAACAGACCGGCAGCTGCCCCACGCGGGGCTTGCCGCTGCCACCGTGCCGGTCGAAGGCGCGCAGCAGCTCCGCGTCCGGCTCGGTACTGATCAGGAGGTCGGCCAGCCGGCCCGCCAGGGCACAGGACCGCGTCCCCGACACGGCGATCCCCAGCGGTGGCAGCGGATCCGGAAGGTCCCACAGCCGCGCCGAGTCCACGTCGAAGTGCCGACCGTGACGGGTGACATGACCACCGGCGAACAGTTCGCGAATGAGCGTCACCGCCTCCTCGAACATCTCGTGCCGCACGTCGACGGACGGCCACCCGCGGCCCACGACGTGCTCGTTGAGGTTCTCGCCGGACCCGAGACCGAGGCGGAATCTGCCCTCGGACAGCAGCTGCAGCGTCGCCGCCTGCTGCGCCACCACGGCCGGGTGGTACCGGAAGGTCGGACAGGTGACGTACGACATCAGCGGGATCCGGGAGGTCGCCTGGGCCGCGGCCCCGAGCACACTCCACGCGTACGGTGAGTGACCCTGGGACCGCAGCCAGGGGAAGTAGTGGTCACTGGTCACGGAGAAGTCGAAGCCGGCCTCCTCCGCCCCCACCACATGCCGTACGAGCTCCCGCGGCCCGGCCTGCTCGGTCATCATCGTGTACCCGATCTGCACCATGACCACCGAGTCCCCCGCACATCACGGGACAACCGGACCGCTACGCCTTGTGCACGGGCGGCTCACCGAGTGCTACGAGGCCGGACCCGGCCGGCGGGTCAGCCGACGGCGCGGTCGCGGTCTCGCCAGTGCTGCTCCCGGAGGGCTCGTTTGAGGATCTTGCCTGCGGGTGAGAGGGGGAGCTGCGGGACGAACTCGGCGGTGCGCGGGGCCTTGTAGCCGGCGATCAGGGTCTTGCAGTGGTCCCTGAGTTCCTCGGCGGTGGTCTCGGTGCCGGGCCTGAGGACGACCACGGCGTGCACCCGCTCGCCGTAGGTCTCGTCCGGTACGCCGATCACGGCGCAGGACGCCACCGCGGGGTGGCGCCCCAGGGCGTTCTCGACCTCGGTGGAGTACACGTTCTCGCCGCCGGTCACGATCATGTCCTTGATCCGGTCGACGATGTGCAGATAGCCGTCCGGGTCCAGGCGCCCGCCGTCGCCGGTGTGCAGCCAGCCGTCCCGCAGCACCTCGGCGGTCTCGGCCGGCTTGTCCCAGTAGCCGCTCATGACGTGTCCGCCCCGGACCGTGATCTCGCCGACCTCCCCGGGCGGCAGCTCCCCGCCGTCGGGGCCGACGATCCTGATCTCGCAGTGCGGGGCGGCCCGGCCGCCGGAGCGCAGCCGGGTGCCCTCGATGTGGTCCGCGCCGGTCAGCAGCGTGGCCACCGGCGCCACCTCGGTCATGCCGTACGCCTGCAGGAAGCGCGCCGCGGGGAAGGCGGCCATGGCGCGCTCGAGCAGGGCCTCGGGCATCGGGGACGCGCCGTACAGGAACGAGCGGAAGCTGGACAGGTCGTACGCGGAGCGCTCCGGATGGTCCACGAGCAGCTGGATCATCACCGGCGGCAGCATCGCCGTGGACACCGCATGCCGCTCCACGGCCTGCATCACGGCCACCGGCTCGAACGACGGCGTGAACACATGGGTGCCGCCGGCGATCGTCTGGATGTTCCAGGCCACCAGACCCGCGCTGTGGAACAGCGGTGCGGCGTGCAGCATCCGGCCGCCCGCCACCGCGATCGGCTCGCAGGCCTGGCTGCCCAGGGCCGAGACCATCATGTTGGCGTGGCTGAGCATGACGCCCTTGGGGAAGCCGGTCGTCCCGCCGGTGTAGAAGACACCGGCCAGCGTCTCGCCGCCGAAGCGCCCGTCCTCGACCGGACCGGTCGAGGACACCAAGTCCTCGTACGACAGGAGCCCTTCGGGCGCGGCCTGCTCGCCGCAGTGCACCACGGTGTCGAGCAGATCTCGCAGCTCCTCGACCACCGGCAGGAAGGCGTCGTCGACGAACAGGCAGCGGGTGCCGGACTGTTCGAGCGAGTAGCGGATCTCGGGTGGCGCCCAGCGGATGTTCACCGGGTTCACCGCCGCGCCGATCCACCAACAGGCCATCAGGTACTCGTGATACCGGTCGGAGTTGAAGGCGAGGATCCCGACCCGGTCACCCTGCCGTACGCCGAGTTCGCGCAGCGCTCCGGCGAGCCGGGCGGTCCGTTCGACCGATTCACGGACCGTGCGCACCCGGTCGCCGCTGATCGTGAGCGGCAGATCCGGACTCTGCTGCAGAAGCCGGTGCAGCGCTTGCGTCAGATACATGGAGCGTCTCCCCGGATGGAGGTGGGAGTGGGAGTGGAGGTGGATCACGGGCCGCTGCGTGAGCGTGTCAGTCGGCGGTCTCCTGGGACGCCGGCCCGGCCGCCCCCGGTCGGGTCCGTGCGGACCGCAGCACCTCGATCACGGCGTCGCGTACGGGCCCGGGGCGTTCCTGCGGGACGAGGTGACCGGCCTCGGGGACCACGACGGTCCTGCCGCCCCGGGTGTCGTGCATCAGCCGCTCCGCCGTGTCGTTGAGCAGCAGCCGGGTCCGGGCCGTCCCGCGGTCGACCCGCCCGCCCTGCACGCAGATGGTCGGCACGTCGGGCGTGCCGGCCTGCTGCAGACGGCGGACCAGCGGGCGGGCGGAGACGATGTGCTCCGCCTCACGGGCGCCGGCCCGCATGGCCCGGACGCAGGCGTAGTCGCGCAGCATGATCGCCACATCGGCGCGGTCGATGTCCGGCGAGGTGCCGTGCGGCAGGGTCAGGCGCTCGATCAGTCCGGCGCCGCCGAACCGCGCCAGGAACCCCATGACGCGGAACGAACCGGCCACCAGCCAGGCGTTCTTCGCCGGCATCGTCTCGGCGACCGTCGAATCGACGAACACGATCCCGGCGACCCGTGCCGGATGCCGTTCGGCGAAGAGCCGGATGACGGGACCGCCCCAGCTGTGCCCGACCAGCACCACCGGAGCCCGCTCGTCGAGCACGTCGAGGAGTGCGGTGAGGTCGTCGACCAGGCGGTCAAGGGTCCGAGGGCGCGGGTCGACGTCACTGCCGCCGTAGCCGGCACGGTCGTAGGACAGGGTGCGGGTGTGCGCACCGATCTCGCGCTGGGTGTGCACCCAGCAGGCCGCGGGCGCGCTCATGCCGGCCTCGAACAGCACGAGCGGGCCGGGGCCCTCGCCGGCGGCGACGGTGCGCAGCGTACGGCCGTCGGGCAGCGTCACGAGTCGTTCGGTCAGGCCGCGGCCCGGGTCGAGCCCGGCGCCGGCGGGCGGTGAGGTCCGATCGTGGGGCACGAAGGTCCGCCTTTCACCGGGATCCGAGTACGCGGCGGTCAAGGTCCCACCGGGATGCGCGTTCCAGCTGGGCGGCAAGGTTCAGCAGCTCGGCGTCCCGGTGCGGTCGCCCCACCAGCTGGGCGCCGTACGGCAGTCGGGCGTCGTCGAGGTGGGACGGGACGGCGACGGCCGGCTGCCCGGTGAGATTGACCCACGGTGTGTAGCAGGACCAGTCGAGCATCAGGCGCGGCTCGGCCTCGACCCCGTCGCGGAAGTAGTGACCGATCGGCACCGGTGGGCCGTTGGTGGTGGGGGTCAGGGCGACGTCGTAACCGTCGAGTGCCGTGAGGAAGGCGCTCGCGTAGCCGGCGAGGACCGCCTGCATGCCCATCACGTCGAGGCCGGTCGACTTCGCGCCCAGGGCGTGCAGATGGCGTGTGTACGGCCTGAGCAGAGGTTGCCGGTCGGCGGGTACGAGCGCGGTGGCCGCGGCATGGACCGAGGAGGCGAACCAGGCGGTGATCGCCTGCTGTACCGGCTCGGTGTACGGCACGGGCACGGCGATCTCGTGGACCTCGTGGCCGAGTTCGCGCAGCAGGACCGCGGTCCGCTCGGCCGCATCGACCGCGCCCGGATGCGGCCGTACCCCGTCGAGGCCCGTATCGGTCCACAGCGCGATGCGCAGCGGCCGGTCCGGATCGCGGGCGACCGCGCCGGCGAGGCTCTCCGCGGGCCGAGCGCCGTACAGATCGCCGGGCGAGGGCTGCGCCATCACATCGAGCAGCAGCGCGGCGTCCTCGACGGTCCGGGCGATCGGCCCTTCCGTGGTGGTGACGAAGAACGAGGATCCCGGCGCCGGACTCACCACGCCCCGACTCGGCTTGACCCCGACCAGATGACATGTCGACGCAGGAGTGCGGATCGACCCCGCCCCGTCGCTGGCGTGCGCCAAGGGCAGCAGCCCCGCGGCCACCGCGGCGGCCGCCCCGCCGCTCGAACCGCTGGCATAGCGGCCCGGGTCGTACGGAGTGACGGCCGGGTGCACGGTCACGTCGTTCTCGGTGTAGCAAGTCGCCCCGAACTCGGGTGAGTTGGTCTTGCCCACGAGCACCGCGCCGGCCGTGCGGAGCAGGCCCACGGTCCAGCTGTCGCCGTCGGGCACATGCTCGGCGAGCGCCGCGGAGCCGAAGGTGGTGCGCGTACCGGCCGTGGCGAAGAGGTCCTTGATGCCGAGCGGCAGCCCGCACAAGGGGCCGCCCGCTCCCCGGGCCAGTTGCGCATCGGCGCGATCCGCTTCCTCGAGGGCGCGTTCGGGGGTCACGGTTACGAAGGCGCCGAGCGCGGAGTCCAGCCGGTCGATCCGGGCCAGGTAGTGCTCGGTCAGCTCTCTGGCGCCGACCTCGCGTGCGCGCAGCGCGGCGAGCTGCTGCGCCGCGGTGAGCTCGTGGAGATCACTCATCGCCGGCACCGCCGTTCGTTCGACGTTCCGTACATGACGACACGGGGACCCTCACTTCCGCGGCACCGGACCAGTACTGCCCGCAAGGTAGGGCAGCCCGCTCGGACGCAGCTTCGTCGTCACCGCCAAACCCGGGGGCGGTGGTTGGTGCCCGGCCACCAGCGCGCGCGGGCGTGCACCGGGCGTGCCGGAGACGTCACGGCGATGCGGCGCCCGGCAGTCGGAGCAGCCGCAGCTGCAGCATCAGGGCGAAGCGGGTGTCGGGGTCGGCGAGATCGGTCTCGGCGACCTCGGTGACCCTGCGCAGCCGGTAGCGGAAGGTGTTCTGGTGCACGAACATCGCCTCCGCCGCGGCCGGGACGTCTCCGAAACTGTTCAGCCAGTGGCGCAGCGTCTCCACCAGGGCCGAGTCGTGCCGCCGGTCGTACGCGAGCAGGCGCGCCAGCGGCCCGGTCGGTGCGTCGCCGCGTGCGGCCGCGAGGTCGGCCAGGTCGAGCAGCAGCGCCTCGACCTGGACGTCCGAGATGTGCGCCAGCCGCCGGGAGTGCCCGCCCGACCGCAGTACCCGCAGAGCCCGGTCCGCGCCCTGCCGGGACCGGGCGAGCGCACCGCCGTCACGGGCGATCGTGCCCACCCCGATGAGCGGGCCGAGCCGGTCGCCGACCCGGGTCAGGAAGTCTGCGGCGACCCGGACCGCGTTGTCCTCGGCACCCTCGGCACCCGTCTGATGGTGTGGCACGGGCAGGATGCCGTACGCCACGTCGCCGATCAGTGCGGTGGCGGCCCGCGCGTGGATCGCGGAGAGGTGCATCGCGAAGGCGTCCGTGAGGCGTTGGCGTTCGGCCGCGTGCCGCGCGTGCTGGTCGGCCGATCCGGACGGTGCGGGCGGATCGGGCACGGCGAGTGCGAGGACCACTCCGGCGTAGTCGGTGAGGCCGAGCCGGCCGAGCGCCTCGGCCGCACCCGTACCGCCTTCGAGCGCCGTGGACAGCAGATCGGCGCGGAGCCTGCGCTCCACGTCGGCGCCGGCCCGCAGCCGCAGCATGTGCAGGGCGACCAGTTTGGCCGCGTCGTGCAGCGCCCGGGTGCGCTGCGGCCCGAGCTCGGCATCCACCACGGCCCAGATGGAGCCGAGGATCTCGTCGCCCGCGCGTACCGCGATCGCGGCGCGCGGCAGGTGGAAACCGTCCGTGTCCGCGGGCGCGACCAGGACCGGCTGGTCGCTGCGGTACAGCGCACGGAACACGCCACGGTCCTCCAGGAGCCGGGTGAAACGCTCGGGCACCTGCCGGCCCAGGACGGTCTCCACCCGGGAGGCGTCGGCCTCGTCCTGACGGCCCGAGAAGGCGAGGACGCGGGAGCTGCGGTCCTCGATGGTGACGGGCGCGTCGAGCAGCGCGGCCACCGCATTGGCCAGCGCGAACATGTCGCCGGACGGGGTGCCGCCCAGCGTCTGCGGACTCGCCTCGCCGACATCGCCGTCCGCGAGCAACGAGCGCAGCAGCGCGGCCAGTTGCGCCCAGGAGGCGCCGCGGGTGAGCGCGAGCAGGGCGACTCCGGAGCGCTCGGCGGCCGCGATGACCGCCGCGTCCTGCGGGGCGGGGGAGCGGACCACGAGCGCCGCCGCCCCGGCCTCGCCGAGCGTGCCGAGCAGCCGGGCGATCTCGGACGCGCCCTGCACACCGACCCCGAGCACCAGGGCCTGGCGGGGCAGCACCGGATCGTCCAGCGGATCGTGGATGATCACCCCGCCGATCGCGTCCGCCCGCTCCGGATCTCCGCAGACCAGATCGAGCAGGGTGGTGCCCAGATCCTCGAGCACCCGCGGGAGGCCGGCGCGGGGCGACGCGTGCACCACAGAACCGCCCCCTACATCCCGGCGTGCGAGCGGGCCGTGCCTCGGCCGTTCGTCGTCAGCACCGGAATTGTGTGCTCCAGCTGTCGTCCTCGACAAGGGGTGCGACCTCGTCGGCCGTGGATCCCGCGCCCGGGGCCCGCCTCACAGCGGCAGCCACTCGGTGCCGACCGTGACCTCGTCGAGCACGTCCGGATCGGGCGTGACGCCGAGGCCGGGCCCGTCGGGCACCGGCAGCTGCCCGTCGGCCAGGACGAACGGCGCGGTGATGTCGGTCCGGTAGTAGCGGGCGGATCCCGAGGTGTCACCGGGCAGGGTGAAACCGGGCAGCGCCGCGAGCGCCACATTCGCCGCTCGCCCGAGCCCGGTCTCCAGCATGCCGCCGCACCACACGGGCACGCCGTGGGCCGCGCACACGTCGTGGATGCGCCGCGCCTCCAGATAGCCGCCGACCCGGCCTGGCTTGATGTTCACCACACTGCACGCGCCGAGCGTGATCGCGGCCGCCGCGGAGCGCGCGGAGGTGATCGACTCGTCCAGGCACACCGGTGTGGTGAGAGCCTTGGCGAGCTCCGCATGGCCGAGCAGGTCCTCCTCCTCCAGAGGCTGCTCGATCAGCAGCAGACCGAAGGGGTCGAGCCGGGCCAGATGCCGCGTGTCGGCGAGCGTGTAGGCCGTGTTGGCGTCGACCTGGAGCAGCACCTCTTCGCCGAACCGCTCCCGTACGGCACGGACCGGTTCCACGTCCCAGCCCGGCTCGATCTTCAGCTTGATGCGTACGTAGCCCTCGTCCAGATATCCGGCGACCGCATCGAGGAGCTGCGGGACCGAGTCCATGATGCCGACCGACACCCCGCACGGAACCCGGTCGCGGACGGCACCCAGCTCGCGGGCCAACGGCACGCCCCTGGCCCGCAGTTCGGCATCGAGGACGGCCGTCTCCAGGGCCGCCTTCGCCATCCGGTGACCCCGGAACGGAGCGAGCGCGGGGCCCACCGCGACGGCTCCCAGCCGGTCGCGCCCGCCGAGCGCGGGCACCAGGAAACGGCGCAGTACGTCGGCGCAGCCGGCCACGTACTCGGACGAGTACAGCGGGTCGGCCATCGCCACGCACTCGCCCCAGCCCTCGCTCTCGGTGCTCACCGCCCGCAGCAGCAGGGCCGAGCGTTCGGTCTGGGTGGCGAAGGAGGTGCGGAAGGGCGCCACCAACGGCAGCCTGATCTCGCGGATCTCGACCCCGGTGAGCTTCACGGCTGGTCCTCTCGTTCGACGGGTACGGACGGTGACCCGGGTCGGTCGGGCAGGTCGGGTGGGTCGGGCAGGTCGGGTGGGTCGGGCAGGCCGGTTCGCTCGGACGCTTCGAGCAGGTACCAGCCCGCCCGGTCGAACCCCGTGACCTGCCACCCGTCGGCGAGGAGACCGCCGAGGACGTCCCGCAGTCCGGAACGCCAGTCGGCGGCGCAGCCCGGATCGCTGTGCCGCAGCTGCTCGATGTCCGCCGGTACGGCGACCCGGGTACGCGTACCGGAGACCCGGCCCGCCACGGGCCGTCCGTCGGCCGTCACGTCCAGGGCGGCGGCGATCGCTCCGGGAGCCGCAGCGGCGGAGTGCCGCGGCAGTCCGTGGCAGGCGGCGGCGGCCTCGGGGGAGGCGAGGCGCCACTCGACCAGGAGCCGGTCGGTGGCATCGGCGCCGTTGATGCCGTCGTTCATCCGGCCGTAGAAGTCCGGCAGATACTGCGCGGGACGGGCGGCCAGCTTGCCGATGTTGAAGTAGGCATTGCGCCGCACCAGCGGGTCGAAGGTCCAGGAGATCCGCGCCGTGCCGCGCCGCAGCGCCCAGGCACGCTGGTGGACCTTCAGCGCGAAGCCGACGCTGCGTCCGCGCATCCGCCCCGAGACCCCCGCGATGTGGCTGTGCAGAGCGCCGGCCGGTGGCGGTCCGAAGAAGCCGATGCAGGCGCCGACCAGTTCGCCGTCCCGGCCTCCGTCGAAGGCGGCGGCCACATAGCTGCCCGCCTTGTCCAGGGCGCGCAGCAGCTCGGGGGTCGCCAGACCGTTCTCGCCGTCGGGCTTCCAGATGCTCTCGAAGAGTCCGCAGGCGGCTTCCAGGTCCGCACGGGCGTCGATCGCCCGCACCTCGGTGCCCGCCGTACGTGCGGCCGCGTCCGCCGCGGCCCGCGCATCGGCGACGGTCCGCTCGTCCGCCGCCGGGGAACTCAGTGCCAGGTCGCTCATCGCGCACTCCCGCTGCTCGCTGCCGCCGAACTCCCGGGCGCTCCAAGGGAGTCGGTGCCCAGCAGGTCCTCCACCAGTGCCGCGAGCAGCGCGGTCCGCGGAGGTATCCCGGCGATCCGCACATGCTCGTGGTCGGCGTGCGCGCCGCCGCCCACCGCGCCGAGCCCGTCCAGGGTGCGGATCCCGGCGCCCGCGGTGAAGTTGCCGTCCGAGGCCCCGCCCACCGCCGCCTCGGCCGGCGGTGCGAGGCCGAGCCGGGCGGCCAGTCGCTCGGCGGTGCGGTACAGCTCCTCGGACGCCTCACGCGACAGCGGCGGCCGGTTGGGGCCGCCGGTCACCTGCACCGTCGCGCCGTCGAGCACGGGCCGCAGCGCCTTCAGCGCCGCATCCACCCGAGCCTGCTCCGCGGCCTCCCGTACGCGTACGTCCACGGCGAACCGGCCGTCGGCGGGCACCGTGTTGGTGGTCGCCCCCGCGCGCAGCACGGTCGGCGTGACGGTCGTCCCGCGGCCGTCGTCGCCGAGAGCGGCGACGGCGAGGAGCTGGTGTGCGGCCTCGACGGAGGCGTTCACCCCGTTGTCCGGCTCGAGGCCGGCATGCGCGGCCCGACCGCCGGCCCGGACCTCGTACAGCGAGACGCCCTTGCGTACGGTCTTCAACGCGCCGCCCTCCGCGGCCCCTTCGAGGACCAGCGCGGCCGCGCACCCGGCCGCCTCCTGCTCGATCAACTCGCGCGAGGACGGCGAGCCGAGCTCCTCGTCGCCGGTGACCAACAGGGTCACCCCGTCCACCCGGTCGAGCGCACTGAGCACACCGAGTGCGTGGAAGGCCATCACCAGACCGGTCTTCATGTCGAAGCACCCGGGCCCGCGCAGCACTCCGTCCCGCACCGAGAACGGGCGGGCGGCCAATGACCCGAGCGGCCAGACCGTGTCGTGGTGCCCGAGCAGCAGCACCCGCCGCGGCCCGGCGCCGAGGCGCCAGCGCAGATGCGTACGCCCGTCGACGACGACCACCTCGGGCTCCACCCCGAGCCGGCGGGCGCCGACAGCGGCGACGATCTCTGCACTGCGCGCCACCGCCGCGAGGTCGGCCGACGGCGACTCGGCCCGCACCAACTGCCCGATGTCGTCGACCATTTCGGGCAGCGCCGCCTCGAATCGGGCCCGCCCCACCGTGCCGCCGGGGTCGTCGTAGCCGTCTTGCTGTTTCATGTCAGGACACCTTCGGGGTCGCGCGCACGCCGTGGTGGACGTAGTGCTCGCCGGTGGGCAGTGCATAGAACGTCACCGGGATCCAGGACGGACTGCCGGCGTACTGCACGAGGAACCGGCGGTCCGACACCGGCACCAGGGCGGCCTCGCGGACCGGTTCCGGCACGAGGTGCGCGAGCGGCCCGGTCGTCGTGTGCCGCAGCCGCGGTCCGTCCGTGCCCTCGAGGATGTCGATGCGGGTCCCGGCCCGCTCGTACCGTCCGAGGTGCCGGCCGGCGTCCACCGACACCGGCCCGGCCGGCGGCCGCGGGGCATCGGGCATGGCCACTCCGGCCAGTTCGGCGAAGATCTCCCCGAACAGCTCCCGGTACAGGTCCGCCGCCGCCCCGCCGTTGGTGAGGAGCGTGACGGCCAGGTCCTGTTCGGGCAGCACCCGCAGGAACGCCGACTGGCCGAGCGTGTTGCCGTCGTGACCGATCAGACGCCGGCCGTCCCAGCCGAAGCGGATCCAGCCGAGCCCCCAGGAGTCCCCGAGCGAGTCGGTGTCCGGCAGCTCGACCTGCTGCTCGGTCATGGCCTGCGCCGCACGCTCCGAGAGCAGCCGCGTCCCGTCCGGCGCCAGGCCTCCAGTCAGGTGGAGCCGGGCGAAGGCGAGGACGTCCGCGGCCGTGGCCGTGATCAGCCCGGCCGGACCCGCGGAGCGAGGCAGACCCCAGGCGGGTACCGGGCGCGGTGGCGCGTCGCCCTCGGAGGCATGACCCATGGCGGCACGGAAGCGCAGCGCCTCCTCCGGAAGCGTCACCGTACGCTCGAGGCCGAGCGGGGCACACAGCCGCTCCTGCAGCGCACGGTCCCAGCTCGTGCCGGTGAGCTTCTCGACGACCCGTCCGGCGAGCACGAACCCGGAGTTGCAGTACGAGAACGTCGCCCCCAGTGGATGGTTCTGCGCCGCCTCGTCCAACCGGTCGACGAAGCGCTCCAGGCAGTCGTCGCCGCGTCCGGTGTCGGTGAACACGTCCCCGTCGATGCCGCTGGTGTGGGTCAGCAGATGCCGCATCGTCACCTGCCGTGCCACCAGCGGGTCCGCGAGATGCAGCTCCGGCAGCACATCGGCGACCGGCGCGTCCAGATCGAGCACACCCTCGTCGACGAGCTGCATCGCCAGGGTCGCGGTCCACACCTTCGTGATCGACCCGATCTGGAAGAGCGAGTCGTGCGTGGTGGTCACTCCGGTGTCTTTGTTCAGCACACCGTGCGCGGCGACCGCGCTGTGCGCACCGCGGGCGATACCCAGGACCGCACCCGGTACTCGGTGCCGCCCGGCCAGCTCGGCCAACCGCCGCTCCCAGTACGCCACATCCACCGGACGCGCGGCAGACCGCCCGGAGGCGACGCGCCGCGGGGCTCCCGCACCGGCGTGCTGCTCCACCCAGTCCACGATGCGCCGGCCGAGATCGGTGCGGTGCGACGGCGGGCCGTCGAGCAGGAACAGGTGCGACCCGCCCGGGTACAGCACCATGCGGGTCGGCACCCCACGCACCCGCAGCGCGTTGAACCACTGCTCGGCCTGGCCCACCGGACACCGTTCGTCCGCCGCCCCGTGCAGCACGAGTGTCGGCGTGCGTACCTGTTCCACCCGGGAGTACGGGGAGAGTTCGGCGTACCGGTCGCGGTCGAGCCAGGGAGAGGTGCCCAGTTCGGTGGTGGCGAGCCAGTGCCCCGCGTCACTCGTGCCGCACATGCTGGTGAGGTCACTGACCACACCGCCGGCGACCGCCGCGGCGAAGCGGTCGTCGTGGCCGGTGAGGTAGCAGGTCATGTAGCCGCCGTAGCTGTATCCCGCCACCGCGAGCCTTCCGGGGTCGGCCGTCCCCTCGGCGACCAGCGCATCGACCGGTTCGAGGAAGTCCCGCGCGTCCGCCGCGCCCCAGGCGCCGGCGGTCGCGGTGAAGAAGGCCTCGCCGTAGCCGTCGCTGCCCCGCGGGTTGAGCAGCAGCACCGCCCAGCCGCGGGCGACCAGCTCCTGGTGGTAGAGGTGGGCGGGATCCGCCGCGCCGTTCCAGGAGTTGTGCGGTCCGCCGTGGATGTCGAGCAGCAGCGGGGCGGGACCGGTGCGTTCCGGGTCGCGCAGCAGCCAGCCGTGCACGGTGCCGCCGTCGGAGATGGCGAACTCCCGTTCCTGCGCGGGGAAGAGCTCCACATCGGCGAGCGGCGCGCCGTGCCGGGTGAGGACCCGCTCGCGGCCGGTGGCCGTCTCGACGGCGACGATCTCGCCGTGGCTCCCCGGAGTCGTCAGGACAACCGCGGCCGTGTCCTTGGCGGCGGTCATGCCGGCGACCACGCGGCCCGCTCCGCCGACGACCGGCCGCGGGGCTCCCGCGCCGGTCGCGTCGACCGCGTACAGATGGCTGCAGCCTCGGTCGCGCAGACAGAACAGCACGGTACGGCCGTCGTCGATGACCCGGGGCAGCGCGCCCGGGTAACCGGGCCCGCCCGGCATCACATTGCGGTCGACGCCGCTCGTCAGGTCGACAACCGGCCCGCCGTCCAGGGGGACCCGCAGCAGACCGGCGTGGCCGAGTGCGGTGTCCGTGCGGCCGACGACCAGCAGGGCGGTGCCGTCCGCGGTCCAGGTCACGGCATGGGCGACGCCCTCGTCGCCGCCCACGAGCCGTGGTGGTGCGGCCGTCGCGGCCGGGTCCACGTCCACCACGTACGCCTCGGAGGCAAGGGTCAGATCGGCGGTGGAACCGCGGGCCGCGCAGAAGGCGAGCGACCGGCCGTCGGGCGACCACGCCGGAGCACCGGCATGCCAGTCGCCGTCGGTGACCTGCCGCAGCCGCCCGCTCGCGGCATCGACGACGTGCAGATGGCTGCGGACCGTGCCCACCGGCCCGCCCCCGTCGGTCTTGTGGTCGAGCCGGTCCACCACGAGGGGCGGCGGCACGGCCGTGCCCGCGGTCGGCGCCGGCCGCCGGTCGACGGGCGCGGTGAAGGCGATCGAGGTGCCGTCCGGGCTCCACACCGGGGCGCCCGCCCCCAGCGGCAGCTCGGTGACCTGCTCCGGCTCGCCCCCGTCGGCCGGCAGCAGCCACAGTTGCGCCGGACCGTCCCCGCCCCGCAGGAAGGCGATCCGTGCGCCGTCGGGCGACCAGGCGGGTGCGGTGTCGGCCGGCCCGCGGGTCAGCCTCCGTGCCGCGCCCGTCCCGGTCGGCACGGTCCACAACTCCCTCTCGTCCCGGTCGTGTTCGCGGTCGGCGGTGCGCAGGACGTACACCAGACGTGTACCGTCCGGTGACAGCGCGGGCTGCTCCGGCAGCTCGAGCGAGTAGAGATCGTCGATACCCAGGCGTCGAGTCAAAGCGGGCTGTCTCCTCGTGGACGGTGCGGATACGGCAGACATGTGCGGTTTACGAAGCGTTCCCCGGGGCGCCGGCCTCGAGGCCTGCAGTACTGGGCGCGGTCACGAAATGGCAGGCCGCCCGATGGGCACGTGACGCCGCTTCGGTGCCGGGATCGCGGGTGCGGCACAGCTCGCGGTCGTCGCGGACCGACGGCCCGACCGGGCAGTGCGGGTGATAGCGGCAGCCGTCCGGCGGGTGGTGCGGATCGGCCGGCTCACGGACGTCCTCCTCGACCCGACCGACGTCTTCCGGCGTCGCGGAGCGGCGGGGCACGGCGGCGAGCAGCTCACGGGTGTACGGGTGCTGCGGATCGGCAAGCACCTCCTTGGTCGGGCCCGACTCGACGATGCGGCCGAGGTGCATCACGGCGATGTGGTCGCTGACGTACCGCACCACGGCCAGATTGTGCGTGATGAACAGCGTGGTCAGACCGAGGCGTCGCTGCACCTCGCGGAAGAGGTTCAGGACCGTGCCCTGGACGGACACATCGAGCGCCGAGGTGATCTCGTCCGCGATGACGGCCCCTGGCCGGCCCGCCAACGCCCGGGCGAGACCCACGCGTTGGCGCTGACCTCCGGACAGCCGCCCCGGCAGCAGGCTCGCCCGCCCGGCGTCCAGACCGACCTGCTCCAGGAGCCGTTCGACCTCGGCGCGGCGTGCCGTCCGGCCACGCAGTGCGGCCCGGGGGATGGCCTCGGCGATCGAGTCCCCGACCGTCATCCGCGGATCGAGCGACGCGTACGGATCCTGGAAGATCATCTGCAGCGGACGGTGCCGTCCGCGCAGCCGAGTCACATCGGTGCCGTCGAGCAGGACCCGGCCCCCGCGGACCGGTGCCAGACCCACCGCGGACTTGGCCAGAGTCGACTTCCCCGACCCCGACTCCCCGACCAGACCCACGACTTGACCGGACGGTACGGTCAGGCTCGCACCGTCCACGGCGGTCAGGCCGCGGCGGCCGTGGCCGTAGCGCACACTGACCCGGTCGAAGACCAGCCCGCTCATGAGGCACCTCCGGACGTGGCGGCGACGGGCGTCGGCGCGGGGTTCCAGCAGGCGAGCCGATGGCCCGCGGAGTCGGTCACCAGGTCCGGGTCCTCGCCGCGGCAGCGGTCCTCGGCGCGCGGGCAGCGCGGTGCGAATGCACAGCCCTCGGGCAGCCGGTCGGGTTCCGGCGGGCGCCCGGGAATCACCGGCAGCGGACGTGCCCGGTCGGTGTCCAGGTCCGGCACCGCGGCCAGCAGCGCCCGCGTGTACGGATGCCGCGCCGCAGCGAACAGCTCGGCGGCGGGCAGCTCCTCGACGATCCGGCCCGCGTACATCACCAGGATCCGGTCGCAGGTGCCGGCGACCACCGTGACGTCGTGGCTGATCAGCAGCAGGGCGGTGCCCTCGGCCGCCCGTACGTCGGCGAGCAGCCGCAGCACCCGGCGCTGCACCGTGACATCCAGCGCGGTGGTCGGCTCGTCCGCGACGATCAGCCGTGGGCCGCCCATCAGCCCCATGCCGATCATCGCGCGCTGCCGCATCCCGCCGGAGAACTCGTGCGGATACTGCCCGGCCCGGCGCTCCGGCGCCGGCACCCGCACCTCGCGCAGCCGGTCGACCGCGGCCGCGAGCGCGGCGCCACGAGACATCCCCCGATGCTGTTCGGCGACTTCGGCCAGCTGCCTGCCCACGCTCAGTACGGGATTGAACGAGGTCATGGGGTCCTGGAAGACCATCGCGAGCCGGCCGCCGAGCAGCGGCCCGAGCTCCCGGTCCGAGGCGCGCAGCAGCTCGGTGCCCGCGAACTCGAGGCGGTCGGCGGTCACTTCGCCCGGTGGTTCGACGAGCCGCGCCGCGGCGAGCGCGGTCAGGCTCTTGCCGGAGCCGGACTCGCCGACCACCCCGACCGCTTCCCCGGGCCGCACGGTCAAACTCACCCCGCGCACCGGTGTCACCGGAGCGTCGCGCCCCGGGAAGGACACCCGCAGGTTCCGCACCGCAAGCACCGACTCCGCGCCGTCCGGCTCAACCACCGTGCCGGGGCGCTGAGTCGAGAGGCCGCGCGCCTCGGTGCGGCGCGGCGACAGGGGTCGCACCCCGAGCGCGGCGGCGGCCGCCTCCCCGAAAAGGTTGAACGCCAGGCCGGTGACCACCACGGCGAGGCACGGAGCGAGCGCGGGCGCGGGCGTCAGACTGATCCGGTTCAGTCCTTCGCCGAGGAGCCGGCCCCAGTCGTAGTCCGGTGCCTGCACACCAAGGCCGAGGAACGAGAGGCCCGCGAAGGCGAGCAGCGCGGTACCGGCACCGATTGTGGCGTTCACGGCCAGCGGCTCCGCGATGTTGGGCAGGATGTGCCGCACCAGCATCCGGATCCGGCCGACTCCGGCGACCCGGGCGGCCGCGACGAAGTCCTTGCCCGCCACCGAGGCGGACAGCGTCTGGGTGAGCCTGGCGAAGGACGGGGCCGTCGCCAGACCGATCGCCAGCACCGCACCGGTCGTACCCACACCGAAGATCACCGCGAAGAACAGGGCGAGCAGAAGCCCGGGGAACGCCACGGCGGTGTGCACCGCGGACGTCACAAGACGCCCCGCACGCCGCGGCAGCACCGCCGGCGCCGTGCCGAGCAGCAGCCCCAGGAGCACGCCGATGACGGTGGCCGTCACGGCGAGCAGCACGGACAACCGGGTGGCCACCAGGACCCGGTAGAAGATGTCCCGGCCCAGCGTGTCCGTGCCGAGCAGATGCGCGGCCGACGGCCCCTGCTGCACGGCCCCGGTGTCGACCACCGACGCCCGCTCGCCCCACAGGAGGGGCGCGAGCACCGCCACCACGACCACCACGAGCAGCAGCACCGCCGCACACAGCCCGACGGGCGTACGGACGACCGCCGCCCACCTGGAGTCCCGTACCGACATCAGCCCTCCTTGATCGTGGACCGTGGATCGAGCACGGCGAGCAGCACGTCGACGAGCAGATTGATCACAAGGACACCTGCGCCGTAGACCAGCACGATGCCCTGGACGACCGGGAAGTCCTTCTGCTGGATGGACTGCACGATGGTCGAGCCGAGCCCCGGCCAGGCGAACACGTTCTCCACCAGGACCGTGCCCGCGACCAGGGCGGACAGCAGCAGACCGCCCAGCGTGAGCGTCGCCGTGAGGGCATTGGGCAGCGCGTGCCGTACGTACACCAGGCGGGCGGGCAGCCGCTTGGCGCGGGCCGTGCGCACAAAGTCGGCGCCGAGCACGGACAGCATCTCCACCCGGCCGATCCGGGCGAGTACCGCGGCGGGCCCGACCGACAGGGCTAGCACGGGCAGCACGTATGAGGCCGGCCCGTCGCGGCCCGCGACCGGGAACCAGCCGAGCTGCACACCGAAGACGTACGCGAGCAGCACCGACAGCAGGAACTCCGGGACGGCGGCCAGCAGGACGCTGACCGAGGTGAACACCAGCTCCCCGCCCCGGCGCCGCCCGCCGCGGGTGAGTGCGGCCATCACCGTGCCCAGCGGAATCGCCACCGCAAGCGCGACCACGAAGGCGAGACCGGCCAGTTCCAGGGTCGCCGGCAGCCGCTCCCCGACGACCTGCGACACCGGCAGCGCACTGATCGTCGAGGTGCCCAGGTCTCCGGTGCACAGCCCTTTGAGGAAGTGCAGGTACTGCTGCCACAGCGGGTCGTCCAGGCCCAGCTCGGCGCGGCGGGCCCGCACCAGCTCCGGCGAGGCGGTCATCCCGAGCGCGGCCCGCACCGGATCGCCCGGGATCAGATGGATCATCAGGAACGCGGCGGTGACCAGGACCCACAGGGAACCCGCGAACCGCACCGTCCGCCGTGCGGCGAACGCCGGCCACCGGCCGCCCCGCGGGACCCGCCGGCCGGGCACACCCGCCGCAGGCGCGGCCGCCTCCACCGTCGAAGTCGTCATCGAAGAGCCCTCAGTCCGTGTACATACGGATCGACGACGGGACGATCGCGCCCTGGCTGAGCTCGAAACGCGCGCCCTTGCCGAAGACCGGCGTCAGCGAGTCGTAGTACGGCACCGCGTCGAGGTCGTCGATCAGCGCCTCCTCGGCCTGCTGCCACTGCGGACAACTGGCCTCGCCGACCTTCGCCGAAGCCTGCTCGACCAGCGCCTCGTACTTCGCGTTGTGCACCCCGGCGAAATTGACGCCCTTCGGCGCGCGCGGGCCGGCCATGAACGGCACCAGCTGGGTGGGTGAGTTGAGGGCGACCGGCCCCATCGACACATCCCAGTCGCCGCCGCCGAACAGCGCGTTGTTCAGGCCGGGGCTGTCCACCGGACGCAGCTCGACATCGACCCCCAGGGCCTTCCACTCCTTCTGGACCAGCTCGGCGCCCGCGGCCGTCGTCGGCCCGTTCTGGGTGCCGTACATCAGGCTCAGTGCGAGCTTCTTGCCGCCCTTGGCGCGGATTCCGCCTGCGCCCGGCTTCCAACCGGCCCTGTCCAGGGCGGACTTGGCGGCCGCGACATCGTGCTCGGGCAGCCGGCCGGTGACCGTGTCGCCGGTGCAGGCCCGCGGCTCGACCGTGACCATGCCCTTCGACGGCTTCCCCGCGCCATTGGTGATCACCTTGCCGACGGCCGGCAGGTCGAGGGCGCCCACGAGGGCCCGGCGTACGGCCTCGTCGGCTCCTGGCCGGCCACCGTTCTGGTTGAAGTACAGCTGGCCCACCGGCGCTTGCAGATCCTTGCGGAACAGTTTCTGGGCGGCCAGACGCTTCTGCTCGGGGCCCGTCATCGGTGCCGCGTTGAGCTCCCCGGAGAGCAGCAGGTTCGCTGCCGTCGACTCATTGGGGATCACCCGGATCGTCACCTTGTCCGGCAGCCCCTTCGCCTTGCCGTCGTACGAGCCCGGGCCCCAGGTGTAGTCCTTGCGCCGGGTGAGTGTGTAGTGGTCGCCCGTGACGGCCTCGGTCATGGTGAACATGCCGGTGCCGCCGTCCTTGCCGCCCTTCGCGAGGGACTTGCGGTTCGCGAGGCCCTTGCCGCAGGCGATCGGCACCGATCCGGCATTGCGCAGCAGCATGGCGTCGGGGGCGCCGCTGGTGAGGGTGACCGTGCGCTTCGCATCGTCCGCCTTCGCCGTGGTGCCCGGCTGGATCTGCACGCCCGCGAGCGGCGACTTGTTCTTCGGATCGCCGATGTAGTCGATGTTCTTCGCGACATCGCTCGCCGTCAGGGCCGAGCCGTCCGAACAGGTCACGCCAGACCGGAGGGTGAAGGTGGCGGTGGTCCCGGTCGCCTCCCACTTCTGCGCAAGGCCGGCGACCGGCTCGCCCTCGTCGTCCAGGTGGATCAGCGGGTCGTACAGATAGCGGTTGACGCCGATGGCGATCGACATGACCGTCTTGGCCGGATCGAGGGTGCCCGGATCGGAGGCGTACGCCATGGTGAACGTCCCGCCGTCGGCCGGCTTCCCGTCGCCGCCGCCCGACGATCCGCCACAGCCCCCGAGCACGAGGGCGGCGGCCGTGGCGAGGGACGTGGCGCGCCCGAGACTCCGCAGCCTGCTCCTCATCCCGCGCACCGCCGATCCGCCGCAACACCGTGCATCCGGGCCGGAGTTCCGGTCCGGTGGACGAGCTCATCCCAGGTGGCCATGGAGGTCCCCACTTCCGAGGCAGTGAACCGGTGATGCCGGGAAAGGTAGGACGGGTGTGCCGCCGGTCGCTTCGTCGCCGGCACCAAGGTGCGGGTGGGACCTTCGTGCGGGACGACGAAGTGGGAGTGCGAGCGGGCCGGCGTTGCCGCGGCCGCCGATGTGTGCCAGCATCTGCGCCATGCTGCACCGGCTCATTATCAGCTGGAGCGTGTCGGCACCGACGTGACCTGGAGGCGAACCCTCCACGGAGCGCACCGCCCACACGCAGACCTCTCGCATCCGCGAGGGGTCTTTTTGCTTTCCCCATCCGATGCCGGCGGCCACCTCCGTCCGGCACCTCAAGACAGGAAGCAGCCGCCATGCCCCATCACGACGTACGCGCCCTCGACGCCCCCGTGTTCCAGTGGGAGTCGTGGCGCGTCATCTCCGAGGACGACACCCGCCGGTCGGGAGCCGTCGACGCCACGGTCAGGATCCTCGTCGGGGGTGAGCGCGCCGTCGCGACCGCCGAGGGCAACGGACCGGTGAACGCCCTGGAACGGGCGCTGCGCCAGGCCCTCCTGCCCAGCCACCCCGCCGTCGCCCACCTCGAACTGGTCGACTGCACCATCCGCGTCGTGGAGAGCGGGCGGGGCACCGCAGGGCAGAGCCGAGTGGAGATGAGCGTCACCGACGGCCACGCCCTGTGGCGCTCGGGAAGCGTCTCGCCCAATGTGCTCACCGCAGCCTGCGCGGCACTGCAGCAGGGGTTCACCCAAGGCCTGACGCGCCGACCGGATCCGCACGCCGACGCGCAGCGCGGCCCGCTGCCGGACACCGGCCCGGTCTGCCGTCTCACCGTGACGGCCCGGCACAGCGGCGCCGCTCTCGCCCGTATCGTCGCCACCCTCAACGCCATCCCGGTGGGGGAGTTGACCTACGAGGTCTCCGGCACCGCACGGGCGACCGCCCGACTCGTGGTGCCGCGCGCCGACGCATCGCTGGCCCGCAGACGGCTCGATCGCATGGTGGACGTCCTGGCCGTCACCGAATCGGGGACGGCGGCGCAGCCGTGAGCACGTCCACCGGTAGCGGTGAGCCCGCGTCAGCCGAAGCGTTCGATGCGGATACGGTCCACCGGCTGGCCGAGGCCGACCAGGAGCCGGGACGCGTGCTCGGCGAACGCGTTGGAACCGCACACATACGCCTCCCACTCCGGGGCACCGGCCCCGAGGAGCGGCGCCACATGGTCCGCGGAAAGCCGCCGGCCTTCGCCCTCGCGGGTGAACACGGTGCTGGTCTCGTCCCCGTACTCGCCCGCGTACAGGAGCTCCGCACGGGTGCGTGCGGACACCAACAGGCGCAGCGGCACGTCGAGTTGCTGCCGGCGGTGATGGCGGAGCATCGAGATCAGCGGCACCACACCCGAGCCCCCGCCGAGCAGCAGCGCCGGCCGGTCGCCGGGCCAGGCGAAGAAGCCGCTCAGCGGGCCCCGCACCTCCATCTCGTCACCCGGCCGGGCGGCCGTGTGCAGATGTCCCGACACCTCGCCGCCCTCGACATGGTCGAGGGTGAGCTCGATGTACCCGGAGTCGTCGGGCGGTGAGGCGAGCGAGTAGTGGCGCTGTGCCGTGTACCCGTCCTCGGCGGTCAGGCGCAGCATCAGGTGCTGGCCCGGCAGATGGCCCTGCCAGCCGGGCACCGCGAAGCGGAAGGTGGCGGCCGTCGGTGTCTCCCGGCGGACCTCGGTGAGGGTGGCGCGCTGCCAGGTGGCGGCGGCCCGGTTGCTGGCGACGATCCTGCCGGGGACGGCGAATCGGGTACGAGATGTCCCGGCGGCAGCGGCCGCGGCGGTCTCAGTCACCGGCGTACCGCTGTTCTTCCCAGGGGTTGCCCCGCGCGTGATAGCCGTTCTGCTCCCAGAAGCCGGGCTCGTCGTGGTCGAGCAGCCGAAGGCCCGCGAGCCATTTCGCGCTCTTCCAGAAGTACAGGTGCGGCACCAACAGCCGTACCGGGCCGCCGTGTTCGGGCGGCAGCGGCGCATCCTGGTAGGTGAGCGCCAGCCAGGCCCGGCCGCCCGTGACATCGGCGATCGGCAGGTTCGTGGTGTACCCCGTGTGCGAGTACGCGACCACATGGGTGGCCGAGGCATCCGGACGTACCGCGTCGAGGAACGTGTCCAGCGGGATGCCGCCGAACCGCACCCCGAACTTGGACCAGCCGGTCACGCAGTGGATGTCGCCCTCGTAGCGGGTGGTGGGCAGCTGCTGCAGCTCCTGCCAGGTCCAGGTGCGTGGCTCGTCGACCAGCCCGTCGATCCGGAACGTCCAGTCCTCCGCGGCCAGTTCGGGCGTGACCTCGGCCGACAGGACCGGCCAGTCGTCGCCCGCGTCGTACTGGCCGGGTGGCAGCCCGGGGTTGTGCACCCGGGGGCGGCCGACGAAGCCGCGGGTGGCGCGGACGGTCATACGAGACCCTCCAGACCCGCGAGCACCGCTCCCTCGTCGAGCGTGGTGAGCGCCCGGTCGCGCATCAGGACCCGGCCGTCGACGACGGTGTCCCGTACGTCGGAGGCCTGGGCGGCGTACGCGAGCATCGACCAGGGGTCGTGACGCGGTGTGAGGTGCGGGCGGTCCAGGTCGAGCACGATCAGATCGGCGCGCTTCCCGGCCTCGAGGGACCCGAGTTCGGCGCCGAGACCCAGGGCGCGCGCACCTTCCACGGTCGCCATCCGCACCGCCTGTTCGGCGCCCACCGCGGTCGGGTCGCCGTCCGCCTTGTGCACGAGCGCGGCCTGACGCACCGCGCCGAGCAGGTCGAGGGTGTTGGAGCTGACGGCGCCGTCCGTGCCGAGGCCGACCGTCACTCCCGCGCTCAACAGCCGCGGCACCGGCGCGATCCCGCAGCCCAGCTTGAGATTCGACACCGGGCAGTGCGCCACCGAGGTACCCGTACGGGCGAGCGCGGCGATCTCCGCGCCGGTCAGGTCGACGGCATGCGCGAGCAGCACATCGGGGCCCAACAGGCCGAGCGAGTCGAGCAGTTCGACGGGCCGCTTGCCGTGCTGGACCTCGACCGTCGCGACCTCGGCGGCGTTCTCCGAGGCATGGATGTGGATCAGCGCACCGAACTCCCGGCCCAGGGCGAAGATCTCCACGAGCTGCTCGGGCGACAGGGTGTATGCGGAGTGCGCGAAGAGCACCGGCCTACTCCCGCCGGTGCGCGCCGCCAGGTCGCGGCGCGCCCAGTCGAGCCGGGTCTTGTAGGCGCGCGAGTCCGGCGGGTCCGGGACGTCCATGAAGGTGGGTCCGGTGAGCAGCCGCCAGCCGGCCGCGCGCGCAGCCTCCTCGGCGGCCTCGTGGAACCAGTACATGTCGAGTGCCGAGGTCACCCCGGCCCGTACGCTCTCCGCCACGGCGAGGCGGACCGCCGCCGTGACGTTCCCCGGATTGAGCAGCCTGGCCTCGGCCGGGATCACCCGCCCGAGGAACTCCTGGAGCGTCACGTCGTCGGCGCTTCCGCGCAGCAGTGTCATCGCGAGATGGGTGTGCGTGTTGATCAGGCCGGGCATCACGAGGCCGCCGCGGGCGTCGAGTTCGTCGGCGGGGGAGTACCTGGCCCGCAGTGCTTCACCGGGGCCGACCGCGACGACGACACCGTCCCGAACGGCGACCGCACCGTCCGGGATCACGGTCGAGTCCTCGTCCACGGTCAGCACCGTGCCCCCGTGGACGAGCAGATCCGCCCGCTCGTCGCCGCTCACCGGGCCTCGTCCCCGGCGAGCAGGCGCAGCGCGTCGAGCGCGACGGTGCTGCCGCGGGCCACGCCCTCGGCGACCACGTCCCGGTGCGGGTTGTATCCGCCGGTGCTGTCCTCGTCCACCAGCTCGTCCGCGTTCGCCCCGTCCACCACGAGCACGCCGCCGGCGACCAGGCCGCGCAGCGAGGCCGTCACATACAGCGCGGACAGCTCCATCTCGATCGCCGCGAGCCCCGCCTTCTCATAGGAGTCGAGCGGGATGAGGCCCGGCTGGAAGGCGGCCCGGGTCCACACCAGGCCACGGTGGTACGGAGCCCCGGCCGCGCGCGCCGCCCGCGTCAGGGCGAGCACCGCCTCCGGCGCGGACACCGCCGGATACTCGGCGGGCACCAGCTGCTGCGTCACACCGTCGTCCCGTACGCAGGCCTCGGCGACCACCAGATCACCGTCGGCGATCCCGGGGCGCATCGCACCGGCCGTGCCGAACCGGACGAAGGTGTCCACACCCGCGTCCGCCAGCTCCTGGAACAGCAGGATCGCGCCGGGCGCCCCCACGCCGTGCGAGGCGACGACCACCGGCAGTCCCTGCCAACTCCCGCTGAACACCCGGTACTCACGGTGGTACGACACCTCTTTGGCGTCCTCGAGCAGATCGGCGACGGCCGCCGCACGGGCCGGGTCGCCGACCACCACCGCCCGGGGCGGCAGGCCCGTGCGCGGTATCCGGGTGATGGGCAGCAGTTCGGCGGCGGGATCACTCATACAACGGCTCCAGTCTTGCGGCGGCGCTTCGCGGTGGTCAGGAAGAGGGCGATCAGGGTGACGACATAGGGCGCGGCGTCCGTCGCCTGCTGCGGAAGACCGAGGCCCTGCAGCCGGAAACCGGCGGCCTCCGCGAGCCCGAAGAGCAGCGCCGCGAGCAGCACACCGAGCGGCAGGGCGCGGCCCAGCATCACGGCGACGACAGCGATCCAGCCGCGGCCGGCCGTCATGTTCTCGGAGAACAACGTGACATTGCCCAGGGCGAGTTGGGCTCCGGCGAGTCCGCACAGGACCCCGGAGGCGAGCACCGCACCGTACTTGTACTTGGCCGGGCTCACCCCGAGCGTCGCGGCCGCCTCGGGTGTCTCGCCGACCCCGCGGAGCCGCAGACCCCAGGCGTGCCGGGACAGCAACACGGCCGCCACCGCGACCGCACCCCACGACAGCCAGGTCAGCGGCGAGAAGCCGGCGATCTCCCCGAGCCCCGCGAGGTCCGGGTCGTCGAAGGTGCCCTGCACACCGAAGACCGTACGCAGCAGGAAGCTCGTCAGGCCCACCGCGAGCAGGTTCATGGCGACACCGAGGACCACGGCATCTCCCTTGAGGGTGACCGCGCCGACGGCGAGGATCAGCGAGTACGCCGCCGCGGCGAGCGCCGCCGCGAGCACCCCGAGCCAGGGGCTGCCGGTGAACCAGCTGGTGGTGACCGCGGTGAAGCATCCCATCAGCATCATGCCTTCGAGGCCGATGTTGAAGACGCCCGCGCGTTCGCAGATCGCTCCGCCGAGCGCGGCGAGCAGGATCGGGGTGAGGGCGCGCAGCGCCGACAGGGCGAGATCGGAGTCGAGGAACATCAGGCGCCGACCTTCCGGGGGTCCTTCCGGCTTTCCTTCTGGGGTTCGTCGCTCTTCCTGCGCCGCCAGGTGATCCGCAGCCGGGCCGCCAGGAACACGATCACGATCGCCTGAAGGACCTGCGTCAACTCTCGTGGCACGTCGGTGGTCCGCTCCATGGAGAGACCACCGACCTGCAGCACGGCGAAGAAGAACGAGGCGAGCACGGTCCCGAGCGGTGCCGCGGCGGCGAGCAGCGCCGCCGTCAGGCCGGTCCAGGTGTAGCCGGGCGCGGTGAGCGACCCGTCCAGGAACCGGAAGGGGAAGGTGAGCACCCCTACCGCGCCGACGAGCCCGGCGATGGCACCCGACACCGCCATCAACTGCAGCGTCTGGCGCCCTCGTTCGACACCCGCATACGCGGAGAAGCGGCGGTTGAGCCCCGTCATCCGCATCTCGTAGCCGACCGTGGTGCGCGAGTCGACGACGTGGTACGCGACGGCCGCGAGCGCCACGAGGACCAGGCCGAGCGTCACCGTCGAGGAGCCGAAGGCGGGCAGCGCCACTCCGTCGGGCAGCCGCTCGGTCTGCGGCAGGCTGGAGCCGGGCTCCTTGAGTGGATAGCGCACCAGATACGAGGCGAGCGATCCCGCCGGATACGACAGGAGCAGACTGCTCACCAGGAGCGGCACACCGAACTTGATGTCGCACAGCGCGGCGAGCGCGGCGTACAGGGCGCCGCCCGCCATCCCGGCGAGGACGGCCAGGACGGTGGTCAACGGCGCCGGCAGCGGCGAGTACAGACCGACCGCGACCGCGGCGATGCCACCGAGCACCAACTGGCCGTCGCCGCCCAGATTGATGAGCCCGGCGCGCAGCGGGATCGCCAGGGCCAGGGCCATGCCGAGCACGCTGGTGCCCGTGGTCAGCGTCGAGCCGATGCCGTCCGAGCCGAGCGAACCGGTCAGCACCGCCTGATAGGCGGTCAGCGGGTCCGCGCCCGTGCCGATCAGGAACAGGGCGCCGATCACCAGGGCCGCGGCCACCGAGAAGAAGACGGGAGAGCGCAGCACGCGCGCGGCGGCGGGCAGGGTCGTCGCCATGTCAGGCCCCCTTCTCGGTCTGCGCGGTCTGCGCGGTCTCCTCGGGGCGCGCCGTCGGCGCGGTGCGGGAGGCCGGCACCACCGGCTCCGCCTCTGCCTCCGGCCGGGCGGAGTCGACACCACCGGCCATCGCGAGCCCGAGTGTCCGCTCATCGGCCTCGCCTTTCGGATACGAGGCCACGATCCGGCCCTCGTACATCACCAGGATCCGGTCGGCGAGACCGCGCACCTCGCTCAGCTCGGCCGAGACGAGCAGCACCGCGTGCCCCGCGTCGCGATAGGCGATCAGCTGCTCATGGATGTTCTGTACGGCCCCGATGTCGACACCCCGGGTCGGCTGCTCGACGAGCAGCAGCGGTGCGTCGTGCGCGATCTCCCGGCCGATCAGAAGCTTCTGCAGATTGCCGCCGGAAAGGGCGCTCGCCGCCACCCCGGGCGAGGACGCCTTGACGCCGAATCGCTCGATCAGCTTCACGGCGTGCTCGCGCACCGACTTCGGCGGCAGAACTCCCTTGTGGGACAGGGCCGTCCGGTGGTGTCCCATAGCCAGGTTGTCGGCCACCGATGCGGCCGGCGCGGTGCCGACCGCATGCCGGTCCTCGGGTACGTAGGCGAGTCCCTCCACGCGGCGTCGGGCGGCCGAGGCGTGCGTGATGTCACGTCCGGAGAGCATGACCCGTCCCGAGTCGACCTGCCGCAGACCGGCGAGCGCCTCGACCAGTTCGCTCTGGCCGTTGCCCGCCACACCCGCGATCCCGACGATCTCGCCCGCGCGCACGGTCAGTTCGGCGTCGTGCACACCGGCCGCCGTCAGGCCCGACACCCGCAGCACCTCTTCGCCGGGCGCGCCGGTCTCGTACACCCGGTCGAGGGCGACGGACCGGCCCGTCATCGCCGCGGCTATCTCGTCCGCCGTGGTGTCGGCGGTACGGAGGCGGGCGACCACGCGGCCGTCCCGCATCACCGTCACGTTGTCGCTGCCCTCGAGGACCTCGCGCAGCTTGTGGGTGACCAGGACGACGGTGCGGCCCGCGTCGGTCAGCGAGCGCAGCACCCCGAAAAGGGCGTCCGCCTCGGACGGGGTGAGCACGGCGGTCGGCTCGTCGAGGATGAGCGTACGGGCGCCCCGGTGCAGGAGCTTGAGGATCTCCACGCGCTGGCGCACACCCACCGGCAGATCGCCGACCCGGGCGTCCGGGTCCACCGCGAGTCCGTGCGCCTCGACGAGCTCGGCGACCCTGCGGCGCGCCGCGGCCCGGTCGACGAATCCGTAGCGTCGCGGCTCCGCCCCGTACACCACGTTCTCGGTGACCGTCAGCGAGTCGAACAGCTTGAAGCTCTGGTGCGCCATGCCGAGGCCCGCGGCCATCGCATCGCCCGGTGAGGCGAACGACACCTCGCGGCCGTCGACCTTCACCGTGCCTGCGTCCGGGCGCAGCATCCCGTACAGGACGGACATCAGCGTCGACTTGCCGGCGCCGTTCTCACCCATCAGGGCGTGGATCTCGCCGCGGCGCACGGCCAGGTCGACCCGGTCGTTGGCGAGAGTGCCGGGGAACTCCTTGCTGATGCCGATGAGTTCGAAGGCGGGCTCGGACGGGTCAGGCGGCTGCGGGGTCATCGACCTTCAGCTTCCCGTCCACGATCTCGTCACGCAGCTCCGCGATCTTCTTCAGGACATCCTCGTGCTTCGCGATCACGCACTTCGAGCCGGCCACATCCTTTTCGAGGCCGGTCAGCGTGATGCCGCCCTCCTCGAGGCCGTACGAGACGTTCTTGCCGGCGTCGCCGCCCAGGATGTGCTTGATGCCGTCACGGACCGCGACGTCGGTGCGCTTGACCACATTGTCGACGACGGTGCCGGGCGCCGACGGGCACTGGTTGACGTCCACGCCGTACGCGAAGGTGCCCTTCGCCTTGGCCGCCTCGAACACGCCGTAGTTGCCCGCCGCGGCCGCCGCCATGATGTGGTCGGTGCCCTTCGCGATCAGTGACCCCGCCTGCTCCTTGGCGCGCGCCGAGTCGTCGAACGGCGACTGCCCGCCCACGAATCGCGTACTGGCCCGGGCCTTGGCGTCGACGTGCTTCGCGCCCGCGGCGAACGGATCGCTGTAGCGCCGGAACTGCGGGGTGTCCAGGACGTCCACCGCGCCGACCTTGCCGCTCTTGCTCAGCAGCCCCGCCTCGGCGCCCGCGAGGAACACGCCTTCGTGCTCACGGAATGTGGCACAGGCGACATTCTCGAACGACTCCTTGGTGCAGGCGTCGACCATCAGGAACTGCTGCTTCGGATGCGCCTCCGCCTGCTGGGCCACCGCGTCCGCGAACTCGAAACCGACAAGGACCACGGCGTCCGGGGCGGCGTCCACCGCGGCCTGCAGATTCTGCTGCTGCGAGGCCGAGTCGGAGCTCTGGTACACCTTCGAGGTGCCGCCGTGCGCCTTGGCCGCCGACTTCACTCCGGTCACGGCGAGCTTCAGGAACTCGTTCTGACCCACCGGATCGGGGGTGACGAGCGTGAACGCCTTCGACCCCTTCTCGCCCGATTCGCCCTTCTTCGCGGCGGCGTTGCAGCCCGTCAGTACGAGCGCGGTGCCGGCGGCCAGTGCGGCGAACTGCAGAGTGCGGCGGGATCTACCAGGCATGACGGGGCCTTCCGGACGTGGTGCTGCTGGGGAGAAGGGAATGCGGGTCTTACGGGGACAGAGGTGCGCCGGGTGCGAGTTCAGCCGCAACAGGCGTCGCTTGAGCACCGGCCGTGGTCGAGGAAGCGGCGCATCGTCAGCAGCACGGGCCCTCCTCGCCGTTGTCGTCCCGGTGTCGTACCGGCGCTGTCCCGGTGCGGTGGAGCAGGAGGGTAGCACTGCCGCTCGTACCCCTGCGCGAGTGTCTCGAACTGTGGTTCGCGCTGGTCATGTACGGTGTCGCGCACCCTTGGGCGCCCCGACCGCGGTGTCCGCGCCCGGAGATTCAGGAGAACCGCATGTCCCAGGAATTGCGCGCCGTCGAGTGGACCGGCGATGCCCTCGCACTCATCGACCAGACCGCCCTGCCGCACCGCACCGAGACCCTCCGGGTCCGCGACGTGGACGGCCTGGTGGACGCCATTCAGCGCCTGGTGGTGCGCGGCGCCCCCGCGATCGGCGCGGCCGGTGCGTACGGCGTCGCCCTCGCCCTGCTGCAGGCCGAGCGTGAGCACTGGGACGGCGAGCGGCTGCGGGCCGGGATCGCCCGCATCCGGGCGGCCCGACCCACCGCCGTGAATCTCATGGTGTGCGTGGATCGTGTGGCGGCCCGGCTCGACGACGGCCTGGACGCCGTCCTCGCCGAGGCCGATGCCGTACAGCGCGAGGACGTCGAGGCCAACCGCGCGATGGGCGTGCACGGCGCGGACTGGCTGATCGAGCGGGTCGCCGAGGACCGGCCGCTGCGGCTCCTCACGCACTGCAACACCGGCGCCCTCGCCACCGCCGGCTGGGGCACCGCCCTCGGCGTCATCCGTGAACTGCACGCCCGCGGCCTGGTGGAGCTGGTCCACGCGGACGAGACCAGGCCGCTGCTCCAGGGCTCCCGCCTCACCGCCTGGGAGCTGGTCCAGGAGGGCATCCCGCACCGCGTCCAGGCCGACGGGGCCGCGGCCGGCACCATCCTGCGCGGCGAGGTGGACGCGGCGATCGTCGGCGCCGACCGCATCGCGGCCAACGGCGACACCGCCAACAAGGTCGGCACCGTGGGCATCGCCCTCGCCTGCGCGGACGCCGGCATCCCGTTCCTGGTCGCCGCGCCCACCACGACGGTCGACCTCGCCACACCGGACGGCTCCGCCATCCACATCGAACTGCGCGGCGAGAACGAGGTGTTGGAGTGGGGCGGGGTCCGCACCGCACCCGCCGAGTCACGGGGCCACAACCCGGCCTTCGACGTGACACCCGGCCGCCTGGTCACCGGACTGGTCACCGAGCGCGGAGTGCTCGAGGTGTCGGCGGGCGAACTGCCGGGGGAGCGGCTGGCCTGACAGCCGGCGGGCGGGCGCCCCCTGCGCGCGAACTACCGCTCGGTCAGAGCGAGTTCAAGCAGCCACTCCACGACCTCGGTGTGGTGCCGCGCCTGCCGCGGCGAGTCGCCCCACACATACAGGCCGTGCCCGGCGACCACCACCGCCGGCATCCGCTCGTCCCGCGCCGCCTCCAGGCGGTCGCCGAGCACCTTCATGTCCTGGCTGTTGGCGATCACCGGCAGCGTCACCTCGGTGTCGTGCGCGGGCTGCCCGACGCCCTTGAGCATCTCCAGGTCCTTGAACACGATGCCGCCCGGCTCCCGCCGGCCCATCGCCACCGACGCCACCGTGTGCACATGCACCACCGCGTTCGCACCGGTGAGCGCCGCGACCCGGGCGTGCAGCTCGGCCTCCGCGGACGGCTTCCCGCCGTCCACCGCGGCGCCGTCCCCGTCCACCAACACCACGTCCGAGGACGTCAGTTCACCCTTGTCGTGCCCGCTCGCCGTGACCGCGAGACGCAGCGGGTCACGCGACAGGACGGCGGACAGATTGCCGGACGTCCCGCGCATCCAGCCGAACCCGGCGAACCGCGCCGACTCCTCGGCGAGTATCGCCCCGGCCTCCTCGAGCTGCCCGGTCGTCGTCGTCACTGCGTGCTCCTCGTGCTCAGGGTGATCTCGTCGAACGTCGCCACCGCAGGGTGGTCGCCGACGCCTTGCTCGTAGTACGGCTCTCCGGGGCGCCGCACACCGACGGCCCGCCAGCCCGCGGCGCGCGCCGCGTCCAGCTCGCCGGGCCGGTCGGACAGGAAGAGGGTGCGCCCGGCGGGCACGCCCAGGGCCGCGGTGATCCTGCGGTACGACTCCGCCTCCTGCTTGGGCCCCGCGTTCTCGGTGTCGTACAGGCCGTCGACCAGCGGCAGCAGATCGCCCTCGGGACTGCTCGCGAACCACGCACGCTGCGCGGCCACCGACCCCGACGAGTACACCGAGAGCCCGATGCCCGCCGTGTGCCAGGTGCGCAGCACCGGCAGCACATCGTCGTAGAAGTGCGAGACCAGATCGCCGCGTGCGAAGCCCTCGGCCCAGACGATGCCCTGCAGGGTCTTCAGGGGTGTGGCCTTGCGGTCCTCGTCGAGCCAGCCGTTCAGGACCTGCTCGATACGGGCCGCGTCCGCGTCCGGCTCACCGATCAGATCCCGCACCTGTCCGATCGCGCGCGCCACTTCGGGCTCGTCCGCGCGCTCGGTCAGCAGCGCACCGAAGCGCTTCCGGGAGTACGGATAGAGGACGTCGACCACGAACCCGGTGGCGCTGGTGGTGCCCTCGATGTCGAGCACCACTGCGTCCACGTCGTACTGCACACTCACGCCAGGTGCCCCGCGGCGATCGTGTCGAAGTCGGGGAAGCGGTCGGCGATCCGGTCGCCGGTGAAGTTGCCGATCCAGCCGTCCTCCTCGTGGAAGAACCGGATCGCCGTGAACGACGGGCGCGTACCCATGTCGAACCAGTGCGTCGTACCGCGCGGCACCCCGAGCAGATCGCCCTTCTCGCAGAGCACGGCGTGCACCTCGCCGTCCACGTGCAGATAGAAGATCCCGGAGCCCGAGACGAAGAAGCGCACCTCGTCATCGTCGTCGTGCGTGTGCTCCTGCAGGAACTTCTCCCGTGCGGCCTTCGCCTTGACGGGGAATTCCGGGTCGTCGCTCGGGTGCAGACCGAGGACGTCGACCGTGGTGAAGCCCTCCTCCGCGTTGAGCTTCGCTATCTCGGGCCCGTACGCGGCGAACACCGTGTCGCTGTCCGCGTCGGCCGGTACGTCCTCGCGGATCGGCCACTGCTCGTAGCGGACCCCGATCGGGGCGAGCGCTTCCTTGATCGCGACCGGGTCGGCGGTGCGGCGCACCTCGGTCTCCGGACCGGATTCGGGCCAGGTGGTGAGGAGAGTCATGAGAACTCCAAGGAGAGAGAACGGAAGCGGCAGCAAGGGGACGCCTGCTGTCGTCACGCCTCGCTGTCCCGGGAGCGTCGGCCGGTCTCCGGATCGTATCCCCACCCACCGACCGACGTCAGACGGCACCTGTTCCGTCTCACTCTCCGAGAAAGAATCTCCGCCGGGAAACCCGCTGGCCAGGGCGGCGATTCGCGTCAACGACGCATATGTATACGGCTGTTGGGCGCATAGAACGGGCGTTCCCTGGATAGCCATGCGCTCAGACCGTGCGCACCCGGGGCCACAGACCGAGCCGTGGCGGGACTGTCGTGCCCGGGCAACACTCCCACAACGGAAGGGTTCCTCCACCGTGCAATCGGCCCAAGAGTTCGGCGACAACCCCGTAGAAGTACGCGAGACCGGGCACTACACCGAGGAATACGTCCCGAGTTTCGTCGAGAAATGGGATTCCCTCATCGACTGGGAGAAGAGAGAGGAGAGCGAGGGGAACTTCTTCATCGACCTGCTGCGCAAGTGGGGCGTGAAGAGTGTGCTCGACGTCGCCACCGGCACCGGATTTCATTCGGTGCGACTGCTTTCCGCCGGATTCGACACCGTGAGTGCGGACGGCAGCGCGGACATGCTGGCGATGGCCTTCGAGAACGGCATGAAGCAGGGCGACCACATCCTGCGCGTGGTGCAGGCGGACTGGCGCTGGCTCAATCGCGACGTCCACGGCGAGTACGACGCCATCGTCTGCCTCGGCAACTCCTTCACGCACCTCTTCTCGGAGCGTGACCGGCGCAAGGCGCTCGCCGAGTTCTACGCCATGCTCAAGCACGACGGAATCCTCATCCTCGACCAGCGCAATTACGATGCGATCCTGGACGACGGCTACACCAGCAAGCACACGTACTACTACTGCGGCGAGGACGTCAGCGTGGCGCCGGAGTACGTCGACGAGGGCCTGTGCCGGATGCGGTACGAGTTCCCGGACGACTCCGTGTACCACCTCAACATGTTCCCGCTGCGCAAGGACTACGTGCGCCGCCTGATGTCGGAGGTGGGCTTCCAGCACATCGAGACGTACGGCGACTTCCAGCACACCTACCGCGGTGAGCAGCCGGACTTCTTCGTGCACGTGGCAGAGAAGGAGTACCGCATGGACGACGAGAAGGAAGGCCGGTACTCGGGAGCGGTCGGCACCGCCCGCAGCTACTACAACTCGTCGGACGCCGACACCTTCTACGCCGCCGTGTGGGGCGGCGAGGACATCCACATCGGCCTCTACGAGAGCTCCGAGGAACCCATCGCGGACGCCAGCCGCCGCACCGTGCAGCGGATGGCGGAGAAGCTGGACCTCGAGCCCGGCTCCGTGGTCCTCGACCTCGGTTCGGGGTACGGCGGCTCGGCGCGGTACCTGGCCGGCACGTACGGCTGCCGGGTCCTCGCGCTCAACCTGAGCGAGGTGGAGAACCGGCGGCACGAGGAGCTGAACTCCGCCAGCGGGCTCAGCGACCGGATCGAGGTCGTGGACGGGTCCTTCGAGGACATCCCCTACCCGGACGACTCGGTCGACGTCATCTGGTCCCAGGACGCCTTCCTGCACAGCGGGAACCGCGTCCGCGTCCTCGAGGAGATCGCCCGGGTGCTGCGTCCCGGCGGACAGCTCGTCTTCACCGACCCGATGGCGGCCGACGACTGTCCGAGCGGTGTGCTGCAGCCCATCCTCGACCGCATCCACCTCGACGACATGGGCTCACCCGCCTTCTACCGCCGCGAGCTGACCCGGCTCGGATTCACCGCCGTCGACGGCGGGTTCGACGAGCACCGCGAGCAGTTGGTGGCCCACTACGCCCGCGTCCTGAAGGAGACCGAGCAGCAGGAGGCCGAGGGCCTGGCCCGCAAGGTCAGCCACGAGTACCTCAGCCAGATGAAGAAGGGCCTCGACCACTGGGTCGACGGTGGTCGTGCGGAGCACATCACCTGGGGCATCTTCCACTTCACGCTGGACGACTTCCACCTGAGGCTCGACGACGCGGGCTGACGCACACCGGACGGGTCGGTGGCCGGCGGACGACTCCGCCGGCCACCCCGGAACCTGCGCGGCTCATACCGCGTAACGGTCCGCGGCGAACAGGTGCAGGTTCTCCTCGACCCACGCGGAGGTGCGCCGGAGCCCTTCCCCGAGGGAGACCTCGGGCCGCCAGGAAGTCCACTGCAGTGCACGGGAGTTGTCCGAAAGGAGCCGGTGCACCTCGCTGCCCGAAGGGCGCAGCCGTGACGGGTCCACGACGACCTCCGCGTCCCGGCCCGAGGCGGCGATCAGCTCCTCGGCCAGCCGGCCGATGGCGATCTCCTGCCCGGAGCCGAGATTGACCACCTCACCGAGCGCCCGGTCGCACGCGGCGGCCGCGAGGAAGCCGGCCGCGGTGTCGGTGACATAGGTGAAGTCCCGGGTCGGGGTGAGCGATCCGAGGCGTATCTCCCGGGCCCCGGAGTGGAGTTGGGCGAGGATCGTCGGGATCACCGCACGGGCGGACTGCCGTGGACCGTAGGTGTTGAAGGGCCGTACGACCGTGACGGGCAGCTCGAAGGCGTGCGCGTGCGACAGCGCCATCATGTCCGCGCCGATCTTCGACGCCGAGTAGGGGGACTGCGGCTGCAGCGGGTGGTCCTCCGCGATCGGCGCGGTCAGCGCCGTGCCGTAGACCTCGCTGGTGGACGTGTGCACAAGCCGGCGGACCGCGTGCCGGCGGCAGGCCTCGGCCACGTTCTCGGTGCCGACGACATTGGTCGCGACGTACGCGCCGGGGGAGTCGTAGCTGTACGGGATGCCGATGAGCGCCGCGAGATGGAAGACGGTGTCGCAGCCCTCCACGACGTCCATCACCCGGCCCGCGTCACGGACGTCTCCGCTGACCGTCTCCACATCGCCGGAGTGCAGCAGATGAGCCAGATTGCCCTTCTCCGCGTACGGCTTGTAGTGCGTGAACGCCCGTACCTGCGCGCCGAGTTCGACGAGCAGGTCGACCAGGGTCGAGCCGATGAATCCCTCGGCTCCGGTGACCAGGACCTTACGGCCGTGCCAGGGGCTGTGCATGATGGTTCCTTCTCGTTTCGTCGGGGAGGGCGGCGCGCCGGCGGGTGCGCCGCATGGCGTACGTCAGTGGGATGTGCTGCGCCGCGCCCGCGGGACGTGCCCGGCGAGCCGCAGCACGCGCAGCGCGATCCGGTCGGCCGCCACCGCATGCCCGCCGGGATCCGCGGAGTGCGCCATCGCGGCGAGCCGCTCCGGCGTCTCGAACAGCGGGGTGACGAGCCGGTGGAGACTCTCGCCGCTGGTCCGGTGGTCGGGCAGCAGCAGACCCTGACCGGGGTCCGAGACGACGCGTGCGTTGTGCGTCTGGTGGTCGCCGGGCGCATGCGGATACGGCACCAGGACCGCCGGCATACCGGTCGCGGCGAGCTCCGCGACCGTCGCCGCCCCCGCCCTGCACACCACCAGATCGGCGGCCGCGTAGGCGAGGTCCATCCGGTCCAGATACGGCACCGCATGGGCGAGCAAGTCGCCACCGGTCGCCCGGAGTCGACTGCGAGCGTCCGCGAGGCCCGCGGGCCCGGTCTTGATCAGCAGCCGGTACGGGCGCCCCTCGCGGGCCCAGCGCGCGGCCAGGTCGAGCGTCGCCGAGGTGAGTCGGGCGGCGCCGAGGGAACCGCCGTTCACCAGGAGCAGACGCTCGTCCGGCCGGACGCCGAGGGAGGCGCGGGCCTGCGGCCGCAGGGCCGCCCGGTCCAGGCCGGCCAGCGGACCGGTCAGCGGCATGCCGATCACCTCGCCGCCGGGCAGCTGCTGCCGCCCGTGCTCGAAGGCCAGCGCTATGTGCGGCGTCAGCCGCGCGGCGAAGGCATTGGCGCGGCCGGGCACGGCGTTCGACTCGTGGACGAGCGAGGGCAGCCCGGACAGCTTCGCCGCGAGCATCGCCGGGGCGCTCGGGTACCCGCCCATGCCGACCACCACCTGCGCGCCCTGCTCCCTGAGCACCGCGCGGGCCTGCCCGGCGGAGCGCAGCAGGGCGGCGGGCAGCAGGTAGCGGCGCGCGCCGAGCGACGGGTCGAAGGGGATCATGTCGACGGTGTGGAGCCGGTACCCCGCCGCGGGGATCAGACGCGACTCCAGGCCGCGTGTGGTCCCCACGAACGAGACGACGGCATCGGGCACCGCCCGCCGCAGGGCGTCCGCGATCGCGAGCCCGGGATAGATGTGCCCACCCGTACCGCCCGCGCCGATGACGACGGAGAGAGTCTGCTCAACAGTCATGCCGCAACGCTGGCGGAGCGGTCTAAGAGGTATTTAAGAGCGGTTTCGGCATGCTGGTCCGCATGCGCACCACGATCCTGGTCGTCGACGACGACCCCGAGGTCCGGGCCGCCCTGGACGACGTCCTCACCCTGGAGGGCTATGCCGTGCACACGGCGCCCGACGGCCATGCGGCACTCGCCGAGGTCGCCGCCGGGGAGCCGGACGCACTCGTCCTCGACGTGATGATGCCGGTACTCGACGGACTCGCCGTCTGCCGCCGCCTCCGGGCGCTCGGCGACCGCACGCCGATCCTGGTGCTGACCGCCCTCGACTCGGTCCACGACCGGGTCGACGGCCTGGACGCGGGCGCCGACGACTATCTGGTGAAGCCGTTCTCCCTGGACGAACTGCTGGCCCGGCTGCGGGCCCTGCTGCGCCGAGCGACCCCGGACCCGGTGGCACCCGGCCCGCCCGGCTTCGCCGACCTCGCGGTCGACCCCGCGACGCGGACGGGCCGGCGAGGCGGCCGCTCCCTCGAGTTCACCCGTACCGAATGGGCGCTGCTCGAACTGCTCCTCAGACACCCGGGGCAGATCCTCACCCGCGAGACCCTGATGGAGCACGTCTGGGGCCGCGACCTGGGCCGCGACTCCAACTCCCTCGCCGTGTACGTCGGTTACCTGCGGCGCAAGCTGGAGGCCGACGGCGCGTCGCGCCTCGTCCACACCGTGCACGGCGTCGGCTACCGCCTGGACACCCGGTGAGCGGGCACCGCGCCCGCCGGCGCCGTCGTGCACCCCTGCGCCGGCGTCTCACCCTGGCCGCATCCGCGGCGGTCGCCGTGGTGGCGGTCGCGCTCTGCGCCGGCGCGTACGCGATCGTGCACTGGGAGCTGGAACGCCAACTGCGGCTGCAGCTCACCCAGTCGGTGGCCCGCCTCGGCGTCGACCGGGACGAGCCCGCGGAGTACGGAACGCTCTCCGGCGAATGCCGCTACCTCGCGGCGCCGGCCTGCGCCCAGCTCGTGCCGGCCGACCCGGACCGTGATCGCGGGGACCATCTGCTGCCGGTCACCGACGAGGTGCGCGAGGCGGCCGCCGGCCGGCAGGGGCCGTTCTATTCCACGGGCACCGTGGACGGGCACCCGCTTCTCGTCCTCACCCAGAACCACGGCACCGACCGCGCCGTCCAGGTCGCGCTCCGCTCCGACGGCGTGGATCGCTCCGAGCGGCGCGCCGCCTGGCTGTTCGCCGGACTCGGCGGCGGCGCGGTGCTGCTCGCCGCCGGACTCGGATACTGGGTCGCGCGCACCGGTCTGGCACCCGTGGCCCGCCTCACCGCCACCGCCGAGCGGATCACGTCGACCCGCGACGCCGGACACCGCATCGAGCTGCCCGAAGGGCGCGGCGAGGACGAGATCACCCGGCTCGCCGCAAGCTTCAACGGCATGCTGGAGGCCCTGGAGGATTCCGTCGAAGCCCGGCGCCGGCTCGTCGCCGACGCATCCCATGAACTGCGCACGCCCCTGACCTCGTTGAGCGCCAACGCCGAACTGCTCGGCCGGTCCGAGCGGCTCTCCCCGGCCCAGCGGGACCGCGCCTGCGCCGCTGTGGTGCGCCAGGCACGCGGTATGACCGGACTGGTCAACGACCTCATCGAGCTGGCCCGAGGAGAGCAGCCGCCCACGCAGGCCGAGGCGGTCGACGCGGTCGCACTGGTGCGCTCAGCCGTGGAGTCCGCGCGCGGACACTGGCCCTCGGTGGTGTTCAGGGTCGCCGTGCACAAGAGCCCGCGGCTGGTACACGGCGATCCGGCCCGGCTCGATCGCCTGCTCACCAACCTCCTCGACAACGCGGCCAAGTTCTCGCCGCCCGGCGGCCCGGTCGAGGTGGCGCTGACGGCCGAGGCCGAGCACCTCATCCTCACCGTCCGCGATCACGGGCCGGGCATCGCGCCCGAGGACCAGCCGTATGTCTTCGACCGCTTCTACCGGTCACGCTCGGCCCGCGCCCTGCCCGGCTCGGGCCTCGGCCTCGCCATGGCCCAGCAGACCGCCCGCGCCCACGGCGGCCGTCTGACCGCCGGCGACGCCGGCGAGGGAGGCGGCGCGGAACTCCGCCTCCGGCTGCCGTATCTGCCCGCCGGCCCGGAGCGCGGTCAGTCCAGGATTCCCACCTGATAGAAGAACTCGTAGCGCGTGGGGTCGTCCGGCAGGAACCAGTGGAAGCCCTCCTCGAAGAAGACGGCCACCAGATTCACGGCGATGACCACGCCGGTGAACCAGAGCACGCCGAGCCCGAGCATCCGGTACGCACCGGACGAGGGGATGTCGTTGTCCGAGGTGAGATGGGCGAGCGCCATGACGACACCGATCGCCACCACCGAGGCCATGAAGAGGATCCACGCCCACACGTACATGTGCAGACCGAGCACCGGACTGCCGTAGCCCTCGTCGCCGGGCAGGATGTGCAGCATCGTCTGGCGCCACGCGGTGAAGCCGCCGCCGATGCAGGCGACCAGGGCGAGCCCCCAGCCCATCATGTAGTCGCGGCCGGTGATGCCGCCCGTCATGCCCTTGCGCACGATCACCCCGGCGCCGAGCGCGGCGAGCAGCATGAACATCCGCTGGATCATGCACAGCGGGCAGGGGTAGTCCCAGCTGATGAACTGCACCCCGAGTCCGGTGCAGACGATGGCCGTCCAGCCGGCGGCGAAGAGGCAGGCGAACCAGTACTGGACCTTGCCGAGCGGCCCGGCCGCCTCGGTGTCCCGGAGGTATGCGGTCGTGGCGGCCATGTCAGTAACTCAGCCCGAGACCGAGGCTGCTGGTGATGTGGTGCGACAGCAGCACCCCGACGGCCGCGATCACGACCCACCAGCAGACGAGCAGTACGGTCCGGCCGCGCCGGCGATAGAGCACCAGCCAGGTGGCGAGCAGGCCGCCGAAGATGAGGGTGTCCATGCCGGCGGACGGTACCGAGCCGGTGTCCGGCCGGTGCGGGAGCACGCCGGATACGGCCTCGAAGCCCACGGAAGGACGACACGGCGGCCGGGCCACCCGGCCGAGCCGCTCTCAGCGGCGGTCGAGTTCACCGTCCGGAGCCCGGTCCAGGTCCGCCATGTCCAGTACGAAGCGGTACCGGACGTCGTTGCGGCGGAGCCGGGCGAGTGCCGTGTCGACCTGTGCCGAGGGAAGTACCTCGACATCGGCGACGATGCCGTGCGCGGCGCAGAAGTCGAGCATCTCGGCCGTCCCCGCGCGGCCGCCACTGCCCGCGGAGCTGAGCTTCTTCCGTCCGACGAGCAGGTCCATGACCTCGACGGTGACCGGCCCCAGATGCCCGAGGTGGCTGAGCGTGCCGTCCATCGCCACCAGCTTCAGATACGGGGCCGGGTCGTGGGGCGCGGAGACGGTGTCGATGACGACGTCGAAGCTGTCGCGTACGGCTGCCATCCGCGCCTCGTCCGTGGAGACGACGAGATCGCCTGCGCCGAGCCGCAGGGCGTCCTCGCGCTTGTCCGGGGTGCGGCTGAGCACCGTGGTGTCGGCACCGAGTGCCACCGCCAACTTGACCGCGAGATGGCCGAGTCCGCCGAGCCCCGCCACGGCGACCCGAGTGCCCGTACCCACGCCGAGTGCGCGCAGCGGCTCCCACACGGTGACTCCGGCGCACAGCAGGGGCGCGGCGGCGGCGGCATCCAGTCCGTCGGGAAGCCGGTGGGCGAAGGCGTCGCGCACGACGTACTCACGCGAGAAGCCACCCAGTGTGGTCGTCCCGTCCTGCCGATCGGTGCCGGCGTACGTCAGTGTCGGGAAGGAGTGGCAGAAGTTCTCCTGTCCCGCCGTGCACATGGCGCACGCCCCGCAGGCGTCGACGATGTTGCCCACCGCGACGCGGTCGCCGGCGGTGAAAGCGGTCACCTCGGAGCCCGTTTCGCTCACCACACCGGTGAGTTCGTGGCCCGGCACCAGCGGCGTCCCGGCGCGCGGGTCGTACTGGCTCAGCGCCTGCAGATCGGTGTGGCAGACGCCGCAGTAGTCGACCCGGACCGCCACGTCGTGCGGGCGCAGGTCACGGCGTTCCAGCGGCACGCGGCGCAGCGTGTCCGGTCCGATCGCCCGCAAACCCGTGGTCGTACGCACAGCAGCGCCTCCAGAACGAACTGTTCGGTCTATGTGCGCTGTCGAGGCTAGGTGTGATGACGCGGCAAGGCAAACCAACTGTTCTGTTTGCTAGGGTCGGCGCATGCCGGAACAGCCCCAGACCTCGCGAGGCGCCGCGACCTATCGGCGCATCGTGGAAGCCGCGACCGAGGAGTTCGCCCAGCACGGCATCGCCGGTGCCCGCGTCGAGCGCATCGTGAAGTCCGCGCGCACCAACAAGGCCCAGCTCTATGCCTACTTCGGCGACAAGGAGCAGCTCTTCGACGCGATCTTCCTCGACTCGCTCGAGCGCATCACGGACGTCGTCCCCATCGACGCGGACGACCTCGCGGGCTGGGCCGTGCGTCTCTACGACGAGTATCTGCGCCGCCCCGACCTCATCCGGCTCGCGACCTGGACCCGCCTCGAACGCCGGCCCGCCGGTCACCTGGTGGAGACCCACGAGCACTACGACGACCGCAAGCTCACTGCGATCGCCGAGGCCCAGGCCGCCGGGCGGGTCCGGGCGGGCGACCCGTTCGACCTGATGGCCATGGTGATCGCCATGTCCATGGCCTGGTCCCCGGTGAGCAATGTCTACGCGGCCACCGACCGCGAGGCCGCCGAACTGCACGAGCGCCGTCGCGAGCTGCTCCGTGACAGCGTGCGCCGAGTCACCGCGGCCGACTGACGCCCGCGTACCGCGCTGCGTGGCTGACGGGCGTCCGGGTGACCGGCCCGGTCATGCAGGCAGTTGAGCCCCGCGGTCGGGCACGGCGGCGCTCTGCCCGGCGTGCCTCTCGGGCCCGCTGATCTCCGCCCACACCGCGTCGAGGGAGAGGCCGAGGACGTCGGCGATCGCCGCGATGGTCGGGAAGGCGGGGGTGGCGACGCGGCCCGACTCGATCTTCCGGAGCGTCTCCGGCGAGACGCGGGCGTCGAGTGCGACCTCGAGCATGGAGCGATGTCCCCTGGCGCGACGGAGGAGCGCACCGAGGCGCTGTCCGCGTTCGACCTCTGCGGGGGTGAGCGGCAACCTGACCATGCCGCCGATTGTAGTACCGGTATAGTATGGCCGGTATAATTATTGGCCGCATCGGAGAGGCGCCGCATGATCGAGATCCTGAACTCCACGCTGCTGGACCGGGCGAAGGACACGGGCGCCCTGGTCGCCGACATCCTGCAGACACTGCGGAGCCGCACCGCGGTCGGCACGAACCTGCTGGACATCGACCGGTGGACGCAGGCCATGATCCTCGAGGCGGAAGCGCAGTCCTGCTACGTCGACTACGCACCGTCCTTCGGCCGCGGCCCGTTCGGCCACTACGTCTGCACCGCGGTCAACGACGCGGTGCTGCACGGCCGCCCGTACGACTACGCACTGGCCGACGGTGATCTGCTCACCCTCGACCTCGCCGTCTCCCGGGGCGGAGTCGCCGCGGACGCGGCCATCAGCTTCCTGGTGGGCGACGCGAGGCCCGCCGAGAGCGTCGCCATGATCGAGACGACGGAGCGCGCACTGGCCGCGGGGATCGCCGCCGCCGGGCCCGGGGCGCGCATCGGCGATCTCTCCCATGCGATCGGGACGGTCCTCGATGCGGCGGGGTACGCGATCAACACCGAGTTCGGCGGCCACGGCATCGGCTCGACGATGCACCAGGACCCGCATGTGGCCAACTCCGGTCGCCCGGGCCGTGGTTACCGGCTCCGGCCCGGACTGCTGCTCGCCCTGGAGCCCTGGATCATGGCGGACACCGCGCAGCTCGTGACCGATCCCGACGGGTGGACGCTCCGCAGCGCGACGGGCTGCCGCACGGCCCACAGTGAGCACACCATCGCGATCACCGAGGACGGGGCCGAGATCCTCACGCTGCCTTCGCGATAGTCAGGAGGCGCCGGTATCCACCGCCCGGTGATCACCCCGCCGGGGTTCGATCCCCCGGGCCGCGCAGGACGATGTGGGCGAACAGCGCGGCCAGTACGGCGGCGCCCACCCACATGGACTGCTGCCAGCCGTCGACGAAGGACTGCTGTGCGGCGTGCAGCAGTTCCGGCGCGTGCGAGCCGCTCCTGGGCGCGACCTCGACGGCATGGGCGATGCCTTCGCGTGCGGTGTCCGCGGCCGGGCCCGGTACGCCGTCGAGCCTGTCGTCCATGGCGCTGCGGTATCCCGCGGCCAGGAGCGCGCCCAGCACGGCGACCCCGAGTGCGGTGCCGAACTCCCGGGTGACGTCGTTGAGCGCGGAGGCGACTCCCTGCTGGGCGCGGGGCAGCGAGGCCGTGATGGCCTCGGTGGAGGGCGTCATCGACAGGCCCATGCCGATGCCCATCGCGAGCATGCCGGCCAGGACGGACAGGTAGCCGCCTTCGACGGAGACGAACAGCGCCATCAGGGCCAGGCCGAGAGCGGCCAGGGCGATACCGGCGGCCATGGTGGCGCGTGCCCCGATCCTGGCGGCCGTCCTGGGAGCCAGGCCGGACGTCAGCATCATCATGACGGCCATCGGCATCATCGCGAGCGTGGACAGCAGCCCGGACCAGCCCAGGACGGCCTGGAAGAAGGGGAAGAGCACGACGGCGATGCCCGCCTGGACGCCGAAGACGACCAGCAGGGTGATCGAGCCGCCGGCCAGGCCGCGCTCACGGAAGAGGCGTACGTCGAGAAGTGCGGCGTCGCGGCGGTGCAGCTCCCGGGCGACGAAGACGGCGGCGGCGACGACGCCGACGGCCAGACCGATCAGGGGCACCGGTGCGGTCCAGCCGCGTTCGGGTCCCTCCTGCAGGACGAAGATGAGGCCGGTCACGGCGACCACGGAGAGCAGCGCACCGATGGTGTCGAAGGAATGCGCCGAGCGCTCACGGGAGTTGGGCACCGACCTCAGTGTCATCGCCAGGGCCACGGCGGCCAGTACCACCGGCAGGAGGAACAGCCACCGCCAGTCGGCGACATCGACGAGGAGGGCGGACAGAAACATGCCGACGATGCCGCCGCCTCCGGCGACGCCCGTCCATACACCGATCGCCCTGCCCCGCTGCTCCTCGGGGAACGTACTGGTGATGACGGCCAGCGTGATCGGCATGATCATCGCGGCGCTGACGCCGGCGGCCGCCCGGGCGGCGATCATCACCCCGGCCGACGGGGCGAGTCCTGCCGCGATACCGGCGGCGCCGAACAGGGCCAGCCCGGCGACCAGCATGGGCTTGCGGCCCAGGCGGTCACCGATCGCGCCGAGCGGCAGCAGCAGTGCGGCCAGGGCGAGGGTGTAGATGTTGATGATCCACAGCACGGTGCTCTGCGAGGCGCCGAACTCCACGGCCATGTGCGTCTGGGCGACGTTCAGCCCGGAGACCGACGCGATGACGGCCATCAGCGCGACGGAGACGGCGATCAGGATCGTGCGCAGCCGGCGCGCATTGGGTGCGTCCGCGTCGCTTGCGTCTGCCGCCTGTGGATGCTGGTGAGTACGCATCATTTCCTTCCGAAGGCCCCGAGCGAGGCATGCCGCAGCAGTGCCGGAGCGTGCCGGTCGCCGGGGCGATGCGATGGGGGAGTCGAGGTGAGGACTGGTGGCTCGACGCTAAGCCCGGATTGCCGACAGGGCATACGATGTTGCCCATGACGCAAGAAGATGGGCAGTTGGACAGCCTCGTACGCAAACGAATCCGCGCTCTGCGGGTCGCCCAGGGCTGGTCCCTGGAGGAGCTGGCCACCCGCGCGAACCTCAGTCAGTCCTCGCTGAGCCGCATCGAGAACGGCCGGCGACGCCTCGCCCTCGACCAACTGGTCACCCTGGCCCGCGCCCTGGACACATCCCTTGACCAGCTCGTGGAGAACGCCGCCGACGACGTCGTCATCAGCCCGATGATCGACGGCGCGCACGGAATCATGCGCTGGCCCGTGAAGGGCGATCCCGGGATGAGTGTGATGCGCCAGCGGATGACCGAACCGCCGCCCGACAACCCGGCCCGGATGCGCGCGCACCCGGGCCGAGAATGGCTGGTGGTCCTGTCCGGCACCGCCGTCCTCATGCTCGGCCACCGGCGCTTCCGCATGGAGGCCAACCAGGCCGCCGAGTTCCCGACGATGCTGCCGCACGCGATCGGCGCCGAGGGCGGGCCGTGCGAGATCATGGGCATCTTCGACCGCGACGCCCGCCGCGGTCACCAGCGGGAGGCCGCCGAAGCGGGCGACCGCGGCGAGGCGCAGACGCCCCGCGAGTGACCGGCGCCGGGCAGGATCTTGCGTGGCCGGCAGCAGCTGGGGCCACCTTCTTGCGGATACGGCAACCGACGCTGCGATCGGCGCAGCACGGCTCTACGGTGCAGCCATGACCCATGCGCACGACCACTTGCCCCACGAGCACACTCCGCACGAGCACACACCCCACGACGACAGGGCTCAGGCGGAGATCCTCGACCTGGACGCCGAGGTCCTCGCCGAGCACATCGCGTCCATCACCGCCTGGCTGCCCCTGAAGTCCGCGCCCCGCCAGATCGTCGATCTGGGCTGCGGCACCGGAGCGGGCACCTTCGCCCTCCTGGACCGATTCCCCGACGCCCACATCACTGCCGTCGACACCTCCGCCGGTCATCTGCAGCTGCTGCGCGAGAAGGCGTGCGCCCAGGGCGTCCTGGACCGCGTACGCACCGTGCAGGCCGACCTCGACGCCGCCGGCTGGCCGGACCTCGGCACACCGGACCTGGTGTGGGCCTCGGCGTCGATGCACCACATGGCCCACCCCGAGCGCGCCCTGCGCAGCGTCCGCGAACTACTCGCACCGGGCGGCCTGTTCGCCGTCGTCGAACTGGACGGCTTCCCCCGCTTCCTGCCGTACGACGTACCCGAGCACAGGCCCGGCCTCGAGGAGCGCGCGCACGCCGCGACAAACAGCTTCCACGCCGAACACGTCCCGCACCGCGGCGCCGACTGGGGACCGATGCTGAGCGCCGCCGGCTTCACCGTCGAGGACGAGCGCACCATCACCGTCCGCATCGAGGCCGCCCGCAGCGAGGCCGTCACCCGCTACGCCCGCAGCAGCCTGCAGCGCCTGCGCGGCACCGCCGCACCCGCGCTCGGCACCGAGGACCTCGCCGCACTCGACGAACTCCTGGACGCCCGGAGCCCGCACAGCATCCTGCACCGCGACGACCTGACGGTCCGCACCGAACGCACCGTCTGGGCGGCCCGCCGCGCCTGAAGCGAGAGACGACAGCTGCCGGGAATCCGGAAAGTGACTGGATCTGCCCGCGCGTCGAGTTCAGGCGGGCCGTGCGGGCGAGGGCCGGACGCCTCGTCGAGCGGGCCTGAGCGAAGGGTTCGTAGCCATCTGGTCTAGGGCTGGCAAACTATGGCGGGAGCGGCGACGAGCGCGGCTTCCGTCCCCTGTGCTGCCCGTACACTGCGCTTGCCAGCACAGGAAATGTCAACTGGCCGGAAGCAAACGGAGATCGGCATGGCTTCGGGGGGATGGGGGCCGGCAAACGGCCCGAATCAGCCTGGCGGCAACGGACCGGGTGGGCAAGGCGGTTGGGGCGCTCCCTACGGACCACCGCACGGCGGCCCCGGAGTGCCACCACAGAATCCGGGCCCGAACCCTTACGGCCCTCGGCCCACGAGACCCGCCCCCCGGCGCCGGCGGTTCGGGCTCATCGGCATGCTGTTCCGCTCCGCGCACCGCGTGGCCACCAGACTCTTCGCGCAGGAGGGCGACGGCCGGATCGTCGACCGCACCGTGGACCGCGTCCAGGGGATCCGCACGGTGCTCGGTGCCGCCGCCACCGTCTTCCTGATCCTCGCCTACAACGTGGATCCGAACCGCTGGGAGGACGCGGCGTTGGGCGGCGCCGCCCAACTGATCATCGCGCCAGTGGTGCTGATCATCGCCGCGCCCTTGGTCATCATCGGCTTCATCCGGTACGCGCCCCCGCATGTGCGGCCACAGCTGCGCTCCCGACTGCGCGCTCCGCTGAAGGCGGTCGGCTGGTACGTCCTGACGCTGGTCGTGATCGGCGGGATCCTCGTCGCGACGGCCCAGACGGTCAACGCCGACGACGGCAAGAGCCTCTGGGAGTACGCACTGGTCATCGCCTCGCTGGTCGTGATCGTGTGGGGCTTCCCCTTCTTCTTCCTGGCCTCGCTGTACTCGGCCCGCACCGCCTTCAACAGCGCCCAGGTCCACCCGATGCTGCCGCCCGTCCTCACCATGACACTGGTGTGGGTGTTCGCGGCCTTCAGCGTGATCGGCGACGGCGGCATGCCGCCGGGCCCACCTCTCGTCCAGTTCTGCTCCGTCCTGGGCGGCCCGCTTTCGGTGACGGCTGTCTCGCTGTGGGAACTGCGGCGGATGAAGACCCGCTTCGGCGTCGTACTGCGCGCCTGAGCCAAGAACGGCGCCCGACCGGCACAGGACCAGGTCAGGCGCCGTTCTCGTACTCCTAGAAGAAGCCCAGCTTGTCCGGCCAGTACGACACCGGCATGTTCTTGGTCTGCTGGCGGTACAGCCGCTGCACCCACGTTGACCAGGGGCAAGGGTAGTTGGTGCAGCTTTCGGGCGGGGCTGGGCCGGGAATGGTCCGGATCTTGGTCTGGCGGGACCCGTTCGGGTCATGCTGTCGCTGTAGTGCGAGCGATCGGGAGGCGGGACCGGACGGAGCAGATGGGTGGCTGCCCGTACGCTGGCAATCTGGGATCAAGGGTCTCTGTGCCGTCGTCTCCTGGAATGGCGTTCGGCTGGACCTTGATGCGGGTCGTGTCGGCGAGGAAGTCGGTGACCTGCTGGGCCGTGTAGGTGTTCGTGCGGTAGATGCCGAAACAGGTCACGGTTGCATCCTTCTCAGACCGCGTGGTTCTCGGTGCGTTCAACCAGTTGGCCATTCCCGAAACGGGCGCCCGCGCGGACCAGCGGGATCGGATGGGTTCCCGTGGTCTCCCGCCGGCGTGACTGGGCGTACCCGACGGGCTTGAACACCATCGGGACGGCAGCGGCCGGACTGCCAGAACGTCGGGTGACATTCGTGCGGAGCTTGACCGTGGAAACGTCCTGAAGCCATCCGTTGTGGTGCGGGAGGGGTGGCTCGTCGACCCCACAAACTTCGTCGGTGACTCGTGCTCGACGAGGTCTGCCCGCCAGGCGTCGACGTCGCTCGTTACCTGAACTACCACGAGGATCCGGTGCTTCGCGGAAGGAGAGGATCCAGAGTGCTGGGCGCGACGGACCAGCGCCCTGTGTCCGACTTCCGTGCTGGCTGCGCTCGACCAGCAAGATCCCCGGGAGGTCTGAGAACCGCGTGTCCCGCTTCTGTGGGGCAGGAATCGTTTGACTTGCTTACGGGAGAAGTGGGTTCTGCATGATTTCCTTCGGCAATCCCAGTCCAGGCGTCACCGAGGAAAGTCTTGTCTTGCGGTAGAAGGGCCCATTGGATACGGCGACTCAGGGCTTGCGCTGTCGTCGAAGCGGCAAGATCCTTAGTGCCATCACGGTGCCGTTCGGTTGAAGGGAAAGGGGACTGGTCTGCCTGTCCTCTTTCTGGATATCGCCCCACGTCGAACTCAGGTTGTGGGCTACACGCCGATATTCTTCCACCTCTCCCTCTTTGATTAACTTGTACAGATTCTCGGCCATTCCGGAGAAAGCCTCGACGCGCACGGATCCCAGCCGGAAGACGTGATCGGTACCTACGAACTTCACGCCGCCAACATAGATTTGTGCGTCGTCGACACTTGACGTCGCGGCGAAAATGGGCACCTGGTAGTGCTTTCGGCCTTGGCGTGCGGTCAGGTAGTGGGCTGTGTTGGGGCCGCCGCCTGCGAAGGCCGTCAGGCCGGCTGCCCCGGTTCGTGCAAGGAGTTGACCGAACCACGCGAGGTCGTCAGGGCCTACTTGAAATCCGTCGACTCGGTGCGCTCGTTGCCCTTCATGGACAGGGATCTGAACGGCGTTGAGGTACGGGATGCCGGGTCTATCTCTGATCTCGTCGTCTGCGTTTCCGGGCGCTCCTGGTACTCGGAGGGGGAGCTGAGCGTCGCCTGGTGACTCGATCACATTGACCACGATGCCGCCTTGACCAATGAGTTCGGTCGAGAGCATCAGGCTGGCAGCGGTGTTCCAGTCTCCGAACTGCATGCCCTCGGTCAGCTCGGCGCCCTTGACCAACTGTTGAAGGGTAGTGCTGCGCGTCTTGCCACCTCGCTTGCTGGGCTGCTGGTGGTTACCGCGGCACGCTACGAACGTGATCTTCGAAGGTTCGCCGGGCTTCCAAGCCTCAAGGATGTAGTCAGGGCGCGGCCGTGAGGAATTGCTGTGCTGCGAGACGTTTGGCGGCCAGCCGGCACGCAGAACCGTTCCCGTATCCACCACCGAGACGATGTGGCCCGGATACCGTTGTTGCACGATGTGTTCCGCTGCTGCGAGTCCAAACCCCACGGCCAACTCGCGTGCTTGCATCCCCTTGTACCAACTCTCGGGCGTACGGCCCCTCTCAGTGAGGTCCATGGCGCGGGCGCGGTTCCCATGCAGGGCTTCGCAGAACTTCAGACTCAGCCAGTGTTCTGCGAGTCCGTGCCCCATGCCCTGGCCTGACAACACGTATCCGCGCGCCAGCGCGTGCAGCACTTGCCAAGGTGTCAGTTCAATCGTGGAGCCTGATTGTGCGCGCGCGACGGGGTGAAGTGTGGGCTTTCTGCGGAGCGCGCTCTGCCCGTTTTCGCGCCGCTTCTTGTCGACGGCCGCTGCCGTCGACTCGACCTGGGCGACGAGCTCCTGTGTGGAGTGGAGGTAGATGCTCGCTGGGCGTCGGAGTGCGTTCATCGTCTGTCGCGCGGTCCTGGCCATCCATCCCCCTACGCCGTCGCCCTCTGTAGCTGGCGTGGAACGTAGTCGGGGGTGGCCAGGCGCACGCAAGTGCGCATGGCATGTGAAATGTCGAATTGGCTGGAACTGAGTTCGCCTCGTGTAGATCAACTCTGGGCAAGATGGTCGCCTCTCAGGCGGTCCCGAAGAGCGCCGTGGTGCGGTTCGACTGCCAAGCGCCTGCCTCGCGGCAGGCGGAGATTGTCGCTCTTGCATGTTGCGATCGTGGCAAGGCGAGGTTCTTGACGGTGCTGATGTCGACGTGGCGCCTGCGGCAGGTGAAGAGGCGGCACTCGAGAGTGGCACGTCGTGATCGCAGGCGAGTAAAGCGAAATGCTCTGGCTCCGCAGCCGAAGGTCATTTTGTACACGAGCTGAGACCCGTTCATTGAAAATGCGCCGCATCTGCGCCGTGTGTGCTTCCGACGCGCCCCTGTGTGTCTCAATTTTGCCTGTGGCATGACCTCTTCCGCTCGTATGTTGATCTGTTCGTCTCGGCCCGAGAGCGGACGACGACCCATACACGGTCGGAGCTAGCAGCCCAGATCAGCCAAGGGGGAGACGTGGACGAACACGTGGGACCTATACGCCGCCGGGCGGTGGAGGTCTGCGCGCAGCAGTGGTCCGATGCGCTGATCGACTTCGGCCCCTACAACACTCTGCTGCACTTCAAAGACACGAAGCGGGCGACCCTGGACGTCACCTGTGCGGCGTCACAGGCACTGACCTCGCTACTGAATGGCCGCGCAACCCGACTGGCCAGCCTTTTCCCGGCCGTTGATGATCACAAAACGGCGTGGGCGCGAGCGCGTGGTCTCCGCCGCAAGATGGTCGAACTGGCGGAGGAACAGGGCATCGACGCCGGGCGCCTGGCGCTTGGCCTGGTGCGTGTCGAGCCCTCAACTACGCGTGGCAATCGTCCGCTCGCAGCCCTGTGTGCTCCCCTTCTCCTGCAGCCGCTGACCATTGAACCGCGCACCGCGACGGAGAGCGACTTCGTCCTCGAAGGAGTGAGCGAAGCCGAGATCAACCCAGTCCTGCTCTACGCCCTGAGCCGACAGTACGGTCTGGATGGTGATCTCGAGGAGCTCTCTGACAAGATCGCGAACGCGGTCGAGGAGTGCGCGGATCCTGGTGAACGTACCCGTTGCGCCTATGCGGTGCTGCAGACGGCTTGCACCCGTAGCCACCTCAGTGTGGAACTTGAAGAACGTGTGGTGGCCGGCGTCTTCAGCTTCGACCGCCTTCCCATGGTCAACGACCTCGCCCGATCAGTTGACTTGCTGGCGAGCCACCCGGTTGTAGCGGCCCTGGCCAAGGACAAGGAGGCCGAACGTGCCCTGCATGCGGAGACAGCCTCTCACGTGGCCTCCAGCGCAGACTCCACCGCACCTCGGTCGGAATATCTGGTACGTGACGCCAACGGCTCTCAACAGAAGGCCATCAGCGCCGCATTGGCCGGCGCTCACCTCGTCATTGAAGGACCACCCGGCACGGGCAAGAGCCAGACCATCGCCAACCTGATCGCCGCCTTTGCGGCATTGGGTAAACGGACGCTCTTCGTCGCCGAGAAGCGTGCCGCCATCGAAGCGGTGACCGACAGTCTTGCCGAGGTCGACCTCGGCGGACTGGTCTTCGACCTGCATGGCAACAAGCTCAGCCGCCGCCAGACCGCCAGGCAACTGTATGAGGCCCTGGAACGCGCCGGAAAAGAGCCTCCACCCCGCCCTGACGGTCTCCACCGAAGTCTTGATGGCCATCGGGAACAGGCCCTGAGGCACGTCCAGGAGTTTCACCAGCTTCTGGCGCCTTGGGAGATCAGTCCCTACCAACTCATCACGCGCCTCATGGCCAGCCCTCGTGACCAGCACACCCGGCTGCGGCTTCGCGGCGGCGACCTGTACCGCCTCCACGGAGAGCAGCTCCTCCAAACCGAAAGCGACCTGCGCGCCCTTGTGGCCAAGAACGGCCTTCTGGTGCGATGCGGATCCTCCCCCTGGTCTCACCTGCCAGTCCGCTCCGACAACGAACTGCATTCCGTCGTCGCCAGCCTCGACCAACTCACCGGCCGTGCCCTCACAGATGCCCGACGCACCGTTGAGAAGCTCGTGAACGCAGCGGGACTGCGACCGGCCGACGACGTCCATGGATGGCAATCCCTCCTCGCTCTGCTGGATGACGTCACCACAACCCTCAGCCGCTTCGAGGTAGCCGTCTTCGACTCGGGCCTGAGCGACATGATCGCCGCGACAGCAGACCAGGCCTGGCGCAAGGAGCGCTCAGTGAAGATCGGTTGGTGGCAACGTCGAAAACTGACATCCAGAGCGCGGGGACTGGCCAAGGACGGCTGTCGAACCCGCTCTTTGCTGCACGCGGCACTCACGGAGGCAGCCGATCAGAAGGCCCGGTGGCAGGAACATGCTACGACTGACGAAAGCAGCCCATGGGCCGTCCCCGGGCTGGCCAACGCTGTCGCCTCCTTCACGCAGGTGCGTGATCAGCTGGCTGCGATCGCCCTGTGCGTGCGCTGGGACGGATGGGAGAACACGTCCACCGACGACGTCGACCGATTCATCCAGCGACTTGACCAGGACCGCGCGACGCTGCTGCGGATGCCCGAGCTCAACCAGCTCACCGACCGCCTGGAGTCGGCCGGGCTCGGCCGCTTGCTGGACGAGCTCGCCGAAGCCGGAACCACGCCCGACAGGGCTGTCGGAACCCTGAACCACCTCTGGTGGGCCTCTGTCCTGGACGAGGCCCACATGCAACACCCCTACTTGCGCTCCTTCGTCGGAACCGAGCACGATCACACGATCGAGCAGTTCCAACGTCTCGACCGCACCCATCGAGACCTCAATCCGGCTCGCGTCCGGTACGAGGTCGCCACCCGCCTGCGGAAAGCCCGCGATACGCACCCCGACCAGAACACCCTCGTGCGCACCCAGGCCCACCGAAAATCCCGGCACCTGTCCGTCCGCAGACTGGTTGAAAAGGCGCCCGACGTCCTCATGGCCGCCAAACCGTGCTGGGCCATGTCCCCACTCGTCGTGAGTCGCGTTCTACCCGCCACTCGCCTCTTCGACGTCGTCATCTTCGACGAAGCCAGCCAGGTCCTTCCGCACGACGCCATCACATCCATCATGCGCGCCCACCAGGTCATTGTCGCCGGCGACCCGCACCAACTCCCCCCGACGACCTTCTTCCAGAAGCTTCTCAGCGGCGCAGGCGAAGAATCCGATGACGACGAGTCTGGCGACGCCGCGCCAGATGCCTTCGAATCCCTCCTCGACATGCTGTGCAGCCACCTCCCCGTACACACCCTCAAATGGCACTATCGCAGCCGCGATGAACGCCTCATCGCCTTCGCCAACCACACCATCTACAACGACACACTCGTCACCTTTCCGGGCACCACCCAGGCGAGTCCACTACGCCTGGACATCGTCGACGCCCAGGCCCGCCCCGGCCAAGCCGGCTCCTCAGACGAAGAAGTGCAACGGGTCGTCGACCTCGCTCTGGCACATGCCACCCGCACACCGGGCCAGAGTCTCGGAGTCATCACCATGGGACAGCGGCACGCAGAGCGGATCGAACTTGGTCTGACCCAAGCTCTGAAAGGCCACCCGGACCTGCAGGACTACTTCAGCCCCGATGCTGGCCCGCGCCAACGCTTCTTCGTCAAAACGATCGAGCAAGTCCAAGGCGATGAACGAGACGCCATCATCCTCAGCATCGGCTACGGGAAAGCCGCCAACGGACGCCTGGCCATGAACTTCGGCCCGCTCAACAACGAAGGGGGAGAGCGTCGCCTCAACGTGGCGATCACCCGCGCCCGCCAGTCGATGACCGTCGTCACCTCGCTCACCCACCACGACTTCGACCCGTCCAAGCTCCTGGCCACCCGCCACCGCGGCCCCGAGATGTTGCGCGCGTTCCTGGAGTACGCCGCTCACGGAGGAGACCTCCAGCGCACCGGCAGTGCACGCACCGACTGGAACCTCAACGGTTTCGAGCAACAGGTCCTCGCCGCCCTCGAAGCAGCTGACGTCCCGGTCACACCGCAATGGGGCGTGTCCGGCTACCGCATCGACTTCGCGCTCGGCCACCCCACACGCCCTGGACAGATGGTCCTCGCCGTCGAAACCGATGGCGACCGCTACCACCGAGCTCCCAGCGCTCGCGACCGCGACCGACTGCGCCAAGAACACCTCCAACGACTGGGATGGCGCTTCCACCGCATCTGGGCGTCCAGTTGGTTCGCCAACCCAAGCGCCGAACTCGAACGACTCCTCGACACCTGGCGTGATGCCACAGATCGGGCCGACCGCGCACCAATCCCCGATTCAGTCCAACACCCGCCGGCTCCTCCACCGGCGGTCGGCCGCGGCGCACGCCCCACTGTGCCGCACGGAGGACGCACCGCCGACTACAGCGACGCCGACCTGCTCGCGCTGGCCAACTGGCTCCTGAGCGACGGGTACCAGCTCGATCGCGACACCCGAGTCGGCCAGGCCCTCACCGAACTCGGCTTTAAACGACGCGGACGCGTGATCACCGAACGTCTCATCCGCGCCTTCGAACAGGCCCAGAACCCGGCAGACAAGGAAGCGTACTGATGAAGAAGCTCGACGTCCTGACCCTTGAGCGCGTCGCTCGTCTCATCGTCGACATTGACGGCCCCTTCGAACGGCGCGGCTACCAGCTGGAACAACTCCTGCGACGCGCAGCCTGGCCATCGCCTCCCGACTACGACGGCTCACCGCGCATCGCGTGGCTTACGGACGTCATGGCCGGTACCGATGACCACGCCGCTGTCAGTCGACTGCTCTGTCGCATCTGTGACCCGCTCGAATACGACGACGGCCGTTCCTCCGCCGAGATCATCCGCCAAGAGCTGAACAGTCTCCTCGCAGCAGAGCGGGTGGCGGTCACCTACGTCGCAGGGCGCCCCGTCCTGGGAGAGGTCGGCACCGACGGTCACAGCACGCTGTTCTCCGCCCCCGAGGACCTGGAAGAGCGAATCCGTCCCCTCGTCAGCAGCGAGGAGTTCCTGCAACAACTCATGGAGAGGGTCACCGAAACGCAGATCTGTGAGCAGCACGGTGCGTACGGCATGGCGCTCATCGGCATCGGCAGCTTCACGGAAGCCCTTCTCCTCGAGGTACTAACCCATAGAGATCCAAGCCTTCAACGAGGCTTCCCCCAGGGCGAGAAGCGCGTTGCCCCTGAACGGGCGAGCTTTGCCCTGCTGCTCGACACTGCTCGTACCCGAGGATGGATTCAGATGGACGCCCACGACTTCATGGCGATCGTCCGTGAGTATCGAAACTTCGTCCACCTCCGCAAGCAACGAGAACGCGGCGTGGTCCCGGATCGAGACACCGTCGGCATGTGCTGGGGACCAGTCCTCGCGGTGCTCAACGACCTCGAGACCACCCGAGAGCACATTGTTGTGTGATCACGCCCACCACCAGACGTCGCCGAAACGTAGCGCCCAGATGGTCCATGGCTGGTCCGGGGCGGGCGCAATTTCGCGGTGAATGGATCCAGAAGGTTACTGACGGGTCACTGATAGTGGCTGCACTCTGTGGGTGCCTGAAAGGGCAAAGCTTCTTCCAGGCACCCAACTTGAGGCTCTAGAAGAAGCCCAGCTTGTCCGGCGAGTACGACACCAGCATGTTCTTCGTCTGCTGGTAGTGGTCCAGCATCATGCGGTGGTTCTCGCGGCCGATGCCCGACTGTTTGTAGCCGCCGAAGGCGGCGTGGGCCGGGTAGGCGTGGTAGTTGTTCACCCAGACGCGGCCCGCCTGGATCGAACGGCCCGCCCGGTAGGCGGTGTTGGCGTCCCGGGTCCAGACCCCCGCGCCGAGGCCGTACAGCGTGTCGTTGGCGATCTTGATGGCGTCGTCGTAGTTGTCGAAGGACGCGACCGACACCACCGGACCGAAGATCTCCTCCTGGAAGATCCGCATACGGTTGTCGCCCTCGAAGACGGTCGGCTGGACGTAGTAACCGCCCGCCAACTCGCCGTCGTACTGCACGCGGTGGCCGCCGGTCAGGACCTTCGCGCCCTCGCGCTGACCGATGTCCAGATACGAAAGGATCTTCTCCAGCTGGTCGTTGGAGGCCTGGGCGCCGATCATCGTCTCGGTGTCCAGCGGATGGCCCGGGACGATCTGCTCGGTGCGCGCGACCGCCGCGTCCAGGAACTCGCTGTAGTGGCCGCGCTGGATGAGCGCACGCGACGGACAGGTGCAGACCTCGCCCTGGTTCAGGGCGAACATGGTGAAGCCCTCGAGGGCCTTGTCGCGGAAGGCGTCGTCCTCGGCCCACACGTCGTCGAAGAAGATGTTCGGCGACTTGCCGCCCAGCTCCAGCGTGACCGGTTTGATGTTCTCCGAGGCGTACTGCATGATCAGCCGGCCCGTGGTGGTCTCACCCGTGAAGGCGACCTTCGCGACCCGCGGGCTGGACGCCAGCGGCTTGCCTGCCTCGGCGCCGAAGCCGTTGACGATGTTGACCACGCCGGGCGGCAGCAGATCGGCGATGAGACTCATCCAGTAGTGCACGGAGACCGGGGTCTGCTCCGCCGGCTTGAGGACCACCGCATTGCCCGCGGCGAGCGCGGGTGCCAGCTTCCAAGTGGCCATCAGGATCGGGAAGTTCCACGGGATGATCTGCGCCACCACGCCGAGCGGCTCATGGAAGTGGTACGCCACGGTGTCGTCGTCGATCTCGCTGAGCGAACCCTCCTGCGCGCGGATGGTGCCCGCGAAATAGCGGAAGTGGTCGATGGCGAGGGGGATGTCCGCCGCCAGTGTCTCTCGGACCGGCTTGCCGTTCTCCCAGGACTCGGCGACGGCCAGGGACTCGAGGTTGGCCTCCATGCGGTCGGCGATCCGGTTGAGGATACCGGCACGCTCCGCGGCCGGCGTCCGGCCCCAGGCGGGAGCCGCCGCGTGCGCGGCGTCGAGGGCGCGCTCGACGTCCTCGGCGGTGCCGCGGGCCACCTCGGTGAAGGACCGTCCGTTCACCGGACTCGGATTCTCGAAGTACCGGCCGGCCGCGGGCGGTACGTACTCACCACCGATGAAGTGGTCGTAGCGGGACTGGTAGGAGACGAGGGCGCCTTCGGTGCCGGGCGCGGCGTAACGGGTCATCTCTGCTGGCCTCCCGTGGACTGCTGCCCGCCGTTGGGCAGCGCTGTCCCGGCACGCTAGGTGCGCGGAGGTTGCAACCACGTTGCGGCGGACTGCTCCGCGTCCAGGGCGTCCGACCGGTCCTGGACCGCGGCCCGTTCGGGCGCGCCCCGCGGCAGGGAGCGGGCGAGGGCGCGCCAGATGTCGGCGTCCTCGGTGCCCCAGGGGCTGTGCGCCCAGTCGGCGAGCAACTGGGGATCACCACGGTCGGTCAGGGCGGCGCGCAGCGCACGGTCGAGCCGGTCGCGCAGGGTGGCCACCGCGGGCGCCAGGGACAGCGGCAGCAACGGACCGTCGTACGCCCGCATCGCCGCCGACACGGCTCCCGTCGCCAGCCTTCGCTCCACCAGCTGGAAGTCGGACTCCACCGGTTCGGTGAGCCGGTACGGGCGGGAGGCGAGCAGATCGGGGCCGAGCAGGCCGCGGAGCCTGGACAGTTCGGCCCGTAGGGTCACCGGCGACATCGACTCGTTCTCGTAGAGATGCACCAGGAGCTGATCACCGGTCAGGCCCTCGGGGTGGCAGGCGAGCAGGACCAGCAGCTCGCTGTGACGGCGGCTGAGGCGCAGCTTGCGGCCGTTCGCGACGAGCAGTGCCTCGTCCCTGCCGAGTGCGTGCAGTTCGACCGTGCTGCGGCCGACGGGGCGTTGGTCCAGGGCAAGTTGGGTCTCCGCGGCGCGGGCGACGGCCTGCACGAAGGCGAGGCTGTGCGGATGGGCGAGCCGGTCGCCGCCGGTGATGTCGACCGCACCGAGCAGCCGTCCGGTGTGCGGATCGTGCACGGGGGCGGCGGCGCAAGTCCAGGGCTGCACACGGCGGGTGAAGTGCTCGGCGGCGAAGACCTGCACGGCATGATCGACCGCGACCGCGGTCCCCGGGGCGTTGGTGCCCACCGCCGTCTCCGACCAGCGGGCACCCGGTACGAAGTTCATGCAGTCGGCGCGCTTGCGGGTGGCGCTGTGCCCCTCCACCCACAGGAGTCTGCCGTGCGCGTCGCACACAGCCAGAAGGTGTTCCCCGTCGGTGGCGAAGGTGCTCATCAGTTCGCGGAACAGTGGCATCACCCGGGCCAGCGGATGCTCCGCGCGATAGGAACCGAGGTCGTCGTCGGTCAACTCCACGCGTGCGGAGCCGTCGGGACTGACCCTCGCCCGGGCCGAGCGCTGCCAGGAATCGGCGACCACGGCACGCACGGGCCGCTGGACGGTGCCCGCGGCGGTGAAGGTGTCGTGCGCGCCGCGCAGGGCACGCGCATGGTCCGCCGGATCCACGCCGGAAGTGAGAGCGACCCACGGATCCGTCAACTCGGCCTCCCCTCGGGGGCGATGCGTCACCTGCCATCGTCGCCCCGCGGCGGGCGCCCGACAACCGCCCCAGCAGGAACGGGCGAACGGCGGTCGCCGGGCGGCCGGTTCACGCCGCCTTGATCAGCCGCATGTAGCGGGCCCAATCCCAGTGCGGACCGGGGTCGGTGTGGGTGGCGCCCGGCACCTCGTTGTGGCCGATGATGTGGTCGCGGTTGCGGGGGATGCCGTAGGTGTCGCAGAGGTGGGCGGTCAGGGCGGCCGACGAGGCGTACATCTCGTCCGTGAAGTACTCCGGCTGATCCACCCAGCCCTCGTGCTCGATGCCGATGCTGCGGGTGTTGTAGTCCCAATTGCCCGCGTGCCAGCCGATGTCGCGGTCGGCGACGCACTGGGCGACATGGCCGTCCTTCGAGCGGACCAGGTAGTGCGCGGACACCTGCTTGTCGGGATTCCGGAAGATCGCCAGGGTGTCCGCGTACGTCTCCTGCGTGACGTGTACGACGACGAAGTCGACCGGATACGCCGAAGGGCGGTCGGAGGAGGTGTAGTTGGAGGGGCTCGCCGGGATCCACTCGGCGTCCGGATAGTCGCGCGGACGCCGGCGGGCCGCCGTCGCTGCGGTGGCCGGCACGAGGGCCGCCGGGACGGCCAGCGCCGCACCCTGCAGGATGCGGCGCCTGCTCGGCATACGTCGGGCTCGGTCCATGGTCCTTGCCTCTCTGTGTGGGGGCGTACGAGCGGCCCGCGCGGAGGTGGACGTACGGTCGGCGTGACCGTCGGGGCGCACGGGTGCGCTGTACTCGACGTGGTGCACGGACGGTGTGGTCCGCCGATTCGATGAAGCGTCAAGTACCGTACGGCTACGCCGTGTTGAGGCGAAAGAGGGACTGCCGGTACCGGGTCGGTACCGACGGGCTCGATGCCGGCTTCGGAGAACTAGGAGGTGCCGCCCGGGGATCCGGATCCGTCGAACAGCGGCACGGCGTCCGAGAGGACGCCCTCGATGCGCTCCCAGGCGGCGTCGTCGCGTTCCGTCGGCTCGAGGACCGGCCCGTCGGAGGTGCCCCAGCGGCGCGCCACCGCGGCCGCGTCCTCGCCGGTGAGCAGCCCGGCCGCCTGGGCGGCAGCGCCGAGCGCGACGAGCTCCTGTGCCCGCGGGACCTGCACGGGCCGTCCGCTGAGCCGGCGCACCGTCTGCTGCCAGGCGGTGCCACGGGCGCCGCCGCCGATCAGGAGCAGGGGAGAGGCCGAACCGTCGACCGTCCGCTCGTCCTGGCCGAGCACCAGGCCGAGCGCCCGCAGCAGGGCGAACACCGCACCGTCGTAGGCGGCTTGCAGCAGCTGACCGGCGGTGGTCTCGTGGCGCAGCCCGTGGAGCAGGCCGGATGCACCCGGCAGGTTGGGTGTGCGTTCGCCGTCCAGGAACGGCAGCAGTACGGCGGAGCCGCCGGACTCCACGGCCTCGCGGTCCCGGCCGAGCAGTGCGGCGATGCGGTCCACGGCGAGCGTGCAGTTCAGGGTGCAGGCCAGCGGCAGCCAGTCGCCGCGGGCGTCGGCGAATCCGGCGACCGTGCCGCTCGGGTCCGGCACGAGCTGTTCCGAGACCGCGTACACGGTGCCGGATGTGCCGAGGCTGAGTACCGGGGTGCCCGGACGCAGGCCGAGTCCGAGGGCGGCCGCGGCGTTGTCCCCCATGCCCGGACCCACCAACGTCCCTTTGCTGAAGGGGAGGTCGGGCAGCTCGCGTACGGTGCCGGCCACCTCGCCCGGGCCCACGACGGAAGGCAGGAGCACCGGGTCCAGGTCGGCGAGGGCGAGGATCTCCTCGTCGTAGCGTTCGATGGAAGCGGCCCACCAGCCGGTGCCCGAGGCGTCCGAGCGGTCCGTGGTGCCCTGGCCGGTGAGGCGCTCCGTGAGGTAGTCGTGCGGGAGGCGCACGGCCGCCGTGGCGGCCGCCGCCGTCGGCTCGTGCTCGCGCAGCCAGGCCCACTTTCCGACGGTGAATGCGGGAGCGGGCACACTCCCGATGCGATCCGCCCACGCCTTGGGGCCGCCGAGGCGCTGCACCAGATCGGCGGTCCTGGCCGCCGGCCGGACGTCGTTCCACAGCAGCGCCGGGCGCACCGGACGTCCGTCGGCGCCGAGCGTCACCAGGCCGTGCTGCTGGCCTGCCACGGATACAGCCGCGGCCCGCCGTGCGAAGTCGCCGCACTGGGCGAGGGCGTCCGCAAGTGCCTGCCACCACTGCTCGGGATCGCTCTCCCGGCCGGCGCCGCCGGACACCGTGTGCGGGGCCTGCCCGCTCGCGACGACCTCTCCCGAGGAACTGTCGACCACCAGGGCCTTGGTGGACTGAGTGGAACTGTCCACGCCGACGACGAGGGGCGCGTCCGCAACTGACATCGAGAATCTCCGTCCGAGAATCGGGCGACCGGGAGCTTTCCAGGGATAGTGCCGGAGATTAATTTGTTCAGTGCCATGACGAAACAGGCACGGCAGATGCGCGGCGGATCGCGGCTGATGGCGGATGTGTGGTGGATCGCGGCTGACGGCGGATGCGCGGCGGATCGCAGCGGACGAGGGTTCCGGCCGGGCAGGCGGTGTGATCGGGCCCAACTCGCCTGTATGGCGCGCACGGTGGCGGCCCATGGGTGACGCTGGGAGCATGGCCATGCCGCCCGAGCCTCCTCAGACGCCGCCGCCTCAAGCACCGCCACCGCCACCGCCGCCGCCCGGTCCCGAACCGTCGGGGCTGCCGCCGCAGGGGCCGGGCGGTCGGCGTCCGCCGTTCCTGATCCTGGCGGCGCTGCTCGCGGTGGCGGCGATCGCCGTCGTGGTCGTCGTGCTCAACGGCCGGGACGATCGGGGCGATCCGGCGAACCCGGGTGATCGCACCAGCGAGACGCCTGATCCGCCGACTCGTACGCCCTCGAAGCTGCCGACCGGAGCGCCGTCCGACCTGCCCACCGAGCTGCCGTCCGATCTGCCTACGGAGTTGCCCTCCGATCTCCCCACCGAGCTGTTGCCGTCCGATGTCCCCACCGACCTGCTGCCGTCCGACCTGCCCACCGGCCTCGGCGCTCCGGCGGACGCGGCCGGCCGCTAGCAAGGGCCGGGCGGCTGGTTCCCGGCCGGCGGCAGGGCGCGGGCGGCTGTCCGCCGGTCGGCGGGTCGCCGCATGGTGTGCCGGGAACGCCGAAGCGGCGCCTCCCGCGAGGGGCGGGAGGCGCCGCGGTCCGCCCCCGGCGGTCAGCGCCGTCGCAGTCCGCCGGAGGAGGCGCGGGGTCAGCAGTGGTTCGGCACGTTGCCCTTGTCGTCGCCCTTCAGGTAGATGGCGCTGACGTAGCCGATGCCGCCGCTGTTGAGCTTCAGGCGGACCCAGTTGCGGTTGCTGATGCCCTTGTCGTTGACCAGATCGCCCTCGAGCCAGCACTGCGCGTTGTAGCTGTAGCCGTTGTTGACATGGCTCACGACGCGCTCGCCGAGTGCCGGACCCGCGTGCACCTTGCCGTGGGTCCACGCGACGACGGCGGTGTCCGCCATCGCGGGTCCCGACGACATCAGTGCCGTGCCGAGCAGAGCGGCGCCGGCCCCGGAGAGGGCGAGGGCGCGCTTGGTGTTCCGTCCGAGCATGTACATCTCCCGTTGAACGACGTCAGGCCGGTGACGGTGAGTCACCTGGCCGGTGGCCGGCCCAGCGAATGTCCGGCCGCGGTCCGCACCCCTCTGAGCCGTGATCAACGCTCCCGGACGGCCGGCTACTTGATCAATCGCCGATCGGGGTGAGCGCCCGTGCGACTGTTCGGGGAGCGTGTCCGACCTGCTGGAATGCGCCGGTCGCCACCGCGTGTGTTTCGGCCGCGTCGGCACGGCCGGTACGACGCAGCCGCTCCGCGCGCTGACCGGCCGATGCGGCGCTGTGATGCTTCACAGGTCGGGGCATGCCTGGCTTGATCTTGATGTTCCAGGCGGACGGTGACAGGAAGTCACCTACGGGCCACCTCGCCCGGCGGTCGCTGCACACCGCCGGGCGAGGGAGGCGCACTCCTCAGCGGCGCGCCGGTCGAGCGCGCCCCGGCCCTCCCCGCGCCTGCCCGCCGCGGATCGGGACCGAACACCGCCCGCCCTCAGCGCACTTCGCTGCCCGTCGCCACCGCGTACGCCGTCGCCGGATCGGGCGCCGCAGGGCCGCACGGCTCCCAACGACCCCGCTCCTTGCGGTACGGCCACCAGCGGCCGTTCGGCGCCAGGCGGACCTGGACGCCGTGCTCACCGTCCGTCCAGCGGTTGCCGGAGCGGGCCAACTCCGGCCGCTCCGCCCGGTCCCACTCCGCATCCAGGGCGGCACGCGCGCGTGCCAGTGCCGCGGGATCGGGCGACCACGACTCCTCCAGCGCCTCGATGCCCGCATGGCCACCCCACTCCCAGGCGCGTACCGCCCGCTGCAGGCCCTCCGGATCGCGCCCCGTGCCGGCCGCCAGGCGCGCCGACTGCGCCTTGCTCGCCCCGGCCGCGGCGAGGCGGACGGCGTCCTGCGAGACCGTCGGCCGCGCCTGGACCGGCTGCCGTTCGTGCCCCGGTGCCAGGGCCTCGGCCAGCAGGCGGTGAGCGGCCGCCGCGGTGCGGGCCGCCAGGAGCTCCAGACCGGACACGTCGAGGCCCGGCGCGGGCTCCGTGTCCGTGTCGAGCGCCGGGGGAGCACCCGGCGCGTCGGGCACCGGCGGCGGGGCGGGCAGCGCCGGCAGCACGTCCCCCGTGCGATACGCCTCCAGGGCCGGAACGCCCGCCGGCGCGGCTGGCTCCACGGCATCCCCGGCACCGACGGGCGCGGCCCGGGAGGCGGTGCGCATCTGCAGTTCGTCGAGCACTTCCCGTTCACCGCGTCCGCGGAGCAGCAGCAGTACGAAGGGATCCTGGTCGAGGAGCCGGGCCAACTGATAGCACAGGGCGGCCGTGTGCCCACAGTGGTCCCAGGCCCCGCAGTCGCACTCCGGCTCCAGATCACCGATGCCGGGAAGCAGCTCCACCCCGGCCGCGGCCGCGTCCTCCACCAGGTGCGGAGGCATGTCGCGGTCGAGCAGGGCGGCGATGTGGCCCGCACTCTCCACCGCCATGTCGAGCAGCCGGTCCCACTCCTCCTCGTCGAGCCGCTGCAGCATCACATCGGAGCGATGCGCCGTACGGTCACGGTCCTGGACCACCGCGGTGATCCGGCCCGAACGCACGGACACGGCGCCCACCGACCCCGCGCGCGCCAGCCGGCGCCCGGCCTTCAACTGCTGAAGATCCAGGGCGGTGTCCTCGAGCGCCTTGAGCCAGGCGCGACCCCACCAGGTGGTGGCGAAACCACGGCCCTGGGCCGGTGGAAGAGCTGCGAAGGTGCGTTCCGTGGGCGCACCGCCCTGGTGTGCTTCGTCGCCGAAACCGTGGTCGCCGTCCTCGCGCGCGTGCATGTCGGTCACCGTGATCCCCCTCGCAGCTCGACCAGGTGCGCCAGCTCCGCATCGGTCAGTTCGGTCAACGCCGCCTCTCCTGAGCCCAGTACGGCGTCCGCCAGCTCCCTCTTGCGGTCCAGCATCTGCGCGATACGGTCCTCGATCGTGCCTTCCGCGACGATCCGGTGCACCTGCACGGGCTGGGTCTGGCCGATCCGGTAGGCGCGGTCGGTGGCCTGTGCCTCGACGGCCGGGTTCCACCAGCGGTCGAAGTGCACGACGTGACCCGCGCGCGTGAGATTCAAGCCCGTGCCCGCCGCCTTCAGGGACAGCAGAAACACCGGTACCCGGCCCTCCTGGAAGCGCTCGACCATGGACTCCCGCTCTGCCACCGGGGTGCCGCCGTGCAGGAACTGGGTCGTCACCCCGCGGGCCGCCAGATGCGCCTCGATCAGCCGCGCCATTCGCACGTACTGGGTGAACACGAGCACACTCGCGTCCTCGGAGAGGATCGTGTCGAGCAGCTCGTCGAGGAGCTCGAGTTTGCCGGAACGGCCGGCCAGAGTGAGCGGGGCGGTCCGGCCGGTGGTGCGGCTCCCCGCGGCCGGCAGCTCCTCCTTGAGGTACTGGGCGGGATGGTTGCAGATCTGTTTGAGCCCTGTGAGGAGCTGCATCACCAGACCGCGGCGCTCCATCCCGGTGGAGTCCGAGATGACCGCCAGCGTCTCGCGCACCAACGCCTCGTACAGGCCGGTCTGTTCGGCCGTGAGGGAGACCGTGCGGTCCGTCTCGGTCTTCGGGGGCAGTTCGGGCGCGATGCCCGGGTCCGACTTACGGCGCCGCAGGAGGAACGGGCGCACCAGTGCGGCGAGTCGCTCCGCGGCGGCCGGGTCCTCGCCGCCCTCGACCGCGTGCGCGTACCGGCTGCGGAACGTGCCCAGACGGCCGAGCAGCCCTGGCGTGGTCCAGTCGAGGATCGCCCACAGCTCGGAGAGGTTGTTCTCCACGGGAGTGCCGGTGAGCGCCACGCGCGCGTGGGCACCGATCTCCCGGAGGGCCTTCGCGGTCGCCGAGTACGGGTTCTTCACGTGCTGCGCCTCGTCGGCGACCACCATGCCCCAGCCGACGTCCGCGAGCCGCGCGGCGTCCAGCCGCATGGTGCCGTACGTGGTGAGCACGAACTCGCCGGCCCCGAGGCCGTCCAGATTCCGTGCACCGCCGTGGTGGCGCCGTACCGGAGTGCCGGGCGCGAAGCGCTCGATCTCCCGCTGCCAGTTGCCCATCAGGGACGTCGGGCAGACCACGAGGGTCGGACCCGCGGACTCGGGATCGTGCCCACGGTGCAGATGCAGCGCGATCAGAGTGATCGTCTTGCCGAGGCCCATGTCGTCGGCGAGACAACCGCCGAGGCCGAGCGAGGTCATACGAGCGAGCCAGTTGAGGCCGCGCAGCTGGTAGTCGCGGAGGGTCGCGGCGAGCTCGGGCGGCTGGGGCACCGAGCGCTCGCTCTCCGGGTCGGCGAGCCGCTCGCGCAGCCGCGACAGCCAGCCCGTGGTCTCGACCTCGAAGCGCTCGCCGCCGACCTCCGTGCACCCCGTCAGGGCGGCGCTGAGCGCATCGATCGGGGTGACCTTGCGGTCCGGTTGCTCGGTGGCGTGGCGGGCCGCCTGCGGGTCGACCAGGACCCACTGGTCGCGAAGCCGCACCACCGGCCGCTTCGCCTCGGCGATGCGGTCGAGTTCGGCGCGGCTGAGCTGCTGATCGCCCAGCGCGAAGCGCCAGTTGAACGACAGCAGGGCGTCGGCCGACAGGAACGACGGCACACCGGACTCGCCGCGCTCGAAGCCGCGGCCGCTGCCATCGGGCGGTGCGCCGTCGTCGGGCGTGCCGATCACGGCACGTGCGGTGAGCGTGCGCGCCAGCTGTTTCGGCCAGTGCACCGCGACGCCGGCTGCCGCCAGCGTGCCGGAAGCGGCCCCGATGAGGTCGGTGACTTCTTCTGGGGCGAGTTCGACGGCATCCGGTACGGCCGCGGAGAGCAGCGGCGTGAGCGGTGCCCACGCGCGCGCCGCCCGGCGCAGGGCCAGCAGGGCGTCGAGGCGCGCACGGGGCCCTAGGCCCCGGCTGTCCGCATCCGCCCACACCTCCGCCGCGTCGGCGACCAGCGCCGGATCGCTGATGCTGTGCACCTGGAGCACGGCCCGGAAGGCCGACGGCGGGGCCTCTGGATCCGCCGTGTCGAGTCCGGGCACCTCGACCCGGAGGGAGAGGCGCACACCGGCGTCGTGGCCCGCGGCCACATCGGCCGCCCAGCCGCGTTGCGCGGGCAGCTGCTGGGGCTCATCGGCGGCGAACGCGGCGTGCCCGGTGGCCAGTTCGGCAGCCGGTGACCGAGGGAGAGTGTCGGCGACCGCGTCCAGGAAACCGCGGACCAAGGCGGTCGGTTCGGCCAGCCGCGGCGGATCGAGGACCTCGCCGTCCGGCCCGCACAGGGCGGCCGCGTGCGCCTCTGGCGGCATCGCGGCGGCCAGCTCGTCGATGCGCCGCAGGTCCTCGGCGTCGAGCGGGCCGATGCGCCAGGCGTCCTGATCCCCGGCCGTGAGCCCGGGCAACAGCAGCCCGCGCGCTGTGAGTTGGAGTGCGAGTACCGCGACGGCTCCCCAGAAGGCCGTCGCCCGGTGCGAGTCGTCGACGACCCGCGCGCGGGTGAGCACCGGCAGCGCCTCGCGCAACGACAGCGTGCGTACCGGCACGCGCGCGTGGGCCACGCCGTTCCCGGCGGGCAGCACCATCGGCAGCTCTTCCGGCCGGCCGTCGAGGGAGGGGGTTGGGTCCGAGCCGTCCGGTGACCAGAAGGCCACACGGCCCGCGCGCGCCGGGGTGCCGGGTACGAAGACGGCCGGGTGGCGGGCTGTTTCGGTGGCCGGTTGCGAGGTCGCCGCTTGATGCCTGTGCACAGCTATGACTGGTTCCTCAAATTTGACTACTGGGTTCGCAGGGCGCCGAGGGTACAGCATCGGCCGAAGAAATGGCGGAAGAGCGGCCGGCGGCCCCGGTACGAGGTCGAGGCGGCGGAGGACCGCCGTGCCGGGTGTATCCAACAGCACCCTGTCCCGGGTGCTTACCCCCCGATTTTCGGGGTGGTGGCGCCATGGCTGCCCGGCCCCCGTGCTCCGTAGCTTCAAGGCATCGGATCGCCCACCACAGACCGGAGACCCACCATGCCGCACACCGTACTCGCGGAGCCGGCCCCGGCCGCCGAACCGGCCGGGAGGCCCGGCGGATCGCGTGCCGGGAGCGAGTTCTCACCGCTCCTGCGCACGGTGAAAGGGCAGGGCCTCCTCGAGCGCCGTATCGACTGGTACGCGCGCGTGATCGCCGTCAACGCGCTTGCTCTGGCCGCCATCGGCACCGGGATGTTCCTGCTGGGCGGTTCCTGGTGGGTGGTCCTGCTCGCCGTACCGCTGGCCGTCTTCTCGGCGCGCACCGCCTTCATCGGCCACGACGCGGGTCACTCGCAGATAGCCGCGGGGCGGCGAGCGAACCGCATCATCGGCCTGATCCACGGCAATCTGCTCCTGGGCATGAGCGCAGCGTGGTGGAACGACAAGCACAACCGTCATCACGCCAACCCCAATCACGTCGAGAAGGACCCCGATGTGAAGGCCGACGTGCTGGTGTTCACCAGCCGGCAGGCCGCCGTGCGCACGGGATTCCGGCGCTGGCTCACCCGCCATCAGGCCTTGCTGTTCTTCCCGCTCACCCTCCTCGAAGGCATTGCTCTCAAGGTCTACGGATTCCAGGACCTGCGACGGCAGTCCCGAGGGGAGCGTCTGGTGGAGGGCGCTCTGCTGGTCGCCCACGTCGCCGGCTATGTGACGCTGCTGCTGCTCGCCATGCCACCGGCCCACGCCGTCGTCTTCGCCGTGATCCACCAGGCGCTCTTCGGACTGCACCTGGGGTTGGCCTTCGCACCCAACCACAAGGGCATGGAAATGCCCGACGGAGACAGCGAGCGCTGGGGGCATCTGCGCAGGCAGGTCCTCACCTCGCGCAACATCCGCGGCGGCGTCGCCACCGACTGGCTGCTCGGCGGCCTCAACTACCAGATCGAGCACCACCTCTTCCCGAGCATGCCGCGCCCCCATCTGCGCCTGGTGCAGCCCCTGGTCAAGTCGCACTGCGCGGACCTCGGCATGCCGTACGCGGAGACGGGACCGGTCGATTCGTACCGGCAGGCACTGCGCCACATGTACGAGGTCGGGGAGCCGCTCCGCGTCGAGTAGGCGGGCGGCCGGCGCCGTCCCCTAAGGGGCGTCTCCCTCTCAGGGAGGCTGAGTCCTGTCTCAGGGTTGTGTCAGGGTTCAGACTGGAACCAGGGCGGGCCTGGGGCCGTTCTCACAGTCAGAGAGCGGCTGCAGCCGCGGAGGAGGCAACTCAGATGTCCAAGAACGCGAAGATCGCGGCGGGTGGCGTAGCCGCCGGGCTCATCCTGCTGATCTGGCTCCCGTGGTGGGCGGCACTGCTCATCGTGCTCGGAGTCCCGGCCGCGGCGTACCTGACGCTCGATCCCTCGCAGCGGCGCCGGCTGCGCCGGGTGACGCGCAAGGAAATAGGCCACTGACGGACGCCGTGCGCGCACGGTCCGCCGCTCACCACCTGCAGGCCCCGTCGCGGGCCATGAGCAGGGGGAGCGGCGGTCCCGCATCCGTCGCTGCTTCAGGATGGGCGTACGGCGATCTCGTCCAGGGAGGCCAGCAGGCCCGGCAGTTCTGTCCCCCGGCCGACCGGAAGCACCTCGCCGGGTTCCTCGTCGAGCAGGACGAAGGCGATGTCGTCGGTGCGCGCCACCAGTGACCAGCCCGGGCCGTCGGCCCGCAGGGTGCGCGCCTCGTCGGTGGCGAAGGCCGAGCGGATCCGGCCCGGCGGGGGCGCATTGTCGAGATAGGCCCGCGCTTCGGTGAGCACGCGGCGGACGCCCGCGTGCAGATGGGAGGAGCCAGCACCTCCCTTCGACTCACCGTCCTCCTGCGAGGAGATCCGCTCGGTGTCCTGGGTCGGAGCAGCCTCGTCGTCCTGGGCCGAATCGTCCGCGACCTCCTCCGCCGATTCGGCTCCGGCTTCGGCGTCCTCGGCGGATTCGGGCCGGGCGTCGGAGTCCTCCGTCCCGGCGGACTCGACGTCATGTGCGTCCGCGTCCGTGCCCGCGTCGGCGTCCGCTGCCTCGGCCGCTGTCTCCGTGTCCGAGGCCGTGTCCGCCGCCGCGGCTTCGGAGACCGCTGCCGTCCCGTCGGTGTCGTCCGTGCTGTCCTGGATCACATCCGAATCGTCCAACTGCGCACGCCAGGTCGCCCATTGCAGGGCGACCTCGTCGGCCCCCAGCCGCCGCTGGGCCGGCCCCCAGGCGCTGGTGTCCGGCGGGCGGAGCACCTGAGCGCCCTCGGTATCGGGGTCCGGTTCCGGATCGTGCGGGGCAGGGATTCCCGGTGCAGCGACGTCGAGGGCGAGCGGCCACCCGGGCAGCGCCGCCACCACGGTGCGATCGTCGGGCGACAGGTCGTACTCCATGCCGCAGTCCCAGGACGCGATCGCCACGGCGACCAGGGACACGTCGTCGACGGCCACGGTCCAGCGGGCGCCGTCGCTGTCCTGCCCGAGGACCAGGCCGTAGCCTTCGGCCAGCGGTACGAGTCCCAGGGCCGCGCACGCCTCGGGATAGTCGTCGCCGAGCACGCTCGGGAACTGCGGCGGCGTGAGCAGCGTCGCCGTCAGCACGTACAGAGCGTCCTCGTCGGCGGCGACGGCCTCGTCCGTCCCAGCCATGGCACCCCTCCCTCTCGCTTCTACCGTCGGCGCACCTTAACGAGTCAGTAACCAGGTCGTCGAGGCTTCGCGAGCACGGAAACCGCTAGTCGACGCGCTGCCGGCGGTCGGCCCGCACACCTCCCGTCAGGCGGCGGGCAGCCCCAGGAGCGAGCGCGCGACCTTGTGCGGCGGCTCGTCGTACTCTCTGGCCAGGGCGATGAGGGCGCGGCACGCCAACTCACGGACACCGAAGGACAGAGCCTCCGGGGACGTCAGGTGCTCTGCCGCCTCGATCGCCTCCTCGTCGTCCTCCGCGCATGCGGCGACGTAGGCGGCCGCGGCCTCGAAGAGATTGGGCCCCGGACGTGTCGTGTGGCGCCCGGCGCGTGCTTCCGGGTCCGGCGTGCCGGGAGCCCGCCCGTCCGGCTGGAACAGCCTGCGCAGTCTGGTGAGCATGCTGGAACCTCCCCGTGTCACGCAGTGGCGAACTTCGGTTCAACCTGTCAAGTGTGCCGTACGGCGCGGGAGTTGGCGCGGGCTCTGCGCATGCGGTCGGCCACGGCGCCGCGTGCCAGGTCAGGCGCTGCGCTCGGCCAGGGCGAGGAAACACGCGTCCTCGTCCACGTAGGACGTCAGCTGCCAGCCGGCTCCCGCGAGCAGTGGGCGGAGATTGGGCTCGGCCCGCAGATCCCCGGGCGTGATCTGCCGCCCCTGACGGGCCGCGAGCGCCGCACGCCCGATGGGATGGAACAGAGCAAGGGTGCCGCGGGGGCGCACGACCCGGGCCAACTCGCTGAGATTCTCGGCGGGTCGGGGGAGGTGGGCGATGAGGCCGGCCCCGAGGACGGCATCCAGCGACTCCGTACGAAGCGGAAGCCGGGACACGTCGGTGAGCAGGAGCCGCCCGACCTCATCGCGTCCCGCCCGTACCGCGACCGTCAGCATCTCGGGCGTGAGATCCGCCCCGATCACGATCCCGGTCGGGCCCACGGCGGACCGCAGTTCGGGCAACGCCCGCCCGGTGCCGCATCCGGCGTCCAGGACGCGGTCTCCCGGGCGCAGCCGCATCCGGGCGACTCCGGCCGCGTAGGCGGGGCCGTCGTCCGGGAAACGCCGGTCCCAGTCGTCGGCCCTCGCGGCGAAGAACTCCTGCACCTGTGTGTGGTCGTCGGTCATGAAGGAATGATCGCGCGGATCCGTCGCCGGGGGACACCCGGCCGCTGATCACCCCTTACGGAGGCGCTACGCCGCGACGTCCGCCAGGGCGACCACCTTCGCGATCCTCACGCGGACCAGGAGCTCACCGGGGACTCCGTTGCGCTCGCCGAACTCCTCGGCCCGGTCCTCGCCCATGTACCGGGCACCGATCCGCGCCGCCCAGTGGCGCAGCTCGGCCGGTTCCTCGGTCACCTCGGCGGTGCCCTGGACGACCACGAAGGAGAAGGGTGGCCGGTCGTCGTCCACGCAGAGAGCGATTCGCCCGTCGCGCTCGATGTTGTGTCCCTTGACGGTGTCCTTGCCGGTGTTGAACACCAGGTCGTCGCCGTCGAGCACGAACCAGATCGGGGCGATGTGCGGCGAGCCGTCCGCCCGCACCGTCGCCAGCTTCCCGGTCCTGGTGCCGTGCGAGAGGAACGCGTGCCACTGTTCGTCGGTCATCTTCTGTGCCATGTCGCCATCGTGCCTTGCCCGCACGTCGAGTGTGGGGAAGGCTTACGGCCAACGAGTCAAACGGGGAGGGGCCGGACATGGCACAGAACGCGGGACTCGGCTGGTTGCTCGACGATCTCACCAAACGTGTCGAACACATCCGGCACGCCTTGGTGCTCTCGAACGACGGCCTCGTCACGGGCGCGAGCAGCGATCTCGAGCGTGCGGACGCGGAGCATCTGGCCGCGGTGTCCTCCGCACTGCACAGCCTGGCGAAGGGCTCGGGCCGGCACTTCGGGGCAGGGGGCGTCCGGCAGACGATGGTCGAGTTCGACGGCGCCGTACTCTTCGTGACCGCCGCCGGGGACGGCAGCTGTCTGTGCGTGCTCACCACGGCCGAGGCGGACATCGGCCAGGTCGCCTACGAGATGACTCTGCTGGTCAACCGTGTCGGCGAGCATCTGGGCGTGGAGATCAGACAAGGCGGCGGCCCGGCGCCGATCGGCGTCGACACCGTCCGGACGCCGAGCGACTGATCCCCGCGAAGGCGGGCGACTGATCCGCTTCGCGATGACGGTGCGCTGACCTGCATGAACGCTCGTTGATTTGAGTTATCCACAGGCCGAGCGCGGAGCGTGACATCCGGTCTATGGTCTTCACCGAGAGTAATCAACACCTCACGGGGAGGCCGTCATGGTGGAAGAAGCAGTGGCATGTCCGGCAGCCGAGCGCTCGTACGCGCCGTCTCGCGCGGCACGTGAACTGGAGTTGCGGCGCAGCGAGTTCGACCTCGCGGTGCTGCTCGGCAGCGTCCGCTCGATCCCGGACGGGGAGACCGGCCGCCGCCGTGTCCCCGTCGCGGAGATCCGGCGGCTCCGTACGACGCGGGGATTTCCGCATGTGCTGCGCGAGCGCCTGCAGACGGTGGGGACGGCCGATGGCGCAGCCCTGATGCGGATCACCGAGGCCCGGTTCACGCGCCTGGCCCGGGCAGGCCTGCTCGTGCCGATCCGCTTCTATCTGAACAGGTACCAGAGCGTCGTATGGCACTATCTGGCAGACGATCTGCGGCAGTTCGCCGATGCCAACCCTGCTCTTCTCACCGGCCGGGCACCGGAGACCATGCGCGCCCGCCTCGAGGCAGGCGAGGACAGCCGCGCGCGGAACTGGCGGGCCAGATACAGCGGACACCTGCTCCGTCTCGCCGAGGACGGCTGGGCGCGTGCCGCGATCGCGGCGTCGATACTGCCCCAGGGAGAACTCGAGGACGCCGTCCCCGACCCGTGGGAGAGAGCGCATCTGAACCGCCTGCGACCGGGACTCGCACCGGTGTCGGGACCCGCAGGCTCACCGGCGGCGCGACGAGCCGCCGCACTCCAGCTCGCGGACGATCCCGCCGAGGTGCGCTGGCTGCTCGCGATCCTCGGCCTCGACCTGGACGAAGCACGCCGGGAGTCGGCCGCACCACGACCGGGCGCGCAGGCACCGGCGGCAGGAGTGCCGGAGCGATGCCCGCCAGAGACGGACGGACCGCTCGAGACGGACGGGCCGCCAGGGCTGCCCCGCCGTGGCATGTTCGGCTGGCTGCGGCGCCGGCAGACACGACTCAGCACGGACCGCGGCCTGCCTCAGACGGTCGCGTCCAAGTCCTCCGCGTAGGCCTCGATGGCCGCGCGGTAGGCCGTGATGCTGGCGTCGTCGCTGGTGGAGGCCAGGAGAGTGAGGAGCAGCTGCATCGCCTCGTGGTGGCGGCCCGTGTTGTAAAGGGCCATGGCGAGGAAGGTCCGCAGCCCACCGTGGCTCGGGAATTCCTCGACCGCCCCGCGAAGCGTGTCGATCGCCTGCGGGTACATCCCGAGAATCCGATACGTGGATCCGAGACCGAGGAGCGCTTCGCACCGTTCGCCCGGCTCGAGGCCGTCACCCTCGACCGCCGCCAGGTAGTAGGGCACCGCCTCGGCCTCCAGGCCGAGCACATCGTGCACCCACGCAGTCTGATGCGCGACCTCGGCGTCGTGCGGGTGGCGCGCGGCGAGATCGACCAGGAGCGCCCTGGCCTCCTCACGCCGCCCGTTCTCCCGCAACCGCACGCCCTCGGCGAGCAGTTCGTCCCTCCGGCGATCCGGTCCCGTACCGGCACCCCTGCTGGCCGCCGTCACGGCTCCAGACTCCGGAAGAGACCCTCCTGGACGACGGAGACGAGCAGGTTCCCCTCGCGGTCGTAGATCCGTCCGCGGGCCAGCCCTCGGCCACCCGTGGCGATGGGGGACTCCTGGTCGTACAGGAACCACTCGTCGGCGCGGAAGGGGCGGTGGAACCACATCGCGTGATCGAGCGAGGCCATGTCGAAACCGCGCGGACCCCACAGCGGCTCCACCGGGATGCGCACCGCGTCGAGGAGGGTCATGTCACTCGCGTACGTCAGGGCACAGGTGTGGATCAACTGGTCGTCGCCCAGCGGGCCCACGGCCTTCATCCACACGGCGCTGCGCGGCTCCGCGCCCGTGACCTCGTCCGGTTCCCAGCGCAGCCGGTCGACGTAGCGGATGTCGAAGGGCTGTCGGCGCGCCATGCGTTCCCACTGCTCGGGCAGCTCGCCGAGATGTTCGCGGATCTCGTCGGCGACCGTCGGCAGCGACTCCGGATCCGGCGCCTCGAGCCGCGGTGGCAACTGGTGCTCGAATCCCCCCTCTTCCGGACGATGAAAGGAGGCGGTCAGATTGAAGATCGTGCGGCCCTGCTGGACCGCGGTGACCCGGCGCGTGGTGAAGGAGCGCCCGTCACGGACCCGTTCGACCTGGTACACGATGGGCACGCCGGGGCGGCCAGGGCGCAGGAAGTACGCGTGCAGCGAGTGCACGGGACGCTCGCCGTCCGTGGTGCGGCCGGCGGCCACCAGAGCCTGGCCCGCCACCTGCCCGCCGAAGACCCGCTGCAGAGCCTCCTGGGGGCTGCGGCCACGGAAGATGTTGACCTCGATCTGCTCGATGTCGAGCAGGCCGACGAGCCTGGCGGCCGGGTCCGTCTCGGAATCGCTCATCGCGGTGGCTCAGCTCCTGTCCGGAAGCGCCGCAGATCCGCGGCATGGTGAAGGTGACGCACGGTGTTCCCCAGGCTCACAGCTGTCCGACGTCGGTGACGCGCACGACGGCGCGTCCCTCCGCGTCCGAGGCGGCGAGGTCGATCTCGGCGCTGATGCCCCAGTCGTGGTCGCCGTTCGGATCGGCGAAGGTCTGGCGCACCACCCACAGGCCGTCCTCGGGCCGTTCCTCGATCCGGAGCAGCTTCGGCCCTCGAGCGTCCGGGCCGGTGCCGAGGTCGTCGTACTCGTCCCAGTAGGCGTCCATCGCCTCGCCCCAGGCGTCCGCGTCCCAGCCGCTGTCGCCGTCGAGTTCGCCGAGCTCGTCCACGTGATCGAGAGCGGCCAGCTCCACCCGGCGGAAGAGCGCATTGCGCACCAGGACCCGGAAGGCGCGGGCATTCGCGGTGACGGGCTTGACCTGGTCGGCCTTCTCCTGCGCCTCCTCGGCGGTCATCTCCTCGGGGTTGGCGAGCTGTTCCCACTCGTCGAGCAGACTGGAGTCGACCTGCCGCACCATCTCCCCGAGCCAGGCGATCAGATCCTCGAGATCGTCGGACTTCAGATCGTCCGGGACGGTGTGCTCCAGGGCCTTGTAGGCGCTCGCCAGGTAGCGCAGCACGATGCCCTCGGTGCGCGCCAGCTCGTAGTACGACACGAACTCCGTGAAGGTCAGGGCCCGTTCGTACATGTCCCGGATCACGGACTTCGGGGACAGCGGATGGTCACCCACCCAGGGATGGCTCCTGCGGTACAGGTCGTAGGCGTGGAAGAGCAGCTCCTCCAGCGGCTTCGGGTACGTGATGTCCTGCAGCCGCTCCATCCGCTCCTCGTACTCGACGCCGTCGGCCTTCATCGCGCCGACCGCCTCGCCGCGGGCCTTGTTCTGCTGAGCGGCCAGGATCTGCCGCGGATCGTCCAGGGTGGACTCCACGACCGAGACCATGTCGAGGGCGTACGACGGGGAATCCGGCTCGAGGAGTTCGAATGCGGCGAGGGCGAAGGTCGACAGGGGCTGGTTGAGCGCGAAGTCCTGCTGCAGATCGACCGTGAGGCGGACGATCCGCCCCTCCGCGTCGGGGGCGTCGAGCTTCTCGACGATGCCGCCGTCGAGCAGGGACCGGTAGATCGCGATGGCCCGCCGGATGTGGCGCAGTTGGTTCCTGCGCGGCTCGTGATTGTCCTCGAGGAGGCGGCGCATCGCCTCGAAGGCGTTGCCGGGACGCGCGATCACCGACAGGAGCATGGTGTGCGTGACGCGGAACCGGGAGGTGAGCGGCTCGGGTTCGGAGGCGATGAGCTTGTCGAAGGTGTTCTCGGTCCAGCCGACGAACCCTTCGGGCGCCTTCTTGCGCACCACCTTGCGGCGCTTCTTCGGATCGTCGCCCGCCTTGGCCAGCGCCTTCTCGTTCTCGATCACATGCTCCGGCGCCTGCGCCACGACCAGCCCCGCAGTGTCGAAGCCTGCCCGCCCCGCACGCCCGGCGATCTGATGGAACTCGCGGGCCCGCAGCACCCGGACACGATTGCCGTCGTACTTGGCGAGCGCGGTGAACAGCACGGTGCGGATCGGCACATTGACGCCCACGCCCAGGGTGTCCGTACCGCAGATGACCTTCAGCAGGCCCGCCTGCGCGAGTTTCTCCACGAGCCTGCGGTACTTGGGCAGCATCCCCGCGTGATGCACACCGATCCCGTGCCGGACGTAACGGGAGAGATTGCGGCCGAATTTGGTGGTGAAGCGGAAGTTCCCGATCAGATCGGCGATCTGGTCCTTCTCGGCCCGGGTGCACATGTTGATGCTCATCAGCGACTGCGCCCGCTCGACGGCCTGCGCCTGAGTGAAGTGCACGATGTAGACCGGGGCCTGCTTCGTCTCGAGCAGTTCGGTCAGCGTCTCCGTGATCGGCGTCAGCCGGTACTCGTACGAGAGCGGCACCGGGCGAGTCGCGGAGCGGACGACAGAGGTCTCACGCCCGGTCCGGCGCGTCAGATCCTTCTCGAACAGCGAGACGTCACCGAGCGTCGCCGACATCAGAATGAACTGTGCCTGGGGCAGTTCCAGAATCGGAATCTGCCAGGCCCAGCCGCGATCGGCCTCGGCGTAGAAGTGGAACTCGTCCATCACCACCTGACCGATGTCCGCGTCCTTGCCGTCGCGCAGGGCGATGGACGCCAGGACCTCGGCCGTGCAGCAGATCACCGGAGCGTCCGCGTTGACCGATGCGTCGCCGGTCAGCATGCCGACGTTCTCCGTGCCGAAGAGCTTGCACAGGTCGAAGAACTTCTCCGACACCAGCGCCTTGATCGGAGCGGTGTAGAAGGTGACCTTGTCCTGGGCCAGCGCCGTGAAGTGCGCGCCGGCCGCCACCAGGCTCTTGCCCGAGCCGGTCGGGGTCGACAGGATCACGTTGGCGCCGGAGACGACTTCGATCAGCGCTTCCTCCTGGGCCGGATAGAGCGCGATGCCCTGCTCCTCCGCCCAGCCCGAGAAGGCTTCGAAGAGGGCATCTGGGTCGGCGTCCGGCGGCAGCTGATCGATAAGGGTCACGCCCCCATCTTGCCTGCCGACCACCCGGATCAGGGAATCGGCGGTTCCCACGAAGATCACGCCCGATACGCTGATCGCCCAACGCGGTTGATGCGAACAAGAAATGGGGCGGGGAACGGCCATGATGGGTCCTGCACACTCACTGTCGGGAGCAGCAGCCTGGCTGGGGGTGGGAGCGGCCGCGGCGGCCGCCGGGCACACCATGCCCTGGCCGGTCCTCGTGGTCGGCGCCCTGATCTGCGCGGGTGCTGCCCTGGCACCCGATCTGGACCACAAGTCGGCCACCATCTCGCGCGCCTTCGGTCCCATATCGCGCGCCCTGTGCGGGATCGTCGACAAGCTGTCCTACGCCGTCTACAAGGCCACCCGGTCGAGCAGCGACCCGCGGCGCTCCGGCGGTCACCGCACCCTGACGCACACCTGGCTGTGGGCGGTACTGATCGGTGCGGGCACCTCGGCGGCGGCCGTCACCGGCGGCCGTTGGGCGGTCCTCGCCATCCTTTTCATCCACCTCGTCCTTGCGGTCGAAGGCCTGCTGTGGCGGGCTGCCCGGGTGTCCAGCGATGTGCTGGTGTGGCTGCTCGGCGCCACCAGTGCCTGGATCCTCGCCGGCATACTCGACCAGCCGGGCCAGGGCGCCGACTGGTTGTTCACGTCCCCGGGCCAGGAGTACCTGTGGCTCGGCCTGCCCATCATTCTCGGGGCGCTGGTGCACGACATCGGCGATGCACTGACGGTGTCCGGTTGCCCCATCCTCTGGCCCCTGCCGATCGCCGGGAAGCGCTGGTACCCGCTCGGGCCGCCCAAGTTCATGCGGTTCCGCGCGGGCAGCTGGATCGAACTGAAGGTTCTGATGCCGGTGTTCATGCTGCTCGGCGGAGTGGGCGGCGCCGCGGCGCTCAACTTCATCTGAGCGGCCGGCGGCGCCCCGCCACCCCGAGGATCTGTCGCAGCTCAGCCGTGCCAGGAGCGCCACAGCGCCGCGTAGGCGCCGTCCGCCGCGACCAGTTCGTCGTGGCTGCCCAGCTCCGTGATGCGCCCCTGCTCCACCACCGCGATCACATCGGCGTCGTGCGCGGTGTGCAGACGGTGCGCGATGGCGATCACCGTACGACCGGCCAGGACACGGGCGAGCGAGCGCTCCAGATGACGTGCCGCTCGGGGGTCGAGCAGCGACGTCGCCTCGTCCAGGACCAGGGTGTGCGGATCCGCGAGCACCAGACGGGCCAGCGCGATCTGTTGCGCCTGCGCGGGTGTGAGCGTGAAGCCGCCCGAGCCGACCTCGGTGTCCAGACCGTCGTCGAGAGCCCGTGCCCAGCTGTCCGCGCCCACTGCGGACAGCGCGGCCCACAACTCGTCGTCCGTGGCCCCGGACCTGGCGAGCAGCACATTGTCCCGCAGAGACCCGACGAAGACGTGATGCTCCTGATTCACCAGAGCCACATGCTCGCGCACCCGCTCCGCAGGCATCCGCGACAGCTCGGCGCGGCCCAGCGTCACCAGTCCCGTCCGCGGCGAGTAGATCCCCGCGAGGAGCCGTCCGAGCGTCGATTTGCCCGCGCCCGACGGACCGACCAGGGCGACCCGGGTGCCCGGTGGCACCCGCAGCGAGACCTCGCGCAGCACATCGGTGCCCGGCAGGTAGCCGAAGTGGACGTCGTCGGCATCGACCACCCTGCCCTCGGGCGCGACCTTCGGGTCACCGGCGTCGGGCTCGATCTCCCGCACACCCACCAGCCTGGCCAACGACACCTGTGCGACCTGGAGTTCGTCGTACCAGCGCAGGATCAGCCCGACCGGATCCACCATCATCTGCGCGATGAGCGCGCTGGTGGTCAACTGACCGATCCCGATCCAGCCCTGCAGGACGAACACGCCGCCGATCATCAGGACCGAGCCGAGCACGGTGACATGGGTCAGGTTGATCACGGGGAAGAGCACCGACCGCAGCCACAGCGTGTAGCGCTCCCACGCGGTCCACTCCGCGACCCGCTGGTCGGACAGCGCCACCCGCCGGTCACCGAGCCGGTGGGCCTCCACGGTCCGGCCTGCGTCCACCGTCTCGGCGAGGGCCGCCGCGACCGCCGCATAGCCCGCGGCCTCCGAGCGGTAGGCGGACGGTGCGCGCTTGAAGTACCAGCGGCAGCCGAGCACAAGGAGCGGCACGGCGAGCAGCAGCGCAGGAGCGAGCGGCGGCGCCGTCACGGCGAGACCGCCCACGAGCAGGGCGATCCACACCACGCCGATCGTCAGCTGTGGGACGGCCTCGCGCATCGCGTTCGCGAGCCGGTCGATGTCCGTGGTGATCCGGGAGAGCAGATCTCCGGTGCCGGCGCGTTCCAGCACACCGGGAGGCAGACCCACGGAGCGTACGAGGAAGTCCTCCCGCAGGTCCGCGAGCATCTGCTCGCCCAGCATCGCCCCCCGCAGCCGGACCAGCCGTACGAAGACGGCCTGCACCACGAGCGCCGCGACGAACAGCGCGACGGTGCGCCCCAGATGGAGTTCGCCGGCCCCCGCCTCGGCGCGCTCGACCAGTGTGCCGAGAAGGGAGGGGCCGACCATCGAGGCGACCACCGCGGTGACGTTCGCTCCGACCAGGATCAGGAACGCCCTGCGGTGACGGCGCAGCAGTTCACGCACATACGTACGCACCGTCGGCGTGCTGCCCACCGGCAGGGTGGTGGCGGTCCGGGGAGCCGCCGGATCATGATCCGGAGGCGCCACGCCGATCATGCTGTCTCCTCGATGGTGTAGTCGTTGCAGGCGTTGTAGTCGTCGCGGTCCGCCTCGCAGTCCGCGCGGTACGCGGAGGCGTGCGGTTCGTCCGTGGCACGTTCGTCGTCGGTCTCGCGGGTGACCACGGCCCGGTAGCGGGGATCGGTCCGGATCAGCTCCCGGTGCACACCGACCGCGGCGACCGCGCCGTCGTGCACCAGGACGACCCGTTCGGCCCGGTCGAGGACCAGCGGGGACGAGGTCAGGACCACCGTCGTACGTCCGCTCCGCAGCCAGCGGAGCCCGTCGGCGATCCGCGCCTCGGTGTGGGAGTCCACGGCGGAGGTGGGCTCGTCGAGTACGAGCACCTCCGGGTCCGTCACCAGGGAGCGGGCGAGCGCAAGGCGCTGGCGCTGGCCACCGGAGAGCGAGCGGCCGCGCTCGGTGATCGGCGCGTCCATGGCGTCGGCCCCGTCGACCGCGGCCTGGCGCAGCGCATCGAGCACATCGCCACACTCCGCCGCCGCCAGCGCGTCCTCGGCGGCGACCTTCCCGGAAGCCGGCACGTCGAGCAGTTCGCGCAGGGTGCCCGAAAGAAGCACCGGGTCCTTGTCCTGGACGAGCACGGCGGTGCGCGCCGCGCCGAGCTCCACGTCGTCCAGAGCCACCCCGCCGAGCAGGGCCGACGGCTCCGGCGGCGTCGACTCGTCGAGCGCCGCATGCCCGCCGAGCCGCTCCGCCAGCCGCCCGGCCGCATCGGGATCGCCGCAGACGACCGCGGTCAGCCGCCCGGCAGGTGCGAGCATGCCCGTCGCAGCGTCGTACAGATCGCCGGCCGGTGAGCCGTCGATCTCCGTGGCCGGGCGGTCGCCCTCGTGGGAGGTGCGGCGCAGGCTCAGCACCCGGGCCGCGCGCTGGGCGGACGGCCGGGAGAACGAGTACGCCATCGCGATCTCCTCGAAGTGCCGCAGCGGATAGGTGAGCAGCATGACCGCGCTGTACACGGTGACGAGTTCACCGACCGGGATCCGGCCCTCCGAGACCAGGCCGACTCCGTACCAGACCACGACGACGAGCAGCAGGCCCGGCAGCAGGATCTGGACGCCGCTGATCAGCGCCCACATACGGGCGTTGCGCACGGCCGCGCCGCGCACCTCCTGGGAGGCACCGCGGTAGCGCCGGAGGAACAGCTCCTCGCCGCCGATGCCGCGCAGCACGCGCAGGCCCGCGACGGTGTCGGAGGCCAGCTCGGTGGCGCGGCCGGCCTTCGTCCGCTGCACATCGGCCAGCCGGGTCGCCCGGGGCAGCAGCGGAATCACGCCGAGCGCCAGGATCGGCACTCCCACGGCGACCACGACCCCCAGCGCCGGCTGGTACACGGTCAGGCCGATGCACACGAGGACGACGGTGAGCGCGGCGGCCGTGAAGCGCGAGACGGCCTCGACGAACCAGCCGATCTTCTCCACGTCACCGGTCGACACCGCGACCACCTCACCGGCCGCCACCTGGCGGGTCAATGTGGAGCCGAGTCGCGCCGTGCGGCGGGCCAGCAGTTGCTGCACACGCGCGGAGGCCGTGATCCAGTTCGTCACGGCGGAGCGGTGCAGCATCGTGTCACCGAGGGCGATACCCAGGCCGCACAGCGCGATGAAGCCGCCGGTCAGCGCCAGACCGGCGCCCGAGCGGTCCACCACGGCCTGCACCGCCAGCCCCACCCCGAAGGGCAGCCCCATCACCGCACCGAAGTGCACGAGGCCCCACGCGAGCGACTTCAGCTGGCCGCCCAGCTGATTGCGCCCGAGCCAGAAGAGGAACCGGGGCCCCGAGCGCGCGTCCGGCACACCCGGGTCGGAATACGGAAGGTGACTGATCTGCATGACGTCCCAGAACTCGGCTGTGGTGGTGCGGACGGTGGAGGTCGCCGGTGCCCGATACGGGGCGGGACACCGGCGGCGAAACGGACGGGACCTCCGCCGCACACGGCGGACGACGGAGGTGGGACAAGGGGGCGGGACAGGGAGGAAACCGTGCAAGGCTGCCCCGGCCGGGCGCCCGAGGCAAACGGTTTTTCGGCCCCCGGCAAAGATCAGGTCATTCCCCGGTCGGCCGGTTGAGCGAGGGCGAGGTTCCCGCGGAGCGGGTGCGACGATGGGGCCCATGCGCATATCCGCCTCGGCCGCCCGACGGACCTGGACCGCGACCGCCGGCACACTCGCCTGCCTGCTCGCCCTGACGTCCTGCGGGGGATCGTCGGACGGCGCGAAGGACTCCGCCGCACAGGACGGCGGCTCGACCCAGTCGCGCTCGCCGACTGCGAGCCCCAGTACGAAACTCCAGCGCATCCCCGGCGTCGGCGACCGGCTGCAGGACCGCATCCCCGATTCGGCCCGCCAGGTCGTCGCGGTGTACGGCGAGGGACCGGATTCGGCGAAGTCCACCGTCGTCCTGTATTCCAAGCACGGCAAGACCTGGGACCGAGACCGCTCCTGGCAGGGCCACAACGGCAAGAAGGGCTGGAGCACCGACCACCGCGAGGGCGACAAGCGCAGCCCGGTGGGTGTCTACACCCTCACGGACGCCGGGGGAGTGCTCGCCGACCCCGACCGTGCGCCCGACGCCGGCCTCCCCTACACCCAGTCCGGCGCGTTCGCCGCACCGCGCTACTGGCCCAAGACGCACTGGCACGACTTCGACCTGGTCATCGCCATCGACTACAACCGCGTCAAGGGCACCCCGCCCAACGACCCGACGCGGCCGCAGGGCCAGTCCAAGGGCGGCTCCATCTGGCTGCACATGGACCACGGCAGCGGGACCTCGGGGTGTGTGAGCCTGTCGCGCTCGGCCATGGAGCATCTGCTGCGCACCCTCGATCCGGCGCAGAAGCCGGTCGTGGTCATGGGCGACAAGGCTCAACTGGCCCGCTCCTGAACGACGGTGGGCCCGGCCGAAGCACAGCGGCCGGACCCACGGCGTTCAGCGGACCGCTCAGCCCTCCGGCTTCTCCGAGTCCATCCCCGGCCGCTCCTTCTTCCACAGACCACGGGTGAAGTCGGGAATCTCCTGCGGGGCGCCCTTCGCCTTGATCGAGGCATGGCTCAACGGCACCGGCGCGGTCCAGGTCGCCGCGTCGTACACGTCGAAGTCAGGGACGAGGCCCAGCTGCATGGTCTGCATCAGACGGAAGATCATGATGTAGTCCATGCCGCCGTGACCGCCCGGCGGGTCGGAGTGCTCCTTCCACAGCCAGTGGTCCCACTCCGCGTAGTCGCCGAAGTCCTTCCACTCGTCGTCGGTGTGCTCCGGCTCGAGATAGATCCGCTCGGGATAGTCCTCGAAGACGCCCTTGGTGCCGCCGAGGCTGTTGATACGGCTGTACGGATGCGGAGTCGACACATCGTGCTCGAGACGGATGACCCGCCCCTTGGCCGTCTGGACCAGGCTGATCGTCCGGTCACTGCCGATATAGGTCTCCTTCCAACTCGGGTCGCCCGACGGCATGTTCGCCTTGCGGTACTCGGCGAGACCGAGCGCCGGGGTGCCGAAGCTGGAGATGTGGGTGACGCGGTCGCCCCTGTTCACATCCATGTAGTTGGCCACGGGCCCGAAGCCGTGGTTCGGGTAGAGATCGCCGCGCAGCCGGGTGTGCCACAGCCGCCGCCACGGGCCCTCGTAGTACTCCGGATCGAACATCAGGCCGCGCAGATCGTGGTTGTACGCACCTGCCCCGTGCAGCAGTTCGCCGAAGAGGCCCGCGTGCGCCATCCGCAGCACGCGCATCTCGTTCTTGCCGTAGGCGCAGTTCTCCAGCTGCATGCAGTGCCTGCGGGTGCGCTCCGAGAGGTCCACGAGCGCCCACAGCTCGCGCAGTTCCATCGCGATCGGACACTCCACGCCGACATGCTTGCCGCTCAGCATCGCCGCCTTGGCCATCGGGAAGTGGAGTTCCCACGGGGTGGCGACGTACACGAAGTCGACGTCCTGGCGTTCCAGGAGCTTCTCGTAGTCGTGCTCGCCCTTGGTGTACGTGGCCGGAGCGGGCTGGCCCGCGTCGGTGACCTTCTTCGCGGCCGCGGCCGTCTTGTCCTTGACCGGGTCGCAGAGGGCGACGACCCGTACGCCCGGTATCGCGAGGAAGAGATCGATCATGCTGCCGCCGCGGTTGCCCAGGCCGATGATCCCGACCCGGACGGTGGCGCGCCCCTCGAAGGGCACGCCGATCATGGTCTCGCCCTGTCTCTTCGGCGCTGCGGCCGCTGCCGACGCCGCGGCAGGCTCTCCGGGCGCGGCCTGTGCCGTGCCGCCGGCGAAGGCGCCGAGTCCCAGTCCCGCACCGGCGATTCCGGCCGTGCGCAGCACGGAACGGCGGGAGAATCCGTCGGTTTCGTCGGGCTGCGGTGTCGCGTTCTCGTGGTGCTCCGGACCGTCGTGCATCGGACCTCCGTCGTTTGCGGGATGGTGCCACTGCGGTGGCTACCTTGGCCGCGCGACGGACGGTGCGCAAGAGGCTTGAGGGGACCGGTAGTTGGAGTTTTTTGCAAGGGTGCGCATGTACCGAGCAGTGAACGAGCATCAGATACGCGGTTATGCGCAGATGCATGCAGCGAGGGGCCCTGCGCGAACAAGCGCCGGGCCCCTCGTACGACAGTCGGTCAGCGGCTCACTGGCCGCTGTCCGGGGCGTGTCGCCCGCTCCAGCTCGAAGAGGACGGAGCGGTAACTCCGCCCTGTCGCATGGTCCATGCCGATCTCGCACATGCGATTGGCCGAGACATAGGTGTCGTACGGACGCGAGCGCACCTCGGCGGCCTCACCCGCCGTCGCCGACTGAGTCAGCTCCTTGTGCAGCAGGCCGCGGTCGCCGGCGAACCCGCAGCATTCCGCGTCGTCCGGCACCACCACCTCCTCGGCACACGCCTCCGCGACGGCGACCAGCTGCGCCTCGTCGCCCAGATGACGCATCGAGCACGTGGGGTGCACCACCGCGGAGCCCAGCTTCCGCAGCACCGTGAGATGCGGCAGGAGTTCGTCCGCGGCCCACACCAGGGAGTCGACGATCTCGAGCTCGGCGTGCAACTCCCTGTTCTCGTCGGTCAGATAGGGGACCACCTCGTGGGCGATGCCAAGGGTGCAGGACGAGGCGTCCACCACCAGCGGCAGCTTGCCGCCGGCCGTCCATCCCCAGGCGGCCTCGACGATGCGGTTCGCCATCACCCTGTTGCCCTCGGCGTAACCCTTGGAGTGCCAGATGGTGGAACAGCAGGTGCCCGCCACGTCTCCCGGGATCCACACCGGCTTTCCGGCCCGTGCCGACACCGCCACCATCGCCTGGGACAGCGAAGGGCCGCGCCTGCCCTCGGACTTGCCGAAGATCCGGTTCACACACGCCGGGTAGTACACCGCCTTCGCCCCGACCCGTGACGTACTGGGCATACGACGGGGCGCGGCGCCGGGGATCTCGGGCAGCCACTCCGGCACCAGATCCGGCCGGACCGCCTTGCGGGCGGCGCGGGTCACGGAGCCGAGCAGCCGGTCACTGATCCGGTCCGCGGCGGCCACCGCAAGGCGGGCGGAGGCCTCCACGATCCGGAAGTTCTTCGCCGTCAGGGCGGCGATGCGCTCCTCTCGCGAGGAGTGCCGCTCGTGCCGGAAGTCCTTCATCATCGCGCCGGTGTCGATGCCCACGGGACAGGCCAGCTTGCACGTCGAGTCGCCGGCGCAGGTGTCGATCGCGTCGTAGCCGTACGAATCGAGCAGTTCGCCCTCGACCGGGGAGCTGCTCGGCTGGCGCATCATCTCGCGGCGCAGCACGATCCGTTGGCGCGGCGAGGTGGTCAAGTCGTGGCTGGGGCAGGTCGGTTCGCAGAAGCCGCACTCGATGCAGGGATCGGCGATCTGCTCGACCTTCGGGATCGTCTTGAGGCCGCGCAGATGGGCGCGGGGGTCGCGGTCCAGGACGATGCGCGGTGCGAGCACGCCGTCCGGATCGATGATCTGCTTGATGCGCCACATCAGTTCGGTGGCGCGCGGGCCCCATTCGAGCTCGAGGAACGGCGCGATGTTCCGTCCCGTCGCATGCTCGGCCTTCAGGGATCCGTCGAAGCGCTCGACGGTCAGCGCGCAGAACTCGTCCATGAACGCGGCATAGCGGTCCACGTCGGACGGCTTGCCCGCGTCGAAGGCGAGCAGGAAGTGCAGGTTCCCATGGGCCGCGTGGCCGGCGACCGCCGCGTCGAAGCCGTGCCTCTCCTGCAGTTCGAGCAGTGCGGCGCAGGCGTCGGCGAGCCGCGAGGGCGGGACCGCGAAGTCCTCCGTGATCAGCGTCGTGCCCGAGGGACGGGAGCCGCCGACGGCCGTCACGAAGGCCTTGCGCGCCTTCCAGTACCCGGCGATCGTCCCGGCGTCCCGGGTGAACTCATTGGTCACCGACGGCACCGGTGCCACCAGGTCCAGGGTCTCGAGGACCCGTGCGGCAGCCTCCTCGTTCGCCTCGCGCGCCTCGTCGTCCGGCGCACGGAACTCGACCAGGAGCGCCGTCGTGTTCCTGGGCAGCTCCGCCCAGTCGGCCGGGACGCCCTGCACGCTCACCGAGGCCCGCAGGGTGTTGCCGTCCATCAACTCCACGGCGAGCGCGCCCGCTTCGTTGAACTTCGGCACGGCGGCCGCCGCGGCCGTCAGCGAGGGGAAGAAGAGCAGGGCAGTCGACAGCTTCCGGTCGAGCGGCAGCGTGTCGAAGACGACCTCGGCGATGAAGCCGAAGGTGCCCTCGGACCCCACCATCAGACCGCGCAGGATCTCCACCGGGGTGGATCCGTCGAGGAAGGCGTCGAGGCGGTAGCCGTTGGTGTTCTTGATCTCGTACTTGGCGCGGATGCGCTTGACAAGATCCGCGTCCGCCTCGATCTCCCGCTTGACGGCGAGCAGCCCTTCGCAGAGCGCGGGCTCGGCGTGCGCGAGACGCTCGTCGGCGTCCGGCTCCGCGGTGTCGACGACCGTGCCGGACGGCAGTACGAAGGTCAGCGAGGAGAGGGTGCGGTACGAGTTGCGGGTGGTGCCGGCGGTCATGCCCGAGGCGTTGTTCGCCACCACGCCGCCCAGGGTGCAGGCGATCGCGCTGGCCGGGTCGGGGCCGAGCACCCGGCCGTGCCGGGACAGGGTGGTGTTGGCCCGTACGACCGTGGTGCCGGGGCCGATCCGTGCCTGCTCGCCGTCGCCGAGCACCTCGATGCCGGCCCAGTGCTTGCGCACGTCGACCAGGATGTCCTCGCCCTGCGCCTGGCCGTTCAGCGAGGTGCCGGCCGCGCGGAAGACGACCTCGCGGCCCCTTCCGTGGGCGTACGAGAGGACGGCGGAGACGTCGTCGATGTCCTCGGCGACCACCACGACCTGCGGCAGGAAGCGGTAGGGGCTGGCGTCCGAGGCGTACTTGACCAGGTCGGAGATCTTGGTGAGCACCTTGTCCGCGCCGAGCAGGGCCACCAGGTCGCCGCGCAGCGGCTCGGGCGTGCCGTGCGCCTGCCGGTCCGGCACCCGGTCGGGTGACGGTCCCGCCTCGCGCGCGGTGGGGCGCAGGGCGTCCGGGTCGGGCTCCAGCAGAGGCATGGACACACTCCTCAGGTCGTCGGCGTCGCTCCGGCGATGATCTCCGATCCGGCGCCGCGGGCTTCGGGCGGGGTGGCGAGTCCCTGCCTCGCAGGCCGGGTCCCTGCCTCGCAGGTCAGGCCGGCCGACGGTCACCGTCTATGAGGGCCGACAGCAGGCCGCCGAGCTCGCCGCGCTGGTCGGCGGTCAATGGAGCCAGGATGTCCTCTGCGGCGGCCCGGCGCGCGTTGCGCAGGGCGCGCAGTACTTCGCGGCCCCTTTCGGTCAGCTCGATGCGGATCACCCTGCGATTGTCCGGATCCGGCACGCGCCGCACGGCGCCGCTCGCCTCCAGGCCGTCGATCAGTGTGGTCACCGCGCGCGGGACCACCTCGAGACGCTGCGCGATGTCCGCCATCCGCGGCGGTGCGTCGAAGTGCGTGAGCGTGCGCAGTAGCCGGGCCTGCGCCGGGGTGATGCCCACCGGCTCCAGGTGGCGCTTCTGGATGCGGTGCAGCCGACGGGTGAGGCGCAGCAGTTGCTCGGCGAGAAGTCCGTCGCCGTCGGGGGTCGTCATGCCGCGGAGCCTATCAGGACTCTGCTCATTGTGCATATAGGTAACAGTGAGCTATGCTCTCGAAGTCCCTGGCGTCCCACCCTCCGTAGGAGCCCATGCAAAGCCCCGAACTGCACCCAGAATCCAGCCCTTGGAAAGCGGCCGACTCCAGGCCGCCCGACTCCAGGCCGCTCGACCCCCGGCCACCCGATCCGGAGCAGCCCCGACAGCTGAGGCGCATCGTCCGGTTGTTCCGCCCGTACCGCGGCCGCCTCGCCCTCGTCGGGCTGCTCGTGGGCGCCGCGTCCCTGGTCTCCGTGGCCACGCCGTTCCTGCTCAAGGAGATCCTCGACACCGCGATCCCACAGGGGCGTACGGGCCTGCTCGGTCTGCTCGCCCTCGGCATGATCGCCGGTGCCGTGCTCAGCAGCGTCTTCGGTGTCCTGCAGACCCTGATCTCCACCACGGTCGGCCAGCGCGTCATGCACGATCTGCGCACCGCGGTCTACAGCCGCCTGCAGTCCATGTCGCTCGCCTTCTACACCCGCACCAGAACGGGCGAGGTCCAGTCCCGTATAGCCAACGACATCGGCGGCATGCAGGCGACGGTCACCACCACCGCGACCTCCCTGGTGTCCAATCTGACCAGCGTGGTGGCGACGGTGATCGCCATGCTCGCCCTCGACTGGCGGCTGACCGCCGTCTCCCTCCTGCTGCTGCCGCTCTTCGTCTGGATCAGCCGCCGGGTCGGCCGCGAGCGCCGGAGGATCGCCACGCAGCGCCAGAAGCAGATGGCGGCCATGGCCGCCACCGTCACCGAATCGCTCTCCGTGAGCGGCATCCTGCTCGGCCGCACCATGGGCAGGTCCGACTCCCTGACCCGCTCGTTCGCCACCGAGTCGGAGCGCCTGATCGACCTGGAGGTCCGGTCCAACATGGCGGGCCGCTGGCGCATGTCCGTCATCGGCATCGTGATGGCCGCGATGCCCGCGGTCATCTACTGGGCGGCCGGCGTCGCCCTGCACCTCGGCGGTCCGGCGATCTCGCTCGGCACTCTGGTGGCCTTCGTGTCGCTGCAGCAGGGCCTGTTCCGGCCCACCGTCAGCCTGCTCTCCACGGGCGTCCAGATCCAGACCTCGCTCGCCCTCTTCCAGCGCATCTTCGAGTACCTCGACCTGCCGGTCGACATCACCGAGCCGGACCACCCCCGCCGCCTGACCGCACCGCGCGGAGAGATCCGCTTCAAGGACGTCGAGTTCCGCTACGACGCGGCCGGTGCACCGGTCCTCGCGGGCATCGACCTCACCGTCCCGGCCGGCGGCAGCCTCGCAGTGGTCGGCGCCACCGGCTCCGGCAAGTCCACCCTCAGCCACCTCGTCCCCAGGCTGTACGACGTCACGGCCGGCAGCGTCACCCTGGACGGGGTGGACGTGCGCGACCTCGACTTCGACTCCCTGGCCCGGGCGATCGGCGTCGTCTCTCAGGAGACCTACCTCTTCCACGCCTCGGTCGCCGAGAACCTCCGCTTCGCCAAGCCGGACGCCACCGACGAGGAGCTGTACACGGCCGCCCGAGCCGCCCAGATCCACGACCACATCGCGGCGCTCCCCGAGGGCTACGACACCGTGGTCGGCGAGCGCGGCCACCGCTTCTCCGGAGGCGAGAAGCAGCGCCTCGCGATAGCCCGCACCATCCTCCGGGACCCGGCCGTACTCGTTCTGGACGAAGCGACCAGCGCGCTCGACACCCGCACCGAGCACGCCGTGCAGCAGGCCCTCGACTCCCTCGCGGCGAGCCGCACCACGATCACCATCGCGCACCGCCTCTCCACGGTCCGCTCGGCCGACGAGATCGTCGTCCTGGACGCGGGGCGCATCGTCGAGCGCGGCACGCACGCATCCCTGATGGCGGTCGACGGCAGGTACGCCGCGCTGGTCCACCGGGATGCCCAGCTGGAGCCCGCTGGATGAAAATATGCCTGCTGATCCGGATGTGCCGGATATAGCCGCTACGTCGGGTTAGCGTGCCCGCATGCTGCCGCGCCCTCCCGGGATCACACCCGGACCCAGGCCGAGCTCCGGCCGCCCGGGTCGGGCGCACGACATCGCGAGGTGAAATGTGCTGAACGACAGTCCCGGCCGGGGCAAGATCCGGCTGACCCGCCGAGGTCGCGGGGCACTCCTGCTGACCGGCGCTCTGGTCGCAGGGGCGGCCGTCGCCGTTCCGTTCCTGCTGCTCGACGACTCCTCGGAGCGGCCCGAGGCCCTCGTGGTCCCCGAGGGCTGGCGTACTGCCCAGGTGTACGAGGCGGTCGACAAGGCTCTGGGCAAGCCTGAGGGCACCACGAAGAAGGCCGCCGCCAAGGCGAAGCTGAAGCTTCCGAAGGAGGCCGGGGGCAATCCCGAGGGCTATCTCTTCCCGGCCACGTATCCCCTCGGGGAGAAGTCCACGCCCGAGTCGCTGCTCTCCTACATGGTCGCCACGGCCGGCAAGAAGTTCGGGGCGTCTCCCATCGCCGCGGGCGCCGAGCAGAACTCGGTCTCCGTCTACCAGACCGTGACCATCGCGAGCATCGCGCAGGCCGAGGCGGAGACACCCAAGGAGATGGGAAAGGTCGCCCGGGTCGTCCTCAACCGGCTGAGTCAGGGCATGCCCCTGCAGATGGACTCCACGGTCAACTACGCGCTCAACCGCACCACGTTGAACACCAAGGCCGCCGACACCAGGGTCGAGAGCCCGTACAACACCTACGCCCGCATGGGCCTGCCGCCCACCCCCATCGCGAACCCGGGTGACGAGGCGATGCGGGCCGCGACCAGCCCGCCGCAGGGCGACTGGCTGTACTTCGTCACGGTCAAGAAGGGCGACACCCGCTTCACCTCGGACTTCGAGGAACACCAGCGCAACGTGGACGAGTTCAACCGCAATCAGAAGCAGCAGGGCAAGAACGCATCGTCCTGACGCACACCTCCCGGCCGGTCAGCCCACCAGGGCGGGCCGGCCGGCGAGCAGCTGCCGGATCTCGCGGACCGCGGCGCGGCCCGCCCGGTTCGCCCCGATGGTGCTGGCGGACGGCCCGTACCCCACCAGATGCACCCGGCGATCCCGTACGGCACGGGTGTTCTCGACGCGGATGCCGCCGCCGGGCTCGCGCAGCCGCAGCGGCGCGAGATGCGCCACCGAGGCGCGGAAGCCGGTGGCCCAGAGGATGACGTCCGCGTCGATCCGCCGCCCGTCGTCCCAGGCCACACCGTCGGGGGTGATCCGGTCGAACATCGGCAGCCTGTTCAGTACGCCGTCCTCGCGTCCGCGCCGCACCGCCTCGGTGACCGGCAATCCCGTCACCGACACCACACTCTGCGGCGGCAGTCCGCGCCGTACCCGTTCGTCGACCAGGGCCACCGCGGCCCGGCCGTCACTTTCGTCGAACGGCCCCTCCCGGAAGGCCGGTTCGCGCCGTGTCACCCAGGTCGTCTCTGCGGCGTACGGCGCGATCTCGAGCAGATGCTGGACGCCGGAGGTGCCCCCGCCCACCACGACGACCCGCTGACCGGCGAACTCCTCCGGCCCCGGGTACTGAGCCGTGTGCAACTGCCGTCCGCGGAAGGTCTCCTGGCCCGGATGGCGCGGCCAGAACGGACGGTCCCAGGTCCCGGTGGCGCTGATCACGGCGCGTGCCGACCAGTCACCCGCCGAGGTCTCCACCGTCAGGCGCCCGCCCGCGCCCTCGCGCACCGCCCGTACGTCCACGGGGCGCCGTACCCGCAGATCGAAGGTCTCCTCGTACCGGGTGAAGTACTCACCGATGACCTCGGAGGACGGACGCTCCGGATCCGCACCGGTCAGCTCCATGCCCGGCAGTGCGTGCATCCCGTGCACCTTCGCGTACGTCAGGGTCGGCCAGCGGAACTGCCAGGCGCCGCCCGGTGCGGGCGCATGGTCCAGCACCACGAAGTCCCGGCCGGGCTCGAAACCCGACCGGCGCAGGTGGTAGGCGGCAGAGAGCCCGGCCTGTCCCGCGCCGATCACGACCACGTCGGTCGTGCGTGGGCCGCCGGAGAGCGGGCGTGCGTCTGGTGTCCCGATATAGTTCACGCTTCTACTAACCGGGGTGTGGTGAGCATTCTTCCCGCCAGGTGAGTCCGCCTTGGGCGATCGGTGACCGGGTCGGGAGGGACCGGCCCGGGCGCGCACCCGGACCGGTCACCCACTCACCGCCCGCCGGCCACCAGCAGCGGCGCACCGCCCGGAGCGGACGCCGGACGGCCGTTGGACGCCGGCACCCCGGTCAGCGGAGAGGCCGGGAGCCGAGGCAGCAGACCGCGCGCCCCAAGCTCCGGGACGACCCCCTCGCCGAACCAGTACGCCTCCTCCAGATGCGGGTAGCCGGACAGCACGAAGTGGTCCACGCCGAGCGCGTGATACTCCTCGATCCGGTCCGCCACCTCGGCGTGGCTGCCGACCAGGGCCGTGCCCGCCCCGCCGCGCACCAGGCCCACGCCCGCCCACAGATTCGGCGAGATCTCCAGGTCGTCCCGGGAGCCCCCGTGCAGGGCCAGCATGCGCTGCTGGCCCACCGACTCGCTGCGGCGCAGCGCCTGCTGCGCGGCCGCCACGGTCTCCGGGTCGAGGTCGTCAAGGAGCCGGTTCGCCGTCGCCCAGGCGTCCTTCGACGAGTCCCGCGAGGTGGAGTGCAGGCGGATGCCGAAGCGCACCGTCCGCCCCTCGGCCTCCGCGAGCCCCCGGATCCAGTCGATCTTCTGCTTCACCTGCTCCGGCGGCTCGCCCCAGGTCAGATACACGTCCGAGTGCCGGGCCGCGACCGGCCCCGCGGCCGCCGACGAACCGCCGAAGAAGATCTCCGGGCGGGGCTCGGGCGGCAGCGCGGTCAGACCGCCCTCCACCTGGTAGTGCTCGCCGTCGAAGTCGTACGGCTTGCCCTCCCACACGCCACGGACCACCGACAGGAACTCGTCCGTCCGTGCATACCGGCGGTCGTGGTCCAGATGGTCGCCGAACCGCCGCTGCTCGGTGGAGTCCCCGCCGGTGACCACGTTCAGAAGCAGCCGCCCGCGGGTGATGCGCTGATACGTCGACGCCATCTGCGCCGCCAGGACCGGGGAGATCACCCCGGGCCGGAACGCGACCAGAAACTTCAGCCGTTCGGTGTGCTGGGCGAGTGCCACCGTGGTCAGCCAGGCGTCCTCGCACCAGGTGCCGGTCGGGGTGAGTACGGCCTCGAAGCCCAACTGTTCGGCGGCCTTGGCTATTTGCGCCAGATACTCGATGTCCGGAGCCCGAACGCCGCTCACCGGGGTGATCTTGGAACGCTTGATACCGCCGTCGGTGTAGGCGTGCCGGTCGACCAGGGTGCGGCCGTCACCGCCGGTGGGCAGGAACCAGTGCAGATGAACGGACATGATCAGGACTCCTTGTAGCTGCGGGGCTCGGTGGAGGACGGCGGCAGGTCGCCGTTGAAGCGGGTGTCTACGAAATCGCCGAACTTCACGCGCCGCGGGATGAGTTTCAGGTCCGCGAAGACATCGACGATCTCCTGCTCGGAATCGATCACGTCCTGGTCGACCGCGACGGGCACCCGGGTGCCGGTGGTCCGCTTCACCGCGTCGAGCGCCACTTCGTAGGGCAGCTTGGTCTCCTTCGCCCAGACCTTCGCCCACTCCTCGGGGTGCTTGAAGGACCAGTCCTGCGCCCGCTGGAGCCGTTTCAGATAGTCGGCGATCACCTTCGACTTCTTCTTGTCGGCGAGCGCGCCGGGTGCGGCGACATTGAAGGCCAGGCCGTTGACGATGCCGTCGCCGTCGGTCAGCACCCGCCCCTGCTTGGCGTGCAGGGCCTGCGAGGTGTACGGGTCCCATACGGCCCAGGCGTCCACCTTGCCGCCGGTGAACGCGGCCAGCGCATCGGCCGGCTGCAGGTACTTCACCTGGATGTCGTCCAGGGACAGCTTGTTCTTACGGAGCTGGGCGACCAACTGGTAGTGCGCGGAGCTGCCTTGGGCCACCGCGATGGACTTGCCCTTGAGCTGGCTCACCTTGCGCAGCGAGGAGTCCTTCGGCACCAGGATGGCGTCTCCGGCGGCCGCGCCGTGGGTGGCGCTCACCACGGTGATCTTGGATCCGGCGCCGGCGGCGAAGACCGGGGGAGTGTTGCCGACCGCGCCGATGTCGACGGCCTTGGCGTTGACGGCTTCGAGCAGGGGCGGTCCCGAGGTGAAGGTGGACCACTTGATCTTGTAGTCCAGATCGTCGAGTTCACCGGCGGCCCGCAGGACAGCTTCCGAACCGCCTTTCTGGTCACCGACGTTGAGGGTCACCGACCCTTTGCCGTCGGTGCCGCTGTCCCCGAGGCCCGAGCCGTCGGAGTTCGCGGACGACGCACCGCCGCAGGCGGCGAGGAGCAGGGACAGCGGCAGGAGCAGGGCGGGGAGTATGCGGCGTGGTCGCATCCGGGGTCCGTTCATCGATTGGTGCAAGGGGATGGTGGGTGTGGGGTCGGGTGTGCGGAGGGGGTCGGGCGCCGTGTGGGGCTCGCGGCGGCTCAGGCGGCCTGGGGCGCCGTTGCCTCCACCCCGAGACGGTCGAGGAGTTCGGCGCGCAGTTCGCCGAATCGGGGGTCGGCGATGTCCCGCGGGCGGTCGAGCGCGACCGGTGCCTCGTGGGCGATGACCCCGTCGTCCATGACCAGGACGCGGTCGGCGAGCAGAATGGCCTCCTCCACGTCGTGCGTGACCAGGAGCACGGCGCACCCGCGGCGCTGCCACAACTCGGCGACAAGCCGCTGGGCCTTGATCCGGGTGAGGGCGTCGAGCGCGCCGAACGGCTCGTCGAGCAGCAGCAGATCGGGCTCGCGCACCAGCGCGCGGGCGAGCGAGGCGCGCTGTGCCTCGCCTCCGGAAAGCGTCTTGGGCCAGGCCTCGGAGCGATGCGCCAGACCCACCTCCTCCAGGGCGGCCTCCGCGCGGGAACGCGGCGGGCGGCCCGGAAGCCCGAGCAGCACATTGCGCCAGACCTTCTTCCACGGCATCAGACGCGGCGCCTGGAACGCGGTGGCCCGCCTGCGCGGCACCAGGACCGAACCGTCGATCTCCCGGTCGAGCCCCGCGAGGATCTTCAGAAGGGTCGACTTCCCGCAGCCGCTGCGACCGAGCAGGGCCACGAACTCGCCCGGACGCACGGTGAGTTCGAGATCGTCGATCACCCTGCGTCCGCCGAACGAACGAGTCAGCCCCTGTACGCGTACGGCGGCCGGCGCACCGCTCTGCACGGGCGCGTCCTGGTCGGTCACTGTCCGGTGAACGTCGGTCGCCATCGCAGCAACAGCCTTTCGAGAGTACGGACGACGAAGTCGGCGGCCAGGCCGAGGAAGGCGTAGACGATCAGGCAGACCACGATCACGTCGGTCCGCAGGAAGTCACGTGCCTGCACCATCAGGAAGCCGAGACCGGAGTCGGCGTTCACCTGCTCGGCGAAGACCAGCGCCAGCCAGGCGATGCCGAGCGAGAACCTGAGGCCCGTCATCGCGCCGGGCAGCGCGCCGGGCAGGACCACATGGCGGACGAGGCCCCGGCGTGAGAGTCCGAGTGACTGGCCGGCCTCGATCAGCTGGGCGTCCACGTTGCGGATACCGGCGTAGACGTTCAGATAGAGCGGGAAGGAGACACCGAGGGTGATGATGGCGATCTTCGGTGCCTCGCCGATGCCGAACCAGATGATGAACAGCGGGATCAGGCCGACGAACGGCACGGTCCGCAGCATCTGAACACTCGCGTCGACCAGGTCCTCACCGATCCGGAAGAGCCCGGACACCAGGGCGAGCGAGGTGCCGACGACCACGCCGAACAGCAGGCCGAGTGCCACGCGTTGCAGCGACACCCCCATCGCCGAGGTGAGCGAACCGTCCGATACGAGGTCGCCGGCCACCGTCGCGATGGTGCCGGGCGAGGCGAGCACATCGGGACTCAACGTCCCGGTGGCGCTGAGCACTTGCCACAGGGCGAGGAGGAGCAGCGGGCCCGAGGTGCGTCGTATCCAGCGCGGTGTCCGAGTGCCGCGGGCCTTGGTGGAGACGAGCCGCTCGAGCTCGGGCGCGGCCGAGCCGCGATCGCCCACTGCTGGGTCCGCGGCTGAACTCTCCGCCGCAACCGGCGACTTGGCGAGGCCCGCGGTCGGCGGATCCGGTGTGTCCGGGGGAGCATGACTGATGCTCATGACGGCTCCAGGGAAGGGGAGTTGGGAGCGCGCGCAGGCTGCGCGGCCGCCCGGCCGAGGGTGTGGAGCGACCGGGTGGTGCGGGAAACGGGTGGTGTGGTGCGGGATACGGGTGGTTCGGAGTACCTGAAGCCGACGTCACGACCTCGTAAGGGTGCGGAACACCGCGCCTGCGTGCGGCCGGCCGGCCGTGTCCCTGTGCGTCCGGGGCACGATCACGCCGGTGACGGCACCGGGAAGGGCAGCGTTACGAGGTGCGCGAAAGCGCGAGAGGGGACGTCAGCAGCCGCGGCGACAGGCGGCGGAGGCCACCCGCAGCAGGTCGATGTGACCGCGCGTGGTGAGCATGGCTGAACGCAACATGCCGCTGAACGTAGCGAGACAGCCTGCCCACGGTCAACGGCGTCTCGCCACGCGGACGCCATGACCGGCTCCTGGGACACCGGGTGCACCAGCATGGGGACCATGCCCGATCCCTTCACCACCCGCCTGCTGTCCGTGACGACCGGCTCACGGGAGAGCGTCACCGACCTCACCCACGGCTGCGAGTCGTTCCTCGCCGAGGTGGCGCACGGCCGCGACGGCCTGCTCAATGTCTTCGTCCCGCACGCCACGGCCGGTATCGCCGTCCTCGAGACCGGCGCCGGCAGCGACGACGACCTGCTCGCCGCCCTGGACACCCTGCTACCGGCCGACGACCGCTGGCGGCACCGCCACGGCTCCCCGGGCCACGGCCGCGACCACGTCCTGCCGGCCTTCGTACCTCCGCACGCCACCCTGCCCGTCATCAACGGCACGCTGGAACTGGGCACGTGGCAATCGGTGTGCCTGGTCGACACGAACAGGGACAATCCGCGGCGGCAGGTGCGGCTCAGCTTCTACGGTGGGTGAGGCGGTGCGGCCCGGGTCCCGGGGGCGGTCGAGTCCTATCCGCGCAGGCCCGTGAAGAGGTTTGTCTCGGGGGTGGGGCTGCCGGTGGGGTCCTGGACGCGCAGGAAGGTCTCCGTGCCCATCAGTTCGGCGAAGCGTTCCTTGCCCATCTTGAGGAAGATGATGTTCTCGCCCTGGCTGGCGTGTGCGGCGAGGGAGTCGAACTTCTGGCCGCTGTAGGCGGTGGTGTCCACCCAGGTGGTGATCTCGTCGTCGGGGAGGCCGATCTCGGCCATTGCGGCCGCCTCGGCGGGATCAGGTTCGGGCATGTCCTCGCCGAGGTCCCGCATGATCTCACCGAACCGCTGCATCCCGGAGCGGGGCATCGTCGTCCAGTACACCTTCGGTGTCAGCGTGGTCATCGGCAGAGCTGCCATGGTGATGCGGTGGGCCTGGATGTGGTCGGGGTGGCCGTAGAAGCCGTTCTCGTCGTAGGTGACCACCACGTCGGGGCGGTAGTGGCGCATGAGGTCCGCGAGGCGGGCGGCGGCTTCCTCCACCGGGGTCTGCCAGAAGGAATCCGGGGCGTCGTTGCTCGGCCAGCCCGTCATCCCGGAGTCGGCGTAGTCCAGCATCTCCAGGTCGCCGACCTGCAGGATGTCGCAGCTCGCCTCGAGTTCCGCACGGCGCATCAGGGCGACGGCCGCCGGGTCGTGCCCGGGCTCTCCCGGTTTGACGCCTCCGGGGCCGTCGCCGCAGGCGCCGTCGGTACAGGTCACCAGGACCGTGCGGATGCCTTCGGCCGCATAGCGCGCGAGGATCCCGCCGGTGCCGGTGGCCTCGTCGTCGGGGTGGGCATGTACGGCCATGAGGGTCAGCGGGCGTTCGGTCATCGGGCAGTCCTCCTGCGGAAGCACGGCGGTCCGGGTGCGCGGGGACGCACCCTCCGGCTGGTGCAACCGTGGAGGCGTGACCGGCTGTTCCCGGTGCGGGGATCGGGTCAGCCGTGGTCCTGCTTCCGCAGCCGTGCCGCGTCCTGGGCACGGAGTGCGGTCTTGAGGATCTTGCCGCCCGCGTTGCGCGGGAGTTCGGCGGCCACCACGAGATCCTTGGGCCACTTGAAGGAGGCGAGTCTGCCGTCGAGGTACCCGGTCAGGTCGTGCAGGGACAGCTCGGTGCCGGGGGCGAGCGTGACATGCGCGACCGGTATCTGACCCCATCGGGAGTCCGGCCTGCCGATCACGGCGACCTCCCGTACGGCGGGATGCGCGGCGACCGCGTTCTCCAGCTCGGCGCAGTAGATGTTCTCGCCGCCGCTGATGATCATGTCCTTCTTGCGGTCCACCACCCAGATGAAGCCATCCTCGTCCCGTCTGACCAGGTCACCGGAGTGGAACCACCCTCCGTGGAAGGCCTCCGCGGTCGCCTCCGGCTTCTGCCAGTACCCCTGCATGAGGGTGGGACCGCGGTAGACGATCTCACCGACCTGGCCCACCGCGACATCGTTCATGTCCGGGTCGACAATGCGGTGCTGGATGCTGGGGATCGGACGGCCGACCGAGCCGAGTTTGCGCAGGGAGTCCTCGCCGCGGAGCACACAGGTGACCGGCGATGTCTCGGTCTGGCCGAACACGGCGACATTGAGTGCGTCCGGGAACTTCTCACTCATCGTCCGCAAGGTCGCATCGCTCGCGGGAGCCGCCCCCCAGCTGATGATCCGCAGCTTCAGGTCGCGCTTGTCGATGCCCGGCTGTGCGCAGATCAGATCCCACTGCTGCGGGACGTTGAACACGACGGTGGCGCCCTCGCGTTCGTACGCGTCGAGGACCGCCTGCGGGTCGAAGGCGCCGAGCGGATGGATCACGACCGTGCCGCCGACGACGATGTTCGCCACGATCGACCCCAGACCGGCGATGTGGAAGAACGGCGCGGTCAGGAAGCCGATGTCGGAGTCGTCGAACATCTCCATCGCGCGGATGCAGGTGAGTGCCTGTACCTGCATGTTGCGGTGGGACAGCATCACACCCTTCGGCCGGCCGGTGGTGCCCGAGGTGTACATGATCAGCGCGGTCGACTCCTCGCTGATGTCGGGCAGTTCCATGGGCTCGTACGCGGATAGGAACTCCTCGTACGCGAGAGGCGCGGCGCCTGAGGCGGTGGGGGCGTCGTCCGGTTCGCCGATCACCACGACTGTGCCGACAGCGGCGGCGGACGGCACGGACCGGAGCAGCGGCAGCAGTCGTGCGTCGACGACGATCGCCGAAGGCGTGCAATCGGTGAGGATGTAGTCGAGCTCGGGCGGCGCGAGCCGGAAGCTCAGCGGTACGGCCATGGCCCCCAGGCTGTTCGCCGCGAACACGCTCTCCACGAACCACGGATGGTTCAGCGTGAGCAGCGCCACCCGGTCGCCCGCGGCGACACCGCGGTCGGCGAACGCGGCCGCCAGCTGCAGCGACCGCCGTGACAGCTCGGCCCAGGTGGTGGTCCGCCCGAGGTGGCGCAGTGCAGGCTTGTCGGGGCGCATCATCGCGTGTGTGGCCGTCTGGGACATCCAGTGGTGCCGGAAGGACCAGGAGGGCGCCGTGTCGGTCGACATGGGGGACTCCGTAACCTGTCGGGTGGCCGGATCGGACGGTGGCTGCCGTGGCCTTGTGATTGTGCCGCTCAACGCCCTTGCTGCCTATGCGTCGTGCCGGATTTTGTTAACGGGAAATCACGTACGTGCGATCGTTCCGCCGCCGCCGGGGCCGCCCGCAGGAGTGGAGCTCCTGGCCGCTCGGGCGTGTGGTTCACTGAACGTCATGGCCCAGTCCCCGCATCCGTGCGTGCGTCCATGACCGCAGAGCCGATCACCGCCACCCGGCCCCGCAATCGCCGGCAGCTCATCGTCGAGGCGGCGGGCCGGCGCTTCAGCGAGCGCGGCTATCACGGGGCGTCCATGGAGGAGATCGCCGCGGCCGTCGGCATTTCCGCCGCGGCCCTGTACCGGCACTTCCCCAACAAGTACGCGCTGTTCGCCGAGTGCGCGCACAGCATGGTGGACCGCCTCGTCGCCGTGCTCGACGAGCTGCCGCCCGACGCCGCGCCCGCGGAGGTGTTCACGGCACTGGCCCGGGTCACCGTCGCCCACCGGGCGTCCGGGGGTGTGTACCGGTGGGAGGCCAGGTATCTCGACCGTACGGACCGGCGGCTGCTCGCAGGGAAGTTCGCGCGCGTCGTCCGGCGGGTCACCGAGGCCGTGCGCGAAGAAGAGGGTGAAGTCCCGCTGCCCGAGCTGCAGTTGAGGGTCGCGGCGGCCCTCGGTGCCATCGGGTCCATCACGATGCATCGCACCTCCGTCGCCAAGGGCCGGCTCGAGGGACTGCTGTCCGACTGCGCCCTGCGTGTCACCGCGACCGACCCGGAGCCGGCAGGGGCGCGCGGCAGGCCGGTCGAGCTGCCCCCGCTGCCGGTGCCGCGCTCGCGGCGCGCGGAGATCCTCAATGCGGCCGTCCCGCTCTTCGCCAGGGACGGCTTCGCCACCGTCACCAACGGCCAGATCGCGGAGGCGGTGGGGCTCACGCCGTCCGCGCTCTACCGCCACTACCCGGGCAAGGTCGACATCCTGGCGGCGGCCTGCCTCCAGGCGGCCGGTCTGCTGGCCGCCGCGGTCGACCGGAGCCTGCGGGATGTGATCGGCCCCCGGGACGCCGTGCGGGCCCTCGCCGCCACGTACGTGGCGTACAGCTTCGAGCACACCGCACTGACCAGCGTGGCCGAGGCCGAGTTCGCCGGCCTGCCGGCCGAGCTGCAGCGCCCGCTGATCGTGGCTCAGCGTGAGCACATCGCCGTCTGGGAGGAGCAGTTGAGGCAGGCCCGCCCCGAGCTCGACCCGCGCCGGGCCCGGGTCCTGGTGCACGCCGGGTTCGGTGTGGTGGTCGAGGCCGGGCGGAGCCTGCGCCGCCGGGGCGGCCCCGAACACCGCGGCGCCGTGACCGAGTTGGTCGTGGGCGCGCTGGGAGTCTGAGCCGGACCAGGCGGACGGCGGGCCGGTGGCTCAGGAGCTCGGCCTGTTCCCCGTCGGGATCACGATGGGAGTGGTCCGGCCCGAACTGCCGTTGTTCAGGAAGGCCATGGCCAGTGCGCGGACGAACTGGTCGAACAGGTAGAAGGCGCCGGGCATGACAGGGGTCAGCCCTTCGCGGAACCTGATGAACGCCGGCCACGCGGCCCGGATCAGCCCCGCCGACGCATGGTCCCGCTTCAGGCCGAGCCAATCGCCGATCTCGTCGCTCAGGACGTAGCGCACGAACTCGTTGAGGAATCCGCGGGTGACGCCCAGGTCGACCTGGGACGGCAGACCGAGCAGGTCCTCGGCCAGCGCGATGCCCTCGGTCGTGGGGGCGAGGATCGGCGTGAGCACCTGCTCCGACTGTGCCTCCGCGTCGGCCCACGACTTGGGGATGTACTCGTCGCGAACGCCCAGCAGATGGAGCGCCACCTGCCAGCTGTGCAGAAAGGCCTCCTGGTCCTCGGCGTCGAACGGCACCTGCCAGTCGAGCAGCTTCCGGCGCACATAGGTGCCGAGGCTGTGGAAGGTGACCAGGATGTCCGCATTGCTGATCGGGATGTCCTGGTCCGCGTCGCCCGCCCAGTGCGGCGACTGCGGCAGCAGATGACGTACGGCGGCATGCACCAGGCGCGTCTTGTTGGCCGTGACCACGAACTGGCCGGTCGGTTCGAAGCCGTCCAGCTCGGCCAGGTCGTAGCCGAAGGTGAACGTCTTGGCCGCGCGGTCCTTCATGTCGGCACCGCCCGCCGACCAGTAGACGCTTCTGGCCTCGCGCGGGATCACGGTGCTCATGATCCCGCTGCCGAGGCCGTAGAGCATGAAGAGGTAGGTGTCCTTGCGCCGGTTGAAGTCGGCGGCGCGCGCCAGTTTGGTCCGATCCGCCCAGGAGGGCAGCCTGTTCACCTTCTGCAGGTACGCCGACAGGGCGGTCGGCAGGCCGGTGGGCAGGGGGTCGTCGTTGTCGACCCAGGACTCCATCGCGCGGTTGACCGCGGGGATGTGGCCGCCCTCGATCAGGGAGACGAGCAGCTCGTCCACCTCGTCGTCCCACACGTACTCCGGATCGGTGCCCGTGCCGGTGCCGGCGAGCGAGCCGGCCGGCGGCCACGCCCATGCGGTGCCGGAGCCCGTCGCGCCCACGAGGCCCAGTGCGACCCCGAGCGAAAGCGCCCTTCTGCGGCTGAGATTGGTCATTGACTTCGCTGCCTTCCTGGTGTCGCGAATGCCTCAGCAGGCCTATTGATGAAGGGAGTTGGCGATGCCGGGCATGGATGAGTGCTTGTTCCAGGATGTGATTTCCGATTAACATAGCGAGGGGTGCTGCGGTCGACAAGAGTGTCGGCGAGGGCATCGCGCAGGCGTTCCGGTCGGAGTCTTTCCCGTACGAGCGAGGAGCCCGGATGACCACGGAGCAGGAGCACGCACCCGAGTCGCCCGACCGCGCGCAGGACCGGTCCCGACCCGGCTGGGTGACGGACGAGCTGATCGGGAAGTGGTGTGCGGGGGTGAGCTGCGATGCGTCGCGTGCCGCTGCCGTGCAGCCGGTGACGGCTCTCGCACCCTTCGATCTGACACCGATCCCGGCCGCCCCCGGATGCACCCCGGAGGATGTCACCGCGGCGGTGGCGGGCGCGCGATCGGCTCGGACACGGTGGGCGGCCACCTCGCTGCGGCGGCGCGGGGATGTCGTACTCGCCTTCCACGACCTGCTGTTGGAGCGGCAGGACCAGGTGCTCGACCTGATCCAGTGGGAGACCGGCAAGGCCCGCTATCACGCCTGGCAGGAGGTGGCCCAGGTCGCGGCCCTCGCCCGGCACTACGCGCGGCGCGCCCCGCACTACCTGGCCGACCGGCGGGTGCGCGGCATGGTGCCCGGCCTGACGAAGACCAGGGAAGTAAGGGTGCCCAAGGGCGTCGTCGGGGTGATCTCCCCGTGGAACTACCCGCTGTACCTGGGAGTCGGCGATGTACTTCCGGCACTCCTTGCCGGGAACGCGGTGGTGTCCGGAGCGGACCCGCAGACCGTGTTGACGCTGCTGTGGACGCGTGACCTGCTGATCGAGGCCGGGCTCGAGGGCGGCCTGTGGCGGATCGTGACCGGCCCCGGACCCGTGGTGGGCACCGCACTGGTCGATTCCGTCGACTACGTCTGCTTCACCGGATCGACCGCGACCGGCCGCACCGTCGCCGAGCGCGCGGCACGTCGCCTCGTCGGCGCCTCGCTCGAACTCGGTGGCAAGAACCCGCTGTTGGTACGGGAGGACGCCGACATCGCCGCGGCGGCGACCGGTACTGCGGCGGCCGCCTTCGCCAACGCCGGGCAGATGTGCATCCACATCGAGCGAGTCCTCGTGCACGAGAAGGTGTACGACGCCTTCCGCGAAGCGCTCGTCCGGGAGACGGAGAAGCTGCGCCTCGGCACGTCGTACGACTACACGCCGGACCTCGGCTCACTCACCTCGGCGGCCCGACTGGCCACGGTACGAGCACATGTGGACGATGCGGTGGCCCAGGGCGCGAAGGTCCTCACGGGCGGCCGCACCCGCCCGGACATCGGCCCGCTCTGCTACGAGCCGACCGTCCTCGAAGGGGTCACCGACCGGATGGCCGTGTGCCGCGACGAGACCTTCGGCCCCGTCGTCTCGCTCTACTCGTACGGCACGGACGACGAAGCGGTCGCCCTGGCCAATCAGGGCAGCTACGGCCTCTCGGCGTCGATCTGGTCCAAGGACACCCGGGAGGCCGCCCGGATGGCGCGGCGGATCCGGGCCGGGTCGGTCAACATCAACGACGGCGCCGCCGCGGCCGCCGGCAGCATCGAGGCCGGCATGGGCGGGATGGGGGACAGCGGGCTCGGCAGGCGGCACGGGGCCGAAGGCATCCGGAAGTACACCGAGACCCAGACGGTCGCGACCCAGCGGCTCATGCCGCTCGGGCCCGGATCCGGGCCGGGCGCGGTCGCCAAATTCGTCCGCCGCACCAATGGCCAGTTGGCCCTGTTGCGCCGGCTGCGGGTGCGCTGAGCGGCCGCGGCCCGCAGCCGACCGTACGCCGTTGCCTGCCGCGCGCCCGCGCGGCACTTCGAGATCGGAGCCCTGATGACGAGTGCGCTCTTCGCCCAGCGGACGCTGTACGGCGACGACCACGAACTGCTGCGCAAGACGGCCCGCGCCTTCGCCGACAAGCACGCCGCACCGCACGCCGAGCGATGGCGGGCCCAGGGCAGGGTCGATCGCTCGCTCTTCCGGGAGGCCGCCCGCGCCGGTGTCCTCGGCTTCAACATCCCCGAGGAATACGGCGGCGGCGGAAGCACCGACTTCCGCTTCAACGCGGTGATCGGCGAGGAGTTCGCCCGCCACCCCGCCGCGGACGGCCTCGCGTGTGTGGGTCTGTCCAACGACATCGTCGTGCCCTACTTCACCGGTCTGACCGACGACGACCAGAAGGCCCGCTGGCTGCCGGGCATAGCGGCCGGGGAACTCGTCGTGGCGGTCGCGATGACCGAGCCCGGCACCGGCAGCGACCTCGCCGGCATCGCCACCACCGCGGTCCGGGACGGCGACAGCTACCGTGTCGACGGCAGCAAGGTCTTCATCTCCAACGGGCAGAACGCCGATCTGATCGTCACCGCCGTACGCACCGGCGAGGACCGGCACGGCGGGATCAGCCTGCTGGTCGTGGAGGCCGACAGCCCGGGCTTCTCGCGCGGTCGGAATCTGGAGAAGGTCGGCCTGCACGCCCAGGACACCAGCGAGCTGTTCTTCGACGACGTCCGGGTGCCGGCCGCCCATCTGCTCGGTGCGGAGGGCTCCGGATTCAAGGCCCTGATGCACAACCTCGCCCAGGAGCGGATCTCGATCGCGGCCAACGCCGTCGCGTCCATCGAGGGCGTACTCGAGCGGACCGTGGAGTACGTCAAGGAGCGCAAGGCGTTCGGGCGGTCCGTCGGCTCCTTCCAGAACACCCGGTTCCAGCTGGCCGACATGGTCACCACCGCACGCGTGGGGCGGAGCCATCTCGACGACCTGCTGTCCCGGCACTCCCGCGGCGAACTGAGCGCCGTGGACGCCGCGGCGGCGAAGTTCTGGGCCACGGAGCACTATGTCGACATCGTCGGCCGCTGCCTGCAACTGCACGGTGCCTACGGCTACATGCGCGAGTTCCGCATCGCGCACGACTACCTCGACTCGCGGATCAGCACCATCTACGGCGGTACGACGGAGATCATGAAGGAGATCGTCGCGCGCGATCTCGGCCTCTGAGCTCACCGCTCCTCCGCCCGAGTCGTCCAGCTCGGGGCAGGGCCCGTTCCGGGAGCCGTGCGGAACGGCGGTAATCTGCATCCGGCCGGACATCCGGCGCCGTAGCCCCAGGCAGCGGGCGCGGGACCGGACCGGACGGATGCAGGTGAGGTATGGAGACGCTGAGGACGGGGAGCGGTGGATAAGGTCTGGCTCACGGCCGCCGGCCTCTACGTCATCGTGCTGCTGCGGGCAGGCGGGACCTTCGCCGTCGGATGGCTGACCGGAGCGGGCGCCCGGCGCAGCAGGTTCGCCGAGAAGTTCTCCGCCGAGCGGTTCCAGCGGGTGGAGCGGGCCATCCAGCGCTGGGGGGCGCCGGTGGTGGCGCTGTCCTTCCTGACCGTCGGCTTCCAGACCGCCGCGAACTTCCTCGCCGGGAGCATGCGGATGCCCGTGCGCCGCTACCTTCCCGCCCTCTTCGTCGGGGGCGCGGCCTGGGCGCTGGTGTACGCCACCGCGGGGATCGGGATCCTCGAAGGGCTCGGCAGGCTCTTCGCCGAGCACACGGCGCTCGGCGTGGCAGGCGTCGTGGCGATCGTGCTCGCGGTGGCCGGCGTGGTGGTGTACCGACGCCGGCGCACGGCCCGGACCCCGCAGGACACCGCGAACGACTGAGCCTCACCGACCGGCGGAGCGGGGGAGCGGAGTCAGCCGGACACCGAGTCCAGAAACGCCTTCGCCGCCGGTGAGCAGCGTGCGCCGTGCCAGACCAGGCGTTCCTCGCGGGTCGGGCCGTCGCGCAGCGGGACCGCGGCCAGACCCGGCAGCCGGGGCACGAGCCGGGACGGCAGCAGCGCGATACCGAGACCGCCCCGCACCAGGTCGGCCAGGAACTCGAGCCCCTTCGCCTCGAAGGCCACCTCGCGGTGCAGCCGTGCCGCCTGGAACGCCTCGTCCGTCTGCGCCCGCGCCGCGGCGCCCGCCGGAAAGTCCACGAACGCCTCGTCCACGAGCCGCTCCAGCGGGACGGGCCCGCGCGCCTGCTCGCCCGCCAAGGGATGGTCGGGCGACACGACGGCCACATGCCGGTCGGTCGCCAGGGTCCTGCTCCGCAGACCATGCGGTGCTGTCGGGAACGAGGGCGGGACGCCCAGGAATGCCAGATCGAGGCCTCCGTCGTGCACGGAACGCACCAGGGTTTCGCTCATCCCGTCCAGCAGACGCATCGTGACCTGCGGATACGCCGAGTGGTACGCACGCATCAGGCCCGGTACGTCGACCGCGGTCACCGTGGTGATCGCGCCGATCGCAAGGCGCCCGCGGATCTCGCCGGTCACCGCCGCCACCTCCGCCCGTGCCCGGTCGGCCGCCTCGAGCGCCTGCCGGGCGGCGGGCAGGAACGCCTCACCCGCCGCCGTGAGCGCCACCCGCCGGCTGGTGCGCTCGAAGAGCCGCGCACCGAGCTCCTTCTCCAGCTTGCCGATCTGGTGGCTGAGCGCGGACTGCACCACCAGACACCGCTCCGCGGCCCGGGTGAATCCGCCGGTCTCGGCGACGGCGACGACATAACGCAACTGCTGCAGCTCCATGCCACCCATCGTGATCCGCGATCGTAAGGATGACAAGGATGTGTTGGACTCATCGATCCAGGTGGAGACAGGCTGAGTGCCATGACACAGACGGGACTTGACCTCCGAACCGCCCCTGCCGCACCCGGCGCCCCCGAGACTCCCACCGGACCGCGCCGCGGACTGCTGCCGCTGATGGCCGTCGCCACCGGCCTGTCCTGCGCCGGCAACTACCTCGCCCAGCCGCTGCTCGACCTCATCTCCCGCGATCTGGGCCTCGGCAGCCTGCTCGCGGGCCTCGTCGTGACCGCTTCGCAGGCGGGATACGCACTCGGTCTGCTGCTGCTCGTGCCGCTCGGCGACGTCGTCGACCGGCGCCGCCTCGCGGTGGCACTCTTCGCCGCCACCTCCCTCTTCCTGACGGTGTCGGCACTGGCCCCGGGCGGCCCGCTGCTGCTCGCCGGCACCGTGCTCGCCGCCCTCACCTCCGTCGGCGCCCAGGTCGTCGTCGCCCACGCCGCCGCACTCGCCAGCGCCGAGACCCGGGGCCGGGCCGTCGCCACGGTGATGTCCGGCATACTTCTCGGTGGCCTGCTCGCCCGCACCGCCGCCGGCGGCCTCGCCGACCTGGGCGGCTGGCGCACCGCGTACTGGGTCCTCGCCGTGCTCATGGCGGCCGCGGCAGTCACCCTGCACCGGCGCCTGCCCCGGCTCCCGGTCACCGCCGATCTGCCGTACCCCGCACTGCTGCGCTCCACGCTGGCGCTGCTGCGCACCGAGCCCGTGCTGCGCCGTCGCACCGTGCTCGGCGCGCTCTCCTTCGCCTCGTACAGCGTCCAGCTCACCGCGCTCACGTTCTTGCTCGCCGGTTCGCCCTTCCACTGGTCCCCGTCCGCGATCGGCCTGTTCGGCCTGGTCGGTGCGGTGGGCGTGCTGAGCATGACGCTGGCCGCGCGGCTCGGCGACCGCGGCCACGTACGGAAGGTGACCGGTGGCGCCACCGTGCTGCTGCTGGCCGGCTGGCTGACCCTGCTCGCGGGGGAGCGTTCGCTGACCTGGCTGGTGGTCGGTGTCATCGCCCTCAACATCGGCCAGCAGGGCGTCCTCAACAGCAGCCAGACCGTGATCTACGCGCTGCGGCCCGAGGCCCGCAGCCGTATCAACGCGGCTTTCATGACCGCCATGTTCCTCGGCGGCGCCATCGGCTCGGCGGCCGCATCGGTCGTCTGGGCCGGCTCCGGCTGGCCGGGCGTCTGTGCTCTCGGGGCCACGCTCGCCTCCGCGACGCTCGCCGTGTGGGCGTGGACCCTCCTGCGCGGACGCTCCGACCGCCCGGCCGGCGCCTGATGTGTCAACACCACATGAAGATCAGCGGAGATCGGGCGGCGGACGAGTCCGGCGCCCCTACGATGCCCGGGTGCCCGACATGAACGGCCCGACATGAACGATCCGGCAGGTGCGACGTGACCGGGCGACGCCCGTCGCCGACCGCGAGCGGCGCGAGGTCACGGGCCGAGGTCTGGACGCGCCGGACCGCCCTGGTGGCGCTGATCCTCGCGGCGCTCAATCTCCGTCCCGCGGTCACCAGCGTCGGGCCGGTGCTCGAGGAGATCCGTGACGGTCTCGACATGAGCGCCACCGTCGCGGGACTGCTCACCTCGATGCCGGCGGTGTGTTTCGCCCTCGTCGGTTTCGCGGCCCCTCGGCTCGCCCGCCGATTCGGGCACGACGCCGTGGTGGCGGCCGGCGCGCTGGTGATCGCCGCCGGTCTCGCGGCACGCCCGTTCGCCGCGGACAGCGCGCAGTTCGTCGCCCTGAGCGCACTGGCCCTCGCCGGGATCGCCGTGGTCAACGTCCTGCTGCCGGTCGTGGTCAAGCAGCGCTTCCCGCAGCGGGTCGGTGCGATGACCGGCCTGTACTCCATGGCGCTCAACGCCGGTGCCTCCACCGCCGCCGCAGTCACCGTGCCGCTCGCCCGGGAGTTCGGCGCGGACTGGCGGGTCGGGCTCGGCGCCTGGGCACTGCTCGCAGCCGTCGCCGTGGTGCCGTGGCTGCTCCTGGCCCGGGAGGCCGGCCGCCGGCAGGACGCGTCCGGGCAGGCGGAGCAGCAGGAAGGCGTGCAGCCGGCCTCCCGGGACCGGTCGGTCCGCGGTCCCACCGCCTGGGCCCTCGCCGTCTACTTCGGCCTGCAGGCCACCGCCGCGTACGTGGTCATCGGCTGGCTGCCGCAGATCTTCCGCGACGCGGGCATCTCCGCGGACACCGCGGGTCTGCTCTTCGCCGTCACCTCGGTGCTCGGCATCCCGCTGTCCTTCGCGCTGACCGCGCTCGCCGGGCGGCTTCGCCACCAGAGCGGCATCGCCGTCGCCGTCGGACTGTTCGGCCTCGCCGGTTACGCCGGGCTCTGGGCGGCACCGGATGCCGCACCCTGGGTCTGGGCCTGCCTGCTCGGCGTCGCCAACTGCTCCTTCCCGCTGGCGCTCACCATGATCGGACTGCGCGGACGCGACAGCGCGGCCGTGGCCAAGCTCTCCGGGTTCGCGCAGAGCACCGGATACCTGCTGTCCGTGCCCGGACCCGTGCTCGTAGGTGTGCTGTACGAACACTCCGGTGGCTGGCGGCTGCCGCTGGTGTTCCTGGCGGTTCTGATGGTGCCGCAGCTGGTGGCCGGCCATCTCGCGGGCCGCGACCGCCAGATCGGCTGACCGCGCAGCGGCGGCAGGCGCACGGCCGAGATTTCACGCTGCCGCAACGAGCCGCTGCACGGACTTTGCTAGACATGGTGGAGGAGCACTCCGATGCCGCTCCGCCCCTGAAGGGATACGCCTCCGTGGTCCATGTGACGTGCCGGCCGCGCGTGATCGATCCGCGCCGCCGCATCCGTCTGCACGGCAGGCCACACATCGACCTGCGGCGCGTCGCCGGCGCGCTCTGTCGTTCCTGACCCCGCCGCGGTGACCGACCCGGTCACCCTGCGCCCGCCGCGGCCCCGTGCTCGCCGGCCTCTCTCGTACGGACCATCAGGAAGGCACCCGACGTGTCCTCAACACCCCCTGCACCTCTGCACCTTGCCGTCGCCCTGGACGGCACCGGCTGGCATCCGGCCTCCTGGCGGGAGCCGGTGGCCCGCCCACGGGAGCTGTTCACCGCCGGATACTGGACCGATCTGGTCGCCGAGGCCGAGCGCGGACTGCTCGACTTCGTGACCATCGAGGACGGCCTTGGCCTGCAGTCCTCGCACTTCCTCGAGCCGGACGACCGCACCGACCAGGTCCGCGGCCGCCTCGACGCCGTACTGGTCGCGGCCCGCATCGCCCCGCTGTCCCGGCACATCGGCCTCGTACCGACCGCGGTGGTCACCCACACCGAGCCCTTCCACCTCTCCAAGGCCGTCGCCACCCTCGACTACGTCAGCGGCGGACGTGCCGGAGTGCGGGTGCAGATCAGCGCCCGCCCCGCCGACGCCGCCCACTTCGGCCGCCGCACCCTCCCGCACATCGACGGCTACGAGACCCCGGGCGCACGGGAGTCGGTGACCGAGCTCTTCGACGAGGCCGCCGACTACGTGGAGGTGGTGCGCCGGCTCTGGGACAGCTGGGAGGACGGAGCGGAGATCAGGGACGCCGCCACCGGCCGGTTCATCGACCGGGACAAGCTGCACTACATCGACTTCGAGAGCCGGCACTTCAGCGTGCGCGGACCGTCGATCACGCCGCGGCCTCCGCAGGGCCAGCCCGTGGTCAGCTCCCTGGCGCACTGGACCGTGCCGAACCAGCTGGTGGCCCGCCAGGCGGACGTCGGCTACATCACTCCGCACGATGCCGAGCAGGCCCGGGCCACGCTGGCCGAGATCCGCGCCGAACAGCGGGCGGCGGGCCGCTCGGCCGAGACCGTGCACGTCTTCGCCGACCTCGTGGTGTTCCTCGACGACGAGCAGACCACCGCCGAGGCCCGCCGGGACCGCCTCGACTCGGCCGCCGGCGAGCCGTACACCGGCGACGCCCGCATCTTCGCCGGCACGCCCGCCCAACTGGCCGATCTGCTCGAGGAGTTCCAGTCGGCCGGCCTCACCGGGTTCCGGCTGCGACCGGCCGTACTCGGCCACGACCTGCCCGCGATCAGCCGCAGCCTCGTCCCCGAACTCCAGCGCCGCGGACTGTTCCGCCGTGCCTACGAGGCCGACACCCTGCGCGGCCTGCTCGGCCTGCCCCGCCCCGCTAACCGCTACGCGTCCGGGCCGGACGGACGCGAACCGGCGCCCGAGCCCGTCGCCCCGGCCGCATCCCGCGCCGCCACCGCCTGAGCCGGAGGACCCCACCACCATGAGCAAACCGCAGAAGCAGATCCATCTGGCCGCGCACTTCCCCGGCGTCAACAACACCACCGTGTGGAGCGACCCGGAGGCCGGCAGCCACATCGAGTTCAGCTCCTTCGCGCACTTCGCGCGGACCGCCGAACGCGCCAAGTTCGACTTCCTGTTCCTCGCCGAAGGACTCCGCCTGCGCGAACAGGGCGGCCGGATATACGACTTGGACGTGGTCGGCCGCCCCGACACCTTCACCGTGCTCAGCGCCCTGGCCGCCGTCACCGACCATCTCGGCCTCACCGGCACCATCAACTCCACCTTCAACGAGCCCTACGAGGTGGCCCGGCAGTTCGCCAGTCTCGACCACCTCTCCGGCGGCCGCTCCGCCTGGAACGTGGTGACCTCCTGGGACGCCTTCACCGGCGAGAACTTCCGCCGCGGCGGCTTCCTGCCACAGGAGGAGCGCTACTCGCGGGCCCAGGAGTTCCTCGCCACCGCACACGAGCTCTTCGACTCCTGGCGCGGCGACGAGATCCTCGCCGACCCGGCCGTCGGCGCCTTCCTGCGCGACGCCAAAGCCGGAGCCTTCTCCCACACCGGACAGCACTTCGACATCCACGGGCAGTTCAACGTCCCGCGCTCGCCCCAGGGCCGGCCGGTGATCTTCCAGGCCGGTGACTCCGAGGAGGGCCGCGAGTTCGCCGCCGCCGAGGCGGACGCCATCTTCAGCCGGCACGCCACCCTGGACGCGGGCCGCACCTTCTACGCCGACGTCAAGGGCCGGCTCGCGAGGTACGGCCGCGGGCCGGACGAGCTCCTGATACTGCCGGCCGCGACCTTCGTACTCGGCGACACCGACGCGGAGGCCCAGGACCTCGCCCGGGAGGTCCGCCGGCAGCAGGTCAGCGGCGCGACCGCCCTCAAGCACCTGGAGTTCGTCTGGAACCGCGACCTGTCCGGCTACGACCCGGACGGCCCGCTGCCCGACATCGACCCCGACGTCGGCGAGCACCACATCGCGCGCGGCCGCGCCCAGGTCCGTATGTACCGCGACCCGCTGGCCACGGCCCGCGAATGGCGTGAGCGCGCCGCCGCCAACAACTGGTCGATCCGCGATCTGGTCATCGAGACGGGCAACCGGCAGAACTTCGTCGGGTCGGCCGACACCGTCGCACGGACCATCGACGAGCTCGTCCAGGCGGACGCGAGCGACGGATTCATCCTCGTCCCGCACCTCACACCCGGCGGTCTGGACGTCTTCGCCGACACCGTCGTACCGCTGCTCCAGGAGCGCGGCGTCTTCCGTACCGAGTACGAGGGCACCACCCTGCGCGACCATCTCGGCCTCGCCCACCCCGACGACCGTACGGGAGCGCGTCACGCCTCCTGACCGCAGCGCGGTGGAGGGCCGTTTCCGGTGACGGACGGACCGCATGGATGATCGGGGGTGTGTTCCTCGCAAGTCTGTCCGTCGCGGCGCTCGCCGTGGTCCTGGTGGGCGCCGTCGTCCGACCCTTCGGGAAGCCGGAGGCGGTGTTCGCGATACCCGCGGCCGCGCTGGTGGTGGCCACGGGTGCGATACCGCTCGACGACGTGCGCGAGGAGGCCGCCCGGCTCGGTCCTGTCGTCGGCTTTCTCGCGGCCGTCCTGGTGCTCGCCAGACTCTGCGACGACGAGGGGCTGTTCCGCGTGTGCGGGGCCTGGATGGCCCGGCGTGCGCGGCGCGAGCCCCGTCGCCTCCTCGGCGCCGTCTTCGCGTTCGCCGCGCTGATCACCGCCGCGCTCAGCCTGGACGCCACCGTGGTCCTGCTCACGCCGGTGGTGTTCGCCACCGCCCGCCGTATGGGCGCCCGCGCCGGCCCGCATGTCTACGCCGCCGGCCATCTGGCGAACTCGGCGTCCCTGCTGCTCCCCGTGTCCAACCTCACCAACCTGCTCGCGTACAGCGCCGCCGGACTGAGCTTCACCCGCTTCGCAGCCCTGATGGCCCTGCCGTGGCTTGCGGCGATCGCGGTCGAGTACGCCGTGCTGCGCCGCCACTTCGCCGCAGATCTGGCAGCGCCCACCGCCACGCGGGACCAGCAGCAGGAACCCGTCGCGCTGCCGCTGTTCGCGCTGATCACCGTCGCCGCCACGCTCATCGGATTCGCCGTCGCCTCCGCCTGCGGCATCGACCCGGCCTGGGCGGCAGCGGCCGGCGCCACGGTGCTCGGCATACGCGCACTGGCCCGGCGAGCCACCACGCCCAGGGTGCTGCTGCGCGCCGCCGACCTGCCCTTCCTCGCGTTCGTACTCGCCCTCGGCATCGTGGTCCGCGCCGTGCTCGACCACGGACTCGGAGATGTGCTCGGTGCGCTACTGCCGGACGGCAGCACGCTGCCGGCGCTGCTCGCGATCGCCGCCGTCGCCGCCCTGCTCGCGAATCTGATCAACAACCTGCCGGCCGTACTCGCCCTGCTGCCACCGGCCGCCGCCGGCGGTCCCGGACCCGTCCTCGCGGTGCTCATCGGCGTCAACATCGGCCCGAACCTGACCTACGCGGGCTCCCTGGCCACCCTCCTGTGGCGCCGGATCGCCCAACGCCACGGCTACGAGGTACGGCTCGGCGAGTTCACCCGGCTCGGGCTGCTCACCGTGCCCGGCGCGCTCCTCGCCGCGACCACCGCCCTGTGGGTGGCGCTGCGGACGCTCGGCAGCTGACACATGGCGCCGTTCAGCCGTCCGAAGCAGCGGCCCGCGCCCTGCTCAGCGTGCGCAGCAGCCGCCTCGCCACCGCATCGTTCTGCCGGAAGGCCGGGGCATCGGTGCGCGGCCGGGCGAAGGCGGCGATGGCGCGGCTGTTGGTCGGTGCGCCGAGCGCGATACGCCGCGGATGCGGCCGGCCGAGGCGTGGATCGCGCAGATGCGCATCGGCGGGGGAGACGTCCACGAGGCCCGAACGGTGAGTGCCTTCGGCATCCGATACGACCTCCTCGGCTATCGCGCCCGCCGCCAACAGGTCGCGCAGCAGAGGGCTCTCGGTGCGCTGCAGCGACGACCTCGGCAGATACGCCTCGATCAGCGCCGTCGCCCGGGTGACGTGCCCGGGCACGGTCGGGCTGGTCGCGGTGAAGGTCCCGGTCGCCTCGTCCGTACCGACCCGGATGTCCGCACCGACGAAACGGACGATCCCGGCCCGGGACAGCGCGAGCAGCTGCCGCAGCCGGAATCCGGGCGGACCGGAGGCGAGAAAGCTGAAGAACCCCTGCCACCAGCCGTCGAGGTCCTCCCCGATGGACCGCGCGCTCAGCCTGCCCTCGGCCACCACCCGAGGCAGCTGCCCGTAGATCGAGAGCAGTGCGAGGAACGCACCCAGGTCGGCGCTGAACTCCTCGTCCTCCCGGCGGTCGACGTCCTCGGCGATGTACGTGCGCAGGCCGGCCTGGAACTCCTCGGCGGAGGCGAAGACCCGCCCCGCGAGCGGCCGGTCCAGGGCCTCGAAGTCGAGCCGGTCCACCGGATCGGGCACTCCCTTCGCCACCAGCGATGCCATGTCCGGCTCGTACCAGTCGAGCCGGTCGTACGCCGCGAGGAACTCCGGCCAGGGCATGGCGGTGCGCTCGGGGTGGGCGTGGAACAGCTCGTGATAGTGGCCGAAGCCGATCTCCTTGGCCATCAAAGGCCACAGATCGCGCCGCAGATCGAGCGGCCGCTCCTCGGCGAGCAGCTCGTCCACCGCATCCGCCCCGAAGTAGCGGGGCAGCGGCGCGCGCGGCCCGCGCAGCCGGTAGCGGGTCTTCGCGTGGTACGGCACCCCGCGCCGCGAACCGGCGTGGATCACCGGCTCACGCCCCGACGGCAGATAGCTGAGCGTGCCGTCGGACTCGGTGCGGAACCGGCCGCCCCGCCCCTCGGTGAGCAGCGCCACCAGATCGATGAAGGCGAGCCCGAGACCACGCAGGACGACCGGCTCACCGGCCCGGACCCCGGACAGATCGGCGTCCGCGGAGAACTCCGGCGGGAGATGGAAGCGACCGTGCCGCCGGGCGAAGTCGGCGTTCGCCTCGTGCTCGGCCGGCGGCGCGGAGCCGAGATGCCCCAGGGCAAGCACGACCAGATCGGCGGTGAGCGGCTGCGCGCGGTCGGCGAGGTGGACCTGCTGCGGCCCGTTGGGAGGTCCGGTGACGGCGTTCGCCGTGGTGCGGTGCCAGTCGACCGTCACCGACGGCGGCAGTTCGCCGATCGCGCGCCGGAACACCCAGTCCAGATAGGCGCTCTGGGCCCGGCGGGTGGGGAAGTCACTGCTCGCCAGGTCACGCAGCTCTGCCAGCACATCCGGGTCGGCCGGCTCCTCGTACGGCTCGTGCCGCGGGCCCGACCCCGCGAACTGCGCCGCCCACTCGGCGAGCGAGGGACCGGGCCGCACGGGCCCCTCGACCGTCGACGACTCGTCCGTGAAGAGCGTCACGTCCTCGGCCATCGAGTTCATCCGCAGCAGCGGCGACTGCGCGTGCCGCCATATCCGGCCCGGCCCCGGCGGATGCGGGTCCACCAGATGGATCTTCAACTGCCGTGTGCCGTCCCAGAGTTCGGGCGCGTTCGCGGCAATGCGCTCCAGCAGCCCGGTGGTGCGCGGGCCCGCGCCCACGACGACCAGTACGGCCCGGTCCGCCGGGTCGGCGCTCACTGCTTGCCGCCGGGCGTCCCCCGGCGTGCGGACAGCCGACCGATCCGACGCCGTACCCGCTGCACCGGAGTGGGCGGCAGCGCGGCGGACGTCCCGCGTGCGTAGTGCCGCTCCACATAGAACTGCCCGACGCTCAGCACCGTGGTGACCGCGATGTACCAGACGGTCGCGACAAGCAGCAGCGGGATGACCTGGTACGTCTGGTTGTAGATCAACTGGACCGAGTAGAGCAGGTCGTGCACGGCGAGCACGCTCACGATGCTGGTGCCCTTGAGGGTGCCGATCAGCATGTTGCCCGCCGTCGGCACGATGGACCGCATCGCCTGCGGGACGACGATCCGGCGCAGGGTGCGCCAACGGCTCAGACCGAGCGCCTGCGCCGCCTGGGTCTGACCGGGCTCCACGGACAGGATCCCGCCGCGCACCACCTCGGCGGCGTACGCGGCCTCGTGCAGGGTCAGTCCGATCACCGCGGTCAGCGTCGGCCCGAGCAGATTGACCGTCTGCACGGAGAAGAACTCCGGGCCGTACGGGATGCCGAGGCCGATCGTCGGATACAGGGCGCCGATATTGAACCAGAACAGCAGCTGCACGAGCAGCGGGGTGGAGCGGAACACCCAGACGAAGCCCCAACTGATGGTCTGCAGCACCGGGTTGGCGGACAGCCGCATCACCGCGAGCGGGATGCCGAGCAGAAAGCCGAGCACCATCACCAGACCGGTGAGCCACAGAGTGAGCAGCAGTCCGTCCAGGACCGCGGCGGTGGTGAAGTAGCGGCCCACCACATCCCACTGGAAGGCGTCGTTGCGCGCCACGGAGTGCGCGGCGAAGGCGACGAGCGCCAGCGCGAGGGCCCCGGTGAGCCGCCGGCCCAGGTGCCGGCGCGGCACGATACGGGGCGCGTCGTCCTTGCCGGACGCGGCTGGCGGGGAGGAGCCGGCGCGCGGCGGGCCGACGTCGGAGAGAGTGGCCATCGAGGGATCTCCGCAGGGGGAAGTCACGGGCGTCTGAGTGGGTCACGCGCCGCGTCCCTCAACGCAGCCGGAGCAGCGGTCCGCGCAGTGCACGGACAGGCGGCTCCGTGCCCGAGCGTAGGCGCCCGCAGCGGCCGACTGTCAATCGCCCGGGGCAGGTTGCAAAGTGCTGTACACACCCGCGCAACACGCCCGCACGGTACGGGTCCGGCATCCGGTCGCCGCTTGACGGCAGCGCGGACGTACTGCTCAATGACACACATGAACGCCCAGGAACGCTTGGTCTCGCGCGACCACATCGACTTCGGTCGAGTGTGGTCCGCCGCGTGTTGCGCCTGATCCGGCAGTGCGGGTGCCCCGGCACCCGGTAGGGGCGGCGGGACCCCGTTCTTCTCTCCCGTCCGGTGACCGGTCCTTCCCTCCTTCGGATGGCCGCCTGGTGCGGTGACCCCGTCGAGGGCCGGGCTCCCACTTCATCCTCCGACGGACGGCGCGTGCCCACGTGCCGCGGCTCGTCCTCGTCAACTCCTGCCGTACGCCGCCGCGTTCACCCGCGGCCGGCCGGAGCACGCATAGCGAAAGGCCATTCACCCATGCCTGTGGAGTTCCTCGGCATAGCCGCGACCAATGACGGCTCGGAGACCGCCGTACGGTCCGGTCCCGCCTTCGACAAGGAGTACACACTGCGCCTGGGCCGGGCGCACGAGGACCACGGCTGGGACCGCGTCCTGTTCGCCTACGGCTCCGGCTCGCCCGACCCCGCACCGGCCGCCGCGTATCTCGCGAGCCGGCTCGACAAGCTGCAGATCCTGCTCGCCCACCGGCCCAACGTGTCGTACCCCACCTACGCGGCCAAGACCTTCGCGACCCTGGACCGGATCAGCGACGGCCGCCTCACCGTGCACTTCATCACCGGCGGCAACGACCACGAACAGCAGCGCGAGGGCGACACCCTCACCAAGGACGAGCGCTACGCCCGCACCCGCGAGTACATCCGGATCGTCAAGAAGATCTGGACCAACCACGAGCCCTTCGACCACGAGGGCGAGCACTACCGGTTCCACGACTTCGTCAGCGACGTCTTCCCCGTGCAGCAGCCCCGACCGAACGTGTCGTTCGGCGGCTCCTCACCCGCGGCCCACGCGGCCGGCGGCGCCGAGGCAGACATCTACGCCCTGTGGGGCGAGCCCCTTGCGAGGACCGCAGAACAGATCGAGCAGGTCAAGGCCGCCGCCCGGGCCGCCGGCCGCACCGAACTCCCGCGCATCCAGGTCGCGTTCCGGCCGATCATCGCCCCGACCGAGGAGCTCGCCTGGGAGAAGGCGCACCGCACGGTCGGCGCGATCCGCGAGCGCCGCGAGCAGACCCTCAAGCCGCGCCACCGCACCGGCGGCGCCCCGGAGAACACCGGTGCCCAGCGACTGATCGCCATCGCGGAGGCGGGCGAACGCTACGACCGCGCCCTGTGGACCCCGACCGCCGCCGCCACCGGTGGCGCGGGCAATTCCAACGCCCTGGTCGGCACCCCCGAGACGGTCGCCCAGGCCCTGCTCGACTACTACGACCTGGGCGTCGACATCCTCTCGGCCCGCGGCTACGACCTGCTCGGCGACGCCATCGACTTCGGCCGGCACGTCATCCCGATCGTCCGCGAGGAGGTCGCCAAGCGCGACGCCGAGAAGTCCGCCCGCGGACCGGAGACCCTCGCGGCGGCCGGCGCATGACCTCGCTCACCCGGCGACCGCCGGACACGGACCGCCTCACGGTGCTGCGCACCGAGGTCTCCGACCCGCTGGTGCGGCCCCTGCTGCACGAGCTGGGCGAGGAGTACTCCACCCGCTACGGCAAGGACGCGCACGCCGAACTCGCCCGCTATCCCGACGAGGAGTTCACCCTCCCGTACGCCGGGCTGCTCCTGCTGCTCCTCGAGGACGGCGACCCCGTCGCGGGCGGCGCCTTCCGCCGCTACGACGCCACGACCGCCGAGCTCAAGCGGATCTGGACGCACTCCGCGCACCGCCGTCGCGGTCTCGCCGTGCGGGTCGTCGCCGAACTGGAGCAAGCCGCGGCCGAGTTGGGCTACCGGCGCGTGTACCTCACCACCGGGCCGCGCCAGCCCGAGGCACGCGGCCTGTACCTGACCACCGGCTACCGCCCGCTCTTCGACACGGCCGCCGACCCCGAGTCCATCGGCCCGCTGCCCTTCGAGAAACACCTCAGCGAGACACATCTCAGCGAGAAGCACCCCAGCGAGAAGCACCTCACCGCCGTTGCCGTGCCGCCGGCCGCAACCGCACCGACCGGAAAGGCCGAGCTGTGAAACCCACCGCGACCAGAACCCGAGCGGGCCTCGCCGCACTGGCGGCCCTGCCGCTGCTCGCCCTCACGGCCTGCGGCTCCGAGGACGCCGCCGACGGCACGCCGGCCGGCGCCCAGGGCTCGCCCGTGCCGAAGGGCAACCCGGTCGCCGATGTACGCAAGGTCGACCAGGTCGCGGACCAACTGCCCGCCGACGTCAGGAAGAAGGGCAAGCTGCTCGTCGGCAGCTCGATTGGTTTCCCGCCCGGCGCGTACTTCCCGAACGGCCAGGACAAGCCGCCCGCCGGACTCGACATCGACCTCGCCGACGCGGTCGCCAAGGTGCTCGGCCTGAAACTGGAGCGCCAGGACGCCTCCTTCGAGACGATCCTGCCCGCCCTCGGCAGCGGCAAGTTCGACTTCGGCACCGGCAACTTCGGCGTCACCGCCGACCGCCTGAAGACCATCGACTTCGTCACGTACATCAATGACGGCCAGGGCTTCGCGGTCAAGAAGGGCAACAAGCAGTTCGGAAAGAGGATCACCGACCTCACCCAGTTGTGCGGCAGCACCGTCGGCACCGGTGCGGGCACCACCTTCGAGGCGACCCTCAACGCGAAGAAAAGCGTCTGCACCAAGGCCGGCAAGAAGCCGTACAACGTGAAGGTCTACTCGGAGAACGCCGCCACGCTCACCGCACTCCAGCAGGGCCGCATCGATGTCGTCATGTCGACCATCAACGGCCTGCGCTACCAGGCGGCGCAGCCCTCGTCGGGCACCGAGTTCCTCAACGAGTACCACCGCCTCGACGTGGGCTTCACCTTCAAGAAGGGCTCCAAGCTGACCAAGGCCTTCCAGTCCGCTGTCGACGAGCTCATCAAGAGCGGCGCCTACGCCAAGATCCTCGACAAGTGGGGCACCAAGGCCTCCGCGATCGACGCCTCGCGGATCAACCCGCCCGAGCACCGTCCCCCGCACTCCTGAGACCCCCGGCAGGACACATCATGGGATCCCCCACCGAGACCGCACCCCCGGGCACCGGCCTGCCGTCCGACGGCGACAGCACACGCACCGCACCGCCACCCGACGGCCCGGCCACGCTGGAAGTGGTGCCCGTACGGCACTACGCGCGCTGGGTCGCCGTCGCCGCCGTCCTCGTCCTGGTCGCGCAGTTCACACACGGCCTGGCCACCAACCCCGTATGGGAATGGGGGGTGTTCGGCGACTACATCCTCTCCGACACCATCGTGCAGGCCGTGTGGGTCACTCTGCAGCTCACGGCCTACGCCACCGTCCTCGGGTTCGTGCTCGGCACGGTCCTGGCCTTCATGCGCCTGTCGCGCAACCCCGTGCTGCAGACCGTCTCCTGGACGTACATCTGGGTCTTCCGGTCGATCCCGATGATCGTGCAGTTGGTGTTCTGGTTCAACCTCAGCGCCCTGTACGAACGGCTCGGGGTGGGCATCCCCTTCGGCCCGGTCTTCTGGTCCGTCGACAGCAACAGCCTGATCGGCACCATCGGCGCCGCCGTCATCGGACTGACCCTGCACCAGGCCGCGTACGCCGCCGAGATCGTCCGCGGTGGTGTACTGGCCGTGGACGAGGGGCAGTTGGAGGCGTCCGCGGCACTCGGCCTGCCGCGGCTGCGGCAGATCCGCCGCATCGTCCTGCCGCAGGCGATGCGCGCCATCCTGCCCACCGCGGGCAACGAGATCATCGGTCTGCTCAAGGGCACCTCGGTCGTCTATGTAATGGCGATCGGCGAGCTCTTCTACCAGACCCAGGTGATCTACGGCCGCAACGGCCGGGTGATCCCGCTGCTCCTGGTCGCCACCGCCTGGTACGTGCTGCTCACCTCGGTGCTCTCGATCGCCCAGTACTACGTCGAACGCCACTACGCGAAGGGCGCCGACCGCAGCACGCCGCCCACCCCGCTCCAGCGTGCACGGCGCCTCCTCACCGGTGTGCGCTCGGCCGCGGCGCGGCGCCGTGACCCCGTCGTACCCCGCAGCAGCCCGCACCCCGAATCGCAGGGAGACAGCAGATGAGCAAGGTCATGGTGGACGTGCACGGCGTCCGCAAGAGCTTTGGCCCGGTGGAGGTGCTGCGCGGCGTCGACCTGCAGGTGCGCGCCGGCGAGGTGACCGTGGTCCTCGGTCCCTCCGGATCGGGCAAGTCGACGCTCCTTCGCACCATCAACCACCTGGAGAAGGTGAACAGCGGCTGGGTCAGCATCGACGGCGAGCTCATCGGCTACCGGCGCTCCGGCGACAAGCTCTACGAGCTCAGGGAGCGGGACGTCCTCAAGCAGCGCACCCACATCGGGTTCGTGTTCCAGAACTTCAACCTGTTCCCCCATCTGACCGTCCTGGAGAACCTCGTCGAGGCCCCCGTCTCCGCACTGCGCCGCTCCCGCAAGGAGGCGGAGGAGACCGCGCACCGGCTGCTCGACCGGGTCGGTCTCGCCGACCGCGCCGGCGCCTATCCGCGTCAGCTGTCCGGCGGCCAGCAGCAGCGGGTGGCCATCGCCCGGGCGCTCGCCCTGGAGCCCAAGGTGCTGCTCTTCGACGAGCCGACCTCGGCGCTCGACCCCGAGCTCGTCGGTGAAGTACTCGATGTCATACGGGACTTGGGGCGCACCGGCACCACCATGATCGTGGTCACCCACGAGATCGGCTTCGCCCGCGAGGTCGCCGACACCGTGGTCTTCATGGACGACGGACTCGTCGTCGAACAGGGCCCGCCCTCCGAGGTCCTGGACCGGCCGCAGCACGAACGCACCCGGACCTTCCTCTCCAAAGTCCTCTGACCCCCGCACCTTCCGCCCGCGATCCCCATCCACTCGAGGAGAACCACCGTGTCCCCGTCCCGCCCCCGCCGTACCGTCGCAGTCGCCCTCGGGCTGGTCTCCGCCCTGGCCCTCGCGGCCTGCGGGAACCCCTCGGACGGCGACACCACCGAGAGCGCCGGCAAGTCCGGCAAGCAGACGAAGATCAATCTCAGTCCGGACCAGAAGCGGATCACCACCGACAAGGTGGAGTCGATCGCCGCCAAGGTCCCGGCGAAGATCCGCGAGCGCGGAACTCTGGAGCTCGTCAGCTCCTCCGGATCGGCGGCGCCGCTGACCTTCTACGCCACCGACGACAAGACCGTGATCGGCGTCGAGCCCGACATCGCCCACCTGGTCGCCGATGTGCTCGGCCTGAAGGTGCACCTCAACACCGTCTCCTGGGAGAACATCTTCGTCGGCCTGGACAGCGCCAAGTACGACGCGGGCTTCAGCAACATCACCGTCACCGAGGAGCGCAAGGACAAGTACGACTTCGCGCCCTACCGCGAGGACACCCTCGGCTTCGAGGCCAAGAAGGGCAGCGGATGGAAGGTCCGCGGCCCGAAGGACGTGGCCGGCAAGACCGTTGCGGTCAACAGCGGTACCAACCAGGAGAAGCTCCTCGTCGAGTGGAGCAAGGCCAACGAGAAGGCGGGCCGGGAGCCGGTCGACATCAAGTACTACCGCGACGACACCGACGTCCACCTGGCTCTGCAGTCGGGCCGCGTCGACCTCTACGTCGGCCCGCACCCGACTGCCGCGTACCACGTCGCCACCGCCGGCAGGACGGAGGTCGTCGGCACCTACTCGGGCGCGGGCAGCACCCTGCAGGGCCTGATCGCTGCCACCACCAAGAAGAACAGCGGCCTGGTCGAACCGCTCTCCGAGGCCATCGAGCATGTCATCGGCAACGGCACCTACGCCAAGGTCCTGAAGCGCTGGGGCCTGTCCGGCGAGGCGGTCGAGAAGTCGCAGATCAACCCGCCCGGCCTGCCCCGCGACAACAAGTAGGGAGCTCCGCATGAAGTTCCAGGTCCTGACCCTCGTCGGACATGCACCGCATCCGGTGACGGGTGAACTCGGCCCGGCCGCCGATCGGTTGGCCGAGGCGGTGGAGACGGGCGTGAGCGCGGAGGAGCTGGGCTTCGATGCCTACGCGGTGGGGGAGCGGCACGCGGGACCGTTCCTCTCCTCCAGCCCCGGCGTGCTGCTCGGCGCACTCGCCGCCCGTACGAGCCGTATCCGCCTCCTGACCGGTGTGACCGTGGTGGCGATCCTCGATCCGGTACGGGTGGCCGAGGAGTACGCCACGCTCGACCAGCTCTCCCGCGGCCGGATCGAACTCGTCGTGGGCAAGGGCGCCGAGATGGGCCACTTCGACCTCTTCGGCCTCGACGAGGGACTGCAGTGGGACTACCAGGCCGAGAAGTACGAACTCCTGCGCCGGCTCTGGCGGGAGGAGAACGTCACCTGGGAGGGCAAGTTCCGCCCGCCCCTGCACGAGGCCACCACACTGCCGCGGCCGTACGGTGACCGCCCGCCCCGCGTCTGGCACGGCTCCGCCACCAGCCTCAACTCGCCCGAACTGGCCGCGAAGCACGGCGATCCGCTGTTCAGCGCCAACGCCATCCAGCCGCGCGAGGCCTATGCCCGGCTCATCGACCACTACCGGGAGCGGTTCGCGGCGTACGGACACGATCCGAGCGGCGCGTACGTGGGCGCAGGGTCCGGCGGGCTGTTCATCGCCGACACCACACAGCTCGCCGTGCAGCGCTTCAAGGAGTACTACGAGGCGAAGGTCCGCCAGACCCACAAGCCCCACCTGGAGGGCCGGCCCGGCTACAACACCCCGTTCCGCACCATCGAGGAGGCGATCGCCGACGGGCCGCATCTGATCGGCTCGCCGCAGCAGATCATCGACAAGATCCTCGGCTACCACGCGGCCTACCGGCACGATCTGCAGTCGATCACGGTCGACGGCTCCGGACTCGAACCAGCGGCACAACGGGAGCAGTTGCAGTGGTTCGCAGAGGAGATCGCTCCCGTGGTCCGCCGCGAGGCACCCACCTCGCTCTGGGAGCAGCCGGCGTCCTGAACCAAAAAGGTCAGGCGGCAAGGCAACGTGAAGGCTCAAATGACCGTCTGGACCCGAATAGCCCCAGGTCAGAGGGATGCAGGGCTATGGTGCGTTTCGTGCGGTGACCGTGTACGGTCCTCCGAGATCGTTTATCGGGCGCCTACGTCGCTCCGTCACCCGTGCGGGTAAGTCCCGCGCGGTGCAGTGCCACAACATCACCAAGTGAGGACGGCCCTGATGTCGAAGGATGAGGATCAGGGGGCGCATACCACCGGCCAGTGGTGGGGGGAGATTGCTGTCTTCATCGTCACCACGATCGGTGCCGCGCTGCTCGTCGCCGTCGTGTTTGCGGTGGTCTTCGGACGCTCACCCGTCGTGGACCTGGGAGGTCTGTTCGTCGGCGGTCTGGCGGGAGTGTGGGCAGCTCGCTCGTACCGCCGCAAACGCACCCGGGGGTGAGCAGGCGGCGTTCGCCGAGCGGCTGGGTATGGAAACGGCGGATCTCCTGATGGGTCGGAGGCGCGCAGTCGACCGGATCCAAGTTTTCCTACTGGAAAAGTAGGGAAATCGTTGACGCTGGTCGGCGGGCGGGTGACGATGGCGTTCTGCCCGGATCTTCGAAGGAAGCCCACCATGGTCACTGCACCTCCGGCCCCGTCCGCCACGGCCGATCGCGCCTCCCGTGCCGAAGGTCGCGAGGCGTGTACCGGGGCGGGCGGCCACTCGGCGGGAGGCACCGCATGACGGTGGAGCTCGAGTCGGCCGAGCTCCGGCTCGGGCCCGCCGACTGGCTGCGGGTCGCCGGCGATCTCGCGGACGACCTGGCGACCGACGCCGCCGCGCGCGACCGTTCCGGCCGGCCGCCGCTCGACGAGGTGGACCGACTGCGCGAGGCCGGACTGCTCACCCTGCTCACGCCGGCCGAGCTCGGCGGCGGGGGAGCGGACTGGCGCACGGCGTACGCGGTGGTCCGCACCGTCGCCGCGGCGGATGGTGCGATCGGTCAACTCCTCGGCCGTCATTACTTCCTGGCCGGCGCCCCGCGCTTCTTCGCCGACCCGGCCCGTGCCCGGCGCCTGGAGCGGGAGGCCGCGGCCGAGCGGTGGCTGTGGGGCGGCGGCATCTCCGCCCACGAGCCACCGCTCACCCTCACCCCGGACTCGGCCGGCACCGGCAGCCACCTGCTGGACGGCCGGCTGCCCCAGGTGGCGGGTGCCGGGCACGCCGACCGGCTGGTGGTACGCGCCGTGCGGTCCGCGACCGGAGAGCCGCTCGCCGTCCTGGTCGACCCGTCCCGGCCCGGAGTGCGCCGCCTCGACGGCGGGACGGCCGCCGACGGGGGAGTGGACTTCGACTCCGTGCGCGTGACGTCCGACGACGTACTCGGCTCCCTGCTGCCCGACGACGACGTGCTGTCCCCCTTCGCCCGGCTGGCCGGACCGGCCGCGCGCCTGGTCTCCGCCCACTTCTGCCTCGGCGTGGCCGAGGGGCTGCTCGCCGAAGTCCGGGAGTACGAACGGGGGTTGCGCGCTCCCTGGCAGCCGTTCACGCCCGAGCCGCGTGCCGTCGGGGACCGCTCGCAGGACGCGCACGCGCTCACCGTCTACGGCGAGCTCGCGGTCTGCGCGCGCGCCGCCGCCGCCCTCACCGAACAGGCCGTCGCCGTCCTGACCCGCGCCCTCGGCCGCGGCGAGGAGCTGGAGGACGAGGAGTGCGCCGAGGCCGTCGTGCTCGCGGGCGCCGCCGAGGCGGCCGCCTCGCGCGCGGCCCAGGACATCACCACCCGTGCCCTCGACGGCATGGGCATGGACGCCGTCTCGCCCCGCTACGGATTCGACCGCTTCTGGCGCAGCGCCCGCGGCCACGCCCTGCGGGAGCCGGTCGCACACCGGCTGCGCGAGGTGGGCGACTACTTTCTCAACGGCGCCCACCCTCCGTTCACCCTGCCCGCCTGACCGGGTGGACGGCACGGTGATCGCGGTACGGGGCGGGGATGGATAATTGCGGTATGCGGATCTCGGCGAGGGCGGACTATGCGGTGCGGGCGGCACTGGAGCTGGCCGCGGCCGGTGACGACGCCTCGCTCAAGGCCGAGGCGATCGCCGCGGCACAGGGCATCCCGCACAAGTTCCTCGAGGGGATCCTCGGCGATCTGCGCCGGGGCGGGCTCGTCACCAGCCGCCGCGGCGGCAACGGCGGTTACCAACTCGCCCGCCCCGCCGCGGAGATCTCCCTCGCGGACGTGATACGGGTCGCCGACGGCCCCCTGGTCTCGGTGCGCGGCGTGCGACCGCCCGAACTGTCCTACGGCGGCCCCGCCGAGTCGCTCCTGCCGGTGTGGATCGCCGCCCGTGCCAGCGTCCGCAAGGTCCTCGACGAGGTCACCCTCGCCCAGGTCGCCGCAGCCGAGCTGCCCGCCGAGGTGCAGGGCCTCACCGAGACCGCGGACGCCTGGACCAACCCCTGACCCGCACGCACCTCAACAGGCCCTTCTCGCACCGGAGTCGGCACGTCGGACGGGCGGCTGCCCGAGCACGGCCTCTTGACGCGCCACCCACCCCGTCGCACACTCCAGGTAGGAATTCCTATCCGTACGGTAGGAAAAGGCGGCAGCGAGGGGACGGTGACACGGTGCAGCACAGTGACCCCCGTGCCCCCGGCGCGACGACCGCCGCAACCGTCCGGCCGTGGTCCCCGCTGACCAGCCGCCGGCACATCGACCTGCTCCGCGTCAGCAGCGCAGCGAGTACCGCCCGCCACTGACGCCCCTCGCATCCGTCCCTGCACGGATCGCGCAATCCGCGCCCGCCTTCCGCGCGCGCCGTCCGCGCGCCCCTCCACCGGACACCTCCACCCGTATCGCCACGCGCCCCGGACCGCATCCCGGGGTGCGCGCCTCCGGCCGCGCCGATGCCGCCGCGTGCCGTCGCTCCCGCATGCCCCGTGACCGAGCACCCCAGGGAGACGTATGTCCGCCACGTACCCGACCGCCGCACCGTCGCTGCGCAGCAGGATCGGCAGCGATCCGGAGGGCGGCGGCTACTACGCCGCCCCGCGCCGCTACCGCCTGCACCTCGCCCTGTCCTGTCCGGACTCGCTGCAGATCGCCGTGGTCCACCGCCTCCTGCGCCTCGACGACACCCTCCCCGTGACCCGGCTGCCCGCCGTCCCCGACGCTCCCGACGGCGGATACCTCGCGCTGCGGCCGCTGTACGAGGCGAGCGCACACCACCACCCCGGCCCGAGCCTCGCACCCGTGCTCAGCGACGCCTGGAGCGGCCGCATCGTCAGCACGCACGCCCCCGACATCCTGCGGGACCTGGCCCGCCGTTTCGGGGACGCGGGGCCCGTGCTGCACCCCTGCGGCGCGGAGGCGGACCTCGAACGGATCGGCCTGCTCTGCGAGCGCGTACACGGGGCGGCTCAGCGGGCCGGGAGCGCGGATCCCGCCGAACGCTACGCCGCCGTCGAGGACTTGCTCGATGTGCTGGCCGTACTCGAGGGCCGGCTCACCAGCCATGCGTACATCACCACCGGCGGGCTCGGCCTCGCCGACATCCAGCTGTGGGCGACCCTCGTACAGCTCGACACGGTGCACCGTCCGCACCTGGATCCTGAAACCGTCCGGCGTATCGCCGCCCACACCCAACTCTGGGCGTACGCAAGCGGATTGACCGAGCGTCCGGAGTTCGGCGGACAGCTGGACCTGGACGGCATCGAGCAGCGCCGCCGTGCGCACCGGCCGGATGCGGCGGCGGCCGCCGACGGTTTCATGCGACTGACATGCCTGCTACACCATCGGCCGCAAGCCGCTCACTAGCGTTTCGGGCATGTCTCCCACCGAGGTGAGCAGCCCGTTCGACGAGCACTTCCGCTTCCCGGCCGACCTGGCGGACGCCCGGCCCGGACCCCCGGGCCGGGTCGCCGTCGTCGGCGGCGGTATCTCCGGACTCGCCTGTGCCCACGAGCTTGCGCGACGCGGCCTCGATGTCACCGTCTACGAGCGCGGCGAGCGGCCCGGCGGCCGCATCCGCACCCACCGGTTCTGGGACGGGACACACGGCGAACTGGGCGCCATGCGACTGCCCGCCAACCACCACACGACCCTGCACTACGTACGACGGTTCGGCCTCGCCACCCGCCCGTTCGTCAACGCCAACCCCGACGCCTGGCTCCATCTGCGCGGCAGCCGGGTCAGGGCCCGCGACGCCCACACCCTGCCCGCCCGCTACGGACTCAGCGGCCCCGAGGACCGCGATCCGCTCGGCCTCCTGGAGGAGCTGCTGCACCGGGTCTGGTACGGACTGCGCCGCGAGCAGCACAAGGCGGTGCTCGCCGGCGAGATCGACGACCCGGAGGTCGCGGCCCTCACCGAGACCTCCCTGTGGCAGTACGCGAGCAGCCGGCTCAGCCCGCGGGCCTGGGACCTGGCCGGCCAGGCGACCGGCCTCGCGCACTACGAGCACGCCTCGCTCCTGGAGGTACTCGTCGACTACTTCGGTCTCTTCCATGTGGCGCAGCTGGAGTTGACCGACGGCATGGACGCGCTGGTCTCCGCCTTCACCGGCAGCCTGCCGCCGCACACCGTCCACCTCTCCACCCACGTCGAACGACTGCACACGGACGCCGACGGGGTACGGATCCAGGGCCGGGGCCTCGGCGGCCGGTTCGACGACCACCACGACTGGGCCGTGTGCGCCCTGCCCGCGCCGGCGCTCGACCGGATCCGCTTCGACCCCGCACTGCCGCCCGGACAGCGGCAGGCGGTCCGCGGCATCCACTACGCGAGCAGCAGCAAGACGCTGGTGCATGTGAACCGCAGGACCTGGGAGCTCGCCGACGGGATCCACGGCGGCGGCAGCGTCACCGACCTGCCGATCCAGCATGCCTGGTACCCGTCCGACAACGCCCGTGCACAGGGCGACAGTTGGGTGGCGGTCGACCCCGACCGGTCGCACGGCCCCGCCGTCCTGACCGGCGCCTATCTGTGGGAGGGCAACGCCCGGCGCTTCGGTGCGCTCCCGGAGGAGGACCGCACCGGACTCGTCCTGGAGTCCCTGGAGGCACTGCACCCCGGGATCTCCGCGACGGTCGACGACATCGTGCACTGGAACTGGGACGAGCAACCCGGCATCGCCGGCGGCGCGTTCGCCTACCTGGCTCCCGGCCAGCACGCCCGCTACCTCGCCGACCTCGGCGCCCCGCATCCGGCCCCGCGGCCCCGGATCTTCTTCGCCGGCGAGCAGTTGTCGGTCGCGCACGCCTGGATCCAGGGCGCCCTCGAATCCGCGCTCGTCGCCGTACGCGCCCTCCTTGCGGAGGCCCGCTCGGGAGCGGCGGCACGCTGAGCGCGGCGCGACGACCGTCTAACAGACCCATCGATTCGTCGACTTGACGACTCATCGCCACACCGAACCACAGATCCGTCGAAGGGAACCCCGACATGAGCGTCACCCTCGCCCAGGCGAACCGCATCGTGCAGGCCGGACTCGACTTCGCCCGCGCACGGCGCTTCGAGCCGCTCACCCTCGCCGTCCTGGACACCGGAGGTGTGCTCGTCAGCCTGGCGCGCGAGGACGGCGCGGGACTCCTGCGCCCGGACATCGCCGTCGCCAAGGCGTGGGGCGTACTGGGCCTCGGTATCGACAACCGCGAGATCGGCCGCCGGGCCGCAGCCGCACCGGACTTCTTCACCTCGGTCGCGGCCCTGGCGGGCGGCCGTGTGCTCTCGGTGCCGGGCGGCGTGTTCGTACGGGACGCACAGGGGCGGCTGCTCGGCGCGGTGGGAGCGACCGGCGACACCTCGCTGAACGACGAACGGGCCGCCGTCGCGGGCATCAGGGCCGCAGGTCTCGTCCCGGAGACCGGGGCGGAGGAAGACGAGACCGACGAGACCGACCAGACCGGAGCCTGAGCTCAGCCCCGGGCGCAGTCCGGGCACAGGCCCCGGTAGGTGACCTCGGCGGCCGAGACGTCGAAGCCGAAGCGCTCGGCGTCCGGCAGATCGGCCAGCGGATCGCCGGCCGGGTGCACATCACGGATGATCCCGCAGCCCGAGCACACCAGGTGCTGGTGGGGCCGGTGTGCGTTCGGGTCGTAGCGCTTGGCCCGGCCGTCGGTGGTCACCTCGACGACCTCGCCGAGCGTGACCAGTTCCCCGAGTGTGTTGTAGACCGTGGCCCGGGAGATCTCCGGCAGCCTCGCCGTGGCGCGCTCGAGCACCTCGTCCGCGGTGAGGTGGATGTGGTCGCCGTCCAGGACCTCGGCGACCACACGCCGCTGTGCGGTGACCCGCCAGCCGCGCCCGCGAAGCCGTTCCAGCAGGTCGCTCATGACCACGAGCCTTCCTGTGCCTCGTCCATGGAATGATTCCGTATCGCTCGGTGCGTCTCGGTCTGTGCGTCATATTGACTTGGACTTGGTCCATCGTAGGATCGGCGCCAGCGACAGCCAAGGGCCGAGAGGCGGAAGCACCACCGGAGCCCGGTCACCCGCTCGGGCCGATGCCCCGGTGTTCCACCGGTCCACGCAGCGCAGTTGCAGACAGCGTGAGTCAAAGAGCGTGATCCGTACAGTCCCGAGGGATACCCAATGACTGAGAACCACGACGCGATCGTCACCGACCCCAAGACCGAGGAATCCGGCGGCTGCCCGGTCGCGCACGGGCGCGCGCCCCACCCGACCCAGGGCGGCGGCAACCGGCAGTGGTGGCCGGAGCGCCTGAACGTGAAGATCCTCGCCAAGAACCCGGCGGTGGCCAACCCGCTCGGCGAGGACTTCGACTACGCCGAGGCCTTCAGCGGTCTCGACCTGCCGGCCGTGAAGCGCGACATCGCCGAGGTCCTGACCACGTCCCAGGACTGGTGGCCCGCCGACTTCGGCCACTACGGACCGTTCATGATCCGGATGGCCTGGCACAGCGCCGGCACCTACCGGATCAGCGACGGCCGCGGCGGCGCCGGCACCGGCCAGCAGCGCTTCGCCCCGCTCAACAGCTGGCCGGACAACGGCAACCTGGACAAGGCCCGCCGGCTCCTCTGGCCCGTCAAGAAGAAGTACGGCCAGAGCCTGTCCTGGGGCGACCTGCTCATCCTCACCGGGAACGTCGCCCTGGAGACCATGGGCCTGAAGACCTTCGGCTTCGCCGGCGGCCGGGTGGACGCCTGGGAGCCGGACGAGGACGTCTACTGGGGCCCGGAGACCACCTGGCTCGGCGACGAGCGCTACACCGGCGACCGCGAGCTGGAGAACCCGCTCGGCGCGGTCCAGATGGGCCTCATCTACGTCAACCCCGAGGGCCCGAACGGCAATCCGGACCCGATCGCCGCGGCCCGCGACATCCGCGAGACGTTCCGCCGGATGGCGATGAACGACGAGGAGACGGTGGCCCTGATCGCCGGCGGCCACACCTTCGGCAAGACCCACGGCGCCGGCCCCGCGGAGAGCGTCGGACCCGACCCGGAGGCCGCGCCGATCGAGGCGATGGGCCTCGGCTGGCCGAACACGCACGGCACGGGCAAGGGCGCCGACGCGATCACCAGCGGCCTCGAGGGCATCTGGACCGACACCCCGACCACATGGGACAACAGCTTCTTCAACATCCTCTTCGGCTACGAGTGGGAGCAGTTCAAGAGCCCCGCGGGAGCCTGGCAGTGGCGGCCCAAGGACGGCGCCGGCGAGGGCACCGTGCCCGACGCGCACGACCCGTCGAAGACCCACGCCCCGACCATGCTCACCACCGACCTCTCGCTGCGCTTCGACCCGGCGTACGAGCAGATCTCGCGGCGCTTCCACGAGAACCAGGACGAGTTCGCCGACGCGTTCGCCCGTGCCTGGTACAAGCTCACCCACCGCGACATGGGGCCGCGGGTGCGCTACCTCGGATCCGAGGTGCCGTCCGAGGTGCTCCTGTGGCAGGACCCGCTGCCGGACCGGGACTTCGAGCTGATCGGGGACGCGGAGATCGCCGCGCTCAAGGAGCAGGTCCTCGCCTCCGACCTGACCGTGTCCGACCTGGTGTCGACCGCCTGGGCGTCCGCCTCCAGCTTCCGCGGCAGCGACAAGCGCGGCGGCGCCAACGGCGCGCGCATCCGCCTCGAGCCGCAGCGCGGCTGGGAGGTCAACGAGCCGGAGCGGCTCGCGACCGTCCTGCGCACCCTCGAGGGCATCGCGGGAGAGTTCAACTCGGGCCGTACGGACGGCAAGCAGGTCTCGCTGGCCGACCTGATCGTGCTGGCCGGCGGCGCGGCCGTCGAGCAGGCCGCACGGGACGCCGGGGTCACCGTCGAGGTGCCCTTCACCCCGGGCCGGGTGGACGCCACGCAGGAGCAGACCGATGTGGAGTCGTTCGCCGCGCTCGAGCCGTCCTCCGACGGCTTCCGCAACTACGTGGGCAAGGGCAACCGGTTGCCGGCCGAGCACCTGCTGCTCGACCGGGCCAACCTGCTCACCCTGAGCGCCCCCGAGACGACTGTCCTGGTCGGCGGTCTGCGGGTGCTCGGGGCGAACTTCAAGCAGTCGTCGCTCGGTGCCCTCACCACGACTCCGGGTTCGCTGACGAACGACTTCTTCGTCAACCTCCTTGACCTGGGCACGACGTGGCACGCCACCACGGAGGACCAGAGCACCTTCGAGGGCCGGGACGCCGCCACCGGCGAGGTCCGCTGGACGGGCACGAGGGCGGACCTGGTCTTCGGCTCGAACTCCGAACTGCGCGCGGTCGCGGAGGTGTACGCGAGTGACGACGCCAAGGAGAAGTTCGTCACCGACTTCGTCGCCGCCTGGGACAAGGTGATGAACCTGGACCGGTTCGACCTCGGCTGAGCCGAGCGGGTCGGGGGTACGGCCCGTGCCGTACCCCCGACTCCCCGGGGTCGTCAGGCCTCTGTGGTCGTCAGGCCTTGGTGACGGACGGCTCCGGAGCACTCTTCCCGGGCTGCTCGGCGGTGGCCGGGCGCACCGGGATGAGGAACGCGACGAGCGAGGCGAGCAGCCCCACGGCGCAGCCGATCAGCATCGCGGCGCGGAAGCCGTTCTCGGACGGCAGCAGATGTCCGCCGAAGTCCGTCGTCAGCTGCGAGAGCACCACACCGATCACGGCCGCGGCCACGGAGGTGCCGATCGAGCGCATCAAGGTGTTGAAGCTGTTGGCCGAAGCGGTCTCCTGCTGCGGCACGGCACTCATGATCAGCGCGGGCATCGCCCCGTACGCCAGGCCCACGCCGCCGCTGCAGACCACGGTCACCACGAGCAGTCCGGCGGTCGAGCCCATCAGGAACATCGAGATCCCGTAACCCGCCGCGATGACCAGGCTGCCCACGCCGAGCGTGACCTTGGGGCCGCGGGCCGCGCTGAGCTTCGCGCCCAGCGGCGAGAGCGCCATCATCATCAGGCCGCCGGGCGCCATCCACAGGCCCATCGCCAGCATGGACTGCCCGAGCCCGTAGCCGGTCTCCTCCGGCAGCTGCATCAGCTGGGGCACCACCAGGGACTGGGCGTACATCGCGAATCCGACCAGGACCGAGGCGGCGTTCGTCATCAGGACCTGAGGCCGTGCGGTGACCCGAAGGTCCACCAGCGGCTCCGCACAGCGCAGTTCCCACCGCGCCCACAGCAGGAGTACGACGACGGCCGCCGCGAACAGCCCGAGCGTGGTGGCGCTCGACCAGCCCCAGTCCGACCCCTTGGACACCGCCAGCAGCAGGGAGATCAGGCCGGCTCCGAGGCCGATCGCCCCCGCGACGTCGAAGCGGCGCGCGCCGGTGCCGGGCCGGCCCGCCGGGACCAGGGTCAGGATCAGCGCGCCGACCGCCAGGCTGAGCCCGGCAGTGACCCAGAACAGCACCCGCCAGCTGGTGTTCTCCGCGACGGCGGCCGCGAACGGCAGCCCGAGCGCGCCACCGACGCCCATCGAGGCGCTCATCACGGCGATGGCGGAGCCGAGCCGCTCGGGCGGTGTGACGTCCCGCAGCAGACTCACTCCCAGGGGTACGACACCCATGCCGAGCCCCTGCAGACCGCGCCCCGCGATCATCGGCACCACCGAGGACGAGACGGCACAGACCACCGATCCCGCGACCAGCGGGACCACCGAGGCGAGCAGCATCCGCCGCTTGCCGTACATGTCGCCGAGCCGGCCCGCGACAGGCGTGGCCACCGCCGCGGAGAGCAGCGTGGCGGTGACGACCCAGGAGGCGTTGGACGCCGAGGTGTCCAGGAGCCGGGGCAGATCGCCGATCAGCGGCACCACCAAGGTCTGCATGATCGCGGCCACGATGCCCGCGAAGGCGAGGACGCCGACCACCCCGCCGGGGCGTACATCGGCCTTGGAACCGTTCACATGCGTCTCCCTGCAATTCCGTCACGGGTGCACGGAGTCCGGCGTACGCGGCACTGAGTACGCCGCGGCGTGCACTTCATGTGCAGAGTACATGCCCTATGTATCCTGCACATGAAGGTGGGGGGTGCAGCGACGGGGAGCGGTGCCGTCCGGGCCGCGCGACGGGATTGGGAAGATGGTCGACATGGACAAGCCCACGCACCTGATCGAATTCGAGACCATGCTGGTCGGGCGGCACTCGCACCTGGCGAGTTCGCGGACCCGGAACGCGGACGGGCGTCTCGACCGCAGCGCCTATCTGCTGCTCAATCGCATCGATGTGCAAGGGCCCATGTCCATCGGCGAGTTGAGCGCCGCCTTCCGTCTGGACGCCTCGACGCTGAACCGGCAGACCGCGGCCATGCTCCGCGCCGCGGTGGTCGAGCGCATCCCCGACCCCGAGGGCGGGATCGCCCGCAAGTTCGCCATCACCGAGGAGGGCCGGCGCCGGCTCGAGGGCGACCGTGCGCACTACACGCGCGGCCTGGAGCGGGTGCTCGCCGACTGGACGGCCGCCGAGGTCGCCGAGTTCGCCGCGTATCTGCGCCGCTTCAACGGGGACATCGAACGCCTCGAGGGAGCACCCTGGCCGCGCCCCACGGCGGACGAGGCCACCGGCGCGCGGCCCGGCAGCGGGTGAGGTCGCCGGACAGCGGCTGAGGATCAGGAGCCGGCGGAACCGTCCGGCTGCTGCGCCTTCTTCTCCTTGAGGCGCGCCGCCTCCTTGCGGACGTCCGCCTGGGTGGAGCGCTCGCGCCGCAGCCAGTCGGGGTTCTCCGCCTTGAGCGCGTCGATCTGCTCGGTGGTCAGCGCCTCGGTCACGCCGCCGCGCGCGAGACCCGCGATGGAGACACCGAGCTTGGCGGCCACGACGGGGCGCGGGTGCGGGCCGGTGCGGCGCAGCTCGCGCAGCCACTCGGGCGGGTCGCTCTGCAGGGCGTTGAGCTCGCCGCGTGCGACCGTGCCCTGCTGGAATTCGGCGGGGGTGGCCTGGAGGTACACACCCAGCTTCTTCGCCGCGGTTGCGGGCTTCATGGACTGGGAGGTCTGCTGCGACGTCATGCCTTCCAGGGTAACGAGCCGACGGGACGCCGCCGACCACGGGCGGTGGCCGAGGTCCGACCACTGCACGGCGCGGGCCGCCCCGACCGCGGCCGGTAGCCTGGCGAGGTGACAGGCACCGCAGTACCTCCCCCCTTCCGGCTCGCCTACGTCCCGGGCGCGACCCCCGGCAAATGGGCGCGGATCTGGCGTGAGCGGCTGCCCGACGCCGAGCTCGTCCTGGAGACCGTGAGCGCGCGGCACGCACCGGACGCGCTACTCGGACGCGAGGCGGAGGCCGCTCTCCTGCGGCTCCCGGTGGACACCGAACGGCTGCACGCCATCCCGCTGTACACCGAGACCACCGTCGTCGTCGTGCCCAAGGACCACCTGGTCACCGCGGCCGACGAGGTCACCTGCGCGGACCTCGCCGACGAGGTCGTACTGCACCCCCTCGACGACACACTCGGCTGGGAGCGGCCGCCGGGGGAGCCCGCCTTCGAGCGGCCCGGCAGCACGGCCGACGCGATCGAACTGGTCGCCGCCGGCATCGGTCTGCTCGTGGTGCCCCAGTCGCTCGCGCGGCTGCACCACCGCAAGGACCTCACGTATCGCACGGTCTCCGACGCGCCCACCTCACAAGTCGCCCTGTCCTGGCCGAAGGACAGCGACGACGAGCGGGTGGAGGACCTCATCGGCATCGTCCGCGGCCGTACGGTGAACAGCACCCGAGGACGCCCGCAGAGCTCGGACGGCACCAAGTCCGCCGCCGGCAAGGGAAGCACGGCCAAGAGCGGCGGCCGCGGCTCGGGCAGGCCCACCGGCCGTACCGCGAATCCCGGACGTACCGCGCAGCGAGGGGCGAAGCCCGGGGCCAGGCGCGGCAAGCCACGCCGCCGCTCCTGACCTCCGACTGCCCACGACTGCCCCGGACGCCTCCGACGGCTGCTGCCTCAGCCGCGCCGCCCTCGGCGCGACTCGAACTCGACGGCCAGCGGCGCAGCCGTGAACATCGACGAGTACGTCCCGACCACGATGCCGATCAGCAGGGCGAGCGCGAAGTCGTGCAGCGAATCACCCCCGAGCACGGCGAGCGCGGCCAGGATGAACACGGCCCCCATGCCGGTGTTGACCGTGCGCGGCACCGTCTGCAGCACGGCCTGGTTCGCGACGGACCGGAACGACCGCTTCTCGCCGGCCGGCAGCAACTCCCGCACCCGGTCGAACACCACCACCGAGTCGTTCACCGAGTAGCCGATCACCGTGAGCAGCGCCGCAAGGAACACCCCGTCGACCGGCTTGCCGAGCCAGGCGAAGACACCCACCAGGATCAGCGCGTCGTGCGCCATCGCCACCACCGACGACGCCGCGTACGACCAGCGGAAGCGCACCGACAGATAGAGCAGCTGACCGGCCAGGGCCACCCCGAGCGCGATCAGCGCACCGCGCCGCAGCTCCTCGCCGAGGCTCGGCCCGATCAGCTCGTCGCGCAGCTTGTCCGTGCCGCTGCCGCCGAGCTCCGTGATCGCCGAAGTGACCTTCCGTTCCTCGGAGTCGGAGAGCTGTCCGGTGCGTACCGTGAGGTCCGCGTCGCCCGAGGTCTGCACGACCGCCTGCGGGAACCCGGCGTCCGCGAGCGCATCGCGGGCCCGGTCCGCGTCCACCGCTGAGCCGGTCGAGTACTGCAGCAGCCGGCCGCCGGTGAACTCGACCCCGAAGTCGAGCCCCTTGGCCACGATGCCCGAGACGGCGAGCACCAGCGCCGCCGCCGAGAGCGCGAGCCAGCGGCGCCCGTGCCGCATCAGGTCCGGTGCGCGCCCGGTGAGCCACTGCCTGACCCGTCCGGCGTTCGCGATGCCGCTGAGCTGCGGCCTGCGCCGCAGCGCGGGCCTGGCCACCGCGAACTCGGCGAGCACGCGGGTGATCACGAGTGCGCTGAACATCGACGCGATGACCCCGATGCCGAGCGTGACCCCGAAGCCGCGGACCGGCCCCGAGGCCAGGAAGAACAGCAGGCCCGCCGCGATCAGGGTGGTGATGTTGGAGTCCGCGATCGCACTGAAGGCGTTCCGGAACCCCTTGGCCAGGGCGGACCGCAGACTGGCCCGGCCGCCGGTGAACTCCTCCCTGGCCCGCTCGAAGACCAGCACGTTCGCATCGACCGCCATACCGATCGCGAGCACGAAACCGGCCAGCCCCGGCAGGGTGAGGGTCGCGCCCAGAGCGGCAAGCGCCGCGTACGACACCACTCCGTAGCAGGCCAGCGCGATCGCGGCCAGGCCGCCGAGCAGCCGGTAGATCACCCCGATGAACAGCGAGGTGAGTACGATCCCGATCACCGCGGCCTGGGCGCTGGACTCGATCGCGGCGGCGCCGAGCGTCGGGCCGACCGTGCGCTGCTCCACGGTCTCCACGGGTACGGGCAGCGCCCCGCCGTTGATCAGCAGTGCCAGATCCTGCGCCTCCTGCTGACTGAAGCTGCCGGTGATACGGGTGGAGCCGCCGGTGATTCCCGCGCCGCAGCGCACGGAGCCGTCGACCTGCGGCGAGGAGATCACCTCGTCGTCCAGGACGATCGCCACCCGTCGGGTGGGGTCGCCGCCCGGGGCGCAGGCGGCCTTTCCGGTCAGCTCGGCCCAGCGGTCGCCGCCCGGGCCCCGCAGGTCCACGGAGACGAACCAGCCCGCTCCGCCCTCCGCGTCGATCCGGGCCTCGGAGCTCTCCACATGCCGACCGTCGAGGCCGGACGGGCCGAGGCGCAGCGGCTGCTTGTTCTCGTCGGGCAGGACGAGTCCGTCCTTCGGGCCGTCGTTCTGCCGGCTGTCGTCCTTGCCGGCCCCGCCCGGGGTGACCTCGTCGCGCTCCGCGGTGCCGAGCACGGGGTGGAAGGTCAGTCGAGCGGTCTTGCCCAGCACTTCCCCGGCCTCCCGGGGATCCTGCACACCCGGGAGTTCGACGATGATGCGGTTGTCGCCGGAGCGGGCGAGCGTGGGTTCGGTGACGCCGAGGGCGTCGACGCGACGGCGCAGTACTTCCAGGGTGCGGTCGGTGGCCTCGCCGTCGGCCTCGGCCTCAGGGGTGTCCCGGGTCTCCAGGACGATCTGGGTGCCGCCGCGCAGATCGAGGCCGAGACGGGCGGGCACGGTGACGGTGACGTACAGGGACAGGGCGAGCACGGCCAGGGCGAAGAACGCCCGCAGCCGGATGGCGCGAGTCAAGGGATGCCTCCCACAGGCATGGCGCCGCGCCCGGGTGTGCCGGGGCGGCATTTCGGCAAAGGGGACGTCAGATGCCGGTGGGAAGGGGTGGTGCACGGCCGGAGCAGGCCGTCGACAGCGGCCGGCCGGCCGCGGTGTCCGGGGCACGGGGCATCGGCCGCCCGGCCGTCGGTGGCCGCGGCAGCAGAATTCCGGCCGTGGTCACCCCGCCGGGGTGCGCCAGTGGGTGTTCGGCCGGGACGCCTCGGTGCGCGCGGGGCGTGACGCAGGAGTCGGTGGAAGTCACCGAGGCGTCGAGGTGGAACGAGGAGGGGGCACGGTCCGCGCCCTGCGCGGTCACCGGCGCCGAGACGCCGTGCCCCGCGGTCCATGCCACGGGCGTGCCCGCTTCGGTCCGGCCGGGCAGCAGGACGCCGAGGATCGCGAGCAGCGTCACGCACAGGAGCCGGGCGCTCTTCGGGAGCCCGGCCCGACGTGCCGGGGCCGCGTCGAGACCTGCCCGCACCGGACCGCCGCTCATGCCACCCCCGCTCACACCGCCCTCTTCGCCCGGTCCACCATGGCACATCGCGTGCGGCGTCCGGGCCCGCCCACGACGACCTTGACCGGAACGGCCCGGGTGCCTGCCGCGTCTACACCACGCGGCCCCCGGGAAATGGGGCCTGACCCCGATGGCGGTCCGGTCGCGGGCTGTCCACGCTGGGCATCGGGGTCGCCCCGACCCCACAGGAGCAGAGGAGCGATCGAATGTCCCTGGACATGGTCGGCCCCGAACCCCGGCCCGAGCGCTTCGCGGTGGAAGAGATCCGCCGGATCCTCGAGCACGAGCGCGATGCGCGGCTGGCCCAGCTGAGAGTGATCGACGAGGAGGCCCGCGACGCCGAGCACGATTTCGTGCAGGCGCAGCGGGAGTCGATCCGGCGGGTCCTGAAGGACATCGAGACCGCCTTCGCGCGCCTGGAGCGCGGCGAGTACGGCCTGTGCGAGGACTGCCGCAGACCGATCCCGGTCGAGCGGCTCGACATCCTGCCGTACGCGCGGCAGTGCGTCAGCTGCTGCCGGCGTCGGGCGATGTGACCGGCCGCGCCGCCTCCCGTGGGTCAGCGCGCGACGAACTGCGTGAGGATCGCCTGCACCTCATAGATGTCGACGCCCTTGGTGAAGGTCTTCTCCACCGGTGTGGGTGAACTGGAGATCCAGATCTTGAGCTCCGCGTCGAGATCGAAGTGGCCGGCGGTCTCCACCGCGAAGTGCGTGATGCTCCGGTACGGGATGGAGTGGTACTCCACCTTCTTGCCGGTGAGCCCCTGCTTGTCGACGAGGATCAGACGCCGGTCGGTGAAGAGGATCGTGTCCCGTATCAGGAGATACGCCGCGTGCACCTGCTCGCCCTGGCCGAGCAGCTTGGCGTACTCGTGGTGCGCCTTGGCCGGATCGATCGTGTGCGCGTTGCCGAACAGCGCCATGTCTGCCCCCAGTTGACGAGAATGGTCGAGAAGGGCCAATCCTCGCACGACTGTTCAGGTGGCTCACTTCAGCGTGACGGTGAAGCTCCTCCCGTAAGCGTGCCGGGTGCGAGCCTCCACCAGCGTGCCTCCGGGCACCCGCCGTGCCTGTACGCCCTCGTCGCCCTCGACCGCCTCCAGGTGCCGGCCGCGCAGCAGGACGGACACCGTGTCCCGGTCCATCGTCGGGTCGGACAGGGCCACTTCGGTGCGACCCCGGTGGTGGGGCCGCCGCACCAGAATCGACGCCGGACCGTCGACGCGCAGCCCCGCCGTCCCGTGGCGGCCGCGGGTGAACGTGTTGACCGCGGTGAGTCCGAGTCCGCGGTGTGTCACGGCCTGCATCCGGGTGGTGTTGGTGTGCACCTCGAGGGGGCCCTTGCGGCCGAGGGAGCGCAGCTGCCCCGGCTTCGCGTTCGGCACCAACGCATAGGCGAGAGAGCTTGGTTCGGCGCCGGCGGGCAGCTCGAAGGACACGTCGAGGACCTGCCGGGTCACCTCGGTGTCCGGGTTGGCGGTGCGGACCACGCGGAGGCTGCGAGTGACGTCCGCGAGGCGCACGACCACCTCGGGAGTGTCCAGGAACACATAGCCCGACGACTCGCCGCGTGTGCCGTTCGCCCAGTGCAGCCAGCTCAGTTCGGCCGTGCCGGGCCCGGTCCAGGCACGGCCGTCGTGCAGTGCACCGGTCACCGCCACCCGGTCGTCCGGCCCGGCGATCCGGGCGTCGGCCGTGGTCGTGACGGCCCGCCCGGCCGGGTCGCCGACGCCCGCCGCGAGGACCACGATCTCCTCGTCGAACAGGAACCACGACTTCGTCGCGTCCGCGTTCCGGTACGTCACGAAGTCGTCCGGCAGCAACTCCCGGTCCCCGTACGCCACATCGCTGGACTGCACCAGGGACGCGGTGCCGTACGCGCCGAGCGTCGCCCCGCCCGAATGCCGGTTGGTGCCGCGCGGGAAGTACACATAGGTGTTCTGCGACTCGGACGACGGAGTGAAGTTCAGCGGGTGGCCGGGATTGTCGTAGTACGGCTGCCCGTAGAGCTCGGGGACGGTGCCGCGACGCTCGACGGGGGCCGTGACACCCGCGAGCCGGTACGGGGACACCGCGGTGTAGTAGTCCACCCCGAACGCCTGCCGCTGGTCCTGCCCGGCCAGATACAGATGGTGGGCGCCGTCGCCCTGGAACCAGGGCATCAGGTTCTCGCCGCTCATGTACTCGTACTTGCTGATCCGGTCCGAGCTGCGGGCCAGCGCGAAGGCGTAGCCGGGACGCCGGTGCACGGTCCGGTCCATCGCGTTGAAGGCGACGCTGCGGGCCGCGGGATTGAGGTCCTCGGCGGGCACCGAGGCGTCGCCGTCGATCTCGGAGTGCCGGGCGATGCTGACGGGTGAGACGAACTCCGCCGGGTCGAAGGGCGCCGCGCCGGCCGAACTCAGGTGCTTCGCATAGCTCTTGAGCTCCTGAGCCGTGTCACCCGTGGCGAGGTGGGCCAGGTCGACCACCGCCTCCGCCACGACCGCGACATCCGCATACCCCGTACCCGTGCGGGACACCGCCCGGCCCTTGACGGCCTCCATCATCCAGCCCTCGAAGATCAGCGGCGCGAAGCCGTTCGCCACCCAGCCGTGCACGGTCGGCACCAGCTCCTCGCCGTGCGCGAAGCCCGAGCCCTCCAGGAGCGTCAGGGTCTGCACCACCCGCGAGAGCAGCCCCTTTCCGTACGACCCCGTGTACGCCACCGATGCGTGCTGGATGAACGACCCGTCCGCGTAGTGCCCGTCCGTCACCTCGTGCTGCAGGTTGTACGGGTCGATGGTGGCGAACACCGTCAGCTGGTCGGTGAGCGCCTTGCGGATGCGTGCCTCGTCGCCGAGCAGGGCGCCCTGCAGGATCCGGTTGGTGGTGATGTCGGCGAGATTCGCGCCGGTGTGGAAGCGGGAGTCGAGATCCACGTCGCCGTCGACGCCGTTGCGCAGATAGGCGTCCATCGACTCGACACTGGTGGCCGTCAACTCCGGCTGATATGCGGCGACTTGGTCGCGCAGCAGCACCAGGGTGCGGGTCAGGTGCTGGGAGATGCCGATCTCCCAGTTGAACCAGTTGCCGTAGTAACCGCCGTCCTGGTCGCCGTAGTACTTCTCGTGCAGCCACAACAGGCCGTCGATCACCCGCCGTTGGACCGCGGTGTCGCCGTACAGGTCCGACGGGGGAGTGCCGGGCGCGCGGGTGGCGAGCGCGATCTCGTACAGACGCAGATAGGCCGTGTTGAGATTGGCGTCGTCGGTGCCGAGCTCCAGGCCGGCGAAGAGCTCGCCCTCGCCCGCCTCGTCCATCGCCGCCAGATTCTTCTGCGCCGCCTCGACGATCGCCGCGAGCCGGGGAGCCACCTCCGCCACGGAGTTGGACTCCTCGGTGCCCGCGAACAGCGCGTCCGTATTGCCGAGCAACTGCTCGAAGCCCGCCGCCGATTCGGCCGCATCCGCCCGCCCCACCGGGATCACCGCGAGGACCCCGGCGGCCGACAGGGCGGACAGCAGCGTTCTCCGGGCGATCTCCATGACGTCCTCCGCACGTGGGCATACCGGCGGCCGGAGTCAAGCAGAACGTCCCAGGCGCGACAAGGGTTGCGGCAGGCACCCGAGCGCCGCAACGCCGCGGGTCAGCCGGTCTTCCCCGCCCGCACCCGCTCGTGCGGGATCACCATCGGGGTCGCCGTCCGCGGATCGGGCACGATGTCGCAGTCCAGCTGGAACACCTCCGCCACCAACTCCGCCGTCAGGACGTCGTGCGGGGCGCCCTCGGCCACCACCTCGCCGTGGTTCATCACCACCAGATGGGAGGCGAACCGGGCAGCCTGGTTGAGGTCGTGCAGCACCGCGACGATCGTGCGCCCGTCGCGGTTGAGCTCGGCACACAGTTCGAGCAGGTCGTACTGGTGGGAGATGTCCAGGAAGGTGGTCGGCTCGTCGAGCAGGATCACCTCGGTGTCCTGGGCCAGCACCATCGCGATCCAGGCCCGCTGACGCTGACCGCCCGACAGATCGCCCGCCTGCGCCTCGGCGAGCTCCGTCATCCCGGCCCGCTCGAGCGCCAGCGCGATCGCCCGGTCGTCGTCCGGCGACCACTGGCGGAGCAGCGTGTGATGCGGATGCCGGCCGCGGCGCACCAGACCCTGCACCGTGATGCCCTCCGGCGCGATCGGGCTCTGCGGCAGCAGCGCCACCTGGCGTGCGAAGTCCCGGCCGCGCAGCGCCCGTACGTCCCGCCCGTGCAGCGCGATGTGCCCGCTCACCGGCTTCAGGACCCGGGCGAAGGACTTCAACAGGGTGGACTTCCCACAGCCGTTGGGGCCCACGATCACCGTGAGCCCGCCGTGCGGCACCTCCAGGCTGACGCCCTTCACCACGGGCGCGGCCCCGTACGAGAGGGTGACCTCCCGGGCACTGAGGCCCTGAACGGCCGGCGCCCCGCCGGTGTGCGTACCCGCGTCGATCGTCACAGGCTTCCCCTTCTCCATTCACGCGTCAGCAGGTAGCCGAGGTAGAGGCCGCCGACGGCCATGGTGTAGATGCCGACGGGCAGGTCGTCGAAGAGCGGGAGTTGCTGCGCCGCGAGATCGGCGAGTACCAGCAGCAGGGCACCCGTCAGGGCGGAGAGCAGCAGGCGCGGTCCCGCGCCTCGGGTGATGCGCCGGGCGACCTGCGGTGCGATCAGAGCGACGAAGGCGATCGGCCCCGCCACGGTGACCGCGCCTGCCGCGAGGACGATGGACAGGACCACGGCCGCGGTCCTGGTACGGCCCGGGTCGCTGCCGAGCGAGGCGGAGATCTCGTCGCCCATCTCACCCACGGCCAGGTGCCGGGACACCAGGGCGCACAGCGGCGCGGTGGCGAGCAGCACCACCCAGATCGTCGTCGCGTCCGACCAGGAACGCGCGGCCAGACTGCCGTTGAGGTACGCGGTCAGCGAAGTGGCCGCATCGCGCTCCACGACGTACACCACGTACTGGATCACCGCCGTGGAGATCGCGGCCACGCCGATGCCGGCCACCACGAGCCGCCCCGGGTTGCGGAAGCCGGTCCCGGTGGACACGTACACCAGCGCCATCGCGCCCACCGCGCCGAGCACGGCCCCGATCCACACCGGTACGCCCGGAAGCAGCAGCGCGAACGCTGCGGCGCCGGCGCCGGCACCCGTACTGAGTCCGATGATGTCGGGGCTGCCGAGCGGATTGCGGGTCACCGTCTGGAACAGCGTGCCGGAAAGGCCGAAGGCCGCACCGGTCGCGATCCCGGTGACCAGGCGCGGGCCGCGCAGCCGGTTCAGTACGAAGGCGTCCTTGCCCTCGGCCCCGCCGAACACGGCGCTCGGCAGATCGGTGAGCCGGATGCCGAGCCTTCCGAGGGTCAGGGTCAGAACGGCCGCGACCAGCAGCGCGGCCAGAGCGCAGAGCACCACGACCACCGAACTGCGCTGCACGGGCAGGGCGATCCGGTTGCCGACACGCAGATAACCGCGCGGCGGACGCGGGGAATCGGCCGGCGCGGGCGCGGCCTTGCGGAGGTCGGTGCTCATGCGCCGCCCTTCATCCGCCGCACCGCGAGCAGCAGCGCCGGGGCGCCGACGAACGCGGTGACCACACCGACCATCAACTCCTGCGGACGCAGCAGAATCCGGCCGATCACGTCAGCGAACAGCAGCAGGGACGGACCGGTGAGGGCCGCGAGCAGCACCTGCATACGGAAGTCGACCCCGCCGACGGCCCGCACGATGTGCGGAACTGCCAGGCCCACGAAGGCGATCGGCCCCACCGCGGCGGTCGCGGCGGCGCTCAGCACCGTCGCGGTCAGCAGACCGGTCCCGCGGATCACCGCAGGATTGGTGCCGAGTGAGGTGGCCGACTCGTCGCCGAGGGCCAGGCTGTTCAGGGACGGCGCGAGCACGAGCGCGACGAGCAGCCCCACCACCGCGAACGGCAGCACCGGCCAGAATGCCGAGAAGTCCCTGCCGCCGAACGCGCCCACCACCCAGTACCGGTAACTGTCGAAGACCTGCGGCCTGCTGAGCGTCACGGCCTGCACGAAGGCGGTCAGTACGGCGGTGAGCACGGCGCCCGCGAGGACGAGCCGCACCAGTGACGTACTCGACCCGGCGGAGCCGAGCAGATGCACGAACACACCGGACAGGAGCGCACCCGGCAGCGCCCACCCCATGGTCTCCGACTGCCCGGACGCACCGAGGAAGGCGGTGGCGGCGACGATGCTCGCGGCCGCGCCCGCATTGATGCCGAGCAGTCCCGGATCGGCCAGCGGATTGCGTGTCACCCCCTGCATCAGGGTGCCGGACACGGCCAGACAGACACCGGCGAGCACACCGAGCACGGTGCGCGGATAGCGGCTCTCGACGACGGTCGTCAGATAGCTGTCGCCGTCGCCGGAGAGCACATCGAGCACATCGCCGAACGAGTTGCTCATGTTGCCGAACATCACGCTGGCGAACAGCGCGAGCACGAGCAGCACCAGCGCCCCGACCAGACAGAGCACCGAGCGGGCGGCACCGCTCCGTACGGGAGCCGTGCCACCCGTACGGGAGGTGACGGAAGTGGTCATGCGGGAAGGACCACGCCCTACTTGGTCTTCTCGATCGCCTTGTCGATCATCGGCAGATAGCGCTCGATGCTCCACGGCACGGTCAGCGGGTTGATCATCGAGGAGGCGGTGACGAACGGATTCTCGTCACCCGCGACGACCGCGCCCTTCTTGATCGCCGGGATCGCCTTGTACAGCTTCTGACCCTCGATCTGCTCACGGGACTTGGCGTCCGAGTAGAACGTGAAGATCAGGTCGCTGTTCTTCAGCTTGTTGCCGTTCTCCAGGCCGATCAGCGAGGAGTCCGTGCCCTCGGTCTCCTTGAAGGTGTCCACCACCGGGTCGGACTTCAGACCGAGCTCGGACACCATCTCCACCCGCTGCTCCTCGGAGCGGAACACCCCGAGCGTGCCGGGACCGGTGGTGTAGATGTACGAGAACGTGTGGTCCTTGTACTCGGGACGGGACTCGGCCGCGGCGGACAGCTGCTTCTGGATCTTGTCCTTGAGCTTCTTGCTGTCCTCGGGCTGCCCGAGTGCCTTGGCGATGATGTCCATCTGCTGGTCCCAGTTGGTGCTCCACGCCTTGTCCGGGTAGGCGACCGTGGGGGCGATGTCCTTGAGGATGTCGTACTGCTTCTGCGTGATGCCCGACCAGGGAGCGAGAATCACGTCCGGCTCGAGCTCCGTGATGGCCTCGATGTCGAGCTCCTCGCCGCCCTTGAACTGCTTGGGCAGCTTGTCGCCCTTCTTCTTGACGGCCTCGTGGATCCACGGCATGTAGCCGGTCTTGTCGCTGCCCCAGGGGTACTCCTCCATGCCCACCGGGGTGTGTCCGAGAGCGATGGCGGTCTCCGTGGAGCCCTGGCCGAGGGTGACGACCCGCTGGGGCTCCTCGGTGATCTCGGCGGTGCCGAGGGCGCTCTTGATGCTCACGGGGAAGGCCCCGTCGCCCTTCTTGCCCGAACCGCTGCCGCCGGAGGCCCCGTCGTCACCGGAGCCGCAGGCGCCGAGGACGAGGGTGAGCACCGCGGCGGACGCGGCCGCCGCGAGAGCCCTGCGGCCCGGTCGAGTCGATATGAGCATGAGAGGTCCTCTTCGTTCAGTACAGGAACACCGCCGGTCACAGCGACACCGTCCGGCTGGTAAGGAGACCCTAAGTTACAGCGTTCAACCACATCAACTCGGGGGGTGGGTGCGGGCTGTGCACGGCGCCCAGCACTCCGCCGATGTGTTGCGCCCCGACGCGCCGTACCCCACATGCTCCGCCTCCACCACGACGACCGAGATGCCGGGCAGCGCCTGGGTGAGCCAGTACGCGGTCCACAGTCCGGTGTAGCCGGCCCCGATGACGCACACGTCCGCGGTGGCGTCACCGTGCAGGCGGGGCCGGTCCGGCCGCCGGGACTGCCGGATCCAGTGCGAGGTCTCGCCGTTGATCATGTCCAACTGTCCCGTCCACGCTGGGCGTTCACCGATCCGCCGGCCGGGCTCGTACCGGCGCTGGGACCATGGTGCCTGTACGTCGTCGTTGTCTGGAGGCTGGTGTTCGATGAAGAGTTCCCCGTTCGGTCCCTGGCGTACTGCCGTGGGACTCGGCGCTGTCACGGCCGCGGCGGTACTGGTGCGGCGCGACTACCGGCGCTGGCAGTCCCTCGGCGAAGGGGGGATCCCGTGGGGTGTGCGGGGCTGGATCAAGATGACGGGGCTGCGGCTGCGGGCCGGGGATCCGCTGGACGTCGCGGGCTTTCCCGACGGCGCGGAGCACCCGGACCTGAAGGCGCTGCCGCAGCGCGGCGCGCGGCCCCGTATCGCCCCGCACCCGGTGCCGCACCGGCAGCTCGACCAGGACGCACCCAGCGGCATGCTCGACCGCCTCCAGGAGGTGTTCGACGGCGAACTCCGCGCACGTGACGGCGAGGTGGAGGAGCGGCAGAGCCAGTTCGAACTGCACAACCCGGCGTTCTTCGTACCCGCCGCCGTACGCCGTGGCGACTCCGTGACCGGCGAGGTGGCCCACTTCCACCGCCCGCAGGGGTCGCTCCACCTCCATCTGCATCCCGCGGACGTCCGCCCCGTCGTCGAACGCGGCTGGGGCGAACTGCACGGCCTCGCGGGCCGGTTGGCGAATCTCCCGGCCAGTTACACGCTGCTCTACGCGCCGCGCGATGCCGCGGAACTCGACGCGGTCCGCACCATCCTGCGAGCCACCCTGGACCGGGCGACCGGCGACCCGGCCGACGCATAGCCGGCGTACCCCGTACACACGACCGCCCCGACCGGCGGGTTGCCGGTCGGGGCGGTCGTGTGGTGCGGGAGCGGAGTCCCTGGAGCCTCAGGACAGCGAGGCGATGGCCTTGTTGAAGGTCGCGGAAGGACGCATCACCTCGGCGGCCTTGGCCGTCGAGGGCTGGTANATGGCCTTGTTGAAGGTCGCGGAAGGACGCATCACCTCGGCGGCCTTGGCCGTCGAGGGCTGGTAGTAGCCGCCGATGTCGGCCGGCGAGCCCTGCACGGCGAGCAGCTCGTCGACGATCGTCTGCTCCTGCTCGGTGAGCGTCTTGGCGAGCGCCGCGAACGCCTCCGCGAGCTGCGCGTCGTCGGTCTGCTTGGCCAGCTCCTGTGCCCAGTACAGGGCCAGGTAGAAGTGGCTGCCGCGGTTGTCGATGCCACCGAGCCGACGGCTCGGCGACTTGTCCTCGTTGAGGAAGGTGGCCGTGGCGCGGTCCAGGGTGTCGGCGAGCACCTGGGCGCGCGCGTTGCCCGTGGTCTGGGCCAGGTGCTCGAAGCTCACCGCGAGGGCGAGGAACTCACCGAGGCTGTCCCAGCGCAGGTAGTTCTCCTTGACGAGCTGCTGCACGTGCTTCGGAGCGGAGCCGCCGGCGCCGGTCTCGAAGAGCCCGCCGCCGTTCATCAGCGGCACCACCGAGAGCATCTTGGCGCTGGTGCCCAGCTCCAGGATCGGGAACAGGTCGGTCAGGTAGTCACGCAGCACATTGCCGGTCACCGAGATGGTGTCCTCACCGCGCCGGATGCGCTCGAGCGAGAACGCGGTCGCCTCGACCGGGGACAGGATCTCGATCTGCAGACCCTCGGTGTCGTGCTCCGCCAGGTACGTACGGACCTTCTCGATGAGGACCGCGTCGTGCGCACGGGTCTCGTCCAGCCAGAACACGGCCGGGCTGCCGGTCGCGCGGGCACGGGTGACAGCGAGCTTCACCCAGTCCTTGATCGGGGCGTCCTTGGTCTGGCACATCCGGAAGATGTCGCCGGCGCTGACGGTCTGCTCGAGGACGGCCTTGCCGCTGCCGTCGACGACCCGCACGGTGCCGGTGGACTGCACCTCGAAGGTCTTGTCGTGGCTGCCGTACTCCTCGGCCTTCTGCGCCATCAGACCGACGTTCGGCACCGAACCCATGGTGGACGGGTCGAAGGCGCCGTTCGCCCGGCAGTCGTCGATGACGACCTGGTAGATGCCCGCGTAGCTGCTGTCGGGCAGCACCGCGATGGTGTCGGCCTCCTCGCCGCGGGTGTCCCACATGTGGCCCGAGGTACGGATCATGGCCGGCATCGAGGCGTCCACGATGACGTCGCTCGGCACGTGCAGGTTGGTGATGCCGCGGTCCGAGTCGACCATCGCGAGCTCGGGGCCCTCGGCGATCTCGGCCTCGAAGGAGGCGTTGATCTCGGCGGCCTGCGGCAGCGACTCGATGCCCTTGAGGATGCCGCCCAGACCGTCGTTCGGGCTGAGGCCGGCGCCCGCCAGGACGTCACCGTAGGCGGCGAACGTCTTCGGGAAGAAGGCGCGCACCACGTGACCGAAGATGATCGGGTCGGAGACCTTCATCATCGTGGCCTTGAGGTGCACGGAGAACAGCACACCCTCGGCCTTGGCGCGCGCGACCTGCTCCTTGAGGAACTCGCGCAGCGCGCCGACCCGCATCACCGAGGCGTCGACGACCTCGCCCTCGAGCACCGGTACCGACTCGCGCAGCACCGTGGTGCTGCCGTCGTCACCGACGAGCTCGATGCGCAGCGAACCGGCCTCGGAGATGACCGCGGACTTCTCGGTGGAGCGGAAGTCGTCGCCGGACATGCTGGCGACATTGGTCTTGGAGTCGGCCGACCAGGCACCCATGCGGTGCGGGTGCGTCTTGGCGTAGTTCTTGACCGAGGCGGGCGCACGGCGGTCGGAGTTGCCCTCGCGCAGCACCGGGTTGACGGCGCTGCCCTTGACCTTGTCGTAGCGCGCGCGGACGTCCTTGTCCTCGTCCGTCTGCGGGTCGTCCGGGTAGTCAGGCAGCGCGTAGCCCTGCTCCTGCAGCTCGGCGATGGCGGCCTTGAGCTGCGGGATCGAGGCCGAGATGTTCGGCAGCTTGATGATGTTCGCGCCGGGAGTCTTCGCCAGCTCGCCGAGCTCGGCGAGCGCGTCCGGAATGCGCCGGCTCTCCTCGAGGCGCTCGGGGAAGCTCGCGATGATCCGTCCCGCGAGGGAGATGTCGCGGCTCTCCACCCCGACACCCGCCGTCGAGGCGTAGGCCTCGATCACCGGCAGGAACGAATACGTCGCCAGGGCAGGGGCCTCGTCGGTGTGCGTATAGATGATGGTCGAGTCAGTCACCGGGTGCTCCGCTCCACGTCTGCAACATTGCTTGACATCAAGATATCTCGTCGGGGGGCCGCCATCGACAAGGGCCCTGTCCAGGATCCGGGCCGCCCGAGCCGGTGGCCGGATCCGTCGCCGAGGTCAGGACCCCGCACCGCCGGCCGGTGCCGTCCGCACCAGCCAGTCGTACGCCGCCCTGGCCGTGAACTCCTGCTGCCCACCGGGAAACAGCAGGTCCGCCGCGGCGAAGGCCGGAGCGTCAGCGGTCTCGGGCACATACGGAACGGCGATGCACCGCATGCCGGCAGCGCGGGCCGCCGCGGCGCCGGGCGCCGCGTCCTCGATCACCACGCACGCCTCGGGCGCCACCCCGAGCCGCCGGGCAGCCTCCAGGAACACGTCCGGCTCCGGCTTCCCGTGCTCCACCTCCTCGGCGGACACCAGGACCGTGAGATACGCGTCGAGCCCCGTGCCCTGCAGGATCGCCTCGATGGCCGCCCGCGAGGAACCGGACGCGACGGCCATCGGGACACCGCGGGCGTGCAGCTCGGTGACGAACTCCCGCATCTGCGGATAGGCGCGGGTGCCGGCCCGGGCCAGTTCCAGGTAGTAGGCGTTCTTCTCGGTGAGCAGTTCCTCGGGCGTCGCGTCGAGACCGTACTTCGTCCGCCAGATCGCGACCGTCTCGGCGGTGGAGATGCCCACGTACCGCTCGTGGTCCGCCCAGTCGAAATCGGTGACGCCGTGCCGGGCGAGCAGTCGGCGGCCCGCCTCGAAGTAGTTGGGCTCGCTGTCGACGAGGGTGCCGTCGAGGTCGAGGACGACGGCGGTACCGGCCGGCACGGCGGCGCTGGGTGTCTGGCTGCTCATGCCCCCAAGCATGCCAAGGGTGCGCCGGACCGGCGCCGTGGACGGTCCTCGGGCGGGCAGGGTCAGGCGGGCTGGGTCAGGAGGATGCGCCGGGCTTGCGGGCCAGGGACTCGACGAGCGGCAGCAGCCTGCGCGGCACCCGCTCGCGCAGCGCCACCTCGGACCGGGTACGGACGACGCCCGGCAGCTGGATGAGCTGCTGGATGACGTCCTCGAGATGGCCGTTGTCCCGGGCCACGACCCGGGTGAGCAGATCGCCGCCGCCGGTGATCGAGAAGGCCTCGATGATCTCCGGGATCTCGGCCAGCGCATCACCGACGTCGTCCAGGTGCCCCTGGGTGACCTCGATGTGCACGAAGGCGAGCACGGGGTGCCCGAGCGCCGCGGGCGACAGGGCCGGCCCGCTGCCGGTGATCACGCCCTCGCGTTCCATCCGGTCGATGCGGGCCTGCAGGGTGCCGCGGGCCACCCCGAGGATGCGGGCGTACTCGCGCACGCTGGTGCGCGGCTGCTCGATCAGGAGCCGCAGGATCCGGGTGTCGAGCTCGTCGACGGCCATGCCGTGCGCGCCTTTCGTGGGACGCCGTGCCCGGGACCGGGCAGCGCTTCGATGGTGCCACCGGCTCGTCCGGAACGCTCCACCGCCTCCGTATGGCACGGGACACCGCGACGACAGGCAGCCGATGGCCCACCGGGCGGGCGGCGACGGACCGGCGCTGCCCGCCGCCGCCCGTACGAAGCCGGGGCGGGGCACTGCCGTGGCGCAATGCCCCGCCCCGGCGCTCATGGACCGGGTCAGGCCGTCGGCGCCCCGCGCTCACCGCGGACCGTACGGGCCGCGGCGACCAGGTTCTCCAGGGACGCCCGGGTCTCCGGCCAGCCGCGGGTCTTCAGGCCGCAGTCCGGATTGACCCAGAGCCGCTCGGCCGGGATGGCCTCGAGCCCGGTGCGCAGCAGGGCGGCCGCCTCCTCCGCGTCCGGGACCCGCGGGGAGTGGATGTCGTACACACCCGGTCCCGCCTCACGCGGATAGCCGTGCTCCGCCAGCTCGTGGGCCACCTGCATGTGCGAGCGAGCGGCCTCCAGGCTGATCACATCGGCGTCGAGGTCGTCGATGGCCTGCACGATGTCACCGAACTCCGCGTAGCACATGTGCGTGTGGATCTGAGTGTCCGGGCGGACGCCGCTGGTGGTGAGGCGGAAGGCCTCGGTCGCCCAGGCCAGATAGCCGGGACGGTCGGCGGCGCGCAGCGGCAGCGTCTCGCGCAGCGCGGGCTCGTCGACCTGGATCACCGAGGTGCCGTTCGCCTCCAGATCGTCCACCTCGTCGCGCAGGGCGAGCGCCACCTGGCGGGCGGTGTCGCCGAGCGGCTGGTCGTCCCGTACGAAGGACCAGGCGAGCATCGTCACCGGGCCCGTCAGCATGCCCTTCACCGGCCGGTCCGACAGCGACTGCGCATACGTCGTCCAGCGCACCGTCATCGGCTCGGGCCGCGAGATGTCGCCCGCGAGGACCGGCGGCCGGACATAGCGCGTGCCGTACGACTGGACCCAGCCGTGCTGGGTGGCCAGATAGCCGCTGAGCTGCTCGGCGAAGTACTGGACCATGTCGTTGCGCTCGGGCTCGCCGTGCACCAGGACGTCGAGGCCGGCTTTCTCCTGGAAGGAGATGACCTCGCGGATCTCGTTCCTGATGCGCTCCTCGTAGCCCTCGGTGCCGATACGTCCCGCCCGCAGATCGGCGCGCGCCGTGCGCAGCTCGGTGGTCTGCGGGAACGAGCCGATGGTGGTGGTCGGGAGCAGCGGCAGACCGAGATGGGCGCGCTGGGCCGCGGTCCGCTCGGCGTACGGCTGGGAGCGGCGCGCATCGGCGTCGGTGACGGCGGCGGCGCGGGCACGCACGGCGGGGTCGTGGGTGATCGGCGAACCGGCGCGCGAGGCCAGATCGGCCTTGTTGGCGGCGAGTTCCGCGGTGATGGCGTCGGTGCCCTGGGCGAGGCCCTTGGCGAGCGTGACGATCTCGGCCGTCTTCTGCCGCGCGAAGGCGAGCCAGCGCAGGATCTGCGGGTCGATGTCCCGCTCGAGGGAGGCATCGAGCGGTACGTGCAGCAGCGAGCTGGACGCGGCGACGTCGACCCGGTCGGCCAGGCCGAGCAGGGTGCCGAGGGTGGCGAGGGACTGCGCCAGGTCGTTGATCCAGATGTTGCGGCCGTTCACCACGCCCGCGACCAGACGCTTGCCCGGCAGTCCGCCGACGGCGGCCAGCGCGTCCAGATTGGCCGCGGCGGCCTCGGTGAAGTCCAGGGCCAGTCCCTCGACCGGGGCCTTGGCGAGTACGGGCAGTGCGTCACCGAGGCGGTCGAAGTACGAGGCGACCAGGAGCTTCGGGCGGTCGGTGAGGCCGCCGAGATCGCGGTAGGCGCGCGCCGCCGCGTTCAGCTCCGCCGGGGTGCGGTCCTGCACCAGGGCGGGCTCGTCCAGCTGCACCCACTCGGCGCCGGCGGCGCGCAGATCGGCGAGCACCTCCGCGTACACCGGCAGGAGCCGGTCGAGCAGGGTCAGCGGGTCGAATCCGGCCGCGACGCCCGGGGCGGGCTTGGCGAGCAGGAGGTACGTGACGGGGCCGACAAGCACCGGGCGCGCGGCGAGACCCGCCGCGAGGGCCTCCTCGAGCTCGGCCACCTGCTTGGCGGAGTCGGCCGTGAACACCGTGTCAGGGCCCAACTCGGGCACCAGATAGTGGTAGTTGGTGTCGAACCACTTGGTCATCTCAAGGGGTGCGACATCGCTCGTCCCGCGGGCCATGGCGAAGTACCCGTCCAGGGCGTCGGCGTCGACGGCCGCCCGGTGGCGCTCGGGGATCGCCCCGACCATGACGCTGGTGTCCAGGACGTGGTCGTAGTAAGAGAAGTCGCCGGTGGGCACCTCGGTGATGCCCGCGCCGGCGAGGTCCTGCCAGTTCGTGCGCCGGAGCTCTGCGGCGGTGGCGCGGAGGGCGTCGGCGGTGACCCGGCCCTTCCAGTAGCCCTCGATCGCCTTCTTGAGCTCACGGCTCCGGCCCTGGCGGGGGTAGCCGTACACGGTGGCCCGTGCTGCCGCGGCTGCGGTCTCGGTGGTCACGGAGTTCTCCTTCGAGAGACGTATCCCTGAGATTCCGGAGACCGACGCGGCCGGGGGAGGAGACAGACCGGCGGTGCGACCTCGCACGGCCGTCCGCCCGTATGTACGCCGACCCGCCCTCGAGGTCACCGGAATGTCCGCACGCGCGGTGCGCGCACGGGCAGGTGGCAGGTCTTCGGACTCGCGGGCGTGCTCTCCTTGCCGGAGGGCTCCTACTGGCCGTCGCTTCCCAGGTCCCGTTCGTCGGGCCCAGTGCGTATGACGGCGGTCGTTCCCACTCACCGCTGCGGGGCAGTCCCGGATTCCCACCGGGTTCCCTCTTGCGACGCGTCCCGCCTGGCTGACGGGGGCGAACCAGCTGCGTCCGCCACCCTACGGGCCGTGGTCGAGGACGGCCAGCACGTCCGGATTCCGGACGGGGATGCCGGTGGCCGGCGCCCAACGCTCCGTGGCCGCCCAGTCGTTGGGGGCCGATCCGGCCGGAGGTGGAGTCCTGGTGGTCCGTTGGCTCGCCGGCGGCCGACGAGAACCCGCCCGGAGTGAGCCATTGGCCCAGGACACTCGGCCCGTGTTGAACCAGGAGCCGGTCTGATGCTCTGATGTACGCGTCGATGGCGCTGCGGATCCCAGGGATCTCCGCGGCGCCTTTCTCATGTCGGCGCCGCGGCACCAGGTGGACCGCGGCGGATCGCGCGCGTGGAGAGGGCGGGGCAACTTGCTGAGAAGGGCGTTCACGGCACCGGACCCCGGCCGGATCCGGTTGCGGTTCGCGAGCCGTGCCGTGCTCGGAATCGGGCTCGCCGTGGTGGTCTGCGGCCTGCTCGGGCACTCGCTCGAGGCCGCCATCACCGGCGGCCTCGCCGCGCTGCTCGCCCTGTTCACGGTGACCGACCCGACGGTGCGCGGACAGGCGGTGACGACGGCGCTGCTGCCGGCGGTCGGCCTGCCGGTGCTCGCGCTCGCTGCGGTGCTGCACGACGTCCCCGTCGCCCGTGACCTGGCGTTCCTCGCGGTCGTGGGAGCCGGGGTGTACGCGCGGCGGTGGGGACCGCGCGGCCACTCCCTCGGGGTGTTCGCCTTCATGACCTTCTTCGCCGCCCAGTTCCTGCACACCGTGCCCGGTCAACTCCCCGAGCTGTACGCCGCGGTACTGCTGTCCCTGCTCGCCTCGTCCGCGGTGCGCTTCGGCGCCTGGTGCTACGAACGCCGGATCCTGGGGCCGGTGGCGGTCGCGCCACCCACCGGCGGCACCGGGCTCGCGCGGATCACCTCCCGGCAGGCCGTCCAGGCGACCCTCGGCGGCGCCTTTGCCCTCGCGATCGGGCAGCTCCTGTCCGGCGAGCGGTGGTACTGGGCGGTGGGTGCCACCTGGTGGGTGTTCGTCAACACCACCTCGCGCGGAGAGACCCTGGTGCGGGGCTTCCGCCGGTTCCTCGGGACGGTGCTCGGGATCGTCCTCGGCTTCCTGGTCGCGGTGCCGCTGCACCACGAACCGGTGGTGGCCGCCGTGGTCGTCGCGGTCAGCGTCTTCGGGATCTTCTACACCGCCGCCGTCTCGTACACCTGGATGATGCTCGCGGTGACCGTCATGGCGAGCATGCTCTACGGCCTGCTCGGCGTTCTCGACCCGGCCCTGCTCGGGCTGCGGGTGACCGAGACGGCGGTCGGTGCGCTGGGTGCCGTGCTCGCGGTGCTGCTCGTGCTGCCGGTGACCACGCACTCCGTGACCGACGCCTGGGTGGCGCGGGCGCTGCGCTGCGTGCGCGCCTGCACCGCCGAGGCGGCGGCCCGGCTCGGCGGCGACGCCGACGCCGATCCGGCACCCCGCGTCGCCGAGCTCGAGGCGCTGCTCGGACGCGTACGTCTGTCACTCGCGCCGCTCGTGCACCCCTTCAGCCCGATGAAGGCGCGCAAGGGCCGTGCCCGGCACGTGCTCGCGCTGCTCGACGACTGCGCCCGTGAGGTACGGGGACTGGCCTCCGTCGCCGCCGATCCGGAGGCCTCGCACGACGCGAGGCTGGCCGCTGCGTGCTGGCGCGTCGAGGCCGCGGTCGAGGCGCTCACCGACGCGCCGGACATCCACCGGGGACGCCGGCCCGAGGACGCCGCGGCGGTCGAACCCACACCCACGGAACCCGAGCTCGTACACCTGCATGCGCTGGAGCGCGCCCTGCTCGAACTGGCCGTCCCACTGCGGAGTTCGGACCGCCTGCCGATCGGAGCCTGAGGAGGCTCGGGCCGCCGCCGGAGAGGACCACCGAATCCCCGCCTCTGGTCTAGACCGCCTGCTACCGTCGGGATCACCACACGGCCTCGGCGACAGGGATTCTCACGTGGGCGGCACCCGGGCGTACATCGGTTCCTTCACCACGGCGGGCGGGCTCGGTATCACCGCCGCCACGATCGATCCGGAATCGGGTGCACTCGGCGTGCTCGGCTCCACCGCCGCTCTCGACAACCCGTCGTTCCTCGCCCCGTCGCCGGACGGGGACTTCCTGTACGCGGTCGGGGAGAGCGAGGACGGGCGGGCCGCGGCATTCCGCGCGACCGGCACCCCGGACGGTGTACCTGCACTGATCGGCACCCCCGTCCCGGTGGGCGGCGCGAGCCCCACCCACCTCGCGCTCGCGGACCGCCGCCTGGTCGTCGCGAACTACGGCTCCGGGAGCGTCTCCACGCTTTTGCTGCGGCCGGACGGGAGCCTCGGCGACAGCGCCGTACTGCGCCACAGCGGATCCGGTCCCGATCCGGACCGCCAGGAGGGCCCGCACGCCCACCAGGTCGTACCCGACCCGAGCGGCCGCCTGCTCCTGTCGGTGGACCTGGGCACCGACACGGTGCGGGTCTGCGCCTTCGCCGGGGACGAGCTCGTCGTACGCCACGAGGTGTCCCTGCGGCCGGGCAGCGGCCCGCGTCACCTCGCCTTCCACCCCGACGGCAGGCATGTCTACGTGCTCAACGAGCTGGCCGCGACGCTGACCGTCTGCGACTGGGACCCCGACTCCGGGACCCTCACCCCGCGCGACGAGCTGCCGGTGCTGGCCGCGGGCTCCACCGGGGACGCCTACCCCTCCGGGATCGCCGTCGCCCCACAGGGCGGGTTCCTGTGGACGGCGGTCCGCGGCAAGGACGTGATCTCGGTCCTGGCCCTCGGGGAGGCGGGCGCCGCACCCCGCCTCGTCGCCACCGTCGACTGCGGCGGGCGGTGGCCGCGCGACCTCGCCGTGCATCCGTCCGGCCGCTTCCTGTACGCGGCCAATGAACACTCCGGGGACGTCACCTGGTTCACTCTCGACCCGGCGACCGGTGTGCCCGCCCGGGCCGGTTCGGTCGGCGTACCCGCGGCCTCCTGCGTGGTCTTCTGCTGACCCTGGCGCCACGCATCCGGCCGGGGAGAACGCGAAGGGCCCGCTCCGAACGAGAGCGGGCCCTTTCGGGTGGCATCGGTGCCGGGCTCGCGGACGAGCCCTGTCGATGCGGTTCTAGCGGCTGTGCGCGCCGGACTGCTGGGCCGGGGTGATGCCGAGCGCGGTCGTGTACTGCGACAGCGCGAGCTTGCCGATCGCCGGGTACGCGCCGAGCGCCTCGGCCGACGCACAGCCGGCCTCCTTGGCGGCGGTCTCGAGGAGGCCCTCGTCGACCTCGGGGCCGATCAGGTGCGGGGCCAGCGCGAGCTGCGTGGAGCCGGAGGCGCGCAGCTGCTCGGCCGTGGCGGCGATCGCGCCGTCCTGGTCGAGGGCGGCGGCCATCACGGGCACGGCAAGGCGCGCCGCGAGCAGCATGCCGGTGATCCCGGCGGCCTGGACCGCCTCCTCGCCGCCGATGGTGGCCAGGATGATGCCGTCCGCCGCGGTCGCCACGGTGAACAGCCTGGCGCGGTCGGCGCGCGCCAGGCCGGCCTCCGAGAGGCGGACGTGCAGCGCCTCGGCGAGCAGCGGGTGCGGGCCGAGGACGTCGGTCAGTTCGGCGGGGGCGCGGCTGTCCATCACGGCCTGCCGGACGCGGCGCATCAGCGCGCTCTCCGGGCCCGCGAGCAGCGGCACCACGACGGCGACCGGCCCCTCGGGCTCGGCCACCTCCTGGCCGGCCGCGCGCGCCTGCTCATAACGGGCGGTGCGCTGCTCGGCGGCCTGGGCCAGCACCGACTGCAGGGTCGGGTACTCGGCGTCGTCACCGTCGAGGTAGCCGATCCGGGCGTCGAGGCCGGGCAGCTCGGAGCGCGCGATGCTCACGACCTCCTCGGCGAGCGACCTGGTGGCGGTGCCGGGCGCACCGGGTACGGCGAGGACGAGCGCGGGTGCTCCCTCGGGAGCCACCGCGGGTTCCGGACGGCGGTGCCGGCCGGGCTGGCGAGGTCGCGGCATTCGTACGGGCAGGCCGGATGCGGGCCCAGTGGGGGAGCTCATGGCGCCGCATGCTACTGGTTTTGTGGGCATCCCTGTTCGGGGAGGGTGCAGGCGAACGGTTTTCGTCCGTATTTATCCGATGAGTTACGAAAAGGTCAATTGGGCTGATCGTCCGGCGACTTGGGCAAGCTGAGCAGTCTCCCGTCGGCCGGCAGCAGCGGCCCACCGATGCACAGCGCCGTGGCGATCATCACGGCACCGTCGAGCGGATCACCCGCCGCGGGCACCGGCCGGGCCCCCGGAATCAGCCGTTCCAGCTCCTCCTCGAGCGGTACGAGCAGCGGCTCACCCATGCCGAACAGGCCACCGGTCAGGCCCACCGCCGCGTCCGCCTCGCGCGGACAGACGGCTGCCGCCGCTTGCGCGATGTTCCGCGCCGCCTCCCGCAGGATGCCGGCCGCGACCGGGTCGTGCGACGCGCAGCGGCCCACCTCGGGGGCGAAGGACGCCAGCACGGCGGGGCGGTCGCTCCGCGGATAGAGCTTCCCCGGCAGCTCGGGCAGCGGGCCGTCGAAGCAGACCTCCGCGCGGGCGCGCAGGGCCTCGGATCCGCCGTCGCGCCCGTCGTACGCACGGAACGCCGCCTCCAGGCCGGCCCGCCCGATCCACGCACCGCCGCCGCAGTCACCGAGGAGATGCCCCCAACCGTCGGCGCGGCGCCAGGAGACCAGGTCGGTGCCCAGGGCGATCAGGCCGGTGCCGGCGGCCACCACGGCGCCCCGCCGGGACCCGAGCGCCCCCGCGTACGCCGTGACGGCATCGGCGGCGAGTGCGAGCCGCCGCACGCCGAGCTCACGCTCCAGGGCGCCCGGCAGCACGGCGCGGAGCTCGTCGCCGAGGGTGGCCATACCGGCCGCGCCGATCGCCAGCGCGGCGGGCCGGTCGGCGCCCGCCCGGTCGAGCAACTCCCTGGCCATGGGCAGCAGCTGCTCCAGGAGGTGGGCGGCTTGGATGCCCTGCTCGCCGGTGCGCACCGGCGTCCGGGACGCGGTCGTCAGCGACTCGGCAGCCGCGGGCGGAGACCCGGTGTGCCCGCTGTACTCGGTGGGCGGAGACCCGGTGTGCCCGCTGTACTCGGTACGCGCGTACGGCTGTTCGGTACGTACGGACGGCGCGGAGTCCGCCGGCCCGTCGGCGTCCCGTACCGGGGCGAGCGCCACCCGCAGACCGGAGCCGCCGGAGTCCACCCCGAGCACCCAGCGCCGCGCGGTCGCACCGCCACCTCCGGCGAGGCGCTCCTCGTCTCCCGTGCCCACCTGCGCGTCCTCCGCTCCCGCACGTCCCGAACGAACGCTCCGGACCTCAACCGACCACACCGGAGCCGCAACCGGCCACTCCGGAGGCTCAAATGGCCGACCGCTGCGAGCGGTTGACCACCCGCCCATGCGGTCGGGCCTTCCGGACCCGGAGGAACCCTAGCGCCACCACGGACCGCCCAGGAGGGCGTACGGGGAGCGGTGTGTGGTGTCCGCCCGGGGCCAGTAGAGTGACCCGGCGTGGCACCACGACCGTTGCACGAACTTGTAGAGCCCGGCTGGGCGAAGGCGCTCGAACCGGTGGCCGGACGCATCGCGGACATGGGGGACTTCCTGCGGGCCGAAGTGGCCGCAGGGCGCACCTATCTGCCTTCCGGGGCGAACGTCCTGCGCGCCTTCCAGCAGCCCTTCGACGACGTCCGCGTCCTCGTCGTCGGCCAGGACCCCTACCCCACGCCCGGCATGGCGATCGGTCTGAGCTTCGCCGTCGCGCCCGAAGTGCGGTCACTGCCGGGCAGTCTGGAGAACATCTTCCGCGAACTGAACGCGGACCTCGGCCTCCCCAGACCGTCCAACGGCGATCTCACCCCCTGGACCCGGCAGGGCGTCCTGCTCCTCAACAGGGCGCTGACCACGGCCCCGCGCCGCCCCGGAGCGCACCGCGGCAAGGGCTGGGAAGAGGTCACCGAGCAGGCGATCCGCGCACTCGCCGCCCGCGGCAAGCCACTGGTGTCCATCCTCTGGGGCCGGGACGCCCGCAATCTGCGTCCGCTGCTCGGCGATCTGCCCTCCGTCGAGTCCTCACATCCCTCGCCGATGTCGGCCGACCGGGGCTTCTTCGGCTCCCGGCCCTTCAGCAGGGCGAACGAGCTACTGGTGGCGCAGGGCGCCGAGCCGGTCGACTGGAGTCTGCCGTAGGCAACGGCCGAACCGGTGCCCGGGGCAGGGGACTTGCCGCCACCCAGGGTCGCCGGCCGGACGACGATCGCCCGCAGCGCCCCCGTCAGGCCAGCACCGCCGCACGGACACAGAGCACGTCCGGCAGATGTGTGGCGAGCTGCTGCCAGCTGTCGCCGTCGTCCGCGCTGGCGTACACCTCGCCGTTGCGATTGCCGAAATAGATGCCCGCCGGGTCCGCGTCGTCCGCACACATCGCGTCGCGCAGCACCGTGCCGTAGTGGTCGCCCTCCGGCAGTCCCACGGTGAGCGGCTCCCAGGTCTCGCCCGCGTCCGACGTGCGGAACACCCGACATCGGCGCTCGGCCGGGACGCGGTCCGCGTCCGCGTTGATCGGGAAGACGTATGCCGTGTCGGCGCGGTTCGGGTGGCTGACCGCGGCGAAGCCGAAGTCGGAGGGCAGCCCCTTGCCGATGTCCGACCAGCTGCCACCTGCGTCGTCGCTGCGGAAGACGCCCCAGTGGTTCTGCAGATAGAGACGGTCCGGATTCACGGAGTCCCGGGCGACCTTGTGCACGCACTGGCCGAACTCCGGATTCGGATCCGGCAGGAAGACGGCCGAGACACCCGAGTTGGACGGCTTCCAGCTCGCCCCGCCGTCCGCGCTGCGGAACACGCCCGCCGTGGACACCGCCACCGTCACCGACTCCGGGTCGCGGGTGTCCGTGAGGATGGTGTGCAGTCCCTCGCCGCCACCGCCAGGCACCCATCGTGAGCGCGTCGGATGTTCCCACAGCGGTCTGACCAGCTCGAAACTCTCCCCGCGGTCCTCCGAGCGGTACAGGGCGGCCGGCTCCGTGCCCGCGTACACCACGTCCGGCTCCGCGGCGGCCGGGTGCAGCTGCCACACCCGCTCCAGGGAAGCCCCGGTGTCCTTGGGGAACTTGACCGCGGGAGCGGCCGGCTCCTGCCAGCTCGCACCGAGGTCGTCCGAGTGGAAGACGGACGGGCCCCAGTGGGCGCTGTCGCCCCCGACGAGCAGTCTGGGCGTGTCCGAGCGGGTGTCGATCGCGACCGAGTAGATCGCCTGGGCGTTGAAGTGCGGATCCTCGAACTCCCAGGTGCCGGAACGGCGGCGTCCGATGAAGAGTCCCTTGCGGGTGCCCACAGTGAGAAGTACGTCGGTCATGCCGATCGCCTCCGATTCGCTCGACTGCCGCGGACCTCTTTGTCCTCGACACGGGTCAGTCTGCACCTCGCCACTGACAATGCTGCCGATACGGCATCGGACGTGCAGCTTTTGCCCCTTCGGGGCCGTCGCCCCTCCCCGCACCTTCCCGAGACCAGGGCTCCGCCCCGGACCCCGCTCCTCAATCGGGGGAGGGGCTCGACCTGAGTCGCTCCGCCACCTCTGCGACTCCCTCCGGCCCCACCCGGCAGCAGCCACCGACAAGCCGGGCCCCGTCCTCCACCCACCGAGCCACCCGCACCCCCGCGAAGCCCACCGCCCCGGTCCAGCGGTGGCCGACGGGATCCCAGGTCTCGCCACTGTTGGGATACACGACGACCGGCTTGCCGGTGATCCGCGAAGCGAGCCGCACCGCCGCATCCGCGTCGTCGGGAGTGCAGCAGTTGATCCCCACGGCAAACACCTCGTCACACTCGGCCGCCAGGCGAAACGCCTCCTCCAGCGGCTGCCCGGCACGCGTCGCGCTCCCGTCGATGCTGTACGAGAGCCAGGCCGGCACCCCGAGCCCCCGTACCGCCCGCAGCAGGGCGCGCGCCTCGTCGGTGTCGGGCACCGTCTCGAGGGCGAGGGCGTCGGGCCCGGCGGCCGCGAGCACCTCGAGGCGCGGCCGGTGGAAACGCTCGAGCTCGGCGACGGAGAGCCCGTACCGGCCGCGGTACTCGGAGCCGTCGGCGAGCATCGCCCCGTACGGACCCACCGATGCCGCCACCCACAACGGTCGTCCGGCCGCGGCCCGCCGCGCTGCCGTCCGGGCCAGCCCGACACTGCGCACCAGCAGCCCCGACGCCTCGCCGGCCCCGATGCCACGGCGGGCGAACTCCTGGTAAGTCGCCTGATAGCTCCCGGTGATCGCCACGTCCGCGCCGGCCAGGTAGTACGCGAGGTGCGCCTCGACCAGCGCATCCGGCCGGTCGGCGAGCAGCCGCGCCGACCAGAGCGAGTCGGACAGGTCGTGACCGGCGGCCTCCAGCTGGTTGGACAGGCCGCCGTCGAGAACCAGTGGTCCCGCAGCCACCGCTTCCGGCAGGGACCGTGCGGCGGCGGGAGCCCGATCCTGCCCGGCGTCCTGTGCAGCGTCCATGATCCGAAGGTAACTCCGCGCCGGGCGGGGCGCGGTCATCCGGCCCGGTACCAGCGCCGTACTCTGGGGCCATGGCATCGGTGATGATCCTCAACGGCCCCAATCTCAACCTCCTGGGGACCAGGGAGCCCGGCATCTACGGGGCGGCGACCCTGCAGGACGTGGCGGACCTCTGCAAGCAGACCGCCGCCGGCCTCGGCCTCGAGGCCGACTGCCGGCAGAGCAACCACGAGGGTGTACTCGTCGACTGGATCCAGGAGGCCGGCGCACTGCAGCGCGACGGCCGCTCGATCGGTGCCGTACTGAACGCCGGTGCCTACACGCACACCTCGGTCGCACTGCACGACGCCATCACCGGATCCGGACTGCGCCTCGTGGAGGTGCACATCTCCAACGTCCATGCGCGCGAGCCCTTCCGGCACCACTCGTACCTCTCGCCGGCCGCCGCCGGAATCGTCGTCGGCTTCGGGACCGAGGGGTACCGTCTGGCGATCCAGGGACTGCACCGACTGGCCGAGGCCGCTCGACTCGACGGCTGAACAAGGCTGTTCGCCGGTCCGCAACCGGCCTCGACGCACCACTCAGGGATCCGCCCGCCCTCCCTGCCCTCATTTCGTCGCGTCCATGACACCGTCACGCAACCACCGCACGATGTTCACACGACGGCGCACCCAGACGTGTCACGCTCCCGTAGGCCACTTGTCAACTCGCGTAGAACGGGCGCCACTTGGCCCGGTGCCACGCGCGAGCCTCCGGGAAAGGACACCCCACATGCCCGTCCCGCACATACGTCGCTGGAAACCGCTGGCACTGACCGCGGCCGTCGTGCTCGTCGGCATCACCGTGCCGGCCGCCGCCTCCGCAAGCCCCACCCCCACACAGCAGCCCGAGACGGCCGCCGCCGTCGGCCCGTACGACGACACGTACTACCAGGACGCGCTCGGCAAGACCGGTCCCGAGCTCAAGGACGCCCTGCACACCATCATCAGCGACCAGACCAAACTCTCGTACGACCAGGTCTGGGACGCACTGAAGGTCACCGACGAGGACCCGGCCGACACCTCGAACGTCGTGCTCCTGTATTCCGGCGAATCCCGCAGCAAGGACGCCAACGGCGGCGACCAGGGCGACTGGAACCGCGAGCACGTCTGGGCCAAGTCGCACGGTGACTTCGGCACCTCGACCGGCCCCGGCACCGACGTCCACCATCTGCGCCCGACCGACGTCGGTGTCAACAGCACCCGCGGCAACAAGGACTTCGACGAGGGCGGCACCGAACTCGAGGACGCCCCGGGCAACTTCACCGACGGCGACTCCTTCGAGCCGCGCGACGCGGTCAAGGGCGATGTCGCTCGCATGATCCTCTACATGGCCGTGCGCTACGAGGGCACCGACGGCTTCGCCGACCTGGAGCCCAACGACGAGGTCGACAACGGCAGCGCCCCGAACATCGGCCGGCTCTCCGTCCTCAAGCAGTGGAACGACGAGGACCCGCCGGACGACTTCGAGAAGAACCGCAACCAGGTGATCTTCGACGAGGTCCAGCACAACCGGAACCCGTTCATCGACCACCCCGAGTGGGTCGGCGAGATCTGGTAGACCCGCGGCGGCGACACCGGCCCGAACGTGCGACAGCCCCGGCGATCCATCGGCCGGGGCTGTCGCAGGTCCTCACTCCCCGTCGGTGCGGCCGGCTCCCTCGGACTCGGACTTCCCGGACGGGACGTCGTCCGCATCGCCGGCCGGCCGCGGCCCCGGAACAGCCCCCTTGTCCGCCGCCCCAGGACCGTGGTTGAACAGCAGATTCAGCAGGATCGCCGTGATGCAGCCGGCACTGATCCCGCTGTCCATCACGGTCTGGAACCAGTCGGGGAACTCCGCGTAGATCTTCGGGACCCCGACCGGCAGCATCCCGATCGCGACCGACACCGCCACGACCGTGAGGTGATGGGTCCCGCGGAAGTCCACGGTCGCCAGGGTGCGCAGACCGCTGGCCGCCACGGTCCCGAACATGACCAGGCCGGCCCCGCCGAGCACCGACGCCGGCACCGCGGCCACCACCGCACCCAGCTTCGGCAGCAGCCCGAGCAGCACCAGGATCCCGCCGGCCGCCGCGACCACCCACCGGCTGCGTACCCGGGTCATGCCGACCAGGCCGACGTTCTGGGCGAACGCCGTGTACGGGAAGGTGTTGAACACCCCGCCGAGCACCGTGGACAGGCCGTCCGCCCGCAGCCCGTCGGCCAGCGGGCGCGCCGTCACCTTGCGTCCGGTCATCTCGCCGACCGCGATCATGTCGCCGGTCGTCTCGGTCATGATGACGAGCGCCACCACCAGCATGGACACCACGGCCGCGGGCTCGAACGTCGGCGCCCCGAAGTGGAAGGGCGTACTGACACCCAGCCAGTCCGCGTCACCCACGTCGCCGAAGTCCGTGAAGCCGAACGGCACCGCGACCGCCATCCCGACCGCGATCCCCACCAGGACCGCGATCCGGCTGAGGAAGGGCGGCGCGAAGCGCTGCACGCCCAGCACCACGACCAGGACGAAGGCCGCGAGGCCGAGATTCTTCGGCGCCCCGAAGTCCGGCGAACCGGCCCCGCCCGCGGCCCAGTTGCCCGCCACCGGCAGCAGTGAGACCCCGATGATCAGGATGACCGTGCCGGTGACCAGCGGCGGGAAGAAGCGCAGCAGCTTCCCGAAGACGGGCGCGAGCAGAATCATCGCCACCCCGGAAACGATCACCGATCCGTAGATCGCGGGCAGCCCGCCGCCCTCCGTCCCGATCAGCACCATGGGGGAGACCGCGGCGAAGGTGACGCCCTGCATGATGGGCAGCCGCACCCCGAACCGCCAGAACCCCACACACTGGATCAGGGTGGCTATCCCGCACAGCAGCAGATCAGCGGTGATCAGATACGCCAGGTCGGCCGGCGACAGCTTCATCGCCCCGCCGACGATCAGCGGTACCGCCACGGCGCCCGCGTACATCGCAAGCACATGCTGCAGTCCGAAGACGGCCAGATGCGAGACGGGCGGAACCTCGTCCACCGGATGCGGCGCGGGGCGCGCGGACGGGACCGGTGGTGGCGGGGATGCCGAGGACGCCATGAGCACTCCTGGGGTCAGGCGGGTGACGGGGGACTGCACGTGACCGTAAGTGGCTTGATCATGTCGGTGATTACACAGGTGTTGCCGTGCTGTGTCGGCGGTTTCGACCCGGTCCCGCGCTCGGCGGTGCCGGTCAGGTGTCTTCGACGGGAGCCGGGCCGGGAGCGGTCACGCCGCGGTCCGTGCCGTCGTCGCCCAGGTCCCCGGCGGCCGAAAGCAGCCCCGGCCAGTCGGGGATCTTCACCGGAGGACGCCCGAGCGACGCCCCCAGATCCGCCTCGGCCCGCTCGATGTCCTCCCAGCCCCGCCAGAGCACGGGGCGCACACCGTCCGCGCGCAGCGCGTCGAGCGGGTCGGCGCGATGACGGCCCGCCAGCACCGGGGCGTCGTCGAGCAGCGAGGCGACCGTCTCCTTGGAGCACGGGCGGTTGGTGCCGATCACCCCCGTGGGCCCGCGTTTGATCCAGCCGGCCACGTACTCGCCGCGCGCCACCGCGCCGTCGCGCAGCACCCTGCCCGCGAGGTGAGGGACGGTCCCTCGGTCGTCGTCGAACGGCAGCCCGTCGAGCGGGACCCCGCGGTATCCGACGGACCGCAGCACCAAGTCCGCCGGAATCTCCTCGAACCGGCCGCTGCCCGTGACGCCTCCGGCACCGTCCTGGAGCGTGCGCTCGAACCGCACCGCGCCCACCCGCCCCGAATCGCCCGAGGCCAGGAACTCCACCGGCCGCAGCTGGAATCGCAGATGGACCCGGCGTACACCGGGGGAGTCGGGAACGGGGTCCGCCTCGGCCCAGCCGCGCAGCACCGCGATGTTCCGGCGCACCGCGGTCGGCAGCGCGGACGGGTCCGAGTACCCAGGATCGAGAGCGAGTTCCCCGGGATCGACGATCACCTGTACGCCCGGCAGCGCACCCAGTTCGCGCAGCTCCTTGGTGGTGAAGCGGGCCTGCGAAGGGCCGCGCCGCCCCACCAGATGCACCTCCCGCAACCGGCTCTCGGCGAGCGCTTCGAGCGCCGCCTGCGGCATGTCGGTGGCCCGCAGATCGGCGAACGGGCGAGCGAGGATACGAGCCACGTCGAGGCCCACATTGCCCACGCCGATCACCACGGCCGAACGTACGCGGGTGAGGGTCTCGAAGGCCGCGGCATCCGGATGCGCGCTGTACCAGGAGACGAACTCGGTCGCCGAACGACTTCCGGCCAGATCCTCGCCCGGCACGCCAAGCCTGCGATCGGCCGCCGCGCCCACGCAGTACACCACCGCGTCGTACAGCTCGAGGAGCCGCCCGGGCGGGACCCCGCCCGGACCGACCTGCACACCTCCGAGGAAGCGCACCCGGTCCTGGGTGAGGACGGTCCGCAGGCTGTTCTGCAGGGACTTGATCTTCTCGTGGTCGGGCGCGACCCCGTACCGCACCAGGCCGTACGGGCACGGCAGCCGGTCGAGCACATCGACCCGGACATCGGGCACCCGGTCCTGGCCGAGGAGGGACTGGGCGGCATACACCCCGCTCGGGCCCGATCCGACGACGGCGACCTGCAGCACGGTGGGCTCCTTCCGCGGCGTGATTCCAGGATCGCATCAGGTGCGCCGGGAGGGGGAGACGTGTGGCAGCGGCGGCAGCGGTACCGTCCGGGGCCCGGCCCGCCGGGGCTCAGGCCATGCCGCGCATCCGGTTGATCTCACTGGTCTGCTGGGCGATCACGTCGGTGGCCATCTCCTCGAGCTGGACGTTGTTGCCGTCCGACAGCACATCCGTGGCCATCATGACCGCGCCCCGGTGATGCGTGATCATCAGCTTCAGGAAGAGCTGGTCGAAGGCCTCGCCCTCGGCCTTGCGCAGGCTCTCCAGCTGAGCCTCGCCCGCCATACCGGGCATCTTGGCGTGATCGTGCCCCGACCCACCGTGCGCCTCGCCGTCACCGCCGCCCTCGCCCTTGCCGCTCGCGGCCTTGTCGTGCTTGGCGAGCCAGCCCTCCATCGCGCCGACCTCGGGCCCCTGCGCCGCCTCGATGCGCTTGGCCAGCCGCTTCACCTTCGAGGCCTTCGCCCGCTTCGGGGCGAGCTTCGTCATGGTGAGTGCCTGCTTGTGGTGCACGATCATCATCTGTGCGTACGTCACATCCGCGGAGTTCGGCGAGTCGTCGCCGCGCCGCTTCTTCGCCTCCTCGGGGCCTATCGTCTCCGCCCGTTCGCCCGGCTTGCCCGGTGCGATCACCGAAGGGCCGCTCTGGGCCGCGGAGTTGTCGTCCCCACCGGAGTCGCAGGCCGTGACGGACAGAGCGACGGCGGCGGTGGCCGCCGCAGCCAGGACACGCATGGATCCGATCCGCTCGAGCACAACTGCCTCCCGGGGCACAGAGGTTGGGGCACAGAGTTGGTGACGGCATCCGACAACGTTGTGCGACAGCAGCGTCATGACGGTACGCCAGTGATTGTCGATGATCGAAAACTTTCATTACAAGGATGTTGCCACCTATTGATATGTGCATGGCAGCGCCGATACTGCGAATGTCCGTGCCCCTTCAAACTGCGCACGGCCATGAGGGAGGACGCAGTGACCCTGTTGAACACACCCCGGATACGGCGCAGACGTCTCGTCGGTGCCGCAGCCGCCGTCGGCCTGGTCGCCACCCTGTTGACCGCCGGACCCGCGTCCGCGACGCCCGACCCCGGCGACGCACCCACACGTACGGAGGTGTCCCGGAGCACCAGCGCCGAGACCAAGGCCGCCATCAAGCGCGGTGACATCCCCGACCCCGACGAGATAGTCCACTCCGACAACATCGAGCACCTGGCGAACATCCCCAAGGACGTGCTCTCCGACACCAATTCGGATCTGGCATTCCAGGGCAAGTACGCCTACGCGGGCAACTACGACGGCTTCCGGATCTTCGACATCAGCAACCCGAGGTCCCCGAAGACCGTCGCCCAGGTGCTGTGCCCGGGCAGCCAGAACGACATCTCCGTCTCCGGGAACCTGCTGTTCCTGTCGACCGACTCCTCACGCAGCGACGACTCCTGTGCCAGCACCACCCAGCCGGCGACGGAGAAGTCCTCCTGGGAGGGCATGAAGGTCTTCGACATCAGCGACAAGCGCAATCCCAAGTACGTCGCCGCCGTCGAGACCGCCTGCGGCTCGCACACCCACACCCTGGTCCCCGAGCGCCGGAACGTCTACATCTACGTGTCGTCGTACTCGCCGAGCGCGGACTTCCCCGACTGCCAGCCGCCGCACGACGGCATCTCGGTCATCAAGGTGCCCCGCAAGGCGCCCGAGCGGTCGGCCGTGGTGAAGTTCCCGGTGCTCTTCCCCGGCGACGGCCCGGACGGCGGCGGCAACCCCGGTGAGCCCACGAACCCCGGCGTCTCCAAGACCACCGGCTGCCACGACCTCACCGTGCTGCCCTCCAAGAACCTCGCGGCCGGCGCCTGCATGGGCGACGGCATCCTCTTCGACATCAAGAACCCGGAGCGGCCCAAGGTCATCGACCGGGTCCAGGACAACGTCAACTTCGCGTTCTGGCACTCGGCCACCTTCAACCAGCGGGCGGACAAGGTGGTGTTCACCGACGAACTCGGTGGCGGCGGAGCAGCCACCTGCAACGAAGAGATCGGCCCGGACCGCGGCGCCGACGGCATCTATGACATCAAGGGCAAGGGAGACAAGCGCAAGCTCGTCTTCAAGAGCTACTACAAGATCGACCGGCACCAGGCGGACACCGAGAACTGCGTGGCGCACAACGGCTCGCTCATCCCGGTCAAGGGCAAGGACCTGATGGTCCAGGCCTGGTACCAGGGAGGCGTCTCCGTCTGGGACTTCACCAACTCCTCGAAGCCCAAGGAGATCGCCTACTTCGAGCGCGGCCCGCTCAGCACGGACACCCTCACCACGGGCGGATCGTGGTCGGCGTACTACTACAACGGCTACATCTACTCGAACGACATGGCCAAGGGCTTCGACGTACTGAAGCTCGACGACCGCAGAACGGATCCGGCCAAGCGGATCCGGCTCGACGAGCTCAACGTCCAGACCCAGCCGGACTATTTCGCCCGCAACCGCGGCTGAAGCGGCTGACCGGGCCCCTGCTCGAGCAGTTCGCTGCGCGATCCGCCGGGCGGGGGTCCGTCCGGCGGATCGCCGAGCTTCCAGTCGAGCCCGAAGCGCTGGAACAGCTCCGCCCGCAGCACCTGCGGCGGCATCGGAGCACCCGGCAGCAGTACGGCCACCACGGCACCCATCAACAGCGCCCGCAGCAGCGGGTATTCGCGGTCCGCGTCGGCCGAGCCGTGCCGTTCGACCGTGTCGCGCAGCAGCTCGGCGAGCCGCTGCTGCTCCTGGCACTGGACGAATCCCTCGGCCTGCAGGATCCCCGCCATGTGCTGGCGCATCAGCACCGGCCGGTCCACCGCGAGACCCAGGATCGCGTCGATGGCCCGCGCCATGCGTTCGGGGCCGTCGTCGGTGTGCGGTTGCCGTTCCAGGGCCGCCTCGAGAGTCAGATGCATCAAGCGGTGCACCGCGGCCTGGAGCAACTGACGTTTGCTCGGGAAGTAGTAGGACACCAGACCGCGGGCCGCACCCGCCCGGTCGGCGATGTCACCCAGAGTGGTCCTGTCGTAGCCCCGCTCGCTGACCAGCTCGACTGTGGCGTTCAGAAGTCGCTCGCGGGATCGCCTGCGCAGTTCCTCATTGACCGATGCGCTTCGCGGGGACATCCTGTAACTCCTGCGTTGACTGGCTGCGGGCCAGTATACTCAGCGCGTCCCGCACGGCCCCGGCCGTACTGCGGGATGGGCGTCCGCATTTGGGCGACGCGGGGGATCGTCCAAATGCGGACGTAAGCGCACGTCAGGTGCGCTGCGCGTCAGGGGCGGCACCTCTCGGGTGCCGCCCCTGCGTATGTACGGACCGCGCGCTCAGCTCTGCGGACGCGAGCCGTGATTCGCGTTGTTCTTGCGGCGGGCCTTCTTCTTGCGGCGTCGCTTCGACGACATCGAATCCTCCGTGTTCCCTCGGGTACGTCCCTGAATGTCAGTACAGGCGATCATGCCGCCTCTACCCAGCACGATGGTCGGCAATGCATCGAATTCTCGCCACCGATACGACCCCGCGTCATCACTGTGGGTCGTGGATTCCGTCGACGCGCCTCAGCACCGGCCGCAGCCCGTCGGGACGTTCCGCGGCCGGCAGATGATCCACGAAGTGGACGGCGCAGCCGATGCCCGCAGCGCCGCCGTCGGCGACGCGGTCGTCACCGACCATCAGGGTGTCCACCGGATCGGTGCCGAGCCCTTCGCAGCCGAGCTCGAACAGCCGCGGATCGGGCTTCTGCACGCCGAGTTCGTACGACAGGACGTAGGTGTCGACATACGGGGCGAGACCGTGCTCGCGGAACACTGGGCGCAGGTCCCAGCCGATGTTGCTGACCACTCCCACCCGCACGCCCCGGCGGTGCAGCCCGGTGAGCACCTCGCGGGTGTCCGGGTACGGGTGCCAGGCGGCCGGTGTCATATGGCGTGCGTAGAGGGCCTCGGCCAGCTCGGGGGCCGGGAGCTGCACCTGGCGTACGAGGGCGAGGTAGGCGGCGCGGTGCCGTGCGGCGCTCTCGTCGCGGGTCGCCCACACATCCGCGATCGACTCGGGCACGACGGGGGAGTGCGTGGACCCGGGGAGGGCACCCACCGCTTCGAGCTCCCTGGCGCAGCGGTCGAACTCGGCGTCGTCCAGGGCGATGCCGGTCCGGTCGAGGGTCGCCCTGAGCCATGACACCGTCGGCTCGATACGGAGCAGGGTCCCGGAGAAGTCGAAGAGCACACCCTTGATCGCCATGCGGCGATCCTGGGCCGCCCGCCCGTGCACGGTCAAGCGGATCGGGTCCGCCGGGCGCGGTCGTGGGCGAGCACGGCGACGAGGACGGCCAGGGTGCCGAGCAGCCAGCCGCCCATCACATCGGTCGGCCAGTGCACCCCGAGCCAGACCCGCGTCCAGCCCACTCCCAGCACGGACACGGTGACGCCGGCGACCGCGGACCACCACAGGGGCCCGCGGACCGCGTGCATCCGCAATACCCACAGGCACAGTCCGAGCACCACCACCGCCGTCATCGCGTGCCCCGAGGGAAACGCCTGGTACCGCGCACTGTCCACCGGATCCGCCCACACCGGGCGGTCGCGGTCGACGGCCGCCTTGAGGACCTGCTGGAGCACGGTGGCGAGCACACAGGTCACCGCGCAGCACAGCGCGGACCGGCGGCGCCCTTGCATCCAGAGCCGGACCGTCACCACGGCGGCCAGCAGGCGCATGGTCCACGGGTCCCAGACCCAGTCGGTGAGTACGCGCTGTGTGCGGGTCATCGCCGGATGGTCGAGCGCCCAGCGGTGCGTCGTCCGCGCCAGGTCCTCGTCGAAGGCGAGCAGCGGACCCCAGCCGACCGCGACGAGCACGAGCAGCACGCTCGCGGCGGCGCAGGCGGCCACCGAGCAGGCGATCAGGGGGAGCGGCCGGTACGGGGAGGGTGGTGCCGAAGCCATCGTGCGATCTTCGCGCACCCGGCGCCCGGGGACTATCCCAGCGCGCGGAGTCCGGGCACGAAGGTCACCAGGAGGGGCGCGAGCGGCACCAGGGCGGACACGGCCGTGAGCCGCAGCCGCCGGCCCGCGGTCAGCCGCGGCAGCGGGCTGAGCAGCCGGTTCACCCGCGCCGGCACCTCGGCCTGTGGCACCGCGCACGGCCCGAACACGCCGCGGTGCTCGTTGAGTTCGACAAGGGCGAGCGCGATGGTGAGCCGGCCGAAGCGGCGCGAGGCGACGTCGTCCGCGGCCAGCTCGACCAGCCGGTGCATCTCGTCACGGAACGCCGCGAAGACCGGCACCTGCGGGAAACCCGCGGCGAGCGCACCGGAGGAGTGCAGCAGCCAGTCGTGCCGCGCCTGTGCGTGGCCCTGCTCGTGTGCCAGTACGGCATCGAGCTGACGGCCCTTCAGGCGGTGCAACGCGGCCGTGGTGATGACCAGTTGGGGAGCGGCGCCGGGCAGCCACCAGGCGTCGGGCCGCTCGCCCTCGAGCACCACGAGCCGGTCCGAACCGGGTTCCTCGCCGGGCAACAGGGGTGCACGGACGACGAGTTCGGCCCTGCGCTGCCGGCGCCGGGCACGTGCCCGTACGATCTCGCGGGTCAGCATGGCGGCCGTCCAGACGCCGCCGAGGGCGAGGGCCACCGCGGTCGCGGCCGCCCAGGGGCCCGCGGCCTGCAGCGCGTAGGCCTCCATCACACCGTGCGGGGCGCCCGCGAAGACCTGGCCGCGGACGGCCTGCCAGGCTGCGGAGGCACTGAGGATCATGGAGAGGGCGCAGCAGAGGATCACTGCGGCCACCACGCACTGCCAGGCCCACAGGGCCACCACCGGCTCGCGGTCCGGCCATTGGGCCCTGGCGAGCAGGCGCGGTCCAAGCACGGCGGTCAGCGCACCGAGCATCAGCAGGGCGACGGAGACCATCATGGGTCCAGCCTATGAGACCCGCACCACTCGGCGATACGGACGGCCGTGGCAAGTGACGGACGCCACGAGCGGGGGGACAGACAGCGGGAAAGCCCGCTCCGGGATGCGAGGCACGGCGTCTCACATGGTGAGCAGCATCGCGAGCATGCCGATCCCCATCGAGAGCCGGCAGGCCGTCGCCAGCTCCGGCCGATCGCCCCAACCGGAACCGCCCGCCGCCGCGACGCCCGCGGCGCCCACCGGCACCAGCCGGAAGCCGGCGACCAGCACATACGCCCCGTAGTACACGAGCAGCAGCGCCGTGAGCACCGGAGCACCCGCACCGGAGTGGCCGGCGTGCCCCGCATGCGCGGTGGACGCGGCGGCGGGCGCGGCCATCACCACCGCCATGTACACCATCGCCAGGGTCCCCACCAGATGGTGCAGATGGTGGGCCGAGGAGCGGGCCGCCCACAGAGCACGGACCGCCGCCACCCCGAAGGCCACCGCCATGACGGTCCACAGCCACGGAGGCGGCCCGAACACGGCGGCCGGCACGGCCATCAGCGCCATCCCGAAGCCCATCGCGGCCTCCGAGCCCGCCGCCGTACGCTGCTCCTCGACCCTGCTGCGCATCCGCAGCAGGCAGTAGGCGCCGGTGGCCGCGCACAGCGCCACGAGCAGCCACCCCACCGCAGCATGACCGTGCACCGCTGACCTCCCCCGGACGACGTCGTCGAGGAGGTGATGCCCACGGCGGCCCGTGCGCACGCGGCGCAAGGAGGTACGCGGGGGAGCGCGAGGGGGCGGACAGCGGGCGCCGTCGGTGCCTGGCGCGGGTGCCTCAGCGCAGCTTCACGGGCAGCGAGTCCACGCCGTACACGATCGAGAGCTTGCGGAAGTCGAGCTCCTCGGGGGCCACGGCCAACCGCAGGTCGGGGAAGCGCCGTACCAGGGCGGGGTAGGCCGCGCGGAGTTCCATCCGGGCCAGTTCGGCGCCGATGCAGCGGTGGATGCCGTAACCGAAGGCGAGATGGCCGGACGCCTTGCGGTGCGGATCGAAACCACCGGAGTCGCCGGTGAAGCCCGCGTCGCGGTCGGCGCCGCTCAGCGAGCAGATGACCATGTCGCCCTTGGGTATCCGGGCGCCCGCTATCTCGATGTCCTCGCGCGCGAAACGCGGGAACGCCATCTGTACGACGGTGAGATACCGCAGCGCCTCCTCGACGAACGGAGCGGCCGCGGCGTCGTCGTCACGCAGCCGCTGTGCCGTCTCCGGGTGCTGCAGCAGGACCAGCGAGCCGAGCGCGAGCATGCTCGCGGTGGTCTCGAAGCCACCGGTCAGTACGCCGTCGGCAAGACCGGCGAGCTCGTCGTCGCCCACGCTGTCGCCGTGCTCCTTGACGATCATGCCGAGCAGTCCGTCTCCGGGCGACTCGCGCTCCTTCTTCACCACATCGCGGAAGTACGACAGCGAGGCGGACATCGCACCCAGCGGCGCCGTGGCGCCCGCGAACAGGTCGAAGCGCTCCATCGCGAGCTGCTGGAAGTCGTGCCGGTCCTCGTAGGGCACCCCGAGCAGTTCGCAGATGGTCAGCGACGGGATCGGCAGCGCGAAGGACTTGACCAGGTCGACCGGGCCGGTGCTCCGCTCCATCGCGGACAGCTGCTGCTCGACGATGTCGTCGATCCGCGGGGTGAGCCGGCGCAGCCGCCGCATCGTGAACTCGGGAGTGAGGATCCGCCGGAGCCGGGTGTGCACCGGAGGGTCACTGAAACCGAGGCCGCCCGGGTTCTGCTCCTCGACCACCCCGGCGTTCCCCGCGAGGTTCGTGAAGTCGTTGCTGAAGCCGTCCGCGGAGCCGAGGACCGCCTTGACCTCCTCGTGCCCGGTCACCACCCAGGCATCCATGCCGAACGGCAGCGGCACGCGGTGCAGCGGTGACTCCTCGCGGAGTTCGCCGAGTTGGGGGACGGGGTCGAGCCCGACCCGTTTCAGGGGCATCAGGAGGGTGTCGGGCAACAGAGCCATGGTCGAGGAACCGAGGCCGTGCTTCTGGATCCGCGCCAGATAGGTGCGCCCGAGCCGCGCGGCGATGCGGGAACGGAGACTGGCCCTCAATGTGTGCTCCAGGGGTGGTCGTGTGGCCGGCACCGGGCGGAACACGGCGCGCACTTGTGGAGCGGTCAGCATAAGTGGCCCCGGCCCGAGGCCAAGTGGTGATCGGCGGGACAGAACGGATCTTTCGGGGTCTTCGCAGCGTCTGCACGGCGCGTGGCGCTCGTCTCATCGTGCCCGGCTCAGGGCCGGTGGCGCAGCGGGTGGTCGGCCGGGACCTCGACGATCGCGATGCGTACGCCGTCGGGATCGGAGATCCACATCTCGATCAGGCCCCACGGTTCCTGGCGCGGTTCGCGCAGGATCTCCACGCCGGCCGCCTGCAGCTCCCGGTGGGCGGCCGCCGCGTCCGCCACCTGGAGCCAGAGCTGGAGGCCGGGGGTGGGCGGTGTCTCGGACCGGCCCGACACTTCGAGGAAACCGCCGCCGAGGAAGTAGACGGTGCCCCGTTCCGGCCCGGTGCCGAACTCGCGGTAGACGGCGAGTCCCAGCGCCTCCCCGTAGAAGGCGCGGCTCCGCTCGGGGTCGGTGGGATGCAGAAGGGTGCGACTGCTCAGTACCTGAACCATGCCGGAAGGCTAGGGGGTGTCTTTCGGATCAGGCCGGATCGGGCCGTGGCGTCCGCGCTACGCTCGGGATCGCCACGGCGGAGACGACGGCCCGCGAGCCTTCGCTGCGAACCCGTGACCGCGAGAGATGTGTGTGATGCGAACGAAAGGCCCCCGGACCATGGACACCGCTGCCCGCACCGGCGACCCGTCACTGACCTTCCGGGACGCGGTCGAGTCCGACGCCGCCGCCCTCGTCGAGCTCATCGACTCCGCCTACCGCGGCGATGCCAGCCGGGCCGGCTGGACCACCGAGGCGGATCTGCTCGGCGGGCAGCGCACGGACCGGGACGCGGTGCTCGAGGTGATCGAGGCGCCCGGCAGCAGGCTCGTGGTGGTGGAGCGGGACGGCGAGCTGATCGCCTGCTGCCAGCTGGAACACCGCGGCACCGCCGCCTACTTCGGCATGTTCGCGGTCCGTCCCGCGCTGCAGGGCGGCGGTCTCGGCAGGACGATCATCGCCGAGGCCGAACGCACGGCGCGCGAGGCGTGGGGCGTACGCACCATGGAGATGACCGTCATCTCGGCCCGGGAGGACCTGATCGCCTGGTACGAGCGCCGCGGCTATCGCCGTACGGGCACGATGAGCCCCTTCCCGTACGGCGACGAGCGCTTCGGCATCCCGCAGCGCGCGGATCTCGAATTCGAGCTGCTCGTCAAGGACTTGACCGCGTAGCGCAGCCGCAGCGTCTTGCAGCCGTCTCGTGGCGCAGCCACTCTCGAGGCCCGCGCGATCGGTCAGGCGGTGAACCGTCCGGTGCGTTTGATCTCGGGGTAGTCCGTGGTGGCGCCGTCCAGGGCCAGCGCGCGCACCAGGCGCAGGTGGTCCTGAGTGTTGACCACCCAGCCGAAGATCCGCAGATCGGCCTTGCGGGCGAGCTCGACCGTCTCCAGGGTCAGCCGCCGGATGTTCAGGACGAGGGTGCCGGCGCCGACGGCCGTGGCGCGCTCCACCACCTCGGGGCCGTAGCGGCTCGCGACCAGTGCCGTACGTACGCCCGGCACCAGGCGGGTGATCTCGGCGAGCGCCTCGTCGTGGAAGGAGATGACCTCGACGCGTGGCGCGAGATCGCGCTCGTTCATCACCTCGGCGAGCGCCCGGGCGGCCGCGACGTCCTTGATCTCCGCCTGCAGCGGCGCGGTGACGGCCTCCAGGACTTCCTCGAAGACGGGGATCTGCTCACCGCCGCCGGCATCGAGCTCGCGGAGTTCGGTGAGGGTCTTCTCGGTGATCGCGCCCTTGCCGTCCGTGGTGCGGTCGACCTGTGCATCGTGCATGACGACCAGGGCGCCGTCCTTGCTCAGGTGCAGATCCAGTTCGATGAGGTCGAGGCCCGCCTGTTCGGCGCGCACGAAGGAACGGAGAGTGTTCTCCGGCTCCACGCCCATGACCCCGCGATGACCGATGAAGAGGAAGTTCAAGGTTCACTCGCTTCCGTCGGCGGCGACTCTCCGAGCGGCACGGTCCCTGTGCGGCTCGGACAAGGCCGCAGCCTAACGGCCCGCTCGTACAAAGGAACCGGCCCGCACGGCAGAAACGGAATGCGCCGAGCGCCGCTTCGGCCGCTCCGGTCCTCCTGCCTCGGGTGCAGACCGGCGAACGGCCGCCGTGATGGGCCGCCCGTCTCACCCGTGCGTGGGCGATTCCCGCCGCCCTTGACCACCGCGGTCGGCCGTCACCCCCGCCGGAGTCGGCCGTCGGGAGCTCATCGCCCCGTGCGTCGGTGGAAACGGAAGATTGCAGGAAAACGTCCGGTGAAAGCCGGGGGTGCGCAGGAGGATCTGCCGGGGGTCCCCTTGTGGGGAGGAACCGCGCATGCATACGGTGGTGCCTACGCGAGGTTCTCCCGTGGAGGAAGTGACATGACGGAAATTCTTGAGCCGACTGCCGTACGAGAGGACGTTCCTCCCGCCGGACGGGTCGTCGACCACCCGGCCTGGCCGCGGCTCAAGGACGCCGTGGAGGAGATCAGGCCCTGGCAGTCCGCGGACGGATCCATCGACTTCGACTCCGGGGACGCTCCCAGCCGCCCGGAGGCCGAAGCCGCCGTGGACCGGGTCATAGCAGGCGTCGAAGAGCTCACCGCCCTGCTGCCGCACGACGCGGAGTACCACCGCGCCCTGGCCGCCGACCTCCGCCGCTGGGCCGCGGACGGCTTCGGCGTACCGGACTTCCTGGACTCGCTGCTCGCCTTCCAGCCGGCCGCCCACCGCGCCGACGGACTGCAGCACCTGGTCGTCTTCGCCATGTACACCCAGAACGGCAACCCCGACCGCAACCTCGAGGCCGTCGTGCTGCGCATGGTCTGGCCCGACTGGCTGGCCGAGCTCGAGCGCACCCGCTACGACAACCCCATGTTCTGCGGCATCACCTTCGAGGACTTCACCTCCGGCTACGACACCAACTCGGCGGTGCTCTTCCCCGAGACGATCGCCGTCCGCGAGGCGCCCGAGCGCTTCAGCTGGGGCGGCATCTTCTGCGACCGCGAGGCCGCACGCTTCCGCCGCGTCACCGAGTCCGCCGTCGACATCCTCGGTCTCGAACTGCCCGACGACATCCGCGCGATGATCGCCGACCAGGACCGCTGCCAGCAGGCGTTCGTGCTCTGGGACATGGTCCACGACCGCACCCACAGCCACGGCGACCTGCCCTTCGACCCATTCATGATCAAGCAGCGCCAGCCGTTCTGGATGTACGGCCTCGAGGAGCTGCGCTGCGACCTGACCGCCTTCAAGGAGGCCGTGAAGCTGGAGGCCGACGGCGTACCGCAGGGCCGCGACGTCCAGTACGCGGTGCTCTTCGACCGGATGTTCCGCTTCCCCGTCACCGGCGAGCGCGTACGCAACTACGACGGACTCGGCGGCCAGCTCCTCTTCGCCTACCTCCACCAGCACGACGTGGTCCGCTGGACGGACAACAAGCTCCACATCGACTGGGACCGCGCCCCCGAGGTCACCAACCGGCTCTGCGGCGAGATCGAGGACCTGTACCGCGCGGGCATCGACCGCCCCAAGCTCGTCCACTGGTTCGCCGCGTACGACCTGGTCTCCCGCTATCTCTCGCCGCACCCCGGATCCCGCTGGGCCAAGGGCCCCGACGCCCTCGACGTGTCCCAGCCGCCCCGCAAACTCGTGGACGACGTGCTTCCGGACGAGTTTCCGCTCAGCATGTTCTATGAGGCACTCCGCAAGAAGCTCAAGGGTGTGATCGCGTCGACCCGGGGCATCACGGGATCGAGCACGGCAGGGGCGAGCGCGGCGCAAGCCGCCCGAGTGGAGCCGACGGTGGCGTCGGGGGCCGCGTGAGCGACAGCGGCCCGGAGGAGAAGACCATGAACGGCAACGAGAACGGCGTACTGGGCGGAGCGGTCGTGGCGGTGGCGGGAGCGGCGGGCCCGGCCGGCCGCGCCACCCTGCTGAGGCTGGCCGAGGCGGGAGCCACCGTCGTCGCCTCCGACGCGGACGCGGCCCGCCTCGCGGAGGCGGTCGACGCGGCGCGCTACGCCCACGGCGGGGCGACCGTCACCGGTGACACCGTCGACCTGCTCGACCCGGAGGCCGCCCGCGAATGGGCGCTGCGCACCGAGAAGGAGTTCGGCCGGATCGACGGCCTGGTGCACCTCGTCGGCGGCTGGCGCGGCAGCGCCTCGTTCATGGAGACCGACCTCGCGGACTGGGAATTCCTTGAGAAGCTCCTGATCCGCACCGTGCAGAACACCTCCCTCGCCTTCCACGACGGACTGCTGCGCAGCCCCGTGGGCCGCTATCTGCTGATCAGCGCCGCCGGAGCCAGTAAGCCCACCGCGGGCAACGCGGCCTACTCCGCGGCCAAATCGGCGGCCGAGGCCTGGACCCTCGCGCTCGGCGACGACTTCCGCAAGGCCGGGGGCGAACAGGGCCCGCAGGCGGCGGCTGTCATCCTGGTGGTCAAGGCGTTGGTGCACGACGCGATGCGCGCCGAGCGGCCCAACGCGAAGTTCGCGGGCTTCACCGACGTGAAGGAGCTGGCCGAGGCCATCGCCGGCGTCTGGGAGCGGCCCGCCGGTGAAGTGAACGGAACCCGTCTGTGGCTGACCGAGAAGCCGTGAACCCTCCGAGGACCAACGCGCGGCGACTCCACGACCCCGATCTGCGCGGCTTCGCGAGCGACAACTACGCGGGCGCCCACCCCGAAGTGCTCGCCGCCCTCGCCCTCGCCAACGGCGGCCACCAGGTCGCCTACGGCGGGGACCAGTACACCGAGCGCCTCCAGCAGACGATCCGCGGCCACTTCGGTGCCACGGCCGAGGCCTTCCCGGTGTTCAACGGCACCGGGGCCAACGTCACCGCGCTGCAGGCCCTCACCGACCGCTGGGGCGCGGTGATCTGCGCCGACACCGCACACATCCACGTCGACGAGGGCGGCGCCCCGGAGCGCATGGCCGGCCTCAAACTGCTCACGGTGCCCACACCGCACGGCAAGCTCACCCCCGAGCTGATCGACCGCGAGGCGTACGGCTGGGACGACGAGCACCGGGCCATGCCGCAGGTCGTCTCGATCACCCAGAACACCGAACTGGGCACGGTCTACACGCCCGAGGAGATCCGCGCGATCTGCGACCACGCCCACGAGCGCGGCATGAAGGTGCACTTGGACGGCGCGCGGATAGCCAACGCCGCCGCCTCCCTCGACGTCCCCATGCGTACCTTCACCAACCGCGCGGGCGTCGACATCCTCTCCTTCGGCGGCACCAAGAACGGCATGCTGTTCGGCGAGGCCGTGGTCGTCCTGAACCCCGACGCGGTCAGCCACCTCAAGCATCTGCGCAAGATGTCCATGCAGCTGGCCTCCAAGATGCGCTTCGTCTCGGTGCAGTTGGAGGCGCTGCTCGCCAAGGACCTCTGGCTGCGCAACGCCCGGCACTCCAACGAGATGGCCCAGCGCCTCGCCGAGGGCGTACGGTCCGTGCCCGGCGTCGAGATCCTGCATCCCGTACAGGCCAACGCGGTCTTCGCACGCCTGCCGCACGCGGTGAGCGAACGGCTGCAGCAGCGTTACCGCTTCTACTTCTGGGACGAGGCCGCCGGCGATGTGCGCTGGATGTGCTCCTTCGACACCACTCAGGACGACGTCGACGGGTTCCTCGCCGCCCTCAAGGAGGAGATGGCGCGCTAGCCCCGACGCGGTGTGCCGAGAGACACTTCGGCCCCCGTTCCCGGTCCGTGAACGGGGGCCGAGCGCATTCGAGCTGACCGGCGCTCAGCCGGCCTCCTTCACCTGCGCGGGAGCGGGGGCGGTGCCGCCCAAGTGCGCGGGCACCCACCAGGTGTCGTCCGGGCCCTTGGGACGTACCGGATACGCGCGCTGTGCCGTCTCCAGGAGATCCTGCATCCGGTCCTTGACCTTGCGGGTCAGCGCACCCGCGTACTGGTCGCGGGAAGCCTCGATGGCCTCGCCCACCCGGATGGTGATCGGGATGTGGCTGCGCTTGAGGTTGCGCGGGTGCCCCTTGGTCCACAGCCGCTGCGTACCCCAGAGCGCCACCGGGATCAACGGGACCCCGGCTTCCTGGGCCATGCGCACCGCACCGGACTTGAAGCTCTTCAGGGTGAACGACTGCGAGATCGTCGCCTCGGGGAACACCCCGATGATTTCGCCCGAGCGCAGGGAGTCCAGTGCGTGCGCGTACGCGGCCTCGCCGCGCTTGCGGTCGACCGGGATGTGCTTCATGCCGCGCATCAGCGGTCCGGACACCTTGTTGCGGAACACCGACTCCTTGGCCATGAAGCGGACCAGACGCTTCTGCGGCCGCGCGGCGAGTCCCGCGAAGATGAAGTCCATGTAGCCGATGTGGTTGCTGACCAGAACGGCACCGCCGGACCGCGGAATGTGCTCCGAGCCCTTGCAGTCGATCTTCAGATCCAGCGCCTTGAACAGCGTCAGAGCTGCACCGATGACCGGACGGTAGACGAGTTCTGCCATGGGCGGCGTGGACCCTCCTGTGCGCTGGGGAAGGGTTCCCCCCGGCGTGAAGTTACGGGCCCGTAGGTTACGGGCTTGTGGCGATCGTGCCCGAATCCAGCCGTCGTAGCCACCCCCCAGGGCTCTCAGCAGGGAGATTCTCGTCACGTGATCGCCCATCGGCACCGGGCGGCCGGGGTCCGTGCGGAACGCACCGACCGGCGGGAATGCCTGCCGGTCCGCCGCTGCTGCACACGACCGAGGACGGACACGCGGGAGACAGTGACGGAGTGAACGGGCATGACTGAGGCCGTACGAGAGCTGGGCGCCGAGGAGTTGGGCGGCGAGCTCGGCACGGTGGCGACGCTGGTGCAGTTCTCCAGCGCCTTCTGCCAGCCGTGCCGGGCGACCCGCCGCATCCTCAGCGATGTCGCCGAGGTCGTTCCGGGAGTCAGGCACATCGAGATCGACGCCGAGGCCCATCTCGATCTCGTCCGTGAACTCGCCGTCGAGCGCACACCCACGGTGCTCGTACTCGACCGGGACGGCCGGGTCGTCCGCCGAGCAGAAGGACAGCCACGGAAGCACGAAGTGATCGCCGCGCTCGGCACCGCGCTGTGAGAAAGGGGCATGCCGCAGGGTCCGTGAGCCATCTCCCATCGGACGAGGCGCACTTGACCGGGGCGGTCCCTCCTCGTCAGCCTGGGTGCATGCCGTCCGAGCTCCTTCTGTTCGCGCGGGTCCACGTGGATCTGGCGCGTCACGCCAGCGCGCGCTGTCCGGGTCCTTGAGCAACCACGGACCCCGCACACCACGCCAGAAGGACAATTCCATGACGGTCACCCCCGCGGCTGACGCCGCCCAGCTCGCTTCGCCCCAGCTCCTGCGCTCGGTCTTCCGGCAGCACGCCGCCGGCGTCGCCGTGATCACCGCTGCGGGCCCGCATCCCGTCGGCTTCACCGCCACCTCGCTCACCTCGGCGGCCGCCGAGCCGCCCCTGATCTCCTTCGGCATCGGCATCGGCTCGTCGAGCTGGCCGGTGATATCCACCGCCGAGTACGTGGGGGTCCATGTGCTGGGTGAGCACCAGCGCGAGCTCGCCGGCACGTTCGCCACCAGCGGGGCCGACCGATTCGCCGCGCCGACCCGGTGGCACGAGGGTCCTGAGGGCGTCCCCGTCCTGGAGGGCGTGGTGGCGTGGCTGGTGTGCCGGATCGTGGCACGCGTCCCGGCCGGCGACCATCGGCTCGTGGTGGCCGAGGTCGAGGTCGGGGACCCTTCGGGCGGCGGCCGTCCGCTGCTCTATCACGGCGGCCGCTTCCGGGAACTGCGCGACTGACGCGGCCGCGCCGGCTCTCCCGCACTGCAGCGCCCCGAAGGCGTTGGGTACATCACAGGCCCAAGCGATTGCTTACGTACAAGTAGCTGGTTGTACTGGTGAGTAATATTCTGTTGGGGCGCGGGTCGCCGCGTACGGAATGGGCCGCTCCCGGCGCTTATGCTGCCGGAGAGGCAGACCGACGAAGACGATGCAGTAGGAGAGCCGGCGTGAGCTTGAGGATCGTTGTCTGTGTGAAGTATGTGCCGGACGCCACCGGTGACCGTCAGTTCGCGGATGATCTGACG
>NZ_QUAK01000113.1 GCF_003429565.1 Streptomyces triticagri
CGCCGCCCGGAGCGGGTCCCGCGGCGAACCTCTTGCGCGCCCGGCCGCACGTACTCCCGGCCGCAGGCCGAAGGCCGGCACCGCTCGGGCCGTAATCGCTTTGCGGGAGGACCCGCCCTCCGCGAGGATCACGCGCATGCTTTCCACCGTGGCGAACATCGCGATCGACTGTGCCGACGCCTATCGACTGGCCGAGTTCTGGAGCCGGGTGACGGGGCGTCCGATGGATGCGGAGGACCGGCCCGGCGACGACGAGACGGAGGTGCTGCTGCTCCCTGGCGGGCCCGCGCTGCACTTCAACGAGGTCCCGGAGGCGAAGGCCGGCAAGAACCGGCTGCACCTGTGTCTGCGGCCGGACACCACCCGGGACGAGGAGGTCGAGCGTCTGCTGTCGCTCGGTGCCACCTTCCTCGAGGACCGCCGCAATCCGGACGGAACGGGCTGGGCGGTGCTCGCCGACCCCGAGGGCAACGAGTTCTGTGTGCTGCGGTCGGAAGCGGAGCGCGCCGCCGCCCGGTGACGGCGGGTGCATCAGCCGGGCTCCGCCCCGGCCTTGCGGGCCAGCAGGTGGACCTCCTGGAACTGCCGCCGGTCGGTGGGCTGCGGCGCCCGGACCGTCCGGGCCACCTCGGCCAGGCCGGCGGCACGCAGCAGCGCCGCGAGGTGGTCGGGCCACCAGCGATGGGCAGGCGCGACCGCGTGATCGAAGACCTGCGTGAGGTGGGAAGGGCCCGCACTCGCCGAGAACCCGATCAGCAGATGCCCGCCGGGTGCCAGTACCCGGTGGAACTCCTCCAGAACGGCGGGGAGTTGCTCCGGCGGCAGGTGGATGACGGACCAGCGCGCCAGTACGCCGCCCAGTTCGCCGTCCGGGATGCTCAGGCCGCTCATCGACCCGATGTCGAACCGCAGCCCGGGATACGCCTCCCGAGCCGACTCGATCATCGCCGATGAGGCATCCACACCGAATGCGCTCAGCCCCAACTCCCCCATGTACGCCGTGACATGGCCGGGTCCGCAGCCCAGATCCGCGACCGGCCCGCCTCCGGCCGTACGCACGGACTCGGCGAAGAGGCCAAGGGCGGCCCGGTCCACGGGGCTGTCCCGCAACGAATCGCGGAACAGCTGGGCATAGGTGGCGGCAGCGTCGTCGTAGGCCTCGCGGGTGGCGGTCAGAGCGTCGTCTTCGAGCATGTTCGCGAGCGTAGACGCAGGGTCCGACAGTCCCTCTCCGAGGCGAGGGCGAACCGCCCCCGAGGCGGCGGGCCGGTCCCGATGGGGAACATTGATCCAAGACAGGCGCCCGCATCCTCGGCGACACTGAACGGATGAGCAGCCAGGAAGCCGGGCTCGACCTGACGGATCACGGCACCGAGGGCGGCTGGGAGGCCACCGCCCACGGCAGCGCGCCACTCGACGGCGTCCGGACGGCCGGATTCCGGGACACTGCGGCCGTCGGGCTCGACCTGCGGGTCATCCCCCAGCCGGTCGTGGTCGTCGTGATCGGGCTCGGGGGCGAGCAGTTCGCCATCGAGACCCCTGCGGGCAGCATGGCGCTGAGCAGCTTCGTGGCCGCGCCCGCTCCGGGGCCGATCCGTGTCCTCGGCGATCAGGTCGAGTGCGTCGAGATGCGGCTCTCGCCCCGGTCCGCGTACGGTCTGCTCGGCGTCTCCACCCGTGAGTTCGACGGTTCGCCGGTCTCGCTCGACGAGGTGTGGGGACGCCCCGGACAGCTGCTGCGCGAGCAGCTCGCCGACACCCCGACGTGGCAGCAACGCCTCGCGCTCACCGACGAGTTCCTCATTCGCAGGGCCGATCGGGCGCCGGCGGTGACGCCCGAGGTCGCGGCCGCCTGGCAGCACATCGTGACCCGTCGGGGCCGGGTGCGGATCGGCGAGCTCGCGGCGTCCTGCGGGTGGAGCCGCAAACGGCTCTGGTCCCGTTTCAGCGAGCAGATCGGGCTGACGCCCAAGAAGGCGGCGATGCTCGTACGCTTCGACCACGCCGCACGGGCTCTGCGGGCCGGCATGAACCCGATCGAGGTCGCGACGGCCTGCGGATACGTGGACCAGCCGCATCTGCACCGCGACATGCTGGCCTTCGCCGGCTGCACACCGGGCGTGATGGCGCGCGGGCAGTCACCGGACGACGCGAGGCCGCCCTCCGGGGCGGCGGCGACGGGTATGTGAAGACAGGGCCCAGGGCAGCGCAGTTCAGCCGGCCACGTCCCCGCACCCGCAGCTCTCCCGCCGCACCACATCGACCGGCAGCACCCGGGACTCCGGCTCGGCCGCCGTGCCCGACGAGCCGAGCCGGTGGACGAGGAGATCGACGGCCTCTTCGCCGAGGCGCCGCATGGGCTGACGCACCGTGGTCAGCGCGGGCCGGACAAGCCGCCCGAGCGGAATGCCGTCGAATCCGGTGACCGCCACGTCCTCTGGCACCCGGAGCCCGCGCCGCTCGAGCGCGTGCAGCGCCCCGATCGCCATCTGGTCGTTCGCGAAGAGAATGCCCTCGGGCAGCTCGGCACCGGCCCGGTCGAGCAGCGCCTCGACGGCCCGCGCACCCTCCGCCTGCGTCATCAACTCCGGCCGTACGTCAGGGGCTCGGGGTACGGAAAGGCCCGCCTCCTGCCGGGCCGCCGCGTACCCGTCGAAGCGGGCCTGGGCGTCGGGGGAGTCCTCGACACCGCCGACGAAGGCGAGCCGCCGCAGTCCGTGGTCCTCGATGAGGTGCCGGGTCAGTGCCCGCTGGCCGTCGGCGTTCGCCACCTCGATGTGGTCCAGGTGGTCGGGGCCGTCCGGGTCGCGGGGCCCGGCGAGCATGACCACGGGCAGCCGGCGCGATATGACCTCGAGGTCCTCGGTCGGCACCGTCCTGGCGAGCACGGCGAAGCCGTCCACCCGCCCGGCGACCTTCGCCACCAGGCTCTCCGGGCCGCCGCTGAGCGAGGCCGCGATGAGCAGCGCGTACCCGTGCCGCCGCGCGGCCCGCTCCATGCCGCGGATGATCTGGTCGGAGTACAGCATGAAGGCGTGGTCGTCGTCCGCGTCGGCGGCGGCCGCCTCGGACTCGGTGTCCGGGTCGGAGTAGTCGGGGAAACAGAGGCCGAGGACGCCGGTGGAGCGGCTGGCGAGCCCGCGGGCGTTCCCGCTCGGTACGTAGCCGAGGTCGCGGGCCGCGGCGAGCACCTTCTCGCGGGTCGCCTCGCGCACCGAGTCCGGGTTGCGGTAGACCCGGGAGACCGTGGCGATGGACACACCGGACCGCTCGGCCACGTCGTACACCGTGGGGGTTGAACTCACCGGATCGCCTGCTCGCTGCTCGCCTCGGGTACCGTACGGAAATGAAAGCGCATTCATCCTAGGTGCCAGGGAGGGTACGGGCAAGATCCGGCCGCCGGCATCCCCTGAGGCGAGCCCCTATTGCTCGCCCCGCCTCCGGATCTTGTTCCCCAGCCAGACCAGCGGGTCGTACTTACGGTCCGCGGCCCGCTCCTTCAGCGGGATCAGAGCATTGTCGGTGATCCGGATGCCCTCGGGACATACCTCCGTACAGCACTTGGTGATGTTGCAGTAGCCGAGACCGTGCTCGTCCTGCGCGGTCGTCTTCCGGTCGAGACCGGTGTCCGCGGCCGCGTCCAGCGGATGCATGTCCAGCTCGGCGACCCGCATCAGGAAGCGCGGGCCCGCGAAGGCGCCCTTGTTCTCCTCGTGGTCGCGGACCACATGGCAGGTGTCCTGGCACAGGAAGCACTCGATGCACTTACGGAACTCCTGCGGCCGGTCCACGTCCTCCTGCATCATCCGGTACTCGCCCGGGGCCACCCCCGGCGGCGGTACGAAGGACGGCACCTCGCGCGCCTTGGTGTAGTTGAACGACACGTCCGTGACCAGGTCCCGCACCACGGGGAACGCCCGCAGCGGTGTCACGGTGATCGTCTCCTCGCGGGTGAACACCGACATCCGCGTCATACAGAGCAGCCGAGGCCGGCCGTTCACCTCCGCACTGCACGAACCGCACTTGCCCGCCTTGCAGTTCCAGCGTACGGCGAGATCCGGTGCCTGGGTCGCCTGCAGCCGGTGGATGATGTCGAGGACCACCTCGCCCTCGTTGACCTCGACCTCGAAGTCCGCCAGTTCGCCGCCCTGGGTGTCACCGCGCCACACCCGGAAGTGCCCGGTGTAGGAGGTGGAGGCGGCCGGCTCACTCGTCGTCGTCACTCGTAAAGCTCCTCTTCGGCCAGGTACTTCACCAGCTCCTCCTTCTCGAAGAGGGCGAGCAGGTCGGGGCGGATGGGCTCGGTCTCCACCCGTTCGAGCCGGATCTGACCGCGTACCGGCTCCGGGTCCTCGAGGTCGGCACGGGCCGCCGCCGGATCGGCGAGCCGGCACACCAGATTCGCCCGGCGCCAACTGCGGTCCATGACGGGGAAGTCCTCACGCGTGTGCCCGCCGCGGCTCTCGGTGCGCTCAAGCGCGGAGCGGGCGATGCACTCGCTGACCAGCAGCATGTTCCGCAGATCCAGGGCGAGATGCCAGCCGGGGTTGAACTGCCGGTGCCCCTCCACCCCCGCACGCCGGGCCCGCTGCCGCAGCTCGACGAGCCGCTGCAGCGCCTGCCGCATCTCGCCGTCCCGGCGGATGATGCCCACCAGGTCGTTCATCGACTGCTGGAGCTCCTGATGCAGGGTGTACGGATTCTCCGGCGGCCGGCCGTCCTCCTCGCCGGGCGCCGGGCCCTCCGCGGAGAACGGGCGCAGCGCCTCGGCCGCCGCCGCGTCGATGGCCTCCTCGTCCAGTACGGGACGGCGCTCGAGTCCCGCCGCGTACCGGGCCGCGTGCAGTCCCGCGCGGCGGCCGAAGACAAGGAGGTCGGAGAGCGAGTTGCCGCCGAGCCGGTTGGATCCGTGCATGCCGCCCGCGACCTCGCCGGCGGCGTAGAGACCGGGGACGGCGACGGCCGCCGCGGTGTCCGAGTCGACGGCGATGCCGCCCATCACGTAGTGACAGGTCGGTCCGACCTCCATCGCCTCCGCGGTGATGTCGACGTCCGCGAGCTCCTTGAACTGGTGGTACATGGACGGCAGTCGGCGCCGGATCACATCGGCGGACATCCGCGTCGACACATCGAGGAACACCCCGCCGTGCGGGGAGCCGCGGCCCGCCTTGACCTCGGCGTTGATGGCGCGGGCCACCTCGTCGCGGGGGAGCAGCTCGGGCGGGCGGCGGTTGTTGTCCGGGTCCTCGTACCAGCGGTCGCCCTCGTCCTCGGACTGGGCGTACTTCTCCTTGAAGACGTCCGGGATGTAGTCGAACATGAACCGCTTGCCCTCGGAGTTGCGCAGCACCCCGCCGTCGCCGCGCACCGACTCGGTGACCAGGATGCCCTTCACCGACGGCGGCCAGACCATGCCGGTCGGGTGGAACTGCACGAACTCCATGTTGAGCAGCGGCGCCCCGGCGAGCAGCGCGAGCGCGTGCCCGTCCCCGGTGTACTCCCAGGAGTTGGACGTCACCTTGAAGGACTTGCCGATGCCGCCGGTCGCGATGACGACCGAGGGCGCCTCGAGGACGAAGAAGCGCCCGGACTCGCGGTCGTACCCGAAGACCCCGGCGACCCGGCCCCCGTCACCCGGCTCCTTGATCACCCGGGTCACGGTGCACTCCTGGAAGACCTTCAACCGCCCCTCGTGATCACCGAGTTCGGTCGCGTCCTCCTGCTGCAGGGACACCACCTTCTGCTGCAGCGTGCGGATCAGCTCCAGGCCCGTACGGTCGCCCACATGCGCCAGGCGCGGGTACTCGTGCCCGCCGAAGTTCCGCTGCGAGATGCGGCCGTCACCGGTGCGGTCGAAGAGGGCGCCCCAGGTCTCCAGCTCCCAGACCCGGTCCGGTGCCTCCTGCGCGTGCAGTTCGGCCATCCGCCACTGGTTGAGGAACTTGCCGCCGCGCAGGGTGTCGCGGAAGTGCACCTGCCAGTTGTCGCCGTCGTTGACATTGCCCATCGAGGCCGCGATGCCGCCCTCGGCCATCACGGTGTGCGCCTTGCCGAACAGCGACTTGCAGATCACCGCCGTACGAAGCCCCTGCTCGCGGGCCTCGATCGCGGCCCGCAGTCCGGCACCGCCCGCGCCGATCACGACCACGTCCCACTGCTGCCGTTCCACCTGGGACATCAGAAGAACCTCGGATCGTCGAAGACACCGCTCGCCACCAGATACACGTACAGATCCGCCACGGCGACGCTGACCAGCGAGGCCCAGGCGAGCAGCATGTGCCGGTCGTTGAGCCGGCCCACCCACTGCCACATGCGATAGCGCACGGGATGCTTGGAGAAGTGCTTGAGCTTGCCGCCGACGATGTGCCGGCAGGAGTGACAGGACAGGGTGTACGCCCAGATCAGCACGATGTTGACCAGGAACACCAGGGTGCCGAGGCCCATATGGCCCCAGTCGTAGTGCTCGTCGCGGAAGGCGAGGATCGTGTCCCAGCTCAGCACGACGGCGACCAGCATCGCGGCGTAGAAGAAGTACCGGTGCAGGTTCTGCAGGATGAGCGGGAAGCGGGTCTCGCCCGAGTACGTCCTGTGCGGCTCGGCGACCGCGCAGGCCGGCGGCGAGGCCCAGAAGCCCCGGTAGTAGGCCTTGCGGTAGTAGTAGCAGGTCAGCCGGAAGCCGAGCGGGAAGATCAGGATGATCAGGGCGGGGGAGAGGGGCCACCAGCTGCCCACCAGCTCCCAGTTGGGGCCCGCCTTCATCGGGGCGCAACTCTCCGCGAGGCACGGCGAGTAGAACGGGGACACGTACGGAGCCGCGTAGTAGTCGGCGTCGGAGAACGCCCGCCAGGACGAGTAGACGACGAAGGCGAGCAGACCGGCCGCGGTCGCGGCGGGCGGCAGCCACCAGCGGTCGGTGCGCAGATGCGGGGCGGCGATGGAGGCCCGGGCCGGGCCGCGCACGCCGCCCGTGCTCTTGAGGTCGGGTTCGGTACCGGTGGCCAACGAAGATCTCCCGTCGGATGGGCTGCTCAGGGCGCGTGGCGGTCGCGGGCGCCGAGGCCCTCGTCGTCGGAGTCCGTCCACAGCGTGCGGTCGTACGGTGTGTCGGAGATCGTGACCATCTCCGGGCGGTCCGGGGCGTGCCCCGGGGTGGCCTGTGTCGCTGCCTCGCCGAGCAGGGCGACGCTGTCGCGCAGATGGCCGGCGTCGGTGCGGACCCGGCGTATGTCGAGGCCGGCGCCGATGTGCTGCTCCAGCCTTCCGACCGAGCGGTCGAGATCGTCGAGAGTTCGCTGAATCGCCGTCAAGTCATCATGCAGGGACATGACTTGCCCTCACTTCCGCGGTCGCGGGCGGCAATGTTCATGCGCCTGAGAGTGTCGCGCGTCACATCCCACCTTGTGAAGCGGTGTGAGAGTTTTCGATTTTGTTTTCGGCTCCAACTGCAGCCGAAGCCCTCAATCGCCGGGCGGGCTCCATTGAGCCCGTCCGGCGATTGAGGACATCTTTGGGCCGCACGAGTGGCCTTACGCGCCGGCCCGGCCGTGTCTCCCTCCCTCCGGGGCGCCCAGCCCCTTCAGTGGGCGATAGGTGTGATCAACTCCCTATACGCCCAAACGTGAAGAAACCGCTCCTCCCCGGAGGTTCCAGCCATGTCCCACGACGGCGTCAGACTCCGCTCTGTCGCGCTCCTCACCACGGGCGCGCTCGTCCTGCCCGCCCTCGCCGGCTGCAGCTCGGGCGACGAGTCCGGCGCCGCCCACGCAGCCCAGGACGTACGCCCCGCCACGCGGGACCTGGTGGCCGACGGCGGCACCGCCACCTGGGCGGTCGACGAGCTGCCCGAGACCCTCAACTCCTTCCAGGCGGACGCCGGTTCGACCACCACACGGGTCGCCGGCGCCGTACTGCCGTCCATGTACGCACTGGACGCCAAGGGCCGCACGGTCCGCAACGAGGACTACCTGGAGAAGGCCGAGATCGTCGAGCGCGAGCCCAAGCAGGTCGTGCTCTACAAGCTCAACCAGCAGGCGGTCTGGAGCAACGGACGCGAGATCGGCGCCGCCGACTTCGCGGCCCAGTGGCGCGCCCTGTCCGGCAAGGACTCCGCGTACTGGACCGCCCGCAACGCCGGCTACGAGCGCATCGAGAAGATCGAGCGCGGAGCCAACGACCTGGAGGTACGGGTCACCTTCAGCAAGCCGTACGCCGACTGGCGCGCCCTGTTCTCGCCGCTGTACCCCAAGGAGGTCATGGGGACCCCCGACGCGTTCAACGAGGGGGCGCGGCGCCAACTCAAGCACACCGCAGGGCCGTTCCGGGTGGAGAAGGTCGACCGCAAGGCGGAGTCGGTGACCCTTGCCCGCAACCCGCGCTGGTGGGGCAGCCCCGCCAAACTGGAGAAGCTGGTCCTCAAGGCCGTACCCCAGGACAAGCGCGCGGACGCCCTCGCCGCCGGCGAGCTCGACATCGCCGAGATCGGCGCCGGGGACGCGGAGCGCATCGCGCTCGCCGCCCGCGACCGCAGCGCGAAGGGCCCGCTCGCCCACGGCCCCGGCACGGACACCACGCCCTCCAAGGCCCTGATCTCCTGGGCCCGCGCGCACGGAGCGGCCGGCGAGGAGAAGGCCGAGGCCGAGACGGAGGCCCGGGAGAAGACGGCGGAGGCGCGCAAGAAGTACGCCGCCGAGCAGAAGGGGCTGCGGCAGTTCGAGGTCCGCAAGTCCCTCGAGCCCGCCTACACCCAGCTCGCCCTCAACGGCTCCGAGGGCCCGCTCGCCGACGAGCGGGTCCGCCGGGCCGTGGCCCGTGCCATCGACCGCAAGGCGATCGCCCGGACGGTGCTCACTCCGCTCGGCCTGCCCGCCGAGACGGTCGGCAGCCATCTCGCCCTCGCCGGGCAGCAGGCGTACCAGGACAACAGCGGTGCGCTCGGCAAGCAGGACGTGGCCGAGGCCCAGGCGCTGCTCGCGGACGCCGGCTGGGTGCCCGGGGGAGCGGAGCAGCCGAAGAAGGACACGAAGGCCGCCAAGGGCAAGACGGCCGGGGACGACGGCGAGGACGGTTCCGCGGGTTCCTCCGCCGAGAAGAAGGCGTCGAAGTCCGGGGACGGTTCCAGCGACGAAGACGGTACGTACATCGTCGGCGAGGACGACTCGAAGCCCGGCGACCCCGGGGTCTCGGCGCTCTCCCTGGCCGACTCCGCCGCCCGTCAGCAGGCGGCGGTCGAGCAGCAGGCCCGTGCGGTGTCGGCGGCGGCCCGCGACGGCCTGCCGGACGAGGCGCGCCGCGAGGAGGGCAAGGAGAAGCAGGCCAAGGAGGCCGGCCAGGCGCGGCACGGCGGCGCCCCCGGCGCGTACGCCCCGAAGGGCACGGCCGCCCCGAAGGAGGGCGCATCCGCGACCGGCGGTCCCGCGCCGAAGGCGGCGGGCGGTGCGCTCGGCAAGGACGGCAAGCCGCTGACCCTGCGGTTCGTGCTCCCCTCCGGGCCGGGCTCGGAGTCCCTGCGTACGGTGGCGGACAAGATCTCCGGGATGCTGTCGAAGGTCGGCGTCCGCACGGAGACCGAGAAGGTCGAGGACGAGAGCTACTTCAAGGACCACATCGCCTCGGGCCAGTACGACCTCGCCCTCTACTCCTGGCCCGGCACCGCCTACCCGGCGACCGACGCCCGGCCGATCTTCGCCAAGCCGGAGCCGGCCGCGGACGGTTCGCTCAATGTCGAGCAGAACTACACCCGGGTCGGCACCGACCAGATCGACCAGCTCTTCGAGCAGGCGGTGTCCGAGCTGGACGACGCGGCGTCCCGCGACCTGGTGAAGAAGGCGGACGCCAGGATCTGGGCCGCGGCAGGATCGATTCCGCTGTACCAGCGCCCGCAGCTGTTCGCCGCCAGGCACAATCTCGCCAATGCGGGCGCCACCGGCTTCGAGAGCCCGCACTACGAGGACATGGGCTTCCTGAAGAAGGGCGCACGCCCCGGCCCGGACGGCTCGGCCCTGCCGAGCAAGAAGGCCAAGTCGTAGCGGACCGAGAAGGGAAAGCCGTCGTGACCAAGAAGGACAAGTCGTAGCAGAAATCCCCCGGGACCTCTGATCTCCCTCAAGTGCCTTGCCCGCCGGAGCCGCCGGCGGGCACACTTGTGCCACCCACTTGACCTGCGCCTTCACACCCCTACACCGCTCGCCGAACCCTGCGGAGGCCGCCTCGCCGGCAGGCCCGTACCATGGGGTGAGGCCGTGGCACGTCTGCCCGGCAGGGCCCGCGTACAGCTGCAGCGGCAGTACGTACGCCGAGGCGCCTTCGAGTTCCACTCATCCCGGGAGAAGCACCGCACGTGCCCACGCGCCACGACATCCGTAACGTCGCCATCGTCGCCCACGTCGACCACGGCAAGACGACCCTCGTAGACGCCATGCTGAAGCAGGCCGGTGCCTTCGCCGCCCACGCCGCCGAGTCGCTCGACGACCGCATGATGGACTCGAACGACCTGGAGCGTGAGAAGGGCATCACGATCCTCGCCAAGAACACGGCGGTGAAGTACCACCCCAAGGACGGCGGGGACCCGATCACGATCAACATCATCGACACCCCCGGCCACGCCGACTTCGGTGGCGAGGTCGAGCGCGGTCTGTCGATGGTGGACGCGGTCGTGCTGCTCGTGGACGCCTCCGAGGGCCCGCTGCCGCAGACCCGCTTCGTGCTCCGCAAGGCGCTGCAGGCCCGGATGCCGGTCATCCTGTGCATCAACAAGACGGACCGCCCGGACTCCCGCATCGACGAGGTCGTCAACGAGACGTACGACCTGTTCCTCGACCTCGACGCGGACGAGGACCAGATCGAGTTCCCGATCGTCTACGCCTGCGCCCGTGACGGCGTCGCCTCGCTGACCAAGCCCGAGGACGGCACCGTCCCGTCCGACAGCGACAGCGTGGAGCCGTTCTTCTCCACGATCCTGGACACCGTCCCGGCCCCGCAGTACGACGCGGACGCCCCGCTCCAGGCCCATGTCACCAACCTGGACGCGGACAACTTCCTCGGCCGTATCGCGCTGCTCCGCGTCGAGCAGGGCGAGCTGCGCAAGGGCCAGACCGTCGCCTGGATCAAGCGGGACGGCTCCATCTCCAACGTCCGCATCAGCGAGCTGATGATGACCGAGGCGCTCACCCGCAAGCCCGCCGAGGTCGCCGGCCCCGGTGACATCTGCGCCGTCGCGGGCATCGCCGACATCATGATCGGCGAGACCCTGGCCGACCCGGAGAACCCGGTCGCCCTGCCGCTGATCACGGTCGACGAGCCGGCCATCTCCATGACCATCGGCACCAACACCTCGCCGCTGGTCGGCCGCGGCGGCACCGGCAAGGGCGCGGACGCCAAGTCCGCGGTCAAGGACCGCAAGGTCACCGCCCGCCAGGTCAAGGACCGCCTGGACCGCGAGCTGATCGGTAACGTCTCGCTGCGGGTGCTCGACACCGAGCGCCCGGACACCTGGGAGGTGCAGGGCCGCGGTGAGCTGGCGCTGGCCATCCTGGTCGAGCAGATGCGCCGCGAGGGCTTCGAGCTGACCATCGGCAAGCCGCAGGTCGTCACGCAGGAGATCGACGGCAAGCTGCACGAGCCGGTCGAGCGCATGACGATCGACGTGCCCGAGGAGCACATGGGCGCGGTCACCCAGCTGATGGGCGTCCGCAAGGGCCGGATGGACAACATGTCGAACCACGGCTCCGGCTGGGTCCGCATGGAGTTCGTCGTCCCGTCCCGCGGCCTGATCGGCTTCCGCACGGAGTTCCTGACCAACACCCGCGGTACGGGCATCGCGCACTCGATCCACGAGGGCCACGAGCCGTGGTTCGGCACCCTGACGACCCGTAACAACGGCTCGCTCGTCGCCGACCGCGCGGGCGCGGTCACGCCGTTCGCGATGATCAACCTGCAGGAGCGCGGCGTCCTGTTCACCGAGCCCGGCACCGAGGTGTACGAGGGCATGATCGTCGGCGAGAACTCGCGCGCCGACGACATGGACGTGAACATCACCAAGGAGAAGAAGCTCACCAACATGCGTGCGGCTTCCGCGGACACCACGGAGAACGTGGTGCCGGCCCGCAAGCTCTCCCTCGAGCAGTCCCTGGAGTTCTGCCGCGACGACGAGTGCGTCGAGGTCACCCCGGAGGCCGTCCGTATCCGCAAGGTGAACCTGGACAAGACGGAGCGCGCCCGCGCGGCCTCCCGCGCCAAGCACAGCTGACTCGAGCAGTGCACCGGTAGCAGGGATTCAGCAAACAGGGATTTAACAAACCGGCAGGCCCGGCTCTGCCCCAATTGGGGCTAGAGTCGGGCCAGTCCGCGTTGCGGGGTAACTTCTCGGCATCGATCTACGCGCCTAGATTCCCGGTGGACGCCCGCTCTGGTCGAATGCCCCGCAGCGGGCGTGACGGGACAGCCCCCAGCGGCCGTCGTAGCAACCGGTTTTTCACGATCACTTGTCCGGAATCCGAACTCTGCTGACCGATAGATGTGTAACGAGTCCGTTTCGCAACCATCTATCTCGGATCGGTTTGTCCAGATTTCGGAAGATGTACGGCTCAGGTGTGATCGAACCGAGACCAAAAGGGTGTGGTCGGGCGCAACCCCATGGCTAATAGTTGACCGCGTAGAGCTCGGGTCAATGGGTCATGCGCTGTGGGGAGCGCCGACTCACGAGCACACTGGGGCACTTCAGGGACGTCGTCAGGGGTGGCGGCGGGACGAACTGTGCCCCCTCTTGTAGTGAACAAGTGGACTCATGAGGAGGAACCCATGCGTGGTGCCAAGAGCGCCAAGTGGGTCGCGATAGCCGCCGTTGTGGCGCTTGGTGCGACCGCCTGCGGCGGGGGCAGCGGCGGCGACAGCGGTGACAAGGACCGTGCCATCGACAAGAACGGCATCGTGTCGTACGCCAACGGTGAGCCGCAGAACGCGCTCCAGCCGGCCAACACGATGGAGGCGTACGGCAGCGTCGTCATCGACTCGCTCTGGACGGGTCTCGTTCACTACGACGAAGACGGCAACATCACCTACGAGAACGCCGAGTCGGTCGAGCCGGACAAGGACAACAAGGTCTGGACGGTCAAGCTCAAGAAGGGCTGGAAGTTCCACAACGGCGAAGAGGTCACCTCCAAGTCGTACGTGGACGCCTGGAACTGGGCGGCGAACCCGGCGAACGGCCAGCAGAACAGCTCCTGGTACCGCGACATCGAGGGCTACGACGAGGTCCACCCCGAGAAGGGGAAGGCCAAGAGCGAGAAGATGTCCGGCCTGAAGGTCGTCGACGACCACACCTTCACCATCACGCTGAAGTCCGGCATCCCGTACTACGCGTACAAGCTGGTCTACACGCCGTTCTACCCGCTGCCCTCCGGCTTCTTCGAGGACCCGAAGGCGTACGGCGAGAAGCCCGTGGGCAACGGCGCGTACAAGTTCAAGAGCTGGGACCACAAGAAGTCGATCAAGGTCGTCCGCAACGACGACTACGCCGGCGAGGACAAGGCCAAGAACGGCGGCATCGACTTCAAGGCGTACACCAAGGACACCGCCGCCTACGCCGACCTGAAGTCCGACAACGTCGACTCGATGCCCATCGTGCCGAACAGCGAGGTCGCCAACTTCAAGCAGGACTTCGGCGACCGCGCGATCGAGATGGACTACTCGGCCATCAACACGATCAACCCGGCCTTCTACACGAAGCAGTGGAAGGACATCGACGTCAAGGTCCTGCAGGGCCTGTCGATGGCCATCGACCGCGACACCATCGCCAAGACGGTGTTCAACGGCACCCGTGACTCCGCCACCGGCTGGGTCGCCAAGGGCGTCAAGGGCTACCAGCAGGACGCCTGCGGCAAGTTCTGCAAGTACGACCCGAAGGCTGCCGCCAAGCTCATCAAGGAAGGCGGCGGCGTCCCGGGCAACAAGATCTCGATCCAGTACAACGCCGACCAGCCGCACAAGGACTGGGTCGTCGCGGTGTGCAACAGCATCACCAAGGCCACCAAGGTCAAGTGCGTCGAGGACGCGGTGACGGACTTCGCGGCCGACACCGAGATCCGCGACAAGAAGCAGGTCAAGTCGATCTACCGCTCCGGCTGGGTGCTCGACTACCCGTTCAACGGCAACTTCCTCGCCGACCTCTACGGCACCGGCGTCGACGGCAACAAGGGCGGCTTCTCGGACCCCGAGTTCGACAAGCTGGCCAAGGCGGCCGACGGTGCGAAGACGGTCGATGAGTCCGCGAAGCTGTACGGCGAGGCCGAGAAGCAGCTCGTCAACACCTTCCCGGGCATCCCGCTCTGGTACAACAAGACGCTCTCCGCTCACTCGAACAACGTGAAGAGCCTCAAGTTCGACCAGGCCGGTGACCCGATCTTCACCGACGTCGAGGTCTTCAAGAAGTAGTCGTCAGAGCCTTCTCCCTGTGGCGGCGGTCGGCAATCCCGACCGCCGCCACAGCTCGGCTCTGCAATGGACGGAGGCATGATGGGGCGTTACGTCGCGCGGCGACTGCTCCAGATGATCCCGGTGTTCATCGGGACGACCTTGTTGATCTTCCTCATGGTCAACGTGCTGCCCGGTGATCCGGTCGCCGCTCTGTGGGGCGACAAGCCGCCGGACCCCGCGCAGGTGGCGCAGATCAAGCACGACCGCGGTCTCGATCTGCCGCTCTGGCAGCAGTACCTGCACTACATGTGGGGCCTGCTGCAGGGGGACTTCGGCAACACGATCGCCGGGAACCGGCCGATTCTGGACGAGATCACGGCGGCCCTGCCGGTATCGGCCCGACTGGCCGCGATGGCATGGACCTTCGAACTCGTCGTCGGTATCGCCCTCGGCGTGATCGCCGGTATCCGCCGCGGCCGCATCATCGACAACTCGGTGACGCTCTTCACGCTGCTGGTGATCTCGGTGCCGATCTTCGTGTTCGGTCTGCTCTTCCAGCTGCTCTTCGGCAACCAGCTCGGCTGGGTCACCCCCACCGTCCAGAACTCCGAGGACATGGCCCAGCTGTTGATGCCGGCGCTGGTGCTCGGTCTGGTGGGTCTCGCCTACGTGGCGCGCCTGACCCGTACCTCCATCGCGGAGAACATCAAGGCCGACTACATGCGCACCGCGGTCGCCAAGGGCCTCCCGCGCCGGCGCATCGTCTCCCGGCACCTGCTGCGCAACTCGCTGATCCCCGTGGTGACTTACCTCGGCACGGACATCGGCACCCTGATGGGCGGCGCGGTCGTCACCGAGGGAATCTTCAACGTCACCGGCGTCGGCAACCTGCTCTTCCAGGCGCTCGCCCGACGTGAGGGCGCGGTCATCGTCGGCATCGTCACCGTGATGGTGCTCGTGTACCTCCTCGCCAGCCTGCTCGTCGACCTGCTCTACGCGGTCCTGGACCCGAGGATCCGTTATGCCTGACCTCACCAAGACCGAGACCGCCGACGCGCCGGACCAGGCCGCCGAGGTCACCGCCGCCGAGCCGCGCAACGGCGCGGGCGCCGTGGGCAAGCCGCGCAGCCTCTGGGGCGATGCGTGGCGCGACCTGCGCCGCCGGCCGCTGTTCATCATCGGCTCGCTGCTCATCGTCCTGATGCTCGTGGTGGCCGCCTGGCCCGGTCTGTTCACCAGCGCGGACCCCGGTAGCGGCGATCTGGCGAACCACTTCCTGCAGAGCCCGAACCTGACGCATTTCTTCCAGCCCGACTGGTTCGGATACGACGGGCAGGGCCGCAGCATCTATGCCCGCGTGGTGTACGGCACCCGCAACTCGCTGCTCGTCGGATTCGGCGTCACCATCACGATCACCCTCTTCGGCGGTCTGATGGGCATGCTCGCCGGCTACTTCGGCGGCTTCTGGGACTCCCTCATCTCGCGGCTCACAGACGTGTTCTTCGGCATCCCGTTCCTGCTCGGCGCGATGGTCGTCCTGAACTCGGTCGACCAGATCACGGTGCCCGTGGTCATCGGGGCGCTGGCCTTCCTCGGCTGGACCCAGATCACCCGTGTCATGCGCGGTGCGGTCATCACCAACAAGCACGCGGACTACGTCACTGCGGCCCGCGCGCTCGGCGCCGGGACCAAGCGGATCCTGCTGAAGCACATCCTGCCCAACGCGATGGCGCCGGTGATCGTGATCGCCACGATCGCGCTCGGCACCTACATCGTCGCCGAGTCGACGCTGGCGTACCTGGGCCTCGGCCTCAACGGCATCTCGTGGGGCAGTGACATCAACGACGCCACGCAGAACATCCGGAACAACCCGCACGTGCTGTTCTTCCCCGCGGGAATGCTCAGCCTCACCGTGCTGGCGTTCATCATGCTCGGCGACGCGGTACGCGAAGCCCTCGACCCGAAGCTGCGCTGAGGGAGGCGTACATGACCAGCATGGAGATCAAGACAGGTTCGGCCCCCTCCTCCCGCTCGGGTGGGGACGACAGCGGTGCGCTGCTAGACGTACGTGATCTGCACGTCGAGTTCCACACCAGGGACGGCGTGGTCAAGGCCGTCAACGGCGTCAACTACAACGTGAGTTCGGGCGAGACGCTCGCCGTCCTGGGTGAGTCCGGGTCCGGCAAGTCCGTCACCGCCCAGGCCATCATGGGCATCGTCGACATGCCGCCGGGAAAGATCCCGCAGGGCGAGATCCTCTTCCGCGGCCAGGACATGCTCAAGATGTCCAACGAGGAACGCCGGAAGATCCGCGGCAGCAAGATCGCCATGATCTTCCAGGACGCGCTCTCGTCGCTCAACCCCGTGCTCTCGGTCGGCTATCAGCTCGGCGAGATGTTCCGGGTGCACGAGGGCATGAGCCGCAAGCAGGCGAAGGCCAAGGCCGTCGAGCTGATGGAGCGGGTGAAGATCCCGGCCGCCAAGGACCGGGTGAACGACTTCCCGCACCAGTTCTCCGGCGGTATGCGCCAGCGCATCATGATCGCGATGGCGCTCGCCCTCGAACCGGACCTGATCATCGCGGACGAGCCGACCACCGCGCTCGACGTGACGGTCCAGGCCCAGGTGATGGACCTGCTCGCGGAGCTGCAGCAGGAATACAACATGGGTCTGATCCTGATCACCCACGACCTCGGTGTGGTCGCGGACGTCGCCGACAAGATCGCGGTGATGTACGCGGGCCGGATCGTGGAGACCGCGCCGGTGCACGAGCTGTACAAGCGCCCGGCGCACCCGTACACGCGCGGGCTGCTCGACTCGATCCCGCGGCTCGACCAGAAGGGCCAGGAGCTCTACGCGATCAAGGGCCTGCCGCCGAACCTGCTGCATGTGCCGTCGGGTTGCCCGTTCAACCCCCGGTGCCCGAAGGCGCAGGACATCTGCCGCACCGAGGTGCCCCCGCTCGTCCCCGTGACGGAGCAGGACGGCACCGATCTGCCGGGCCGCGGCAGCGCATGCCACTTCTGGGAGGAGACGATCCATGGCTGAGCTCAACAAGGCCGAAGCGGCCGAGCCCGCCGACGAGACCCCGAACGTCTCCGAGGTGGACGCGGTCGACGCCGCGACCGAGACCGAGGCGGTCGCCGCCATCGAGGCGTCCGTCGAGCGCGGCGAGCCGATCCTGCAGGTGCGCAATCTGGTCAAGCACTTCCCGCTGACCCAGGGCATCCTCTTCAAGCGGCAGATCGGCGCGGTCAAGGCCGTCGACGGCATCTCCTTCGACCTGCACCAGGGCGAGACCCTGGGCATCGTGGGCGAGTCCGGCTGCGGAAAGTCGACCGTCGCCAAGCTCCTGATGATGCTGGAGCAGGCGACGGCGGGCGAGATCTTCTACAAGGGCCAGGACATCACCAAGCTGTCCGGCCGCGCCCTGAAGGCCGTACGCCGCAACATCCAGATGGTGTTCCAGGACCCGTACACATCCCTGAACCCGCGGATGACGGTCGGCGACATCATCGGTGAGCCCTTCGAGATCCACCCGGAGGCGGCGCCGAAGGGGTCCCGCCGGCAGAAGGTCCAGGACCTCCTGGACGTGGTGGGGCTCAACCCGGAGTACATCAACCGGTACCCCCACCAGTTCTCCGGCGGCCAGCGCCAGCGCATCGGCATCGCGCGCGGCCTCGCCCTGAACCCCGAGATCATCATCTGCGACGAGCCGGTCTCGGCGCTCGACGTCTCGGTCCAGGCGCAGGTCATCAACCTGATGGAGAAGCTGCAGGACGAGTTCAACCTCTCCTATCTCTTCATCGCGCACGACCTGTCGATCGTCCGGCACATCTCCGACCGGGTCGGTGTGATGTACCTCGGCAAGATGGCGGAGATCGGCTCCGACCAGTCGATCTACGACCACCCGACGCACCCGTACACCCAGGCGCTGCTCTCCGCGGTGCCGGTGCCGGACCCGGAGGCGCGCGAGGGCCGGGAGCGGATCATCCTGACCGGCGATGTGCCGTCGCCGGCCAACCCGCCGTCGGGCTGCCGCTTCCGTACCCGCTGCTGGAAGGCGCAGGACAAGTGCGCCCAGGAGGAGCCGCTGCTCGCGGTCCCGGAGCGCTTCAAGAGCTCCGACAGCCCGGTCGCCCACGAATCGGCGTGCCACTTCGCCGAGGAGAAGGACGTCGTGCACGCGGCCTGATCCTCGTACGTACGCGTCCAAGGCGCCCGGAGCCATGCGGTTCCGGGCGCCTTCGTACGTATGCCTCCCCGGAAAGCCCCCGATAAGGTGCGTACCTCAACCAGCTGGGGTGTATTGGGCCTAGTTACGTATCAGGCCTGATGAGGAGGGCACTCCATGCGTGGAGCCACACACGCCAAGTGGGCCGCGTGCGCGGTGGCCGTCGCTCTCGCGGCGACCGCCTGCGGCGGCGGCGCGGACACCAGCGGCGGCGGCAGCGGCGACGGCTCCGGGATCGTGCGGTCCTCGTGGGGTGACCCGCAGAACCCGATCGAGCCGGCCAACACCAACGAGGTGCAGGGCGGCAAGGTCCTCGACATGATCTTCCGCGGCCTGGTGAAGTACGACCCCAAGACCGGCGAGGCGCAGAACACCGTCGCCGAGAAGATCGACACCACGGACTCGCAGAACTTCACGGTCACGATCAAGGACGGCTGGACGTTCAGCAACGGCGAGAAGGTCACCGCCAAGTCCTTCGTGGACGCCTGGAACTACGGCGCACACATCGACAACAAGCAGAACAACTCGACGTTCTTCTCCAACATCGAGGGTTACGACGAGGTCCACCCCGAGTCCGGAGCCGCCAAGGCCAAGACGATGTCCGGCCTGGTGGTCAAGGACGACAAGACCTTCACGGTGAAGCTGAGCGAGAAGTTCTCGCTGTGGCCCCAGACCCTCGGCTACCAGGCGTTTTCGCCGCTCCCGCAGGCCTTCTTCAAGGACCACGCCGGCTGGCTCAAGAAGCCGGTGGGCAACGGCCCGTACGTCATCGAGTCGTACACCAAGGGCTCCGGCATGAAGCTCCGCAAGTGGGACGACTACAAGGGCGAGGACGCGGCCAAGAACGGCGGCGTCGACCTCAACGTCTACACGGACAACAACACCGCGTACACCGACCTGATGGCCGGCAACATCGACCTCGTCGACGACGTACCGGCCAAGCAGCTCAAGAACGTCAAGAACGACCTGGGCGACCGCTACATCAACCAGCCCGCCCTCATCATCCAGACCCTGGTCTTCCCCCTCTACGACAAGAACTGGGGCAAGGACGGGATGGAGAAGGTCCGCCGCGGCCTGTCCATGGCCATCAACCGCGAGCAGATCACCAAGCAGATCTTCCAGGACACCCGCACCCCCGCCAAGGACTGGACCTCCCCCGCCCTCGGCGACAAGGGCGGCTACGACCCGGAGGGCTGCGGCGACGCCTGCAAGTACGACCCCGCGCAGGCGAAGAAGCTCATCGAGGAGGGCGGCGGACTGCCCGGCGGCAAGGTCACCGTCACCTCGAACGTCGACACCGGCTCGCACCGCGACTGGATGGACGCCGTCTGCAACAGCATCAACAACGCCCTGGGCAAGGGTGCGGTCTGCACCGTCGACCCGGTCGGCACCTTCGCCGACTTCCGGTCCCGTACCGCCCAATTCAAATGGACCGGCCCCTTCCGCTCCGGCTGGCAGGCCGACTACCCGCTGATCCAGAACTTCCTGCAGCCGCTCTACTACACGGGCGCCTCCTCCAACTACGGGAAGTTCACCGACAAGAAGTTCGACGACCTCGTGGACCGGGCCAACCAGGAATCGGACACCGCCAAGGCCGTCGAGGACTTCCAGTCGGCCCAGAAGCTGCTCGGCGACCAGATGCCGGCCATCCCGCTCTGGTACCAGAACGGCAGCGCCGGCTACTCGGAGAACGTCGGCGATGTGGCCCTGAACCAGTTCAGCGTGCCCGTGTACGAAGAGATCACCGTCAACTGACTTGCCCCAGGCGGCCGTTCATCTGCCCGCCCGGCAGTTGACGGCCGCCGCCGACGCTCCGGAGCCCTCATGGGACGGTATGTGATCCGGCGGCTGCTCCAGATGATCCCGGTGTTCATCGGCAGCACGTTCCTGATCTTCTTCATGGTGTACGCGCTCGGCGACCCCGTCGCGGCCCTGTTCGGCGACAAGGCCCCGGACCCCGCCACCGCCGCCCGCATCCGGCACGACCTCTATCTCGATCAGCCGCTGTGGAAGCAGTACCTGCACTACATGGGGCAGATCTTCCAGGGCGACTTCGGCACCGCCTTCAACGGCCAGAAAGTCACCGAACTCCTCGCCGCCGCCTACCCGGTGACACTCCGTCTGACGCTGGTCGCCATCGTCATCGAGCTGATCGTCGGGGTCACGCTCGGTGTCGTCAGCGGGCTGCGCAGGGGCCGCGCGGTCGACAGCTCGGTCCTGATCCTCACGCTGATCGTGATCTCGGTGCCGACCTTCGTGACCGGTTATGTGCTGCAGTTCCTGTTCGGCGTGAAGTGGGACGTGATCCGGCCGACGGTGTCCCCGGACGCCCCGTTCGGCGAGCTGATCCTGCCCGGCATCGTGCTCGCCCTGGTCTCCCTCGCGTACGTCACCCGGCTGACCCGTACCTCCATCGCGGAGAACGTACGGGCCGACTACGTCCGTACCGCGGTCGCCAAAGGCCTGCCGCGACGCCGCGTCATCACCCGTCACCTGCTCAGGAACTCCCTGATCCCGGTGATCACCTTCATCGGCACCGACATCGGCTCCCTGATGGGCGGCGCCATCGTCACCGAGAAGATCTTCAACATCCACGGCGTCGGCTACCAGATCTACCAGGGCATCCTGCGCAACAACGCCCCGACCGTCGTCGGCTTCGTGACCATCCTGGTGATCGTCTTCCTCCTCGCCAACCTGCTCGTCGACCTCCTGTACGCGGTGCTCGACCCGAGGATCCGATATGCCTGAGAGCCACGACCCCCATCAGGCCATGGCACCGACCGGAGGCGGCGGCGCGATGGACCTCGCCATGACCGAGGCCGAGACGCTGCAGGGCTCGACGGGGCCGACGGGCGCAGGTCCCGAGGCCAAGGCGCGCAGCCTGTGGTCCGACGCCTGGCACCAGCTGCGCCGCAACCCCGTCTTCATCGTCTCCGCGCTGCTCATCGTCTTCCTGGTGCTCATCGCGATCTGGCCCCAACTGATCGCGAGCGGCGACCCGTTGAAGTGCGACCTCGGCAAGTCCGAGCAGGGCTCCGCCCCCGGCCACCCCTTCGGCTACGACACCCAGGGCTGCGACGTCTACACCCGCACCGTGTACGGGGCCCGCGCCTCGATCACCGTCGGGGTCTGCGCGACCGTCGGCGCCGCCCTGCTCGGCAGTGTGCTCGGCGGCCTCGCCGGATTCTTCGGTGGCTGGTGGGACGCGCTGCTCTCCCGCATCGCCGACATCTTCTTCGGCATCCCGATCATCCTCGGCGGCCTGGTGCTGCTCTCCGTCGTCACCTCCAGCACCGTGTGGCCGGTGGTCGGCTTCATCGTGCTGCTCGGCTGGCCGCAGATCTCCCGTATCGCCCGCGGATCGGTGATCACCGCCAAACAGAACGACTACGTACAGGCCGCGCGCGCCCTCGGCGCGAGCAACACCCGGATGCTGCTGCGCCATGTGGCGCCCAACGCGGTCGCCCCCGTGATCGTCGTCGCCACCATCGCGCTCGGTACGTACATCGCCCTGGAGGCCACCCTGTCGTTCCTCGGCGTCGGACTGCGGCCGCCGACCGTCTCCTGGGGCATCGACATCTCCAACGCCGCCCAGTCCATCCGCAACGCCCCGCACATGCTCCTGTGGCCCGCGGGAGCCCTGAGCATCACCGTGCTCGCCTTCATCATGCTCGGCGACGCGGTGCGCGACGCCCTCGACCCGAAGCTGAGGTGACCGACGCGATGCTGCTCGACGTACGCGATCTGCAGGTGGAATTCCGCACCAGGGACGGTGTCGCCAAGGCGGTCAACGGCGTCACGTACTCCGTGGAGCCCGGCGAGACGCTTGCCGTGCTCGGCGAGTCGGGGTCGGGCAAGTCCGTCACCGCGCAGGCCATCATGGGCATCCTCGACATGCCACCGGGCCGCATCACCGCCGGCGAGATCAACTTCCGGGGCCGCGACCTCCTGAAACTCCGGGAGGAGGAGCGGCGCAAGGTCCGCGGCGCCGAGATGGCGATGATCTTCCAGGACGCGCTGTCCTCGCTCAACCCGGTGCTCAGCGTCGGCGCCCAGCTCGGTGAGATGTTCGTGGTGCACCAGGGGATGTCCAGGAAGGACGCCAGGGCCAAGGCCGTCGAACTCATGGACCGGGTGCGGATCCCGGCCGCCAAGGAGCGCGTCGGGCAGTACCCGCACCAGTTCTCCGGCGGTATGCGCCAGCGCATCATGATCGCGATGGCGCTCGCCCTGGAACCCGCCCTGATCATCGCCGACGAGCCCACCACCGCCCTCGATGTGACCGTCCAGGCCCAGGTCATGGACCTGCTCGCGGAACTGCAGCGCGAGTTGAACATGGGCCTGATCCTCATCACCCACGACCTCGGCGTGGTCGCGGACGTCGCCGACAAGATCGCCGTGATGTACGCGGGCCGCATCGTCGAATCGGCCCCGGTGCACGACATCTACAAGGCGCCCGCCCACCCGTACACCCGCGGACTGCTCGACTCGATCCCGAGGCTCGACCAGAAGGGCCACGAGCTGTACGCGATCAAGGGGCTGCCGCCCAACCTGACGGCCATTCCGCCCGGTTGTGCCTTCAACCCGCGCTGCCCGCGCGCCCAGGATGTCTGCCGCACCGACGTCCCGCCGCTCGCGCGGGTCTCCGAGGACCGGGAGAGCGCCTGCCACTTCTGGAAGGAGACGCTGCGCGATGCCTGAACTCACCGAGGAGACCGCGGACTTGGCGCCGGTCGCCGCGGGCGAACCGATCCTCGAGATCCGCGGCCTGGTCAAGCACTTCCCACTCACCCAGGGCATCCTGATCAAGCGTCAGATCGGTGCGGTGAAGGCCGTGGACGGCGTCGACTTCACGCTGCACCAGGGCGAGACCCTCGGCATCGTCGGCGAGTCCGGCTGCGGAAAGTCCACCGTCGCCAAGCTCCTGGTCAATCTGGAACGGCCCACCGCGGGCGAGATCTTCTACAAGGGCGAGGACATCAGCCGCCTCTCCGGCCGCGCTCTGCGCTCCGTACGGCGCAACATCCAGATGGTGTTCCAGGACCCGTACACCTCGCTCAATCCGCGCATGACGGTCGGCGACATCATCGGCGAACCGTACGAGATCCACCCCGAGGTGGCCCCGAAGGGCTCACGCCGGCGACGCGTCCAGGAGCTCCTCGACGTGGTGGGGCTCAACCCGGAGTACATCAACCGGTATCCGCACCAGTTCTCCGGCGGCCAGCGCCAGCGCATCGGCATCGCCCGCGGCCTCGCCCTGCGCCCGGAGGTCATCGTCGCCGACGAACCGGTCTCCGCACTCGACGTCTCGGTCCAGGCGCAGGTCATCAACCTGATGGAGCGCCTGCAGGACGAGTTCAGCCTCTCCTATCTCTTCATCGCGCACGACCTGTCGATCGTCCGGCACATCTCCGACCGGGTCGGCGTCATGTACCTGGGACGGATCGTCGAGATCGGCAGCGACATCCAGATCTACGAGCACCCGACGCACCCGTACACCCAGGCGCTCCTCTCCGCCGTGCCCGTACCGGACCCGGACGCGCGCGAGGGCCGCGAGCGGATCATCCTCACCGGCGATGTGCCCTCCCCGGCCAACCCGCCGTCCGGCTGCCGCTTCCGCACCCGCTGCTGGAAGGCCCAGGAGAAGTGCGCCCAGGAGGAGCCCCTGCTGACCGTGCCGTCGCTCTTCCGTGGCAGCGGCGAACCCACCGACCACCCCTCGGCCTGCCACTTCGCCGAGGAGAAACTCATCGTGCCGGCGGAGGGCGCGGACGGCCGGACCACCGGCGACCACGAACACGGCCACGCGGACCGGCCGCCGCCGCGCGAGCCCGGCCGCACCAACTATCCGCCGGGACCGCAGCCGGGCCTGCCGGGGGCCGGGCCCGACATCACCTGACCTGGGATGAGGTCCTTAACGTGCGGGCAACGCCCGCGACGCGCCCCCGAGACACGTGCCTGGCACGGTGATCCGCGTACGGCCGTGCGGGTGCCGTGTGGACCGGCCGGAGCACCTCGAGTCGCTCCGGCCGGTCGGCCGCCCGGCGAGCCTTCGCCGCCCCGGAGCCACGGGGTCGGCTGCGCCCCCTTGTTGAACGGCCCTCCCGGCGGGAGGATCAGGGCCTCATGGGGCAGCCGCAGATACTCACGCGCGGGGCACGGATCTCCGGAACCGTCGCCTGCGCACTCGTCGCGCTCATTTCGGTGGGCTGGATCATCCGTGACCTCACCAAGGCGGACGGCCCCGGCCGGCTGTGGTGGATGTGGGCCGGGCTGCCGGCCGGCTTCTCCGGACAGGAGCTCTGGGTCACCGGGCTCACCGATCTGCTGCTGTTCCCGGTGTGTGCGGTGGTCGCGTTCACGGCGCTGCGCTCACCGGCCGCCGCCCCCGCGTTCGTCGCCGCCGGTGTCCTGACCGCCGCGCTGAGGCTGCCGTCCCTGTGGATCCTGACCTCCGACTGGACCCAGCTCTGGGGCTCGGAGGACCTGCGCAGCCAGGCCCTGTGGAGCGCCGGTGCGCAGGTCGCCCTCGGGCTCGCCCTGATCGGCCTGGTCCTGTGGGGCCGGGCTCCGCGCGGTCACGCCGCGGGCTACGGCTATCCGCCCTCGCCCGAGGACACCGAACCCGCCCGGCCCACCAACGGCGCGGCGGCGACCGCGTTCATCTTCCTCGGCGCGGCGGCCCTGGTGCGCGCGTCCTGGGAGATCTACCGGCTCAGCGAGTACGGCTGGGACGTGTACGAGAGCCGGCTCACCGGCGGCCGGAACGCGGTCCTCACACTGCTCTCCACGCCGTCTGCCTGGTCGTCCCTGGTCCTCGTCCTGATCGCCCTGGTGGCGGCGACCGGTGCCCTCAACCGTGCGATGTTCAGCCGCCCGCTCGGTATGACGGCGGCCGCGGCGGTGCTCCTGTGGGGTGTCCTCGACGTCAGCGCCGGCATCAAGACCGACGCCTTCGAGGGCATCACGGACGCACCCCTGCTGCTCCAACTCCACCTGGCCAGCGCCGTGCTGTACACGGCGGCCGGCGCGATCACGCTGTTCGCCCTGGCCCAGCGCAACGAACACTCCGGCTATGGGAGCGGTCCCCGCTACGGCTACAACTACCCGTACGATCCGCCGGCCCCGTACGGCCGCTGAAGCCCGTCCGGCGTCTGAGGACGAAGGCCCGCCAGGGCCGGATCAAGCCCGTCCGGCGATTGAGGACGAGGCCGCCAGGCCGGGGCCTGAAAAACCGACCCCCACCCGACCGCAAGGTCAAACCCCCAACGCCCGCCGCAGAAAGTCCACCTGCAACCGCAACAGATTCTCCGCCACCTGTTCCTGCGGAGTCATATGCGTGACCCCCGAAAGAGGAACCACCTCATGCGGCCGCCCCGCCGCGAGCAGCGCAGAGGACAACCGCAACGTATGAGCCATCACCACGTTGTCGTCCGCAAGCCCATGCACGATCATCATCGGCCGCGCCGGCTCCACCGCAGAGCTCAACCCCTCGTCCGTGACGAGCGAGTTCGCCTCGTACACCCCGGGCTGCTCACCCGGATCCCCGAGATACCTCTCGGTGTAGTGCGTGTCGTACAGCCGCTGATCCGTGACCGGCGCCCCCACGATCGCCGCATGGAAGACATCGGGCCGCCGCAGCGCCGCGAGCCCCGCGAGATACCCGCCGAAGGACCAGCCGCGGATCGCCACCCGGGACAGATCGAGCGGGAACGACCCGGCGAGTGCCTGCAGCGCGGCCACCTGGTCCTCGAGGACCACCGCCGCCAGATCGTCCTTGATCGCCTTCTCCCACGCGGGAGTCCGCCCGGGCGTCCCTCGCCCGTCCGCGACGACCACGGCGAACCCCTGGTCCGCGAACCACTGCGAGGTGAGATACGGATTGTGCGCCGCCACCACCCGCGCGTGATGCGGCCCGCCGTACGGATCGAGCAGTACGGGCAGCGGTCCGTCGCCCTCCCGGTGGTGCGAGGGGAGCAGGACGGCGCACGGAATGCGCCGTGCGCCCGCTTCGGTCAGGGTCACGCGCGGGGTGATACCGGGAAGCTCCGCGTACGACGGGACGAGAGCCGTCTGCTTGCCGTCCCGCAGCACCTGCACCTGTGTCCCCGGCTGCCCGGGCACCGCCGAGGCGAGTACGGTCACCGCGCCCGAGCGCACCGCCGAATGCACCCCGGGCTCCTGCGTAATGCGCTCCACGCCCAGCTCGTTCACCCGGTACACATGGACCTCGCCGATCTCCGGCGCCGCGGCCTCCGCCCCCGCCGACGCCGCGATCAGCACGTCGTCGTCGCTGATGTCGAGCACCGCGCGCACCTGCAACTGCGCCCCAGTCAGCGGCCGTTCACCGACCGAGAGGACGCGCGCGCCGCCCTCGTCGGCGATCCGCACCAACTGCCCGGACGGCGACCAGGCGGGCACCCCGGGCAGCAGCTCAAGCCAGTCCGGGTCCTCGTCCGCGTGCACCATCCGCGTCGAGCCGTCCGCCGGATCGACCGCCAGATAGAGCTGACCGCGCTGATCCCTGGACTGCACGAGCAGCAGCGGCGCACCGGACCCGGACCAGTGCACCCGCGCCAGATACGGATAGCGCGCCCGGTCCCACTCGACCTCCACCCGCGAACCGTCGAGCCCGAGCACACAGAGCCGTACGTCCGCGTTCGCCGTGCCGGCCGAGGGGTAGGCGATCCGTGCCGGCTCCCGGTCCGGATGCGCCGGATCGGCGATCCACCACCGCTGTACGGGGGAGTCGTCGACCCGGGCCGCCAGGATCCGGTCGGAGTCGGGCGACCACCAGAAGCCCCGGTACCGGCCCATCTCCTCGGCCGCGACGAACTCCGCGATGCCGTAGGCGACTTGACCGGACTCGGGGGTGGCGAGCGCCCGGTCGTCCTCGCCCGCGGCGTCCGTGACACGCAGCGCACCCCGTGCGACGTAGGCGATGTGCAGGCCGTCGGGGGAGGGGCGCGGGTCGATCACCGGTCCCGGCACGTGCAGTTCACGCGCGGTACCCGCCCGCAGCTCCGCGGTGAACAGACGCCCGGACAGGGCGAAGGCCGCCAGCTCCACGGCCGCGTCCGTCGCGTATCCGACGATGCCGCCGCCGCCCTCGCGGGTGCGCTCGCGCCGGGCCCGCTCCGCCGCCGACAGCCGCTCGTCCGCGCCGGCGAGCAGCGTCGCCGGGTCGGCCGCCACCCGCTCCTCACCCGACGAGGCGTCAAGGTCCAGCACTCGCAGGGCATGAGACCGGTCGGTACCGGACCCCGAGCGGAGAAAAGCCACACGTGCACCGTCCGGGGACACGGTGAACGCCCGTGGTGAACCGAGCGAGAAGCGCTGAGTGCGGGCGTGCCGGCGGGGGAAGCTCTGCTGTCCGGTGGTCATGGTCCGAGGCTACTGATCGTGCGGCGCCCATGCGCCCCTCGTGCTGCCATGCACCGATGCCCGAGCCCGGGCACGGAAAGTTATGATTCGGTAGCGCTGGGCGGCGGTTGCCGCTTCCCGGCGCCTTCCTTGTGTCCGCTCGTACGGGTCATGCGAATTCTTGGAGGTGAACCGCTGTGGCACTGTCGATCTCGGCGGTGGTGCTCTTTGCGGTGATCGTCTTCCTGTTGATCAGGAAGTCGGGGCTCAAGGCGGGACACGCGATCGTGTGTGTGCTGCTCGGCTTCTACCTCGCCAGCTCCTCGGTGGCGCCGACCATCAACGAACTGACCACCAACGTCGCGGGCATGATCGAAGGAATCAAGTTCTGAGCCCGGCCGCGGCGGGCCCGCGCCGGCCGGCCTCGTACTCTTGAGCCATGACCGAACCGGCGGACCGCCGTCTGCTCCTGGTGCACGCGCACCCCGACGACGAGTCGATCAACAACGGCGCGACGATGGCCAAGTACGCCTCCGAAGGCGCCCATGTCGCGCTCGTCACCTGCACCCTCGGCGAGGAGGGCGAGGTCATCCCGCCCGAGCTGGCCCACCTCGCGCCCGACCGGGAAGGCACCCTCGGCGCCCACCGCATCGGCGAGCTGACCGCCGCCATGAAGGAACTCGGCGTCACCGACCACCGGTTCCTCGGCGGCCCCGGCCGCTTCCACGACTCCGGGATGATGGGCCTGGCCACCAACGACCGCCCGGACGCCTTCTGGGCCGCCGACGTGGACGAGGCCGCCGCTCTGCTGGTCGCCGTGATCCGCGAGCTCCGCCCCCAGGTCCTCATCACCTACGACCCGCACGGCGGTTACGGCCACCCCGACCACATCCAGGCCCACCGGGTCGCGATGCGCGCCGCGGAACTCGCCGCCGAGCCCGCCTTCCGCCGCGACCTCGGCGCACCGCACACCGTGGCGAAGGTCTACTGGAACCGGCTGCCACGATCCGTCGTCACCGAGCGCTTCGCGGTCCTGCGCTCGGGCGCGCTGGACACCCTGCCGTTCGACGAGGCCGCCGAGCCCGGCGACGTACCCGGACTCGTCGACGACGCGGTGATCACCGCCGAGATCGACGGCCGGACCGCCGCCTCGGCGAAGGCCGCCGCGATGGCGGCGCACGCCACCCAGGTCACCGTCGAGGGCCCCTGGTTCGCGCTGTCCAACGGCAAGGCCCAGCCCCTCTTCGACATCGAGTACTACGAGCTGGCGCGCGGCAACCCGGGCGCCCCTGACGGCGAACGCGAGACGGATCTCTTCGCGGGAGTGCCGGGAACGGTGACGAAGCTGTGAGCCTGTCCGAACGCCCGCTGAGCCCGTCCCGGCCCCCGCTCGTCGAGCCGCTGCGCCCCGGCCGTATCGCCGTGCACATCCTGCTCCTCCTCGCCGGCGCGCTTGCCGGTCTCGCCGGTGCGCTGGTCCAAGGCGGCCTGTTCCCGGGCGGGTTGCTGCTCGCGCTGCTCGGTGCGGCCGGTCTGTTCCACGGCGGCTCGCGGTTGCTCGAGAGCAGGGCGGGGGCGCTCTCGCCGGGGGCGGGCTGGCTCCTGATGGTGCTGCTGCTGACCTCGAGCCGTTCCGAGGGCGACTTCGTGTTCGCTGCCGGACTCGGCTCGTATCTCTACCTTTTGGGTGGAATCGCGGTCGCTGTGATCTGTGCCACGCTCGGTTCCGTACGGCAACCGGACAGCTCTGCCACCCGACTTGGCAGATGACGTGCCGGTTGTGTTCGGGTCCTTTCCGTCTTTGACGCAGTCAGCGGATGGCGCCCCGGGACGGCCAGTATGGTGGTGCGCGCCGCCGAGCCGCCCGCGCACGGACAAGACGGGCGGCGGAGCCGATCGGGAGAACCTGCCTTGAGTCGTGAAACTGACAGTTCGTCCTCCGGGCCCAAGGGGCGCGGCGGAGCCGCCTACCCCTCGGGTACGCCGCCTTACGGGACCACCGGGGGCGCCGACGCCGGAGCGGACGCGGAGCGGCCGGGTGCCGGCAAGCCCGCGGACGAACCCGAGACGCAGACCACGCTGACCACCCGGATCCGGATCAACATCCCCGGGTCCCGCCCCATCCCGCCGGTCGTCATGCGGACGCCGGTGAACGAGGACGACTCGTCCGACGACGCCGCGGCGTCCGCCGGGGACGGCACGGAGCCGGCTGCCGGGCCGAACGGCTCCGCGCCCGCGGCGCCCGCCGCGGAGCCGG
>NZ_QUAK01000011.1 GCF_003429565.1 Streptomyces triticagri
CCCGCCGTACGGGGCCCGGCCGGGGCTCGTAGGGGGCTCGTAGGGGGCTCGTACGGGAATGCGCATCCGCCGGACCGCGTTGGATCAGGGCGCAGGAGACCCCTGCACCCCGACGAGTCCGGAGAGAAAGTCATGCGCGTCGAGATCTGGAGCGACATCGCCTGCCCCTGGTGCTACATAGGCAAGGCCCGCTTCGAGCAGGGCCTCGCGGCCTTCGCCCATCGCGACGGGGTCGAGGTGGTGCACCGCTCCTTCGAGCTCGACCCGACCCACCCCAAGGGCGAGACCGGCCTGGTGCTCGACATGCTCGCGCGGAAATACGGGCGCACCCCCGAAGAGGCCCGCGCCATGGAGGAGCACGTCGCCTCCAACGCCCGAGCGGAGGGCCTCGGCTATCGCACCGAGGGCCGCGACCACGGCAACACCTTCGACATCCACCGGCTGCTCCACCTCGCCAAGGCCCGCGGCCGCCAGGAGCAGCTCCTCGACCTCGCCTATCGCGCGAACTTCGCCGAGGAGCGTTCCGTCCACGACCCCGAGGTGCTCGTCGCCCTCGCCGTCGAGGCCGGACTCGACGAGGCCGAGGCCCGCTCGGTGCTCGCCGACGAGAGCGCCTACGCCGACGAGGTGCGCGCCGACGAGCGGGAGGCGGCCCAACTCGGCGCCACCGGCGTGCCGTTCTTCGTCCTCGACCGCGCCTACGGAGTCTCCGGCGGGCAGCCCGCCGAGGTCTTCACCCAGGCGCTCGAGCAGGCCTGGGGCGAGCGGACGCCGCTGCGCACGGTCGGCGCCGCGGACGGCACGGCGCAGGCCTGCGGCCCCGACGGCTGCGAGGTGCCCTCGGCGTCGGACGCCGGCACGGCCCGCTGACCGGATCCCGCGCCCGCCGGCCGCAACACCCCAGGTCAAGGCCGATGCATAAGCAGTGCTTGGGTGCACCACGCAGAAATTCGCCATGGACGAGGGGTGGGCCGGGACGCACAGTGGAGGCATGGAGACTTTCCTGGAGAGCCGCACCGCCGACGCCTTCGCGCCGCGGTCGACCTATCTCAACACCGCCAGCACCGGCCTGATCCCGAAGGCCGGCGTGCAGGCGATGCAGGAGGCCGTCGCCGCGGCCGCGGCCGGCGCGCCGACCGACATGTTCGCCGACGTCGAGGCGAGCCGGGCGGCGTTCGCCCGGATCGCCGGGGTGCCCGCGCGCCGGGTCGCGGCCGGCGCCTCGGTGGCGGTGTACGCGGGTCTGATTGCCGCCTCGCTGCCGGCCGGAGCCGAAGTCGTCCTCGCCGAGGGGGACTTCAGCTCCCTGGTCACGCCGTTCCACATCCGTGCCGACCTCAAGCTGCGGACCGTTCCGCTGGACGAGCTCGCCCACGCCGTACGCCCCGGCACGGCGCTCGTCGCCTACAGCGCCGTGCAGTCCGCGGACGGCCGGATCGCCGACGTCACGGCGATCGGCGAGGCGGCCCGTACGCACGGCGCGCGCACCCTCGTCGACGTCTCACAGTCCGCCGGCTGGCTGCCCCTGGACGCCGGCGCCGCCGACTACACGGTGTCCGTGGGCTTCAAATGGCTGCTGTGCCCGCGCGGCGTCGCCTTCCTGACCGTGCCCGACGACCTCGGTGCACTCACTCCGGTGTTCGCCGGCTGGGTGGCGGGCGAGCGCCCGTGGGACAGCTGCTACGGACCGGTAGAGGAACTGGCCCACTCCGCGCGGCGGTTCGACATCAGCCCCAGCCTGTTCAGCTACGCCGGTGCCCGTCACTCGCTCGACCTGGTCGAACGCATCGGTGTGCAGGCGATCCGTGCCCACGACGTGGCGCTCGCCGACCGGTTCCGCGAGGGACTCGCCGCACTCGGCCGCAGCCCGGTGCCGGCCCCCGGATCCGCGATCGTCTCGGTGCCCGAACTGGGCCGGCGCCAAGGGGAGTTGAGCGCCGCGGGCATCGAGGTCTCGAACCGCGCGGGCGCCCTGCGGGCCTCGTTCCACCTGTACGACACGGAAGCGGACGTGGACCGGCTGCTCGACGCACTGTCCCGCTGAACGGCCGCGCCCCGGACGACGGTTGGCCCGGCTCCCTCGTGGGGAACCGGGCCGAACGCCACATCACAGGCCTACCGCGAAGGCTTCACCGCACCGGGGTGAAGTCCGTGGCACCGATGTACTCGGGGCGCCGGATCGGAGCCGCGAACGGCTCCACGGCAGTGTTCTCGACGCTGTTGAACACGAAGAAGACATTGCTCCGCGGGAAAGGCGTGATGTTGTCCCCGCTGCCGTGCATGGTGTTGCAGTCGAACAGCACGGCCGAGCCGGCCTCGCCGACCCACTGGGAGATCCCGTACTTGTCCGAGAGCTTGATCAGCGCCTCGTCGGACGGAATACCGGCGTCCTGCATCTGCAGGGAACGCTTGTAGTTGTCCTTCGGCGTGGCGCCCTCGCAGCCGAGGAACGTGCGGTGCGACCCCGGCATGAGGAGCAGGCTGCCGTTGTACGCGTAGTTCCGGGTGAGCGCGATGGACACGGACACGGTGCGCATGTTCGCGAGCCCGTCCTCCGCGTGCCACGTCTCGAAATCGGAGTGCCAGTAGAAGCCGGAGGCGCCGAATCCGGGCTTCACATTGATCCGGGACTGATGGATGTAGACGTCGGAACCCAGAATCTGCCGGGCCCGGCCTACGACGCGCGGGTCGGCCGCCAGCTTGGCGAAGACCTCGCTGATCTTGTGCACCTCGAAGAGGGAACGGATTTCCTGCGAGCGGGGCTCCACGATGGAGCGCTCGTCGGCGCGCATCGCGGGGTCCTGGGTCAGGCGGTCCAGCTCCGCCTGGTAGATGCTCACTTCGTCCTCAGGGACCAGCTCGTCGACCTGGATGAAGCCGTCCCTGTCGAACGCCGACAGCTCCGCGGCCGCGAACGGCCCCTCGGTACCCGGCTCGGACCACACGACGGGGTCCTGGCGCTCGGTGAGCACCTCGGTGGTGCCTCGGGTCGGGTACAGGTCGGCGGTGCGCTCGGGTGCGGTGGTCATGGTGTTGCCTGCCTCTCCTCTCGTACGGCCCTGTTCGGGATGTACCCCGCCCGTCCCCCCTCGTGAGGGAGGACGGGCCGGGAGTCTCAGGTGGGCCCCACGGCCGCGGCGCCCCGCGCGGCTGTGGGCCATGTAGTTGTCCTGCCGGGCAGCTGTCCGCCCGTCGTGCTGCCGGACGTCAGACGGTCTCCGGCTCCGGCTCCGTCAGGAGCGGGTACACGCCGTTCTCGTCGTGGTCCTCACGGCCGGTCACCGGCGGGTTGAAGACACAGATGCAGTGGAAGTCCTCCTTGATCCGCATGGTGTGCTTCTCGTGCCCGTCGAGCAGGTACATCGTGCCCGGCGTGATCGTGTACTTCTTGCCCGTCTCACGGTCGGTGAGCTCGGCCTCGCCCTTGGTGCACACGACCGCCTCGATGTGGTTCGCGTACCACATGTCGGTCTCGGTGCCCGCGTACAGGATGGTCTCGTGGACCGAGAATCCCACGCGCTCCTTGGCGAGCACGATGCGCTTGCTCTCCCAGGTGCCGGACGCGGACTTCACGTGCCGGTCGGTGCCTTCAATGTCCTTGAACGAACGGACGATCACGGTGAGTTGTTCCTTTTCTCCTACGGTACGCGCGACTTGTCTCTCGTGCGTAGGTGTCAGGCGGTCTCTCGTACGGCGCGGGCGAGCGTGCGCAGACCCTCGTCGAGCTCCTCCGGCGTGATGGTGAGCGCCGGCAGCATCTTGACGACCTCGCTCTCGGGACCCGAGGTCTCGATCAGCAGGCCGAGCTCGAAGGCGCGCTTCGCGACCTTGCCCGCGCGGTCCTTGTCGTGGAACTCCAGGCCCCAGACCAGGCCACGGCCGCGGTACTCCTTGGTGGCCTCCGGGTGCTCCGCGCGGATCGCCTTGAGCGCGGCCTCGATCTGCTCGCCGCGGGCCAGGGTCTGCTTCTCCATCTGGCCGTCGGCCCAGTAGGCGTCGAGCGCGGCGGCCGCGGTCACGAAGGCCGGGTTGTTGCCACGGAACGTGCCGTTGTGCTCACCGGGCTCCCACACGTCGAGCTCCGGCTTGAAGAGGGTCAGCGCGAACGGCAGGCCGTAACCGCTGATCGACTTCGAGACGGTGACGATGTCCGGGACGATGCCGGCCTCCTCGAAGGAGAAGAAGCCGCCGGTACGGCCGCAGCCCATCTGGATGTCGTCGACGATCAGGAGCATGTCCCAGCGCTTGCACACGTCGGCGAGCTGACGAAGCCACTCGGCGCGGGCCACGTTGATGCCGCCCTCGCCCTGCACGGTCTCGACGATCACGGCCGCGGGTTTGTTGAGGCCCGAGCCGGAGTTCTCCAGGAGGCTCTCGAACCAGATGAAGTCCGGGGTCTGCCCGTCGAGGTAGTTGTCGAACGGCATCGGGGTGCCGTGCACGAGCGGGATGCCGGCGCCGGCCCGCTTGAAGGCGTTGCCGGTCACGGCGAGCGAGCCGAGCGACATGCCGTGGAAGGCGTTGGTGAAGGACACGATGGACTCGCGGCCCTTGACCTTGCGCGCCAGCTTCAGCGCGGCCTCGACGGCGTTGGTGCCCGTCGGGCCCGGGAACATGACCTTGTACGGCAGGTCACGCGGGCGCAGGATCGTGTTCTGGAACGACTCGAGGAAGGCGCGTTTCGCGGTCGTCGACATGTCGAGACCGTGGGTGACACCGTCGCGCTCGATGTAGTCGATCAGTGCGCGCTTGAGGACGGGGTTGTTGTGCCCGTAGTTCAGCGAGCCGGCGCCCGCGAAGAAGTCGAGGTACTCGTGGCCGTCCTCGTCGTACATGCGGCTGCCCTGCGCCCGGTCGAAGACGGTGGGCCAACCGCGGCAGTAGCTGCGCACCTCCGACTCCAGGGTCTCGAAGACACTCAGGTCCGGCTGGGTGATGGTCACAGCGATCTCCTCCTGGGAGATGTTGGCGTGGGGGTCCGGGTCGGTCGGTTCTGGGGGTTCGGCCGGGCGGCCGGGTCGGCGCGGCTCAGAAGGAGAGCGGGCCGATGTGGTACAGCACCTCGGGCTCGTGGCCGCCGTCGGGGAACTGGTCCGCGGCGAAGAGCACCTCGCGGTCCACGGACGCACCGTGGCGCTCGGCGAAGGAGGTGAACAGGCGCTGGGAAGCCTTGTTGTCCGGGGAGATCGTGGTCTCCAGGGTGGTCAGCCCGTCGCGGTGCGCGACCCGGGAGGTCAGCTCGTCGAGCATGGCGCCGGCCAGTCCGCGGCCGCGCTGCGACTCGTCCACGGCCACCTGCCAGATCAGCAGGGTGCGGGGTCGCTCGGGGCGGATGTAGCCGGTGATGAAGCCGACCGGCTCGGCGTCGGCGCCGCCGTCGTCGAGCCGGGCCACCACGCTGGTGCCGGCGAAGTCACGGCACCACAGGAGATAGCTGTACGAGGAGTTGAGGTCCAGGGTCTTCGAATCGCGCGCGATCCTCCAGCAAGCGGCCCCGTCCTTCACCTCCGGGCGTTCGAGCCGCAACTTCCTCGAGTTCGCGGGATTATCGCGGTGATCGGGGAAATCGCTTCGGGCACGTGCAAGGTCTGCTTGTGCGGCGGTCATGCAGATTGAATTTACCCACCGAAAATCGAAATTGCATCGCGGCCAGGGGTTACGCAAACGTCGGCGATATGTTATCGCGCGGGGGTGCGCGAGCGCGCGGCCAGGCGGCGAAATGTCCCTGTCTGTACGGGAATTACGGGGCGAACCGGTCACGTTGTGGATTCGGTCACAAGCTCGTAACTCCCGCGAGATGCGTCCGAATTACGAGGTTTGATGATCTCGAAAACTCGGTGTTTAGGCCCGGGGAAACGGGGCAGAAGAATACGGGAAGCTGCGCGTGAAAGGCGGCTTCCCGTATTCATGAAAAGCTAGTCGAGTAGTGGGCCCCGGGCAACTGCCGAGGCCCGAATTCGGCCTACTCCCAGGCGCCGGTCACGGCGCTGCGAGCCGCCTCGAGATCGACTCCGATTCCGCTTTCGCCGAGTGCGGCGCCCAGGGCGGCGAGGCTCGCGTGCACCACGCCGCGGGTCGCGTCGGGCCCGTAGTGGTTCACCCGGACCATCTCCTTGGCGAGCGCGCCGCCGCCGGCCACCAGCGGCAGCACCGGATCCGCCGCGAGAGCCCGCGCGACCAGCTCGGCGGCGTCCACCTCGGCCGGCACCCGCAGCGTGGTCGCCACCGGCGCCGCATCCCGGGCCTCGTGCACATACGGGGCGAGGCCACCGCCCAGCGCCACCGCACCGGCACGGGTCGCCCGCGCGGCCGTCGCGTGCCGGGCCATCACGGCGTCCGGACCCTCGGACTCGATCCGCTCCACACAGGCCTCGAGCGCCAGCATCTCCAGCTGCGCCGGAGCGTGCAGGAGCGCCTTCCGGCCGCCGTCGATCCAGCGCTGCTTCCAGTCGAGCAGCGAGAGGTACGAGCGGCGCGGCGCCTGCGGGTTCGCCTCGATGCGCTCCCAGGCCCGTTCGCTGACCGACACCGCGGACACACCGGCCGGACCGCCCATCGCCTTCTGCGCACCGATCACACACAGGTCCACGCCCCAGGCGTCCGGGAGCAGCGGCTCGGCAGCCACCGACGCCACCGCGTCCAGCATGAACAGGGCCCCGTGCGCGCGGACCACCTCGCCGATGGAGGCCACCGGGTTGGTGTTGCCGGTGGCCGCCTCGGCGTGCACCAGCGAGACGAAGTCGATCTCCGGGTGCTCGGCCAGTGCATTGCCCACCTGTTCCGCGGTCACCGCGGTGTGGAACGGGACGGCCAGGTCGACGACCTGCGCGCCGCAGTCGCGCAGCCAGTTGCCGAAGGTCTGGCCGTACGGCCCGGTGATCACGTTCAGGGCGGTGCAGCCCGGCCGGGCCACCGAGCGGATGCAGCCCTCCAGGGGGAGCAGCGCCTCACCCTGGGTGATCAGGACGTCCTGATCGGTGCGCAACAGTCGGGCCACCCGGTCCTCGATGGAGGCGAAGTGCGCGGCGCTCAGCGGGGGCAGGTCGAGGAAGGGATGGGTCACGGTGAAGCTCTCTTCTGCGGAGACGTCGTGTCGCGGCGGGCGGCGGCCGGGGACATCCGGCGGGGTCTGTGGTCCGGCTGCCGCATCGAGCGTATCGAGTGGGTTCAGGGGGCACAGGACGTCCCCGGCGCCCCCTACGCTGCAGGGCATGAGTGATCGTGCGGTGCTGCATGTGAAGGGGCGGGTGCTCGTGGGGCCCGATGACGTCGCCGACGAGTTGTGGGTGGTCGGCGGGCGGATCACCTACCAGCGGCCGGCCACCGCCCGTGACGTCCGCACCCTGCAGGGGTGGGTGCTGCCGGGCCTGGTCGACGCCCACTGCCACGTCGGCCTCGACGCGCACGGTGCCGTCCCCGCGGACGTGGCGGAGAAGCAGGCGCTCACCGACCGGGACGCCGGGACGCTGCTGCTCAGGGACGCCGGCTCACCCTCCGACACCCGGTGGATCGACGACCGCGACGACCTGCCGAGGATCATCAGGGCCGGCCGGCACATCGCCCGCACCCGGCGCTACATCCGCAACTACGCCCACGAGATCGAGCCCGAGGACCTCGTCGCGTACGTCGCCCAGGAGGCGCGGCGGGGCGACGGCTGGGTCAAGCTCGTCGGTGACTGGATCGACCGCGGCACCGGCGACCTCTCGGCCTGCTGGCCGCGCGGCGCCGTGCAGGCCGCGATCGCCGAGGCGCACCGGCTCGGCGCCCGGGTCACCGCGCACTGCTTCGCCGAGGACTCGCTCACCGACCTGGTCGAGGCCGGCATCGACTGCATCGAGCACGCCACCGGACTCACCGACGAGACGATCCCGCTGTTCGCCGAGCGCGGGGTGGCCATCGTCCCCACGCTCGTCAACATCGCGACCTTCCCCGGCCTCGCGGACGGCGGCCAGGAGAAGTACCCGCGCTGGGCCGACCACATGCGCCGGCTGCACGCGCGCCGCTACGACACCGTGCGCTCCGCCCACGACGCGGGGATCCCCGTCTTCGTCGGCACCGACGCCGGCGGCGCGCTCGCGCACGGCCTCGCGGCGGCGGAGGTCGTCGAGCTGACCCGGGCCGGCATCCCGCCCCTGGAGGCGCTCTCCGCGACCACCTGGGCCGCGCGGGAGTGGCTCGGACGCCCAGGGCTCGGCGAGGGCGCGCCAGCGGACTTCGTGGTCTACGACAGCGATCCGCGCGCCGACGTACGTGCGCTGGCAGCCCCGCGCGGGATCGTGATGAACGGCGCGGTCGTGCGCTGAGTGCCCCGCCTCGGCTGAGTGCCCCAGCCTCGACGGTGACTCTCGAACGTCCGGACGGAAACGCCCCGTAGGGGTGAACTCACGCCATGGAGACACCAGTTCACTCTCCGTACGTGAGGATTCCCGTACCGAAGCCGCGGGCACCGCACGCCGTCCCAGCGTGGCGCCGCCCCGGCCATGTCTCCCGTGGGGGTTCCACCTTGTTCAGCCATACCTTCCGCATGCCCGCACGCAGGCTGTCCGCAGCCGGCGTCGCGACCGTCCTGGCCGCCGGTCCCGCGGCCCTGGCCGGTGCCGTACCCGCCCATGCCACGGGCGGCGACGAGGGCAGGGCGGGCGCGGTCGTGCTCCGTACCGGACTCGACGTCTCGCTGCTCGACAAGTCCGTACAGGTCCCGCTGCGCACCTCCCTGAACGAGGTCAGCGCACCGCACAGCGCCGAGAAGACCGCCCTGACCGCCCGGCTCGACGGAGTCGGCGCGGGCAAGCCGTTCAGCGTGCTGCGGGCGGATGTGGCCACCGCGAAGGCCACCGTCGAGGGCGGCGTCGCCGAGGGCCGCACCGAGCTCGCCCGCGCCCGGGTGAATGTGCCGGGACTGCCCGGAGTGCCGCTCGTCGAGCTCGGCCAGGTCAGCTCGAAGGCCGTCTGCAAGGCAGGGGAGCGGCCGGCCGCCGAGGCCGGTCTGCTGGGCTCGGTGAACGTGCTCGGCAAGAAGGTCACCCTGTCGGCCGGCGGCCCGACCCGGGTCGAGGTGCCCGGCATCGGCGAGGTCCGTCTCGAACTGTCCAAGACGCACACCACCTCGCGTACGGCCGCGGCCGCGGCGCTCGAGCTCGAGGTGTCGCTCAACCCGCTGAAGCTCAACGTCGCCGAGGTCGACGGCACCGTGACGCTCGCCGGCGCCACCTGCGAGACGCCGTCCGCACAGCACCGCGAACCGGTGGGCCGGGGGGAGAAGCCCGCCGGGCCCCGCAAGCAGACCGCGGGCAAGGACGCGCACGATGCGGACGACGGCGAAGGCGTGAAGCCCCAGTCGGCGCGGGAGCCGGACCGGGCCGACCTCGCCGACACCGGCGGCAGCTCCAGCACTCCGTATGTGGCGGGCGCCGGCGTGGTGCTGCTCGCGCTGGGCGGCGGGGCGGTCGCGGTGGCGCGGCGGCGCCGGCCGCACTGAGCCCCGCGAGCCGGCCGGGGCACCGGTTTCGTACGCGTGTTCTGAATGCGGGGTTCCGCCGCTACGGTCGGGACGCATGGAGTCTGTGACGATCTATCAGCGGATCGGTGGCGAGGCCGCGGTCGCCGGCGTAGTGGATCAGTTCTACGAACGGGTCCTGGCCGACCCGCAGTTGGCCGGCTACTTCGCCGATTCCGACCTCGCCGGACTCAAACGGCACCAGCGTGCGTTCGTGGGCCAGGCGCTCGGGTCCGGCAAGCCGTACAGCGGGCGGGCGATGCGGCAGGCGCACAGCGGGCTCGGCGTCCGCTCCGAGGACTTCGACCGGGTCATCGGGCACCTGGCCGGGGCGCTGGAGCAGGCCGGGGTGGACGGTGCCACGGTCGCGTCCATCGCCGAGGCGCTTGCGCCGCTGAAGCCGGACATCGTCGCGCAGCCGTAGCGGCGGCCGTGACCGGTTCGGGCGCCGGCGGTCAGTGCCTGGTCAGCGCCTCGTCAGCGCTTCCCGCAGGGCGCCGAGGAAGCGTTCCGTCGTACCGGGGTCGCGGACCGCGAGGCGCAGCCAGTCGGGGCCGAGGCCGGGGAAGGTGTCGCCGCGGCGCACCGCGAATCCGCCCGCACGCAGCCGCTCACGCACCCGATCCGCCCGGGCGAGGCGGATCAGGACGAACGGAGCCTCGGCCGGGGCGACGACCTGCACCCCGGCCGACTCCTCGAGTCCGGCGAGCAGTCGCGTCCGGTCGGCGGCGATCCGGCGGGCCGCCCGCTCGGCCTCCCGGAGTGCGTGCGGTTCGACGCAGGCCTCGGCCGCCGCGAGGGCCGGGCTCGAGACCGGCCACAGCGGTTGTGCCCGTTCGAGCTCGGCCAGCAGGACCGGCTCCGCGAGGACATAGCCGATGCGCAGCCCCGCCAGGCCCCAGGTCTTGGTGAGGCTGCGCAGGACGACCAGGCCGGGCAGGTCCTGGCGCCCGGCGAGCGCCTCCCGCTCACCGGGCACCGCGTCCATGAACGCCTCGTCGACGACCAGGGTGCGGCCCGGCCGGGCCAGCGCGGCCAGCGTCCCGGCCGGGTGCAACACCGACGTGGGGTTGGTCGGATTGCCCACGACGACCAGGTCCGCGTCCTCGGGGACCGCGCCCGGATCGAGCCGGAATCCGTCCGCGGGATCGAGCAGCAGGCGTTCGACGCGGTGCCCGGCATCACGCAGCGCCGCCTCCGGCTCGGTGAACTGCGGATGCACCACCACCGCACGCCGGGGCCGCAGCGCCCGCGCCAGCAGCACGAAGGCCTCGGCCGCCCCCGCCGTCAACAGGACGCGCTCCGGCGGGAGTCCGTGCCGGCGCGCGACCGCGGAACGGGCGCGGCGGCCGTCCGGGTAGGCGGCCAGCGAGCCGAGCGAGCCGGCGATGCGGTCCCGGAGCCAGGGCGGCGGCGTACCGGTCCGTACGTTGACGGCGAGATCGATGAGACCCGCGTCCCGCACCTCGGCGTCACCGTGGTGGCGCAGGTCGTGCGGTCCGGGCGGCGTCGCCACCGCCGGGAAGTGAAGGGTCCCGATGCCGGAGAGGGCGCCGCCGGACACGCCCGGCGGGTCGACGACGGCGCTGTCCGCCCCGTTCGCCGGTGCCGCGCCGTCGGGGGCGGACGGTGTGCCGGAGAGCGGGGGCGATGCGGGGGCAGTCGCAGTGCCGGAATCGACCGCAATACCGGGGGCCGAGGCCGCGCGCGGGTGCGCGGGAGCCCCTGGGGCGGTCGTCGTGCCGGTGCGCGTGGTTGGTCCCGGGACGGCCGACGAGTGGGGCGCCGATCCCGGGGATGGCATCGCGGTGCGGGGGCGCGATCGCGTGGCCGGATGCGCCGTCGCGCCCGAGCCCGCCGCCTCTTCGGCGCGGCGGCCGTCGGGGGCCGTGGCGCGGCGGGCCACCGCGCAGGTGGCCGTCGCGGGGGTGTCGTCGGACTTCCGTTTGGGGACGAGCAGTTCGCCGCCGTCGGCGAGCGCGGCGGCCTCCGCGACGGACGGCGTACCCGTGGCGTCGAGCGGCGCGGCGGAGGGATGCGGGACGGCCACCTCGGCGAGGCGGGCCGCCGGATGGGCCACCAGGGGGACGCCGAGCTTCCGGGCGGCCTCGACCAGACCGGGTTCCGTCGACTTGCCTTCCACGGTGGCCAGTTCGGCCACCTCGCCCTGGGCCGGTCCGGCCTCCTCGAGAGCGCTCATGACCAGCCGCAGCACCACGTCCACGGTCGTGCCGCGGCGCGCCCCCACCCCGACGACGAGTGCCGGCCCGGCGGCGTCCGCCGCGCCGTGCCGCCCGTACGACGGACCGAGGGAGGTGGACCCGAGCGCCGCGTCGACCTCGGCGGCGAGAGCTGCCGCGCTGCCCGCTCTCGCCGATGCCAGGGGGATCGCATGGTGGCCCGAGCCGTCGACGCAGACCAGGTCCGGGGTTCCGGGGCCGGCCACGAGCAGCGGGGCCGCCACCCGTACCGCCTCCTCGGCAGGCAGGAAGCAGACGAGCTGCCGGCACTCGGTGAAGGCCCGTGCCACCGCGTCCCCCGACGGGCCGTCGTACACGAGAGTGCGGGCGGGCCAGGCCCCGGCGAGGCGCGCCGCACGCGCGCGTGCGGTGGCGGCCGGTCCGGCGATCAGGCCGATCACTCGACTGCTCCTTCCGCTGCAGCGGCGAACACGGACGGGGCCCGGGTTACGGGTGAATTCTGACTGGGCATCGGGCAGTTCGATCCACTAGCAAGAGGCCATGGTGGTGTTCGTCGCGCTCGGCGCGTTCCTGATGACGCTCGTCGGCGGCCTGGCGGCGCAGCGCGTCACCGACCGCAGGCACCTGGTGCTCGGCCTGGCCGGCGGCCTGATGCTGGGGGTCGTCGGCCTCGAGCTGCTGCCCGAGGCACTGGAGGCGGCGGGCGAGGAATTCCTCGGCGTACCGCGCGCACTGCTGCTCTTCGTCGGCGGATTCCTCACCGCGCACTGTGTGGAGCGGCTGCTCGCCGTACGCCAAGCGGGTCATGGTGCGGACGGACCCGTGCACGGGCACGGGGCGGGCGAACGGGTGCCCCAGGTGGGACTGACCGCCGCCGCGGCGATGGTCGTGCACAGCCTGATGGACGGCGTCGCCATCGGAGCCGCCTTCCAGGCGGGCCAGACCATGGGCCTCACCGTCGCCCTCGCCGTGATCACCCACGACTTCGCCGACGGGTTCAACACGTACACCCTCACCCGGCTGTACGGGAACGCCCGCCGCCGGGCGCTCGCGATGCTCTTCGCCGCGGCGGCCGCACCGGTCGTGGGTGCCGCGTCGACGCTCCTGTTCACCCTGCCGGTCGAACTGCTCGGCAGCTATCTCGGGTTCTTCGGCGGCGCGCTGCTCTATCTCGCCGCCGCCGAGATCCTCCCCGAGGCGCATCACGACCACCCCACGGCTCCCACGCTGCTGTGCACGGTCACCGGCGTGGGCTTCGTGTGGCTGGTGGTGGGCATCGCCGAGTGACCGCCGGGACGTTCGTACGCGCTCACGCCGCGCACCGTTCCACGAACCGGCGGGCGATGTCCGGGCTCGCGGCCCAGTGGGTGTGCAGATAGCTGGCGTGCACGCCGTCCTGCACGAACCCCTCCAACCGCCGCTCCGGCCGGTGCATCCCCCAGGCCGGAGTCGCACCCGCCCCCGGGACGATGGCGGTGCGGTGGAACTCGTGCCCCCGGATCCGGCTGCCCGCCACCGCGAGCGGACTGTCCGACACCGCCACCGCGTCCCGGTAACCGAGGGTGAGCCGTTCCGTCATCCGGGCCTCGGCGTCGAGCACCGAGCACATCGGCGCACCGTCCAGGGAGCGCGCGAGATACAGAAGTCCGGCGCACTCCGCGGCGATCGGAGCGCCGGTGCGCGCCAGGGCGCCCACGGCCCGGCGGAGCGCCGCATTGGCGGACAGCTCGGGGGCGTACACCTCGGGGAAGCCGCCGCCGATCACCAGACCGCGGGCCCCCTCGGGCAGTCCCTCGTCGCACAGCGGGTCGAAGGGCACCACGTCAGCGCCCGCGGCGGTGAGCAGTTCACGGTGCTCGGCGTACGAGAAAGTGAAGGCAGGCCCCTCGGCGACGGCCACCACCGGCCGCTCGCCGACGGTTCCGGACGGCGACGTACCGAGCGCCTCGTACGGATCCCACGCCTCGGCCGGCAGCGGGGGCGCGCTGCGCGCCAGCGCGTACAGCGCCTCCAGATCGCAGCCGTCACGCACCTGTGCCGTGGTCGCCCGTACCGACTCGACGGCGTCCGGCGCCCGTTCGGCGACCGGCACCAGGCCCAGGTGCCGGGACGGCGTACGGACCCGCGGTGCCCGGCGCAGCACGCCGAGCACCGGCACGCCGCTGCCGCCGAGCGCATCGCGGAGCAGCTCCTCGTGCCGGTCCGAGCCGACCTTGTTGAGGATCACCCCGCCGATCCGCACCGTCGGGTCCCAGGAGGCGAAACCGTGCACCAGGGCCGCCACCGAACGGGACTGCGACGAGGCGTCCACGACCAGCACCACGGGGGCCTTGAGCAGCGCTGCGAGCTGCGCGGTCGACGCCAGTTCGCCGAGCCCCGAAGCCCCGTCGAACAGGCCCATCACGCCCTCGATCACGGCCAGGTCGCAGCCCTGCGCGCCGTGCGCGAACAACGGCGCCATCCGGTCCGTACCGCACAGGTACGCGTCCAGGTTGCGGCCCGGCCGGCCGGTGGCGAGCGCGTGATAGCCGGGGTCGATGTAGTCCGGCCCGACCTTGTGCGGCGAGACCCGGTACCCGGCCTCCGTGAAGGCGGCCATCAGGCCCGTCGCCACGGTCGTCTTGCCGGCGCCCGACGAGGGCGCCGCGATCACCAGCCGCGGCACGGAAGCGCCGGCCGCAGGGCCGACAGTCACCATTCGATGCCCCGCTGGCCCTTCTGGCCCGCGTCCATCGGGTGCTTCACCTTCGTCATGTCCGTCACCAGGTCGGCGAAGTCCACCAGTCGGGCGGGGGCGTTGCGACCGGTGATGACCACGTGCTGGGTGCCGGGCCGATCCCGCAGCACGGACACCACCTCTTCGGGATCGACCCAGCCCCAGTGCATCGGGTACGCGAACTCGTCCAGGACGTAGAGCCGGTACGTCTCGGCGGCCAGGTCGCGCTTGACCTGCTCCCAACCCTCCCGGGCCGCCTCCTCGTTGCTGAACTGGCTGTCGCGCTGCACCCACGACCAGCCCTCGCCCATCTTGTGCCAGGCGACCGTGCCGCCCTCGCCGGAGTCGCCGAGCACCCGCAGCGCACGCTCCTCGCCGACCTTCCACTTGGCGGACTTCACGAACTGGAACACCCCGACCGGCCAGCCCTGGTTCCAGGCCCGCAGGGCGAGGCCGAACGCGGCCGTCGACTTGCCCTTGCCGGTGCCCGTGTGCACGAACACCAGCGGCCGGTTGCGGCGCTGCCGCGTGGTGAGACCGTCGTCGGGGACGACGGCAGGCTTTCCCTGTGGCATCAGGCTGCCCTCCTGTTTCCGCTCGCGTCCTTCACGAACGCGGTGATCGATTCCGCGCGCAGCTCGTCGAGGGTCACCGCGCTGCCGCCCAACTCCCGGGCGAGCAGCCCCGCGAGGCCGAGCCGCACCGGCCCCGCCTCGCAGTCCACGACCACCGAGGCGGTGCCCTCGGCGGCGTGCAGGCGCGCCGCGCGGCGCGCCCGGTCCCACGGGTCGGCCGGCGTACCCGCACGCGCGCGTGGCACCTGCGATCCGCGTACGCCAGGCGCGGTGGCCCGCCCGTCCGTGACCACCACCTGCAGCGCGCGCCGTGCGGGGTCCCGCAGCCGCTCGACCCGCAGCACGTCGTGCGCCTTGAGCAGCCCGGCGTCCAGCGGGGTGCGCCCGCCGGTGGGCACCGACTCCAGGCGCGCGGCCGCCGCGTCGACCGAGGAGGTGGGCGGCAGTACGACCTCGGCGCCGGTGCCGCGGAACGTCACCAGGCCCACCTTGTCCCGCCGTTGATAGGCGTCGAGCAGCAGCGACAGCACCGCGCCCTTGACCGCACCCATCCGCTTGCGGGCCGCCATCGACCCGGAGGCGTCCACCACGAAGAGCACCAGATTGCCCTCGCGGCCCTCCCGCGTCGCCTGCCTGAGGTCGTCACCCCTGACCACCAGTCCCCGACCCGTGCGGCCGCGGGCCCGCTGGTGCGGGGCGGCCGCCTGCAGGGTCGCGGACAGGTGCAGCTTGGTGAGCCGGCCCTGCGGTCTGCGCGCGCCGGTGGTGCGGCCGTGTTCCGTACGAGCCCGTGAGCGGCGGCCCGCCGCACCGGCACCCGTGCCGGGCACGCTCAGGAGCTTCGCGCGGAAGGGCTCGCCGGCCGGGACGGCGCCCTGCTCGGGCGCCGCTGCTCCCGGGGCCGAACCGCCTTCTCCCGTACCGGAGTCGGGAGAGGTGTCCGCCTGCGGTGCGTCACCGGGGCGGTCGGGCGCGGAATCCGGGGCCGCCGGTTCGGTGGCCGATGTGCCGTCGGCCGGCGGTGGGCCCTGCGGGTCGTCGGCGGGCGGCTGTCCGCCACCGCCGCCCGGTCCGCCGTCCCCGTCCGGTCCGTCGTCCTCCGGTGCCTCGGGCTCCTCGCCGGGTTCGTCGTCCGCCGTGTGCTCGCGCAGCGTCTCGTCGAGCAACTCCTCGTCCAGGCCAGGCGCGTCGAACGGATTGCGGCGCCTGCGGTGCGGCAGCGCGAGCAGCGCGGCCTGGCGCACGTCCTCGGTGTCGACGTCCGTGCGGCCGGCCCAGGCGGCGAGCGCGGTCGCGGTACGGGCCATCACGAGGTCCGCACGCATCCCGTCCACCTCGAACGCGGCACAGGTCGCCGCGATCTGCCGCAGCGCCCCGTCCCCGAGCCGTACCCGCGGCAGCAGCGCACGGGCCGACACGATCCGGTCCCGCAGCTCCGCCTCATCGGCGCCCCAGCGCGCCGCGAACGCCTCCGCCCCGTCCTCGAAGGCGAGCCGCCTGCGCACCACCTCGACCCGCAGCTCGGGATCGCGGGACGCGGCCACCTCGACGGTCAGTCCGAAACGGTCCAGCAACTGCGGCCGCAGCTCGCCCTCTTCGGGGTTCATCGTGCCGACGAGCAGAAAGCGAGCCGCATGCCGTACCGAGACTCCTTCGCGCTCGACGTACGAGGCACCCATGGCCGCGGCGTCGAGCAGGACGTCGATCAGGTGGTCGTGCAGCAGGTTGACCTCGTCGACGTAGAGGATGCCGCGGTTCGCCGCGGCGAGCAGGCCCGGCTCGAAGGCCTTCACGCCCTCCGCAAGGGCCCGTTCGATGTCGAGCGAACCGACCAGCCGGTCCTCGGACGCGCCGACCGGCAGTTCGACGGTACGGGCCGGCCGCGGCGCCCCCGCGGCCCCGTCGTGCGGCCCGTCCGGGCAGCCCGGGTCGGGCGCCGCCGGATCGCAGGAGAAGCGGCACCCGGGCACCACGTCCACGTCCGGCAGCAGGGCGGTGAGCGCGCGCACCGCCGTGCTCTTGGCGGTGCCCTTCTCACCGCGCACCAGGACGCCGCCGACGGCCGGGCTGACCGCGTTGAGCAGCAGCGCGAGCCGCAGATCGTCCTGCCCGACGATCGCGGTGAACGGATAGGGGGTGTTCATGACGGGGTCACTCCCAGGAAGGTCGGTACGAGCGGCAGAAGCGGCGCGGGCGGCACGGTCACCGGGGCGCCCCCGGAGCGACGAACGGCAGTCCGGCGGGCGCGCCGGACTCGATGAGCCGAAGCAGCCCCGCGGTGTCCGCGTGCTCCTCGATCAGATCGCCGAGCCGGTCCAGCTGTTCCTCGCGGAGCCGCCCGAAGGACGTGTCGGGCGCCGGTACGAAGCGCCGGCCCGCGGCCACCGCGATCTCGCGCAGGAACGCCCGCCGGAACGAGTCGGACTCGAGCGAACCGTGCCAGTGGGTGCCCCACACGGCCCCGGACCGGCAGCCGTCGAGCGGCCGCCCCGCGGCGTCGGTCAGAAAGGCCTCGCCGCCGCGCACATCGGCGACCCCGTGATGGATCTCGTACCCCTCGACGGGCTCGCCGAGCGCGGTGCCGACGGGCCGTGCGAGCGTCTTGTCCACCGCGAACCGCACCCGCAGCGGCAGCAGTCCGAGACCCTCGACCGTGCCGGCCCTGGACTCGACCTCGTCCTCGATCCACTCGCCGAGCAGCTGGTAGCCGCCGCAGATGCCGAGCACCGGACGGCCCTCGGCGGCCCGGCGCGCGACCGCGTCCGCGAGACCGCGCTCGCGCAGCCACTCGAGGGCGCGCACGGTGCCGCGGGTGCCGGGCAGTACGACCAGGTCGGCGTCGGCCAACTCCTCGGGGCGGTCCACGAAGCGGACCACCACGCCCGGTTCGGCGGCCAGCGCGTCCACATCGGTGAAGTTGGACATCAGCGGGACGGCGCACACCGCGATCCGCAGCACCTCCTCACCGGCCGGCGGCGCCACCACCGACTCCCGCACCGTGCCGCGCAGCGACACCCGCAGGCCGTCCTCCTCGTCGATGCCGAGGCCGTGCGCGTACGGCAGCACCCCGTAGGTCCTGCGGCCGGTGAGCCGGGTCATCATGTCCAAGCCCGGCTCGAGGAGCGACACGTCCCCGCGGAACTTGTTCACCAGATAGCCGGCCACCAGCTCCTGGTCCGCCGCGGAAAGCAGCGCGGTCGTGCCGAAGAACGAGGCGAAGACGCCGCCGCGGTCGATGTCGCCCACCACCACGACCGGGAAGCGGGCGGCGCGGGCGATGCCCATGTTCACGATGTCGGTGCGCCGCAGATTGATCTCCGCCGGGCTGCCGGCGCCCTCGCAGATCACCGCGTCGTACGAACTCCGCAGCTCCGTAAGGCAGTCGACGACCGTATCCAGCAGTGCCTCCCGGTGGCCGACGGCAGGTCCTTCCCCGGACGATGTCCCTTGCGATGTCCCCTGCGGTCCGCCGAAGAAGCCGCGGGCGCTCATCTCGCCGACCGGCCTGCCCAGCAGGACGACCTGGCTGCTGCGGTCCGAACCGGGCTTGAGCAGCACGGGGTTCATCAGCGCGGTCGGCTCCACCCGGGCGGCCTGCGCCTGCATGGCCTGCGCCCGGCCGATCTCGGCGCCCTCCCGGGTGACGAACGAATTCAGCGACATGTTCTGCGCCTTGAACGGCGCGACGGAGACACCCTTGCGGGCCAGCCAGCGGCAGATGCCCGCGGTGACCACGCTCTTGCCCGCGTCGGACGTCGTCCCGGCGACAAGCAGACCGCCACCCGTCATGACCGTCCTCCCAGGGAGTCGACGGGCGCCCCGCCCGGCGTCCGCCACGCGCGCGTGGATCCCGAAACACCCCTCCACGCGCGCGAGGAGGACGACTTGGCCGGCTTGCCCCGCGACCCGCGCCCCGCGAGCAGCCGTCCGGCCGCGCACACACCGAGGGCCAGCACTCCGACCCGGCGCGACAGGCGTACCGCACGCTCCACATCGGCCACCGCCACCTCGCGCCCGTCCGCGTTGAGTACCGGCCGGTGCTCGGTCCGCCCGCCGTACGACAGGGTCCCGCCGAGCCGTACACCGAGCGCACCCGCGAAGGCGGCCTCCACCGGACCCGCATTGGGACTCGGATGGCGCGAGGCGTCCGCGCGCCAGGCCCGTACCGCTCCGCGCGGATCACCTCCGGCGAGGACCGCCAGTGCGGCGGTCAGCCGCGCACCCGGCCAGCCGGCCACATCGTCCGTACGGGCCGAAGCCCAGCCGTAACGGCGGTACTTGGGCGACCTGTGGCCGACCATCGCGTCCAGCGTGTTCACCGCACGGAAGCCCACCAGGCCCGGGACCGAGGCCATCGAACCCCACACCAGCGCGCCGACGACGGCGTCGGAGGTGTTCTCGGCGACGGACTCGACCACCGCGCGCGCGATGCCGGCGCCGTCGAGGGCGGCAGGGTCACGGCCGCACAGATGAGGCAGCCGCTCACGCGCCACCTCGATGTCACCGGCCTGCAGGGCGGCGGCGACCGCCCGGGCTTCCCTGGCGAGCGACGTACCGCCGACCACGGCCCAGGTGGCGGCCCCGGTCAGCGCCACGGACGCGGCGGGGGAGCGGCGTACGGCACGCTGGGCGAGAGCGGCCGCGGCGACGGCTCCACCGGCGCACACGACGGTGTGCAGCGCTCCCGCGCCGCGGTGGTCGCGCCACAGGACACGCTCGACGGCACCCGCCGCACGCCCGAACGCGGCGACCGGATGCCCACGGCGGGGATCGCCGAGCAGCAGGTCACCGAGGAGGCCCGCGGTGGCGCCGTACGCGAAGATGCGATCGGCACGCACGAGTTCAGACCGCCGCTGCGCCTCGTCGTACCGCGGGTGCGTGCCTGCGTGGCTCGATACGCGTACGGGAAGGAGCGGGAGACGGGCAGCCCGGCATCGCGATGTGTCCTCACTCAGGGTCCGCGCCCTGGTTCGACGAACACGGCGACGTGAGTCTCCTGGCTTCCGGATCCGCGGCTCCCCCGGCCTTCCAACCCGCCGCTGCGGGCCGTGACTTCCGGTGTGGGGGAGAGCTCCCCGGTGACAGTGGCGGGACCGCGCCGGATTCGCACCGGCTTCCTCTCCTGCCGCCGTATATGGCTCGGGAAGTTCACCACGTGGCTCGAATGCCCGTCAACTCGTCGTTGACCTGCGGCGGAAGAGTGTGCCGAGGCCCACAGCCGACCGCCCCGCGTCCCACCTGTAGCGGCTGGGAGCGGGGCGGACGGTGATACGGCGAGAGGTCCGGTCAGACGACGATCAGATAGATCCCGTACGCCACCGCGGCCGCGCACAGGGCGAAGCAGGCGTACGCGCCGGTGCGCGCGAGGACCGCCGAGCCGCCCTGCGCGGCGGCGGCCTCCTGCTTGGAGAGACCGGTGATGCCGAGGGTGAAGAGGGTGACGAGCCCGACGGTGGCCACGAGGCTGACGCCGAACACGGAGCCGAGTGCTGCCCAGTCGATGTTCATGCTGCTGATTCCTTACCTGGTCCTGAGGCGGTCCTGCGGCCCGGCCGCACTCAGACCGTCGCCTTTGCCTGCCGGGCGGACTCCGGGACGGGGCCCGTCTGTGCGGGGACGGCCGCGACGGCCGGCTCCTCGGAAGCGGCGCCGGCGGGCGGCGGGGTGACCGCGGCCATCGCCGTGGTGACCACGCCCGCGGGCTCCTCGGCGGCCGGCTCCTCCGGCTCGTTGACGTTGTTGTGGTCGACGACCTGGCGGCGCGAGACGAACCAGATCGCGGCGCAGGAGCCGATCAGGAAGACGGCCACCACCGCGATGCCCCAGTCGCCCTGCCGGGCCACGAACTCGGCACCGGCGGCGACCAGTCCGGCGGCCGGCAGGGTCAGACCCCAGGCCATGAACATCCGGGTCGCGGTCGACCAGCGGACCACGCCGCCCTTGCGGCCGAGGCCCGCACCCATCACGGCACCCGAGCAGGAGTGCGTGGTGGACAGCGAGAAGCCGAGGTTCGACGAGGCGAGGATGACCGCGGCCGCGCTGGTCTGGGCGGCGAAGCCCTGCTGCGGCTGCAGGTCGGTGAGGCCCTTGCCCATGGTGCGGATGATGCGCCAGCCACCGAGGTAGGTGCCGAGTGCGATGGCGAGGCCCGCGGAGACGATGACCCAGACCGGCGGGTTCGAGCCGGGGGCGAGTGCGCCGCCGGCGACCAGGGCCAGGGTGATGATGCCCATCGTCTTCTGCGCGTCATTGGTGCCGTGCGCGAGCGAGACCAGACCGGCGGAGGCGATCTGCCCGGCCCGGTAGCCCTTCTCGGAGGACTTCTCGCCGACGTTCCGGCCGAGCTTGTACGTGAGCCGCGCGGCGAGGAAGGCCGCGATGCCGGCCACCAGCGGGGCGGCGAGGGCGGGGATCAGGACCTTGGTGACGACGACTCCGCCGTTGACACCGCTCACGCCGATCGACGCGATCGTGGCGCCGATCAGGCCGCCCATCAGTGCGTGCGACGAGGAGGAGGGCAGGCCGACCAGCCAGGTCAGCAGATTCCAGAGGATCGCGCCCACCAGGGCGGCGAAGATGACTTCGGGTTGGATTCCGTCCTCTTGGACCAGGCCGCTGGAGATCGTCTTGGCGACCTCCACGGAGAGGAAGGCACCGACCAGGTTCAGCACGGCGGACATGGCCACCGCAGCCTTGGGCTTCATTGCGCCGGTCGAGATGGTCGTCGCCATCGCGTTGGCCGTGTCGTGGAAACCGTTCGTGAAATCGAACACGAGAGCTGTCACGATCACAATCGCGAGCAGCAGCGTGATGTGTTCCATTTACCCAGGCAATCGTTCGGCGTCAGTGGCTCGGCGAACGTAGGCAACCCGAGTGAACGGAAGATGAACTGGGTCGGGCGCTGTGGTGTCTCGAAGTAAGGGCCCGGCCCTCCGCTTCCGTTCGGATTCCGTTCCGGCCGCCCGGGCGCCGGGATCGGCGGGGATCCGGGCGTCCGCGACCGAGCCGGCCGAGCTGCGGCGCGGGGCCCTCGAAGAGATGTGGATCACCTTGCGGCGGGCCGCTCCCGGGGCCTGGCAGGATCGCCGCATGGGCGACACGGACGAGTGGCACACGGACGACCGGGACGGCGGCGAGGGGAGCGGCGGCCGACCGCCGGCGCCCGCCCCCGCCCGGATCCACGGGGCGATCGCGCGGGCCTGGGACGAACTGGTCGCCACCGCCCGCAGAACAGCGGCCGACGGCCTGGTCGTCGGCACCTCGGGCAATGTGTCGGTACGGGTCGGTGACACCGTGCTCGTCACCCCGAGCGGAGTGCCCTACGACCGGCTCCGCCCCGCGGACGCCGTCGGGGTCGACCTCGACGGCCACCAGGTACTCGGCAGCCTGAAGCCCACCAGCGAGGTGCCGCTCCATCTGGCGATCCACCGCAGCACCGACGCGGGCGCGGTCGTCCACACCCATGCGGTGCACGCCACCGCGGTCTCCACCCTCGTCCCCGAACTCCCCGGCATCCACTACATGGCGGCCGACCTCGGCGGACCCGTGCGCGTCGCACCGTACGCCCTCTACGGCAGCGAGGAACTGGCCGAGAGCATGCTGCGCGCCCTCCAGGAGCGGACCGGCTGTCTGCTGCAGAACCACGGAGCGGTCACCTACGGGGACACGCTCGACCAGGCCTACGACCGCACCGCCCAGCTCGAGTGGATGTGCCGCCTCTGGCTCACGGCCGCCTCGGTGCCGGGCCACACCCCGAGCCTGCTCTCACCCTCCCAGCTGAACGACGCCGGACAGAAGCTGCGCGGCTACGGGCAGCGCTGAATCCACCGCGCCGTACGGCCCGCCGTGCGCGATGTCCCGCCCACCACTGGCCGCACCGACCCGCCGCCACGACACTGGAGCGGTGCGCCCCGCAACAGTCACGGCCGCGGCCGTCACCGCAGTCCTCGGCGCCGGCGCGGCCCTGCTCGCCGCCGGCCGCCTCGCCGGTGATGCCGCCCTGCGCAATCCCTCCGCACGACCGCTGCCCACCGAGCCGCGGCTCACCGTGCACGCCACCGCCGCCGGCCAGGTCACCCTCACCCGGTCACTCGCCTCGCTGCGCTCCGGCCGCTACGGACTGATCGGGGAGGACTGCCACGCGGTGGTCGGCCCCGTCGTCGAGCACGCCGCGGGCACCGCGGACACCGTGGTGCGCCGGCTCGAGAAGGTCACCCGGGGCACCCTGCTCCCCGGATCGAAGGTGCGCCTGACGCCGCAGGTGCACACCGGCGATCCCCGTACGGCCCTCGGCCTCGAGTACCACGACGTGGAGATCCCCGGCGAACTCGGCGTCCTGCCCGCCTGGTTCGTGCCCGGCGCCCGCGACACCTGGGTCCTCACCCTGCACGGGCTCGGCACCACACGCGAGCACCCGATGGTGGTCCTCGACTTCCTGCACGGTCAGCGCTTCCCGGTGCTCGACCTCGCCTACCGCGGCGATCCGGGGGCCCCGAAGCGGCCGGACGGCCTCAGCCACCTCGGCGAATCCGAGTGGCGCGACGTCGACGCGGCCATCCGGTACGCGATCGGTCACGGCGCCGAGCGGATCGTCCTGCACGGCTGGTCCACCGGCGCCACCATGGCGCTGCGCGCCGCCGCGCACGCGGGACTGCGCGACCGCATCAGCGGGCTTGTCCTCGACTCGCCCGTCCTGGACTGGGAGGCGACGCTGCGCGCCCTCGCCACCGGCCGGCGCACCCCCGCGGCGCTGCTGCCGCTCGCCGTCCGCGCAGCCCAGGGCAGCACCGGACGGCACAGCGACGGGCCGGCCGAGGCTCTCGGTCCCGCCACCCTGCGCGTACCGACGCTGATCTTCCACGGACCCGGGGACACCCTCGCCCCCTACCGGCTCTCCCGCGAACTCGCCGCCCGGCAGCCCGATCTGATCTCCCTGCACGAGGTGCTCGACGCCCCGCACGGCGCGATGTGGAACGCGGATCCCGGCCGGTACGAGGAAGCCCTGCGCCGCTTCCTCACCCCGCTGATGTAGCGCTGCACCTCGCTGATGCAGCGCTTCGTTCCGGTGCGCCGAAAGCCCCCGCCCCGCTCCGTTCCACCCGGTCGGGAGGCCGCTTCGGGCCGCTCGCGCCGGCGGGTCACAACCGCAAGGTTGAATTCCGTTTGGGCTTTCGAGGCGTGACCGGGAAGACTGCCCCCGTGACGTCCCGTAACCCGCGCGACTCCAGGCTCCGACTGGTCCGCCCACGACCCCTCGCCGATGCCTCGCGGGCGGTCCCGGTGCCCCGCACCCGCCGTCCCGCTCCACGCCCTCCGGAGGGCACCCCCGCCCGGTCCGTGCTCGCCCGGATGGCACGCGAAGGGCTCGCCGGAGCCGTCCGGATCGCCCGCTGGGCCGACACCACACGCACCCGCCCCACCGGACCGCGCACGGCGGCCACCGCCTCCCAGCCACCCGCACAGGGCGGCACCCTCTCCGACGAGACCTGCGAACGGGCCGCGGCCGAACTGGATCTGACGGAGAAACAGGTCAGGGCCGACTGGGACACCGCCCGGCTCGCCGGTCTGGTCGAGGTGCACGGCGGCACCGCGCGCCCCGGCTGGCGCCTGCGCGCCTGGGACCGCGACGACTCGGCCGTACTGCGCGGCTGGGTGGCCCTCTTCGACGCCTGGTCCCTGGTGCATCCGGCGCCCGAGGAGCAGCCCGCGTCCGCGGTCGCCGAAGTCATCGAGGCGATGCCGCAGGTGCTGTCCCTGCTGCAGCTCTCGGACGGTCCCGTCGCCATGCCGCAGCTGCTCGACCTGCTCGAGCAGCGAGTCGTCGAACTGCGCACCGAGCGCTGCGAGATCCCCTTCGGACCGCACCCCGAGCAGGCCGCCGCCGACGAACCCGAGGCCTCCCTGCTCGCCCCGCTCCTCGACTGGGCCCTGTGCAGCCTCGCGGCCGTCGGCGCCCTCACGCTCGGCGAGAGCCAGGCCACCCTCACCCCGCTCGGCAGCTGGGCGGTATGGGTCAAGCTCGAGCAGATCATCGTCGCCGCGCAGAGCCCCGCGGGGAACATCGAGCAGTCCGCCGAGGAGATGCTCCGCGGCTGCGCACGCCTGCGCCCCAAGGCGGCCCGCGCCGAATATCGCGCCTGGCTCGCCGCCCGTCCCGTCGGCAGCGCGGTCACCGAACTCCTCGACGCCGCCCGCGGCGACGACGCCCTGCTGCGCGGCCTCGCCTTCGAAGCCCTGCGGGTGGTCGGCGCACCGGCCGAGCGCGAGGTGCGGGCCGCGGCCGACCGTGCCTCGCTGCGCCCCTACGCCCTGCTCTGGCTCGCCGAGCACGAGGGCGCCGACCCCGAGGACGTCCACGCCGTGCTCACCCGCGAGGAGTCCACCTGGCTCTGGGTCGACACGGCGGCCGCCGTCGCCGACCACGGCGAGGCCCAACTCCTGGTCCGCCACCTGGAGTCGGCGCCCCAGGGGACGGTGCCCGCGCTGCTGCAGGAGGTACGCCGGGTGGGCCACCCGCGCACCGTTCAGGTCCTGGTCGCACTCGCCGCGGCCCACCCCGACCCCGCGCTCGCCAAGGCGGTGCGCCGGGCGGCCTTCCAGGTGCACACCGGCGGCGCCTGACACCAGGCCGGACGGCTCGCCTCAGCGCTCGATCCGTGGTGCGTAGTCGCCGAAGCTCCAGATGTTCCCCTCCAGGTCCCGGGTCATGTAGTCGCGTGCGCCGTAGTCCTGGTCCGTCGGCGGCATGAGGATCTCCACGCCCTGCTCGGCGGCCCGCTTGTGATGAGCGTCCACGTCGTCCACCTTGATGTAGACGCCGACGGGGCCCGCGCCGGCCATGACCTCGTCGAACGGCCCGCCGCGGCCCTTGCTGCCGAGCATCACCATGCCGTTCCCGTAGGTGAGTTCGGCGTGTACGACCACCCCGTCGTCGTTCTCGTAGACCGCGGCGCGGGTGAAGCCGAAGGCGTCGGTGAGCTGCTGGATCGCGGCCTTGGGGTCGGTGTAGAGCAGGGTCGGCACGATGCTCGGGGAGTCGGCCATGGTGATCACTCCTTCGTCGGTCGGCGCCACGGATGTGACGTGCCACACAGTCTTGCACCGGGGTCCGACAACGCACCGCGACGCCGAACGCGACCGTCGCGGGACGCCGGACGCGGCGCTCACCGGAACGTGTCGCACCGCCCCATGTCCCCGGTGCGGAACCCCTCGTGGAACCACTGCTGACGCTGCTCCGACGATCCGTGCGTCCAGGACTCGGGCGTGACCTTGCCCTGGAAGCGTTCCTGGATCCGGTCGTCGCCGACCGCGGCCGCCGCGTCGAGTCCGTCCCGGATGTCCTGGTCGGTCAGCTCGCGGATCAGCGGCCGGCCCGTCGACTCGTCGGGCGTGGTCGTCGCGTGCTTCGCCCACACCCCGGCGTAGCAGTCGGCCTGCAGTTCCACCCGGACCGCGTTGCTGTTCTGCCCGGTCCTGCCGTCCTGCGAGCGCCGCAGGGTGCCCGCCAGATTCTGGATGTGGTGCCCGTACTCGTGCGCCACCACGTACGCCCCCGCGAAGGGGCCGCCACTGGATCCGTAGGTGTTGCGCAGCTCGTCGAAGAAGCCCAGGTCCAGATAGACCTTGCGGTCACCGGGGCAGTAGAAGGGGCCGACCGCCGAGGTGGCCGAGCCGCAGGCCGTGCCCACCCGATTGGTGAAGAACACCGTCGGTGCCGGCGAGTAGCCCGAGCCCTGCCGGGGAAAGGCCCGGCTCCAGTAGTCCTGGACGCTGTTCACGACGGCCACCGTGCGGCAGTCCGCACGGGCGTTGGCGTCCTGACCGGTACGGCACTCCTGTTGGACCTGCGCCACGCTCGAGGCCGAGGTGCCCGGCTCCTCGTTGCCCGAGCTCAGGCCGAGGTTGTCCGGTCCCACCCCGAGGAAGAGCCCGAGCAGCAGCACCACGATGCCGGCCAGCCCGCCGCCGACCGCCTTTCCGCCGGGCATCCGCCCGCCGCCACGGACGTCCTGGACCTCCGAGGTGTCCAGACGGGCGTCGTCGTCGAACTGCACGGGTGCACCACCCTCTGATCCGTCCAAGAGAGGCGAGTGCCGCTCCCGCCGCGTATCGGCCACTTCATACTGGTCCGTCCCCGGCGTGACCGGGCGGGTGGCGCGTCCGATCGAGGGACGGGACGGACGCCGTGCGGTCCCGTGCGCCCCTCTGGGCATCGCGCTCCACGCGCGCGTGGAGCGCGGAAAAAGTGCTTGCACACCCCCGGTAGAGTTGACCCATGGCCATTCTCCTCGTGCATTAGCGGCGCCGACCGCCCGTGCCGCGCGGGCCGCCTCCAGGCAGGCCCCGGCACCGACCACCGTCAGTCCGCCGCCCTCTTCCTCTGCCCCGGAGTCTGGAACCCCGTGATCACCGCATCCAACATCGAGCTGCGCGCCGGCGCCCGCATCCTCATCGAGAACGCCTCCTTCCGTATCGCCAAGGGCGACCGCATCGGCCTGGTGGGGCGCAACGGCGCCGGCAAGACCACCCTCACCAAGTGCCTGGCCGGCGAGGGCGTACCGGCCGGCGGCACCATCAGCCGCTCCGGCGAGGTCGGCTACCTGCCGCAGGACCCGCGCACCGGCGACCTCGAGGTGCTCGCCCGCGACCGCATCCTCTCCGCCCGCGGCCTCGACGTACTGATCCGCAAGATGCGGGAGAACGAGCAGCGCATCGCGAACGGCCAGGGCACCACCCGAGAGAAGGCCCTGCGCCAGTACGAGCGCCAGGAGACGGAGTTCCTCACCAAGGGCGGATACGCCGCCGAGGCCGAGGCCGCCACCATCGCCGCCGCGCTCGGCCTGCCCGACCGGGTGCTCGGCCAGCCCCTGCACACGCTCTCCGGTGGTCAGCGCCGCCGCGTCGAGCTGGCCAGGATCCTGTTCTCGGACGCCGACACCCTGCTGCTCGACGAGCCGACGAACCACCTCGACGCGGACTCGATCGTCTGGCTCCGCGACTACCTGCGGAACTACCGCGGCGGCTTCATCGTGATCTCCCACGACGTCGACCTCGTCGAGACCGTGGTCAACAAGGTCTTCTACCTGGACGCCAACCGCTCGCAGATCGACGTCTACAACATGGGCTGGCGCCTCTACCAGCAGCAGCGCGAGGCCGACGAGAAGCGCCGCAAGCGCGAGCGGCAGAACGCCGAGAAGAAGGCCGCCGCGCTCAACACGCAGGCCGACAAGATGCGCGCCAAGGCCACCAAGACCGTCGCCGCGCAGAACATGGCCAAGCGCGCCGAGCGGCTGCTCTCCGGCCTCGAGGAGGTCCGGCAGTCCGACAAGGTGGCGAAGCTGCGCTTCCCCGACCCCTCGCCCTGCGGCAAGACGCCGCTGACCGCGGAGGGCCTGTCCAAGTCGTACGGATCCCTCGAGATCTTCACCGACGTCGACCTGGCCATCGACAAGGGCTCGCGCGTCGTCATCCTGGGCCTGAACGGCGCGGGCAAGACCACACTGCTCCGGCTGCTCGCCGGCGCCGAGAAGCCGGACACCGGCCAGGTCGTCGAGGGCCACGGCCTCAAGCTCGGGTACTACGCCCAGGAGCACGAGACCCTCGACCCGGACCGCACCGTCCTGGAGAACATGCGCTCCGCGGCGCCCGATCTCGACCTGGTCGCCGTGCGCAAGACGCTGGGTTCCTTCCTGTTCTCCGGCGACGACGTGGACAAGCCCGCGGGCGTCCTCTCCGGCGGCGAGAAGACCCGGCTCGCGCTCGCCACCCTGGTCGTCTCCTCGGCCAACGTCCTGCTGCTCGACGAGCCCACCAACAACCTCGACCCGGCGAGCCGCGAGGAGATCCTCGGCGCGCTGCGCACGTACCAGGGCGCGGTCGTCCTCGTCACCCACGACGAGGGTGCGGTGGAGGCGCTGCAGCCGGAGCGCATCATCCTGCTGCCCGACGGGGTCGAGGACCTGTGGGGCGCCGACTACGCGGATCTGGTGGCGCTCGCCTGACGGACGGCGGCCCCGACCGCGCCACGGCGGCGTGATCAACTACGTATGGATCATTCGCCCGATGCGTGATCCTTCATCTGTGTGAGACGCCCTCGTACCGGGACGGACCGTACGCCGCTGAGACCGTCGCGCCCGTACGGCTCCGGCCGCCGTCCCGGCTTCCGGTTCTGACCTGGACGTTCCCTCGTGAACCCGTTCGGCGGTACGGCCGCCCGACGGCCGGAGGCGGGGATTCCGCTCGTGGTCGCCGACCGGGGGCGGCCAGGGCCCTGCGTACGGACCTTGCCGAATGGGTGGCCAGGAAGCGCAGGAGGGGTGATCATGAGAAGTCCAGAGCGCACTTCCCATGAGGAGGCACGGGTGGCCGAGACTCTGAAGAAGGGCAGCCGGGTTACCGGCGCCGCGCGCGACAAGCTCGCGGCAGACCTGAAGAAGAAGTACGACTCCGGTGCAAGCATCCGGGCGCTGGCCGAGGAGACGGGCCGTTCCTACGGATTCGTTCACCGGATGCTCAGCGAATCCGGTGTCACGCTGCGGGGACGCGGCGGGGCGACGCGGGGCAAGAAGACCGCCGGCGCCTGAGGCGGTCTGCTCACCGCTCTCCGGTGAGTGGCCACCCGGTCGGCCGGACGGTCGGCCGGGTGGTTACTCTGCGGTCACTTAGTGGCCACAGTTCACCGGAGGCACCCATGGTTTCGTCCGAGACCGGATCCAGCACCGAATCCGCAGCCGTCCTCGACCGGGACGGTGTCCGTCTCACAGTCGACGACGCCGTCGCGACGGTGACGCTGACCAACTCCGCCAAGCGCAATGCCCAGAGCCCGGCTCTGTGGCGTGCCTTGGCCGAGGCGGGGCGCCTGCTGCCCGGCACGGTCCGGGTCGTGGTGCTGCGCGGCGAGGGCAAGTCGTTCTCCGCCGGTCTCGACCGGCAGGCCTTCACGCCCGAGGGATTCGACGGGGAGCCGTCGTTCCTCGACATGGCCCGCGGGCCGGAGGCCGAGCTCGACGCGACCATCGCCGAGTACCAGGAGGCGTTCACCTGGTGGCGGCGCAGCGACATCGTGACCGTCGCGGCCGTCCAGGGGCATGCCATCGGAGCGGGATTCCAGCTGGCACTCGCCTGTGATCTGCGCGTCGTCGCCGACGACGTGCAGTTCGCCATGCGCGAGACCAGCCTCGGCCTGGTGCCCGACCTCGGCGGTACGCATCCGCTGGTGTCCCTGGTCGGCTATGCGCGCGCGCTCGAGATCTGTGCGACCGGGCGGTTTGTGCACGCGGACGAGGCGACCCGTACGGGGCTCGCGAATCTCGCGGTGCCGGGCGCCGAACTCGACGCGGCTGTGCGGGACTTGGTGGCGGCGGTGGTTGCGGCGGCGCGGGATGCGGTGGTTGAGACCAAGGCTCTTTTGCAGGGGGCCGCGGGGCGGTCGTACGACGACCAGCGGGGGGCGGAGCGGGCGGCGCAGGGGCGGCGGCTGCGGGATCTGGCCGGGTTGGGTGACTGACGTCGCTGTCGGGCGGTGTTCGGCTTCCAGGCATCGGCCTGGCGGCCTCGTCCTCAAACGCCGGACGGGCTGGATTTGGCCTGGCGGCCTCGTCTTCAAACGCCGGACGGGCTGGATTTGGCCTGGCGGCCTCGTCTTCAAACGCCGGACGGGCTGGATTTGGCCTGGCGGCCTCGTCCTCAAGTGCCGGGCGGGCTGGATTTCACCGCTGTGATGATCACTGCCGTCGTCGGGTTGTCCGGTAGGGCGGCTGGTGCTGTCCGGCGTACTGCCAGGGCGACGTCGAGGGCGCGGTGGTCCGGTGTCGTCGCCAGTTCCAGGCGGAGATGGCGGCGGGGGAGCGTGGTCGAGGTGTCGCCGTCCGAGTGTTCGGTGAGGTGGATCGCGCGGCCACGTCCGCCGAGTACGCCGGTCAACTCGGCGACGCCCGGTACGGCGAGGACCGCCGCAGCCACCCTCGCCACGTCGTCGTCCCCGTTCTCGTCCTCCGGGATCCCCTCGGCCGCCGGTTCCGCAGCGGTGTCGGCCGCGTCGGGGTCCGCCGGGAGTTCGTCGACGAGGGCTGTCACCCGTAGGTCCGCGGTCGTCAGAAGGAGGCCGATGCGACGGTCCGCCGCAGTGGTCAGGGCCGTACGCAGACGCTCCGCGGCCGCGGGCAGCGGCTCGTCGGCCGTTGCCGTGAAGTCCGCGTCCAGGCGCAGGGGTGCGGGCGCCAGGGCGCTCGGCGGCGCAGGTACCGCCGGCGCCGCTCCCGTATCGGATGTGTCGAGGCGCAGTGATTCGAGTCGTACTCCGGGTACCCGGGAGGCGGCGTCCCGCAGGACGCGGGACGCCGCGCGCTCGGTGATCCACGCGCCGTCCGCGGTACCGCCCAGTGGCAGGAGGCGACCCAGGCCCAGCTGCTGCCGCACCGCCAGGGTCCATCGGTCAACCGTCATTGCCCCAGCCTGCCGCATCCCCGGAGCGATATCGGGAACACGCGCTTACGGTGAGCTGAGGAGCGGAACCCGCCGAAGGGAACGACGCCATGTCGGAGACAGCACAACGCGGCACAACCGGAAGCGAGCCGGGCGGCAAGACCCCGTCCGGTGACGGAGCCCGGACCAGCGGCCCCACCAAACGAGGCGGCGGCGACCCCGCGACCCGCGGCCGCACCACGATCGCGGACGGAGTGGTGGAGAAGATCGCGGGACTCGCGGCGCGTGACGTCGTCGGCGTGCACGCCATGGGCAGCGGCATCTCACGCACCTTCGGCGCGGTCCGCGACCGGGTGCCCGGCGGCACCAAATCGGTGACCCGCGGAGTCAAGGCCGAGGTCGGCGAGGTGCAGACCGCCCTCGACCTGGAGATCGTCGTCGACTACGGCGTCTCCATCGGAGATGTGGCCCGTGCCGTACGGGAGAACGTGATCGCCGCCGTGGAGCGCATGACCGGCCTCGAGGTGGTCGAGGTGAACATCGCGGTCGGCGACGTGAAGCTGCCCGACGAGGAGGACGACGACGAGCCAGAGGGCAGGCTCCAGTGAGCCTCCCGCCGCGGCCCGCGCACGTCGTGAGGAGACCGCGATGAGCATGGCACTGGTCGGTCTGATCGCCGGCATGGGCCTCGGGTTCGCCGCCTACTTCGGCGGGTTCGGAGCCTTCCTGCTCGTCGCCGCGCTCGGCGCGATCGGATTCCTGGTCGGTCGCTACGCCGACGGCGACCTCGAGCCGGGTGACCTCTTCCGGACGCGCGACGACCGGCGGCGCTAGTGACGGCCACGACGGTCGCGCCCACCGAACGCGGGTCGACCCGGATCGCCGACCGCGTGGTCGCCAAGATCGCCGCGCGTGCGGCGCGCGAGGCGCTGACTTCGGGCGTGCCCGAGGGCGGCCAGGCCCCGCTCGCCACCGTGACGGTGCAGCACGGCGCGGCCCGCGTCAGGGTCAGCCTCGAGCTGGAGTACCCCGGGGACATCGGCCGGCAATGCGGAGCCGTGCGTCGCCGAGTCGCCCAGCGGGTAAAGGCGTTGGCGGGGATGGAGGTGCCCGAGGTCACCGTCTCGGTGGAGCGGCTCCATTCGGCACACTCGCGCGGTGCGGACCGGGGGAGGACCCGATGAGCGAGTCCCACGAGAAGCCGTCGGGCGGCACCCGGCCGCTCCCCGTCCTGGAGAAGGAGGGCCCGGAGTTCGACCAGTCGGCCTCGGCCGCCTCGTACACACCGGTTCTCACGCCGGCGGACGGGGGCGAACGGCGCCGTCTGTGGTCCACCCGGCGCATCCCGGCGACCCTGCTCGGGCTGCTCGCGCTCGGCGCGACCGGACTGCTCCTGTACGACGTCGCCGCGGTGCGCGCGGACCGTCCCGCGATGGCCTGGCGGCGCACCCTGGCCGACGAGTTGGCGGAGCGCCGCCTGGACGATGTGGTCGTCCTCGCCGGCGCGGCCGCCGCGGCCGCGATCGGCCTGTGGCTGATCGTCCTGGCCGTCACCCCGGGGCGCCGCGGCCTGCTGCCGATGGCGAGCGCGGACTCCGGCCTACGGGCCTGGCTGGACCGGGACGCCGCTGCCCTGGTGCTGCGCGACCGTGCGATGCAGGTCTCCGGAGTGCAGTCCGTACGGGTCAAGGTCACCCGGCGCAAGGTCGATGTCCGGGCCGTCTCGCACTTCCGCGAACTGGACGACGTACGCACCGATCTGGACACCGCGGTGGGCGAGGGCATCGGCCGGCTGGGTCTGACGCACGGTCTGAACCTCGCGGTGTCGGTCGCCCGCCCGGGAAAGAAGGGCTGAGCCGTGCTGAAGCCGCTCAACAGGATCCTGCTCGCCCTGGCGGGCCTGGTGCTGCTCGTGTTCGGCGGCGCGGTGCTCGCCACCGGCCTCGGCGCGAGCCTGCCGTCCTGGTGGTTCTACGACGGGCAGGGCGCTGTGCTGCTCAGCGACGGCGCCCGTACCCGCTGGCGGGACGAGGGCTTCTGGTGGCCCGTGGTCTTCGCCGTCCTCGCGGTCCTGGTGATCCTGCTGCTCTGGTGGCTGCTCGCCCAGGCAAGGCGCCGCCGGCTCCGCGAGGTCCTGGTCGACAGCGGCGACGGTGAGGGCGCACTGCTGCGGGGACCGGCCATGGAGTCCGTACTGGCGAGCGACGCGGAGGCGGCCGAGGGCGTGGCACGCGCCAGGGTCGCGCTGACCGGCCGGCGCAGCGAGCCGCGGGCCCGCATCCGGCTGCTCCTGGAGGCGCACGCGGAGCCGGCCGACACCCTGCATCACATCGGAGCCGAGACGGTGGCCAGGGCCCGCGACTCGGCGGGGCTCGCGGAACTTCCCGCGGAGGTCCGGATGCGCGCGGTGCGTCACCGGGCCGAGCGCGTCAACTGATGCCGGGCGGCCGGTACTTCGGTGGTCCGGTGCCGCCGCCGCGCCGGGCGGCGGCACCCACGGTCCTGCTCAGAACCCGTGCCGCGCGCCGCCGTCCACCGGCACCATGATCCCGGTCAGATACGAGGCGGCGGGCGACAGCAGGAAGGCGGCCGTACGCCCGAACTCCTCGGGTGTGCCGTAACGGCGCAGCGGGATCCGCGACTCGGCGGCCGCGCGGTTCGCCGCCGGGTCGGGGGCGAGGCCGTCCAGCTCGCGCACCCGGTCGGTGTCGATCCGGCCGGGCAGTACGCCGACCACGCGGATGCCGCGCGGACCGAGCTCGTCCGAGAGCGACTTGGCGAAGCCGGCCAGTCCGGGGCGCAGCGCGTTCGAGATGGTCAGTCCGGCGATCGGTTCGTACACCGAGCCGGAGAGCACGAAACCGATCACGCCGCCCTCGCCGAGCTCGGCCGCCGCGGCCCGGGCGACCCGGATCGCGCCGAGGAACACCGAGTCGACGGCCGACTGCCACTGCTCGTCGGTGTTGTCCGCGGCCGTGCCGGCCGCCGGTCCGCCGACGCTGATGAGCACACCGTCGATCCGGCCGAACCGGCTCCGGGCGGTCTCGATGAGGCGGGCGGCGGCATCCGGGTCGGCATTGTCGGCGGCGACACCGACGGCGCTCTCGCCGAGGTCCGCGGCGGCGGCCGCGACGCGCTGTTCGTCGCGTCCGCTGATGACCACCTTGGCTCCGTCGGCGACCAGTTCACGGGCGGTCGCGTTGCCGAGGCCCCGGGTGGCCCCGGTGACGACGTACACGCGGTCTTTCAGTCCAAGATCCATGGGTCCCATCCTGCCGTGTCCGCCCCGCGGGCCGCGAGGCCGGTTGTCCTGTGAGACGGCTGCCGTGCTGTGGGACGGGCCGCGCTCAGGCCGGGGCAGCCGCCGGTTCGGGCTCTTCCTCGGCCGGCCGCTCGCTGCGGTCGCGCGCCTCGCGGCGTACCAGGATGACCCAGCCGACCGGGACGCCCGCGGTGAACAGCCACCACTGCACGGCGTACGCCATGTGGTTGCCGATGGAGTCGTGGTCGGGCTCGGGCACGAGTTCGGGCGAACCACCCTGCGGTTTCGGGGCGATCAGCTCGACGTACCCGCCGAGGACCGTACGGTCGAGCTCCTCGGCCGCCTGCTCGCTGTTGATCAGCATGGTCTGACGGGGCGGCAGACCGGCCAGGTCCTTGATGCCGCTGGCGTCGGTGGTCTCGTCGGCCTTGAGCCGGCCGGTGAGCGTGGTCTCGCCCTTCGGGGGCGGCGGGACCTTCGGGTACGCCTGCTGGTCCTTGGCGGCCTCCACCCAGCCGCGGTTGACGAGCAGCACTCGGCCGCTGTCCAGGACGAACGGGGTCAGGACATGGGCGCCGACCCGGTCGTCCGCATTGGTCCGGCGGCGTACGACGACCTCGTGCTCGGTGTCGAAGGTGCCGCGTGCGGTCACCGGACGCCAGTAGTCGGCACGCGGGACGGTGTGTCCGGGAGAGGTCAGGCGCTCGACGGGCTGGGGCTTCGCGTCGAGGCTCTGCGCGATCAGCGAGTTCTGTGCGACGCGGCTCTGGTGACGGTGCAGCTGCCAGAAGCCCAGCTCGATCATCACGGGGATGAGGACGAGGGCGACGAGGGTGATGATCACCCACTGCCGGGACAACAGGAAGCGGTACACCCCATGACCGTACAACTCGGCCATGGGGTGCTCACGGGGAGGGGTGCCCGGCACGACTCGCCGGGGCGGGCCGCGCGGGACTCAGACTCTGTCGACGATGCCCACCTTCCCCTCCGCGCGGGCGCAGTGGGCACCGCAGTACCAGCGCCCCTCCACCTCCACTCCCTGGCCGATGACCTGGACACGGCAGTGCTCGCAGATCGGTGCCATCCGGTGGATGGCGCAGGCGAAGCAGTCGAAGACGTGCACCGCGCCCTGCGCGTGCACCTCGAAGGACATGCCGTAGTCGTTTCCGCAGACTTCACAACGTGCCATGCGCCACAGGGTCGGCCGCACGCGCGGCCCGGTGCGGGCGGCATGCGGGGCGCGGTCGGACAATCACCCGTCTGACGGCCGGGCCGGCTGCTTGTCCGCCGGGGCGCCCTGGTCCGCGGGTGCGACATCGCGCAGCAGCTGGCCGAAGGCCGCCTCGTCCACGATCGGGGTGCCGTACGACGTGGCCTTGACGGTCTTGGAGGTGCCGGCTTCCGGGTCGTTGGTCACCAGCAGGCTGGTGAGGCGGGAGACGCTGGTGGCGACGTGCAGGCCGGCCTCGACGGCCCGGTCCTCGAGGAGCTCGCGCTCCACCGAGGTGTCACCCGAGAACGCCACCCGCATGCCCTGCTTGAGTGGTTTGTCCGCTTCGTAGCGTCCGGGGTTGGGGTACGGACAGGCCGGCCGCTTCCTCGACGGGCGCCAACTCCCGTACGAGGACTGCCGACCGATGTGCGGCGCGGCCGGACTCGAACTCCACTCGGTGAGCGGGCGGCACTCCAGAAGCGGCAGCCGCACACCGTCGCCTGCCGCGGCGTGCAGGCTCGGCCGGAAGGCCTCGGCGAGCACCCGGGCGTCGTCGAGCGCGTGGTGGGCGCGCTGCTGCACGACCCCGAAGTGTGCGGCGAGGGTCTCCAGCTTGTGGTTGGGCAGCGGGAGTCCGAGCTCCTTGGACAGGGCGATGGTGCACAGACGCTGGCGGACCGGGGCGGTGCGCTCCGCGCGCGCGTACTCGCGGGCGATCATGGACCAGTCGAAGACCGCGTTGTGCGCGACGAGTACGCGGTCGGCGAGGCGGGCCGAGAACTCCTCGGTGATCTCGCCGAAGAGCGGGGCGTCGGCCAGATCGGCGCTCGTCAGGCCGTGTATCCAGACCGGCCCCGGGTCCCGCTGCGGATTGACCAGGGTGTACCAGTGGTCCTCGACCTCGCCGCGGGCGTCCAGTTGATACACCGCCGCCGACACGATGCGGTCGTGGCGGGCCAGGCCGGTGGTCTCCACGTCGACGACCGCGTACCCGGTGGGGTAGGCGGCCGGCCAAGGGGCTGCTGTCGGGCGGTCTTCGAGCATGGTCACTGAGGATACGGCCCGCCTCCGACAGTGCCGACCCCGCCCGGCCGCGGTCACCCCCGAACGGCCCCCGGAGCGTGGGGTTCCGGCCATCGCGGTCCGAACGCCCGCTCGCAGGGCGGCCGTTCATGCCCGGCCGACGGCTGCCGACGGGGCGGGGGTGGTGGGCACTGCCGCCCCGTTCGTACCTCGGCACCGGAGCCGCCGCCGTCTGAGAGAATCGCCCCCATGAACGCAGCAGCCCCCACCCTGGACCCCCTCCTGTCCGTACAGGCCCGCGACGAGTACAACGCCCTGACCGAGGCGCAGCGCGGCATCGTCGACCAGGCGATCGGCATGCTGGCCCGCGACCCCGAAGCGCGCGGCACCGTCGACGAGGGGCAGGGCGCCCGCCGTGCGTTCGTCTCCCAGGACCTGCAGATCCGGTACGGCGTCCACCGCAACATCCTGGTGATCGCCGAGATCATCGTGACGGGCGGCGGCTTCCTCCTCGGCGGCGGAGCCTGACGCCGGCCCCGGCCATTGGGGGACCTCTACAGAGGACAGGGCTGTACCGCCGGTAATACTTGGCAGTAACAACCTCTTCTCGTACGGCTCCCGGGCGCTTACGGTGCTCGCATGTCGCCGAATCTGCCCGATGTCGTGCTGTGGTCCATCCCCGCGTTCGTCCTGCTCACGGTCATCGAGATCGTCAGCTACCGGCTGCACCCGGACGAGGACTCCGCCGGGTACGAGACGAAGGACGCCGCCACCAGCATCGGCATGGGGCTCGGCAGCCTCGGCTTCGACCTGCTGTGGAAAGTCCCCATCGTGGCGATCTACACGGCGGTCTACGAACTGACGCCGCTGCGGGTGCCGGTGCTGTGGTGGACCATCCCCCTGATGCTCCTGGCCCAGGACTTCTTCTACTACTGGTCGCACCGCGGCCACCATGTGATCCGGATCCTGTGGGCCTGTCATGTGGTGCACCATTCGAGCCGCAAGTTCAACCTCTCCACGGCGCTGCGGCAACCCTGGACCTCGCTCAGTGTCTGGCCGTTCTATCTGCCGCTCATCGCCTGCGGCGTGCACCCGGCGGCGCTGGCCTTCTGCTCGTCGGTCAACCTCGTCTACCAGTTCTGGATCCACACCGAGCGCATCGGCAAACTGCCGCGGCCCTTCGAGTTCCTCTTCAACACGCCGTCCCATCACCGCGTCCACCACGCCTCCCAAGGCGGCTATCTGGACCGGAACTTCGGCGGCATCCTCATCGTCTGGGACCGGCTCTTCGGTTCCTTCGTGCCCGAGACCACGCCCTGCGTCTTCGGCCTCACGAAGAACATCGAGACCTACAACCCGCTGCGGGTGGCCACCCACGAGTACGCGTCCATCGCCCGTGACCTGAGGGCGGCCGAGAGCTGGCGCGAGCGTGCCGGACGGCTCTTCCGCGGGCCCGGCTGGTCCCCCGCACCGCCCGCCGCGGCCGAACCCTCCGACACCACCCGCAAGGACGGCGTCCCCGAGGGCGCGGCATGACCCCCGTGCAGTCGGGCGAGCCGGCCGTTCGTCCGGGAGCCGCGGACCGCGTCGCACGAGCCCTCCTGGTCGCCTTCGCGGTCGCGGCCGCGGGAGACCTCGGCTCGCTCCTCGCGGGCTGGGAGCCGGGTCACGTCGTCTGCAAGCCCCTGCTGCTCGTCCTGCTCGCCGCCCACATGGCCGTACGAGGAGGACCCCGACTCCTCGTCGTGGCCCTACTGTTCGGCTGGGGCGGCGACGTACTGCTGCTGTTCGACGCGGACGCGGCGTTCCTCGCCGGCATGGGTTCCTTCGCCGCGGGCCACATCTGCTATCTGTTCCTGTTCGCGCGGTACGGGTCCCCACGCGCGCGTGGAGCGTGGCTCGCGGCGGCGTACACGGTGGCCCTGGTGGCGGCGGTCGCGGCCCTGTGGAACGGGCTGCCCGCCGAGCTGCGGATCCCGGTGGCCGGCTACAGCCTGCTGCTCACGGCGATGGCGTTCCGAGCGTCCCGGATCGGCCGCGCCGCGGGCGTGGGCGGTGCCCTGTTCCTGCTCTCGGACACGCTCATCGCCACCGGCATCGCCGACTGGCCCCAACTCCCGCGCCCCGACTTCTGGGTGATGAGCACCTACATCGCGGCGCAGGCCCTGCTGGCCCACGGCGTGCTCCGGGCCGTCGGCCGCGGAGCCGTCAGCCCCAGAGCGGACGGTCCCACCACACCGGCGCCGGCACGGCCGTGAGCAGCGCGGAGACCGCGACGGCCACACCGAGCAGCACCACCTCGACACGGGCCGGCATCACCGCCTGCCACGGGTCCGTGTTCCGGCGCATCCGGATGCGGGCGCCGAGCGCGAGCACCGCGATCACGGCCACCAGGAGCAGCTTGGCGACGAGCACCCGCCCGTAGGCCGTGGTGAACACCGAGTCGAGCGGCACCTTGCGCAGCGTGGAGCAGATGCCCGACGCGGTGATGCCGGCAAACATGACGGCCGCCACGCGCGCGTACCGGGTGAGCAGATTGACCGCGGCGATCGGCCAGGGGCGCCACACCCGCATCGTGCGCAGGATCTGCAGCAGGCCTCCGGCCCAGATCGCGGCACACGTCAGATGGACGAGCGTCAGAGCGCTGCCCACCAGGGGCATGTGCTCGGGTCCGACGTCCGGATGGGCCCGCAGTGCCTCGGCGGCCACCACGGCCGCCAGCGGCAGCCGGGCCCAGGCGGGTCGTTGCGAACCGGCGCAGAGCGCGGCCGCGATGAATGCGTTGATCTCGATCAGGGCGAGACGCCCGTCGGTGGTCTGGTGGAGGCTTCCGAGGGTGATGTCGTCCAGACCGGTGGGCAGCAGATTGCCGTTGGCCACGATCAGCGCGAGCCCCAGTGCGGACGCCGCGCCCGCACACGCGGCAGGCATCGCCCAGCTGCGCGGAGCGATGTCCGGCGCACCGCGTATCCGGCGGGCCATCGAGGCGGCCGCCTGCTCTCCGACCAGGACGCACAGCGCGGCGAACATCGTCGTACGCAGCAGGGTGATCACGCCGAGCCCCGGCGCGGCCGCCTCCCCGGTGCCCTCGAGCGCGAGCGAAGGCCCGAACATCGGCAGGATCGCGGCCACCAGGATCAGGACCAGGACGATCGCCGTACGCCACACGGCGGTCCTGCGCAGTGTCTCCGTCAACGCGACCTCGTTCGGAGGATCGGTGGACACAACGGGAGGCCGGGAAACGCTCATTGACCGATCTTGACCGGAATGGTCTGGTCCAGCAAGCCTCGGTGGGCTACTGGGACCAAGACGCGACATTTCCCACTCTCGGCCGCTCGGGCCGCCCCCGACCAGGGGCGACCCGAGCGGCCTCGGTGGCGCTGCATCAGCTGCCGGGATGCGTCACCTGCGGACCGCGTCCAGGGCGTCCACGATGCCGAAGNTGCATCAGCTGCCGGGATGCGTCACCTGCGGACCGCGTCCAGGGCGTCCACGATGCCGAAGCCGTAGAAGCCGTTCACGCGCTTGCCGCCCTCGCAGACCGCGTCCACCGTGCCGTCACCGTCCGGGTCGTACGGCTCGGACGGGCAGCCCGGGTTGTCCGCCTGCACCTTGAGCAGTGCCTGCAGCGCGGCCGGGCCAGCCTTCGGGTGCGTGCTCTTGATGAGCGCCGCCACCGCGGCGACATGCGGGGCGGCCATCGAAGTGCCCTGCAGATAGCCGTACTCGCCGTCCGGCATGGTCGACAGGATCCGGCCGTTCTTCGACGGGGTGTCGGCAGGGACATTGCCGTCACCGCCGGGACCCGCGACGTCCACGATCCCCTTGCCGTACGTCGAGTAGTACGACTTGGCGTCCGTCGGACCCGTCGCGGAGACCGTTACCACACCCGGGAGCTGCGTCGGGATGTCGAGGCATTCGCTCGGGTCGATGGTGCGCTCGACCGGAGTGGAGTCGTTCGGGCTCGAGTCGTCCAGGATCTCGTCCGATGCGAGGTCGTGGTTCGAGTTGCCGGCCGACGACACGTGCAGCGTGCCCTTGCGGGTGGCGTAGCGCTGCGCACGGTTCACCGCGTCGACGATCGCCTTCTGGTCGGGATCGTCGAGGCAGTTGTACATCCACGGGTCCACGTAGTAGCTGTTGTTGGTGACGTCGATGCCCTTGTCACCGGCGAACACGAAGGCACAGACGACCGCCTCCGGGGAGAACAGCTCGGTCTGCGGGTCGGCCACCTTGATGCTCGCGACCTGCACGCCCGGGGCCACTCCCGCCACACCCACGCCGTTGCGCGCGGCGGCGATCTCGCCGGCGACGTGCGTGCCGTGGTAGTGCTCCGCGTTGTGCGGGCGCCAGGCGCCCGGCGAGGTGTCCGCCTTGCCGCCCACACAACTGGCCGACTGCGAGGCGGAGAAGTTCGGCGCGAGGTCCGGGTGGGTGTCGTCGACGCCGGTGTCGATCACACCGACCGTGACCTTCGAGCTGCCCGGGTTGATCTTCGCGGCCTTGTCGGCGCCGATCGCCCGCAGGTCCCACTGGTCCGCCTCGAGCGGCTCCGCGTCGGTCTTCGAGGCCTTGGCACTCGCCTTCGGCGCCTCGACGTACTCCGGGGCGCCCAACTCGGTCGTATCGGCCGCCTCGAACGGCGCCGTACGGCTCGCGCCCGCGGTCTGCACGCCCCGCACGCCGCGTATCCGCTCGGCGAAGTCCGGGTCCGTCGAGTGCGCCACGATGACGCCTATTCGCTCGTAGGCCGCGACGACGCTGCTGCCGTCCGACTTCTCGATCGCCTTCTTCACCGACTCGACCGTGTGATGGCCGGTCCTGGTGTTCACCACGTACGACAGGGTGTCGCCTTCCGCGGCGGCCTCCTGCGGGGCGGCGGCCGCCGCGCCCGGCACTGCGCCGAGCGTCGCCGCCGAGACGGCGAGCGCCAGGCCCAGCGGCGCGAGCAGGCGCCGCCGTCTGGAGCGCAGATGAGTCATGGGGTCTCCACTTCATCCAGTTCAGCCAAGACGAAACGCCCGAACACAGGTCGTGCCCGGGCGATACATGGTGCGAGTGCAGGCTGAAACTAGCGCCGTACGTCCCCGACCGGCAACGACTTCCCGTCAAATCCCGGTGCGTTGAACCGGATCGTGCCGGCCGCCGTGCCGTCGTTCAAGGAGAGACGCAGGCCGTAACCCCTGTTGGATCACGCGAGGTACGCCTAGCATCGCCATCCGGCCAAGTGATCAGCGTCACAGTACGGCCCCCCGATTCACACCCGCATACCTACCCCCGTGTCGCGAGGAGACTGACGTGACCACCGATGCACCACCACCGTCGCAGGGCGGCGGACCCGAGAAGACTCCGGTCATGCCGTCGGCCGAAGCGTTCATCGAGGAGCAGCAGAGCAAGGAGTTCGGCGAACTGCGCCGCGCACACCGGTCGTTCGCCTTCCCGCTGACCGTCGCATTCGTCCTCTGGTATCTGCTGTACGTCCTGCTCTCGAACTACGCCGGCGATTTCATGGGCACCCAGCTCTTCGGCAACATCAACGTCGCCCTCGTGTTCGGCATCGCCCAGTTCGTCACCACGTTCCTCATCGCCTGGTTCTACTCGCGGCACGCCGCGAGCAAGCTCGACCCCAGGGCCGAAGAGATCAAGTCCCGTATGGAGGCCGGCGCATGAGCCAGCACGTCCTGCTCGCGGCCTCCGAGACGCTCGCCGTCTCCGAGACCACCGAACACCGGCCGCTGATCATCTCGCTGTTCGCGGCCTTCGTGATCGCCACCCTGTTCATCACCGTCTGGGCCGGCCGGCAGACCAAGAGCGCCGCCGACTTCTACGCCGGCGGGCGGCAGTTCACCGGATTCCAGAACGGCCTCGCGATCTCCGGCGACTACATGTCGGCCGCGTCGTTCCTCGGCATCGCGGGCGCCATCGCCCTCTTCGGCTACGACGGCTTCCTGTACTCGATCGGCTTCCTCGTCGCCTGGCTGGTGGCCCTGCTCCTGGTGGCCGAACCGCTCAGGAACTCCGGCCGGTTCACCATGGGCGACGTCCTCGCCTACCGGATGCGCCAGCGCCCCGTGCGCACCGCCGCCGGTGCCTCCACCATCGTCGTCTCGATCTTCTACCTGCTCGCCCAGATGGCGGGCGCGGGCGTGCTCGTCTCGCTGCTGCTCGGCATCACCAGTGAGAGCGGGAAGATCGGCATCGTCGCCCTGGTCGGCGTACTGATGATCGTGTACGTGACCATCGGCGGAATGAAGGGCACCACCTGGGTGCAGATGGTCAAGGCCGTGCTGCTGATCGGCGGCACCCTCCTGATCACCTTCCTGGTGCTCCTCAAGTTCAACTTCAACATCTCCGATCTGCTCGGCTCCGCCGCCGAGAAGAGCGGCGCGGGCAAGGCGTTCCTCGAGCCGGGCCTCAAGTACGGCGTCACGGACACCACCAAGCTGGACTTCATCTCGCTCGGCATCGCCCTCGTCCTCGGCACCGCCGGACTGCCGCACATCCTGATCCGCTTCTACACGGTGCCGACCGCCAAGGCCGCCCGTAAGTCGGTCAACTGGGCCATCGGCATCATCGGCGCCTTCTACCTGATGACGATCGCGCTCGGCTTCGGCGCCGCGGCGCTCATCTCGCCGGAGGAGATCAAGGAGTCCAACCCGGCGGGCAACACCGCCGCCCCGCTGCTCGCCCTGCACATCGGCGGAGTCGATTCGGCGGCCGGCGCGATCCTGCTCGCCGTCATCTCGGCGGTCGCCTTCGCCACCATCCTGGCCGTGGTCGCCGGACTGACCCTGGCGTCGTCCTCGTCGTTCGCCCACGACATCTACGCGAACGTCATCCGCAAGGGCAAGGCCACCGAGAAGGAAGAGGTCCGCGCGGCCCGCTGGGCCACCGTCCTGATCGGCATCGTGTCCATCGCACTCGGCGCCCTGGCCCGCGACCTGAACGTGGCCGGCCTGGTCGCCCTCGCCTTCGCGGTGGCGGCCTCCGCCAACCTGCCGACGATCCTCTACAGCCTGTTCTGGAAGCGCTTCACCACCCAGGGCGCCCTGTGGTCGATCTACGGCGGTCTCGCCTCGTCGGTGATCCTGGTGCTCTTCTCGCCGGTGGTGTCCGGCAAGGAGACCTCGATGTTCCCCGGCGTGGACTTCCACTGGTTCCCGCTGGAGAACCCGGGCCTGATCTCGATCCCGCTGGGCTTCCTGCTCGGCTGGCTCGGCACGATCCTCTCCAAGGAAGAGCCCGACAAGGCGAAGTACGCCGAGCTCGAGGTCCGCTCCCTGACCGGTACCGGAGCGCACTGACACCGGCACGCAGCGCAGGCGGCGCGGCCGTGTCGTAGGGACCTAC
>NZ_QUAK01000116.1 GCF_003429565.1 Streptomyces triticagri
GCGGGCAGCACCCGGGGCGGCTACCCTCGGGACCGTGAAGCCGCTGCCCGAGGAATGGTTCAGGGTCCACGGCACCAATGCTGAGACCCGCTTCGAGGCGCTCCGCGGCACCGGGCGGCACACGCCCGTCGAGCGGTTCTTCGTCCGCAATCACACCTCGACTCCCCTGATCGACAAGGACAGTTGGAGTCTGCGGGTATGGGGAAGCGGGCTGCGTCGGCCGGCAGGGCGGGAGTTCTCCTACGACGAGCTGCGGCGTCTGCCGTCGGTGACGATCAGTGCGCTCGTGGAGTGCGCGGGGAACGGGCGCAGTTACTTCGACACCCAGCAGGGCGAGCCCGCCTCCGGCACCTCCTGGCGGCTCGGCGCGGTCGGCAGCGCCCGCTGGCGCGGCGCCAGGCTCGCGGACGTACTGCGGCTCGCCGGGGTACGCCGGGACGCCGTGGACGTGCAGCCGCGGGGCCTGGACGCCGATTACGTGACCGACGACGGCACGAACCTCGGGCGGGTGCGACGCCCGCTGCCGGTCGAAAAGGCCCTGGACGACGTGGTGTTGGCGTACGAGATGAACGGCGAGCCGCTGCCCGCCGACCACGGGCATCCGGTCCGGGTCCTGGTGCCGTCCTGGGTGGGCATCGCCTCGGTGAAGTGGGTCGGTGACATCGAGGTGTCCGCCGAGCCGCTGTACTCGCCCTGGAACACCGACTTCTACCGGCTGTTCGGCGATGCGTATCCGCCCGAGGGCAGTGCGCCGCTGACCCGGCAGACCGTGAAGAGCGCCTTCGAGGTGGCCGAGGGGCAGGAGTTCACCGCCGACCGCACCCATGTCCTGAGCGGCCGGTCGTGGTCGGGCGGCGGGCGGGTGACATCGGTCGAGGTGAGCACGGACGGCGGCGCGAGCTGGCGGCCCGCGCGCCTGCGGGATGCGCCGCGGCCCGACAACTGGGTGCGCTGGACGGTGACTTGGCGGCCGCGGCGGGCCGGCTCGACGCAGCTCCTGGCACGGGCGACCGACTCCCGCGGAGTGCGCCAGCCGGACCGTACCGTCCCCAATGATCAGGGCTATCTCTTCGACGCCGTGGTGCGGCATCCCGTCAGCGTGGTGTGAGCGTCCCCCGGGGTGCGGCGCGGTGGCAGAGCGCTGCACCCCGGGGCGTGCCCGGTGGCGGTCGGGTCAGGCGTGGTGCTCGGGTCAGGCGTGGTGCTCGATGCGCAGCTGGGCCGGGGGCTGGGCGTAGAACGAGGTGGTGCCGACCGCCCAGTGGCCGCCCTGGGGTCCCGGGATGCGGGTCAGGCCGGTGGGCAGGAAGGTGGTCTCGGTCTCGGGTCCGCGTTCACCGACCCACTCCGTGCCGTTCCAGCGCAGATAGTGGGCGCGCGGCTGGTCCCAGAAGTCCCAGCCGGGTATCAGTTCGGGCTGCCCCTGCTCGTCGGCGACGATGCCGCTCAGCATGCCGATGCTGAACGGGGCCGCCACATCGGTCCACTCCTCTCCGTTCCAGCGCTCGAAGTCGATGGCGGGCGGTTTGCCGGGCGGGCCTCCGGGGCTGTAGCCGTAGCCGGTCAGCCAGATGTCGTCGTGGGTCATCGGCAGCAGTCCGGTGACGGTGGCGAGCAGGCCCGGGTTGCGCGGGATCACCGTCCAGTCGCCGTCCCAGCGGGCGATGACCTCGCCGTACACCCAGACTTCGCCGCCGGGTGTCACACGGACGCCCGACGGTGCCGGGACCGCGTCGCCGGGGATCGGCGGGGTCCACTGCCAGGAGCCGCCGGCCGGGCGGTGCAGCAGTCCTGCCTGTTCGCCGTTCCGGCCGGACGCCCACAGGGTGCCGTCGGCGGCGAGCGCGACGTCGGTGAGTCTCGTACCGGCCTCTCCCTGGCCGGGGTACGACTCCTCCTGCCAGGTGCTGCCGCCCCAGCCGAAGAGGCGGTAGGCGCCGTCGGCGTCGGCTCCGACCGTCCAGGCCTGGTCGGTGTTCCCGGCGACGGCGTGCAGATAGGCGAGTCCCTCGATGTGGCCGAGGCCGGTCTCGGTCCAGGCGGTGCCGTCCCAGCTGTGGGCGACGGGACGGCCGGAACCCACCTGCAGTTCCTGCGCGCCGACCGCCCAGGCGAGCGCGGGTCCGGCGGCGGCCACTGCGTAGAAGCGGGCGGCCGGTTCCGCGGGCGGTACGGCGACCTCCTGCCAGCCTTCCGCCGCGGGGCGGCCGGCGGCGGTGGCGCGGGGTGCGGCGTGGGCGGCGGACGCGGGGACGAGGGCGGCGGACGCCGCGACTCCGGCCAGGCCCGACATGAAGTGACGTCTTCGCAACTCCGGTCCTCTCTGCGGTGGTTCACGGATCTGGTGCGATTCACGGATCTGGTGCGGTTCACGGGCGAAAGCACCACGATGGCCCGGTTCCCGCTGCGCGGCTACGCACGGAAGTGAGCAATTTGCGCTGCTACGCCGGGGCGGCGGCCCGTACGCCGTGCGGCGGACGCGCGCCCGGGGGCCGTTGTCAGAGGTGGCGGGCACCATGGGGAGCAGGTCGCAGGAGCGGCCTCCCCGCAGGGGCCGCGGGGCGGAGGTGAGAGGTGGCGTGGTGATGAGCGGGCGGGCGAGCGCGGTGCAGCGGCGCGTCATTCTGGACGCGGAGCCGGTGACGGGCCGGCTGTCGGGGACGCCCGGCCAGCTGGAGGGCCTGGTCTCGCGGGGGCTCGCGTTCCGGCATGCGCGGCCGCCGCGCGCGTACTTCCTGACACCGGCGGGTCATCGATTCCGGGAGGAGCTCCGGGGCGCCGCCGAGCCACCGCCGGCTCCCGTGGACGGCGCCGGTTCGCGGGTGTTCGCCGCGCGCACCGGGGCGCCGGGCGAGGCCGTGGCCACGCCCGGCCGGGCGCGTGAAGTGCACAGTGCCTGGCAGGGGTTGCTGGAGCTGCGGCGTATGACGCATCGGGACGGCTCGACCGATCGGCCCTGCGCCTGGGAGCGCAGCCATCTGGTGCAGGCGGCCGCACTCGCGCTCGAGGCGGCGGGCTGCCGGCCGGCGAGCGACTCGGAGGGCGGGTACCGGGTCGGGGAGACTCCGCAGCCCGAGGCGGTCGCCGTACGTCTGATACCCGGCGGCGCCGGCGGGGCGGAGGCGCCCGACGGCGCCCTCGAGGCCTGCGCCCGTGCCCTGGAGGCCGCGGGATGGCAGGTCGGCACCCATACCGAGCGCGGCGGCGGGCGCTGCGTGCTGGCCTCGCCCCGCCGTGTCTGACCGGCGCGGGCCGCCCGGAATGCCGTACGGGCGGGGCCTGTTGGAGATCAGCACGACACAAGATCAGCACGACACGTTCGTCGAAGGGGAAGCATGTCCGAGCCATTCACGGTGCCCGTGACCGTCCGCGGCTATGAGACCGATGTGCAGGGTCACCTGAATCAGGCGGTGTATCTGCAGTACGCGGAGCACGCCCGCTGGTCGCTCCTGCGGGCGGCCGGGATCCGGCAGAACGATCTGGTGGACAAGGGCGTCGGACCGGTCGTCCTGGAGACCACGATCCGGTACCGGCGTGAGCTGCTGGCCGGGGACGAGGTCGAGGTGAGCTGCGCCTTCGTCTGGGGCACGGGGAAATCGTTCGGCGTCGAGCAGACGATCCGCAAGGCGGACGGCACGGTGGCGGCCGAGGTGTCCGCGGTCGGCGGCCTGCTGGACCTCGCGGCCCGCCGCCTGGTGGCGGATCCGGCGGGGCACTTCCGCGCCCTGGCCTCGAATCCGGACCTGTTCGGCCCCTGAGTCGCCCTGCCAGGGGGCGCCCGTACCGGCAGACGTACGGGACGGACACCCGCAGTCGTACGGGACGGGCACAGGCACCCCACGTGCCGTGTCCGCCCCGTACGGGCCCATGGTGATCAGTCGCGCACCACAGGTGCCTCAGTGGACCGGCGCCGCCGCCTTCTCGGCACGCGGCTCGGCCAGGTCCTCGCCCGCTTCCATCGGATGCGTGACGTCCTCGGCGTCCTTGCCCTTGCCGATGTGGTTGAAGACCAGGTTGAGCACCACGGCCGCGACACAGCCGGTGGAGATACCGGAGTCCAGGATGATCATCGCGGTCTCGGGGAAGGCGTGGTAGAACTCCGGCGCGGCGATCGGGATCAGGCCTACGGCGAGCGACACGGCCACGATGAGGACGTTGTTGTCCTTCTCCAGGCCGGCCTTGGCGAGGGTCTGGATACCACTGGCGGCGACCGAGCCGAACAGCACGACACCGGCGCCGCCGAGAACCGGCCGCGGCACCGTCGCGATCAGCGAGGCGGCGATCGGGCACAGGCCCATCAGGACGAGGAAGCCACCGCCGACGGCGACGACGAAACGGCTGCGGATCTTCGTCATCGCGACCAGGCCGATGTTCTGCGCGAAGGCGCTGCACATGAAGCCGTTGAAGAAGGGGGAGATGGCCGAGCCCAGGGTGTCGGCGCGCAGGCCGCCCGCGATGGTCTTCTCGTCGGCGGGCTTGTCGACGATCTCGCCGAGGGCCAGCATGTCCGCGGTCGACTCGGTCATCGACACGACCATGACGACACACATGGAGATGATCGCGGCGGCGGCGAACTGCGGGGCACCGAAGTGGAAGGGCGTCGGGAAGCCGACGATGCTCGCCTCACCGACCGCGCTGAAGTCCGTGACGCCGAACGGGACGGCGATGACGGTGCCGATGATCAGTCCGAGCAGTACGGCGATCTGCTTGACGAACCCGCTGGTGAAGCGGCGTATCAACAGCACGATCACCAGGGTGATGCCGGCCAGCGCCAGGTACTTGGTCGATCCGTAGTCCTTCGCGGCGGGGTCCGGTCCCTGTGCCCAGCCGAAGGCGACGGGCATCAGGGAGACACCGATCAGGGTGATCACCGAGCCGGTGACGACCGGCGGGAAGAAGCGGATCAGCTTCGAGAAGAAGGGTGCGGCCAGGAATCCGAGGAGTCCCGCGACGATGATCGCGCCGAAGATGATCGGCAGCGCGTCGTCCTTGTCCTTGGTCTGGTCGACGATGGCGAGCATCGGGGCGACGCCGGCGAAGGTGACGCCGTTGACGAACGGAAGCCGGGCGCCGATCTTCCAGATGCCGAGGGTCTGCAGGAAGGTCGCGAGGCCCGCGGTGAGCAGGCTCGCACCGGTGAGGAAGGTGAGTTCCTTCGCGGAGAGCCCGACGGCCGCTCCGACGATCAGGGGCGGGGCGACGACACCCGCGTACATCGCGGCCACGTGCTGCAGGCCGCTGGTCATCATCTTCAGGGGAGGGAGCGTCTCGTCGACCGGGTGCTTGGTCGGCTTCTGGTCGCGGACGTTTCCGTCCTCTGGCACGGCGACTGCTTTTCGAACCCTGGGCGTTGCTGCCACGGCGGTTCCTCCGGTCGGTTTGCGCGTCGCCAGCGACGCGGTGTCATGGAGGTCGTTCGGACGGGCGCACTTGGTGGGTGCGGGTGGTGCTCTCGCGGGTCGGGTCGGTCGGATGGGGAGGGGGAGAGGTGGTGGCGGCGAGTGCGGTCGCTCGGTGCTGCGGGTGGTGCGGCTCGTACGGGTGGGACGTGGACGGTCCACCGGCCGGTGGACGCGGACCGAGGCCCGCGTCCACCGATCGCGGCTGCCGTGGATCCCGCTCGGATCCACGGCTCCGGCTGAGGGCCGTCCCCCTCTGCCGGACGTCTGGGGTCAGGTTCCGGCGGCGATACGGGCGAGGCGCTGGGCCTCGTCGCGCGCGGACCTGGCGATACGGTCCTCGTCGGCGGTCAGCAGTCGGTCGTGCTCGACGATCTGCCGTCCGTCGACGAAGGAGGCGGTGACCGGCGCGGGGGCGCCGAAGACCAGGGCGGTGACCGGGTCCGCGATGGTGGAGTGGCCGAGGCCGTCCACCTTCCACAGGACCAGGTCGGCGAGCTTGCCGGCCTCCACGGAGCCGGTCTGGTCGCCCCGGCCGAGGACCCGGGCGCCGCCGTGGGTGCCGAGGCGCAGCGCCTGTCGGGCGTTCAGGGCGGCCTCTCGGTGGGCGCCGAGCCGGTTGATGAGCAGGGCGTTGCGCAGTTCCGTGTGGAGTTCGCCGGACTCGTTGGACGCGGTGCCGTCCACGCCGAGGCCGACGGGGACGCCCGCGGCGAGCATGTCGGGCACCCGGGCGATGCCGGCGGCGAGGCGCGCGTTGGAAGAGGGGCAGTGCGCGACCCCGGTGCCGGTGCGGGCGAAGGCCGCGATGTCGGCGTCGTTCATGTGCACGCAGTGCGCCATCCACACGTCGTCACCGAGCCAGCCGGTGGACTCGAAGTACGCGGTCGGGCCCATGCCGAACCGCTCGTGGCAGAACTTCTCCTCCTCCACCGTCTCCGAGCCGTGAGTGTGCAGGCGTACGCCCTTGGCGCGGGCCAACTCGGCGCCCTGCCTGAGGAGTTCGGTGGAGACGGAGAACGGGCTGCAGGGTGCGACGGCGACCTGCGTCATCGCGCCGAAGGAGGCGTCGTGGTGCTTGTCGACGGTGTCGGCGGTCGCGGCGAGCGCGCCGTCGAGGGTCTCGACGGCGAAGTCCGGCGGCAGTCCACCGTCCTTCTCGCTCAGGTCCATGGAGCCGCGCGCGAGCGTGAAGCGTACGCCCAGGTCGCGGGCGGCGCCGATGATCGCGCCGGAGAGGTCGCCGGAGCCCTGCGGGAAGACGTAGTGGTGGTCCATGGCGGTGGTGACTCCGCCGCGGGCCATCATCGCGAGGGATCCCTCGGCGGCGGCCCTGACCATCGGCTCGTCGATGCGCGCCCAGGTGGGGTAGAGGGCGACGAGCCAGTCGAAGAGATTGTGGTCGGTGGCGAGGCCGCGGGTGATCCACTGGTAGAAGTGGTGGTGCGTGTTGACCAGGCCCGGGGTGAGCAGGTGGCCGGTGCCGTCGATGCGGCGGGTCACGTTCTGCAGGCCCTCGGGGGCCGGTCCCGCGCCCACCGACTCGATGCGGTTGTCCGCCACGACCACGTGCCCGGAGGCGTATTCGGTGTCGTGGGCGTCCACCGTCGCGATGGCGCAGTTCTCGATGACGATGCGCGAAGCCGCCATGGCGGTTCCTCGTTCCTCTCACGGGTGGGGTGGCACCCGGATGCGTACGGACTCGGGGGTCGAGCGGGGTGACGACCGAGTCCGTGTGCGCGGGCGGAGACCTGAACGACCTTCGCCTGCGCGGGTGTTGCGCAGATGCCCCCGCTCCCCTCCTGTCCCCCGGGGTGCGAATTCCGGGGCAGACGCCGGCGCATGCGCGTCGGAGGTTGCAGGCGGCCGGCCCTGCGGGGGCAGGGCCGGCGCACTGACACGTGGTCAGTTCACCTACGGGTGCTACGGGTTGGCCGGTACTACAGGTTGGTCATGTCGAGCGGGATCCGCGGCTCGATGCCGTCCCGCAGGACGGTCGCCTCGATCAGGCCGTAGGGCCGGTCCGCGGCGTAGTACACCTCGTTGTCGTTCTTCAGGCCGAACGGCTCGAGGTCCACCAGGAAGTGGTGCTTGTTCGGGAGCGAGAAGCGGACCTCGTCGATCTCCGAACGGTGGTTGATGATGCGCGAACCCATCTGGTACAGGGTCTGCTGCAGGGACAGGGAGTACGTCTCGGCGAAGGCCTGCAGCATGTGCTTCTTGACCTGCTCGTAGGACTTCTCCCAGTTGGGCATCCGCTGCTCGTCGTCGGTCCAGTTGAACCGCCAGCGGCCCGACACCTGGGTGGCCAGGATGCGGTCGTACGCCTCCTGCAGGGTCGTGTACTTGTCCTTGATGTAGCCCCAGAACTCCGAGTTGGTGGAGTTCATGACGATGAGGTCCTTGAGGCCGGAGATGACCTCCCAGTTCTCACCGTCGTAGGTGATCTGGGTGACCCGGGTCTCCTGGCCCTTGCGGACGAAGGAGTGCTTGACCTCGTCGGAGCCGATGAACTTGGAGTTGGCGTCCGAGGTCTCGATGCGCTCCCAGGCGTACTCCTCGATGCGGATGCGCGCCTGGTGGATCGGCTCCTGGCTGGACACGAAGTGCCGGGCGAGGTGGATGCCGAACTGCTCGGCCGACTCGATGCCGTACTCCTTGGCGAACGCGTACACCGTGTTCTTGGTGGTGTCGGTCGGCAGGCAGTGCGCGTTGGAGCCGGAGTAGTGGACGTCGTCGAGGTCGCCGGAGAGGGCGACGGAGACGTTCAGGTCCTTGATGTGGTGGGTGTCGCCGTCCCGCGTGATCTTGACGACGCGGTTCTCTGCTTTGCCGTACTGGTTCTGGCCGAGAATCGTGGGCATGTCTGCTAGCTCCCTCGGTATACGGAGTAGCCGAACGGGTTGAGCAGCAGCGGTACGTGGTAGTGCTCGCCCGGCACGACGGCGAATGTGATCGCCACCTCCGGGAAGAACGCACCGCTGTCCCGATTCGCGGGGGCGTCCTGCTGCGCCTCGGCTTGCTGGTCGTTCCTGGTCAGGAAGTACGTCTCGGTCGCGAAGTCGAGACGTACGTGGGTGGTGCCCACCGGCAGGGCCGGCAGGTCCTTGCAACGCCCGTCGGCATCGGTGGCCGAGCCACCGAGGTCCACGAACTCACCGGCGCCGCTGCGCGCGGAGAGCTGCACCGGGACGCCTTCGGCCGGGCGGCCGAGGCTGGTGTCCAGGATGTGGGTGGACACGGAGGCGGTCGTGTCGGTGCTCATGCGTCGCTTCCTTCTTCCACGAGACGGGTGAGCCGGATCCGGTTGATCTTGCCCAGTTCGGTGCGGACGATCTCCCGCTCCGCTCCGGGCTCGTTGCCGATCCGGTCCTTGAGACGGCCGAGCATGAACTCGGCCGTCGCGCCGGTCGCGCAGATCAGGAAGACGTGTCCGAACTTCTCCTGGTAGGCCAGGTTCAGTTCGAGCAGTTCCTGCTTGAGCTCCTCGGAGGCGCCTGCCATGCCGCGCTGTTCACGGGCCGACGTCGGGTCGCCCGGCTTGGGGCGGCCGATCGGCGGGTGTCCCGCCATCGCCTCCTCGAGGTCCTCGACGGCGAGTTCGGCCATGGCGGCGTCGCTCGCGGTGAAGAGGGCATCGACGGTGGCGTAGGGGCGCTGGGCGAGCAGTTTGCTCCCCCAGACGGAACTGGCGCACACCTCGGTCAGTTCCGCAGCGAGTGCGGACTCCTCCAGGGTGTTGAACCGGGCGAGGCCCGGTGTGGTGCTCGACGTCACGGGAGCCTCCGTGGCTGTGCTGGACGGGCTGCGAATAGCTAAGACCTTCCACAACACCGCGTCAACAGTTTGTTGAAATCATTTGAACAAAGGAGCCGCCGCCCGGCGATCCGGGCGACGGCTCCTTCACTACGCGTGAGTACGCGTGTGCCCAAGGAGGCGGAAGTTACTCTCCCTTGGCCGCGTTTTCCCTGTTCAGGTAGTTGTAGACGGTGAAACGGGACACTCCGAGCGCGCCGGCGACGGTCTCCACCCCATGCCGTACGGCAAAGGCGCCGCGGCCCTCGAGTATCCGGACGACCTCCTGCTTGGACTTGCGGTCGAGCTCGGCGAGCGGTCTGCCGTGCCGGCGCTCGAGGGCAAGCAGGATGCGGTCCAGGGAGTCCGCGAGCTGCGGCAGTCGGACAGCGACCAGTTCCTCGCCCTCCCAGTTGAGGACCACATCCTCGCCGGAGGCCTCCGCGGGCGGGATCAGCTCACCGCCCATCGCGTCGACCAGCGGCTTCACCGCGGCGGTGAACGGGTGGTCCCTGGGCTCGGTCACCGCTCCCCCTCCGCAGCTCCGGTCGTTTCTTCGCCGATCACATTGACCTGCAGCGAGACCCGGGTCGCGCCGGCCGCGAGCGATCTGCGCAGCAGGGCGTCCACCGCGGTCAGCACCTCGTCGGCGCGCCCCTCGGCCGTATTGCCGAACGGGCCGACATCGACGGCGTCCAGGTCGGCAGTCTGCACGACCTCGCGGGCGACCACCGCATGGGGCGGGGCCTCGTCGAGGTCGAAGGGCTCGGTCGTGAACTCCACTCGCAATCGCACGCCGTCAACCTACTGGGCAGGCCCGGCCGACGCCTCAGCCGGAGCCGATTTCTGCCCCGCTTCCGTCCGGCCCTCTTGACAAGCACGAACGCCGGACGGCAATCTTCCATCAAGTAGAAAGTAACTTCCGCAATACGGAAGCTCGCGACACGGAAGGAGCGCCCACCCCTCATGGGCTTCACGGACCAGCGCTTCAATGTCAACCTGTCGATCCTCTACACCGAGCTCCCGCTCCTGGAGCGCCCCGCGGCCGCCGCGGCGGCCGGCTTCACGGCGGTCGAGCTGTGGTGGCCCTGGGTCGACTCCCCCACCCCCGAGCAGTCCGAGCTCGACGCCCTGAAGTCGGCGATCGAGGACGCGGGCGTCCAGCTCACCGGCCTCAACTTCTACGCCGGACAGCTGCCGGGCCCGGACCGCGGTGCGCTCAGCATCCCGGGCGAGGAGTCGGAGAAGTTCCGCGCCAACCTCAAGCCGGCCGCCGACTTCGCCGCCTCGCTCGGCTGCAAGGCGCTCAACGCGCTCTACGGCAACCGCGTCGACGGCGTGGACCCGGCCGAGCAGGACAAGCTCGCCCTGGAGAACCTGCAGCTCGCCGCCCGCGAGGCCGACCGTATCGGCGCGATCCTGCTGATCGAGGCGCTCAATGCGCCCGAGTCGCCGAAGTGCCCGATCGTGAGCGCCCCGAAGGCGATCGAGATCGTGGACGCGGTGAACGCCGCCACCGGGCTCGGCAACGCCAAGTTCCTCATGGATCTGTACCACCTGTCCATGAACGGCGAGAACGCCGACGGTCTGGCGCAGATCATCGACACGTACACCGACAAGACCGGGCACGTGCAGATCGCCGACAACCCCGGCCGCGGCGCCCCCGGCACCGGCGACCTGCCCCTGGAGTCCCTCCTCGACCGCCTGAAGAAGGCCGGCTACGAGGGCTACGTGGGCCTGGAGTACAAGCCCGGCGACAAGCCGAGCACCGAGGCCTTCGGCTGGCTCCCGGCCGGAGCCCGCGCGGCGCGCTGACTCCCGAGCACGCCACTCAACTTCGCAGTACAGCAGTCAGGCCCCGAGGGACCGACGCGTCCCGGAGGACCACAGCAAGAAAGGCACCCTCATGAGCACCCTCCCGAAGATCGCCTGGATCGGCCTCGGCATCATGGGCTCCCCCATGTCCGAGAACCTGATCAAGGCGGGTTACGACGTCACCGGCTTCACCCTGGAGCAGGACAAGCTGGACCGCCTGGCCGCCGCCGGCGGCACCGCGGCGAAGTCGATCGCCGAGGCCGTCAAGGACGCCGACGTGGTCGTCACGATGGTGCCCGCCTCTCCGCAGGTCGAGGCCATCGCGTACGGCCCGGACGGCATCCTGGAGAACGCGAAGTCCGGCGCCCTGATCGTCGACATGTCCTCGATCACCCCGCAGACCTCCGTCGACCTGGCCAAGAACGCCAAGGAGAAGGGCATCCGCGTCATCGACGCGCCCGTCTCCGGCGGCGAGGCCGGTGCCATCGAGGCCGTCCTGTCCATCATGGTCGGCGGCGAGCAGGCCGACTTCGACGAGGCCAAGCCCCTGCTCGAGGCGCTCGGCAAGACCATCGTCCTGTGCGGCCCGCACGGCTCCGGCCAGACGGTGAAGGCCGCCAACCAGCTGATCGTCGCGGTCAACATCCAGGCCTGCGCCGAGGCCGTGGTCTTCCTGGAGAAGTCCGGCGTGGACCTGACGGCCGCGCTCGACGTCCTCAACGGCGGCCTGGCCGGCTCCACGGTCCTGACCCGCAAGAAGGACAACTTCCTCAACCGGGACTTCAAGCCCGGTTTCCGGATCGACCTGCACCACAAGGACATGGGCATCGTCACCGACGCCGCCCGCAATGTCGGCGCCTCGCTGCCCGTCGGCGCCGTGGTGGCCCAGCTCGTCGCCTCGCTGCGCGCGCAGGGTGACGGCGGCCTCGACCACTCGGCGCTGCTGCGCTCGGTCGAGCGTCTGTCCGGCGAGAAGCCGGCCGCCTGAGCCTCGGGCACCCGTACTTCCCGGGCCGGAGTTGTCCGTCAACTCCGGCCCGGTGAACCCCACTTCCGGTCGGCGGCGGCGCTGACACCTGTCCTGTCGCGCCCTGGCGCCGCCGCCGTCCGGATGTCACCGCACCCCGAGCCGTACCGCCGCACAGGCCCGTACGCAGGCCCGATGCCCGGGGCTCGCAATTCTTCAACAAACTGTTGACGTTCGGTTCAGGCCGAACTTACGCTCCACATGGCGGAAACAGGTTTCCGCTCAGCAGCTCCCGCATGGAAGGTCAACCCGACATCATGGCGCAGCGCGTGCTTACGACCGAGTCCGGTGCTCCGGTCGCCGACAATCAGAACTCCGCCACCGCCGGCGTCGGTGGCCCGATCCTGCTGCAGGACCAGCACCTCCTCGAGAAGCTCGCGCGCTTCAACCGCGAGCGCATCCCGGAGCGTGTCGTGCACGCACGCGGCTCCGGTGCCTACGGCTACTTCGAGGTGACCGACGACGTCACCGGCTACACCTCCGCGAACTTCCTCGGCGAGGTCGGCAAGCGCACCGAGCTGTTCCTGCGCTTCTCCACCGTCGCCGACAACCTGGGCGGCGCGGACGCGGTCCGCGACCCGCGCGGCTTCGCGGTGAAGTTCTACACCGAAGAGGGCAACTACGACCTCGTCGGCAACAACACCCCGGTGTTCTTCATCAAGGACCCGATCAAGTTCCCCGACTTCATCCACTCCCAGAAGCGCGACCCCTTCACGGGCAAGCAGGAGCCGGACAACGTCTGGGACTTCTGGGCGCACGCCCCCGAGGCCACGCACCAGATCACCTGGCTGATGGGCGACCGCGGCATCCCCGCCTCGTACCGCCACATGAACGGCTACGGCTCGCACACGTACCAGTGGACGAACGCCCAGGGCGAGTCCTTCTTCGTCAAGTACCACTTCAAGACGAACCAGGGCATCCGCTCGCTCTCCGCCGAGCAGGGCGCCGAGCTGGCCGGCCAGGACCCGAACTCGCACCAGACGGACCTGCTGCAGGCCATCGAGCGCGGCGTGAACCCGTCCTGGACGCTCTACGTGCAGGTCATGCCGGCCGCCGAGGCCGCGGACTACCGCTTCAACCCGTTCGACCTCACCAAGGTGTGGCCGCACAGCGACTACCCGCTGCAGCGGGTCGGCCGACTGGTCCTGGACCGCAACCCGGACAACGTCTTCGCCGAGGTGGAGCAGGCCGCGTTCTCCCCGAACAACTTCGTGCCGGGCATCGGTCCGTCCCCCGACAAGATGCTGCAGGGCCGCCTCTTCGCCTACGCGGACGCGCACCGCTACCGCCTGGGTGTCAACCACACCCAGCTCGCGGTGAACGCCCCGCGCGCCACCGAGGCGAACAACTACGGCCGCGACGGCCTGATGGCCTCCAACTCGCAGGGCCGCGGCGCGAAGAACTACGAGCCCAACTCGTACGACGGCCCGGCCGAGACCGGTCAGGCGCTGGTCTCGCCGCTCGCGGTGCAGGGTCACACCGGCACCCACGAGGCGCCGGCGCACACCAAGGACGACGACTTCTTCCAGGCCGGCGAGCTGTACCGGTTGATGGGCGAGGACGAGAAGCAGCGCCTGGTGGCGAACATCGCGGGCGGCCTCTCGCAGGTCTCGCGCGACGACGTCATCGAGAAGAACCTGGCCCACTTCCACGCCGCCGACGCCGACTACGGCAAGCGCGTCGAGGAAGCCGTCCGCGCCCTGCGCGAGGACTGAGCGGCTGCCCGGCGACGGGGAGCAACTCACAGGCAGCGCCCGGGACCTGACGGGAGGTCGGGGATTCCGGGCGCCTGCCCGCACCGAGGGCCCGAATGAGGGGTGGCCCGAGGTGCGGGCAGTCCGCTCCGGCGGACGCGGGGGTGCGCGAACACCCCCTGGCATGGGACCGCGACGGCGTGCGAGCCAGTGCGGTGGTGAAGCCGACGGTGTCTCCCCCGGCCTGAGGGGGCGGCGCGGAAGGTCATCGCACCCGCCGCGGTCCCGGCACGAACCCCGAAGGCGCGGCGTACGGACGGTCCCGTACGCCGCGCCTTCGGCGTTCAGCCGTAGCTGTGCTCGTGCGCCCGGCTGCGGTCGAGGGCGTCCACCGCCGCCGCGATCGCCGGGTGCTGTGCGCTGCCCGCCCGTACCACCCGCACCAGCCTGCGCGAGGGCAGCTGTTCCCCCGTCAACGGCATGCGTACGACCGGGAGATCGGACGGGATCCGTACCAGACGGGGGATCAGCGTCACCCCGAGACCGAGGCCCACCAGGGTCGCCCGTAGCGGGAAGTCACGGGCCTGGTGGGCGATGGTGGGCAGGAAACCGGCGGCCTCGCACGCGGCCAGGTCGAGCCGGCGGCAGGAGGTCGTCGGCGGCCCCACGATCCATGGCTCGTCCGCGAGGTCGGCGAGCTCCACCGCCGCCGCGCCCGCGAGCCGATGGTCCCGGTGCGTGAGGATGTCGTACGGGTCGTCGAACAGCGCCTGGTGATCGAAGCGGACGTCGCTCGGCGCCGGCGCCGTCGGCGAGGAGTCGACGACGACCAGATCGGCGTCCCCGGCGAAGAGCAGGTCGTAGCAGTCCGGCGGCTCGGCCTCGCGCAGCTCCACGGTGAGCTGGGGCCACTCGGACTGCAGTCGCGCCACCATCGGCGCGAGCAGCGTGCAGCCGGCGGTGGGGAACCCGGCGACCCGCAGCACGCCACTGGGCACCGAGGAGTGCGCGGCGTGCAGCTCGCTCTCGGCCTCCTGCCAGTACTGCTCGATGTGATCGGCGTGCCGCAGCAGACCGCGGGCGGCCGGTGTGAGGCGGACCCGGCGTCCGTGCGGCTCGAGGAGTTCNAGGCGGACCCGGCGTCCGTGCGGCTCGAGGAGTTCGACGCCCAACTCCTTTGCCAGGCGCCGAATTTGCTGCGAGGCCGCCGAGGGGGTCATGTGGACGACCTCGGCGGCCGCGGTCACCGTTCCACAGCGGGAGACGGCCCGCAGGACGGCCAGACGTCGCAAATCAATCATGAAGCTGTTGTACACGAATTCGCGCAGATATCGAACCTGGATATACATGGTCGAGCACGTGAAGCTGGCAGGGACGGACCCGCCCCACCCGAAAGGAACGCCGCCCCATGCCCGCAGCATCCGCCCAGCCCCCCGAACCCGCGGCCGCCGCCTGCCCGTACTGCGGCTGGCCCGACGGAGAGCCCGCCCCGGCGGTCGTCTCCGAGCACCGCACCGCCCGCGGCCTCACGGTGTGGACCCGCTGCTGGTGCGGCTCGCTGCAGGTCCGCCAGCTCACGGCGGCCGGCATCCGGGTCTCCGCGCGCGGCCGGCCTGCCGAGCCCCGACCCGCCGCCTCCGCCCGACCGGAGCGGGCACAGGATGTCGGGTCGTGCAGGCTTGGTCCTTCCTAGCGTTGGTGACGCACCGCAGCAGTGGTGCGGTACGGAAGTCGAGCAGTACGGAAGGAGACCGGGGTGCTGGACCGGCTCAACCAGGCCATGGACCACATCGAGGAGCACCTCGGCGACCGGATCGAGGCAGCGGACCTGGCGCGGATCGCGTGGACGTCGGAGTACCACCTGCGGCGGCTGTTCTCCGCACTCGCGGGGATGCCGCTGTCCGAGTACATCCGGCGCAGGCGCCTCACGGTGGCCGGCGCGGAGGTCCTGTCGGGCGAGCGGACGCTCCTGGAGATCGCGGTGCGGTACGGCTACACGTCGGCGGAGGCGTTCACCCGGGCGTTCCGCCAGCTGCACGGGGTCTCGCCCGGCGAGGCCCGGCGGTCCGGTGCGAGCCTCAGCTCGCAGCCCCGGATGTCCTTCCGTCTCACCATCGAAGGGAGCAGCAGCATGCGGTATCGCGTGGCGGAGCGGGACGAGTTCCGGATGGTCGGACGGGGCACCCGAGTGCCTCTCGTGCACGAGGGCATGAATCCGGCGATCGTCGATTTCATCCGGAGCATCGGCAGGGCGAACCTGGACCGCCTGGAGGAGCTGTCGGACGGCGAACCCGGCGGAGTCCTGGCCGCGGTCGAGAACCTCTCCGGCGGACGTGAGGAGGGCACCGAACTCGACTACTTCCACGGTGCGGTGACGACTCGGGCGGCGCCCGAGGACATGGAGACGCTGGTCGTTCCCGCGGGCACGTGGGCGGTCTTCGAGGCCTCCGGCGAGTTCCCGCAGGCGGTGCAGTACCTGTGGCGGGACATCTTCACGCAGTGGTTCCCGTCCAACCCGTACGAACTGCGGCCGGGCCCCGAGCTGTCCCGCACCACCGTCTCGGAGGACGGCACGTACGCGGACGGGGAGATCTGGATCCCTGTGGTGCGCACGGGCGGCTGATGCCGAGGACGTAGCCGGACCCGTCAGGCCGGCAGAAAGGCCTCCGCGCCGGACTCGTACGAGGATCCGGCGCGGAGGCCTTCGTGGCTGTCGCCGACCGGGATGCGGAGGGTCCCGGTGGCCGGTTCGAGGGCCCGGCCACCGGGCGCCGCCCGGTCGGCAGCGTGGTGGATCAGACCTTCAGGGGCCTGATCGCGGTCGGGGCGTGACCGGGCTCGGTGGCGATCTCCTCGAACTCCTTCACCGCGCTGATGTCCGCGGTCGGGCTCATCGCGATGTTGGTGATGCGCTCCAGGATCGCCTCGACGACGACCGGGACCCGGTGCTCCTGGGCCAGCTTCTTGGCCTGCTCGAAGGCGGTGGCGAGCTCGGCGGGGTCGGTGACGCGGATCGCCTTGCAGCCGAGGCCCTCGGCGACCTTGACGTGGTCGACGCCGTAGACACCGAGCTCGGGGCTGTTCTGGTTCTCGAACTCCAGGTTGACCTGGAAGTTGATGTCCAGACCGATCTGCGCCTGCCGGATGAGGCCCAAGTAGGCGTTGTTCACCAGGACATGGACGTACGGGATGCGGTGCTGGGCACCGACCGCCAGCTCCTCGATCATGAACTGGAAGTCGTAGTCGCCGGAGAGCGCGACGACCGGGGACTCCGGGTCGGCCTTGGCGACGCCGAGCGCGGCCGGGATGGTCCAGCCGAGCGGGCCGGCCTGGCCGCAGTTGATCCAGTGCCGCGGCTTGTAGACGTGCAGCATCTGGGCGCCGGCGATCTGCGAGAGGCCGATCGTGGTGACGTAGCGGGTGTCCGGGCCGAAGGCCTTGTTCATCTCCTCGTACACGCGCTGCGGCTTCATCGGGATGTTGTCGAAGTGCGTGCGGCGCTGGAGGGTCTCCTTGCGCTCCAGGTGCGAGGCGATCCACGCGGAGCGGTCGGGGAGCTTGCCCGCGGCCTTGAGTTCGCGGGCGACCTCGACGAAGAGCTCGAGCGCGGCCTTGGCGTCGGAGGTGATGCCGTAGTCCGGGGCGAAGATCTTGCCGATCTGGGTGGGCTCGATGTCGACGTGCACGAACTTGCGGCCCTCGGTGTAGACGCCGAGGTTGTAGCCGGTGTGGCGGTTGGCCCAGCGGTTGCCGATGCCGAGCACGAAGTCCGACTCGAGGAACGTGGCGTTGCCGTAGCGGTGGCCGGTCTGCTGGCCGACCATGCCGGCGTTCAGCTCGTGGTCGTCCGCGATGGTGCCCCAGCCCATCAGGGTGGGCACCACCGGCGTGCCGGTGAGCTCGGCGAACTCGACGAGCAGGTCGCTGGCGTCGGCGTTGATGATGCCGCCGCCCGCGATGATCAGCGGGCGCTCGGACTCGAGCAGGAAGCCGATGGCCTTCTCGACCTGGGCGCGGGTGGCAGCCGGCTTGTAGACCGGCAGCGGCTCGTACGTGTCCGGGTCGAAGTCGATCTCGGTCTGCTGGACGTCGATCGGCAGGTCGATCAGGACCGGGCCCGGGCGGCCGGAGCGCATCAGGTGGAAGGCCTGCTGGAAGACGCCCGGGACCTGGGCGGCCTCAAGCACGGTGACGGCCATCTTGCTGACCGGCTTGGCGATCGAGGCGATGTCGACGGCCTGGAAGTCCTCCTTGGCCAGGAGGTGGCTCGGGGCCTGGCCGGTGATGCACAGGATCGGGATCGAGTCACCGATCGCGGAGTACAGACCGGTGATCATGTCGGTGCCGGCCGGGCCCGAAGTACCGATGCACACACCGATGTTGCCGGGGTTGGTGCGGGTGTAGCCCTCGGCCATGTGCGAGGCGCCCTCGACGTGCCTGGCGAGCGTGTGGTCGATGCCACCGCCCTCCTTGAGCGCCTTGTAGAAGGGGTTGATCGCGGCGCCCGGCACTCCGAACGCGTTGGTCACGCCTTCCCGCTTGAGGATCTCCACTGCCGCGCGGGCGGCTGTCATTCGGGGCATCGGGTACTCCTGCGTGGCCGTCGGACTGATGACTCTGTGCTGCTGAATCTGTGCTGCGTGACTCCGCGCCGTGTGACTCTGCGCCGCGAATCTCGCGACTTCCACTATGTGAAAGTTATGTTCTGCGATACGGAAGCAATGTAAGAGCAGGTCGAGCGGGCCGTCAAGAGTGCAGGGGCGGAACGTCCGCAACTTCGGGCGCCGGCCCCGCTCGACGTGCCGAAGTCCCTCCACAGAACTTCGCTCGTGATGGACGATGGGGGTACGCAGCAGCCGAGCCGGTCGTGCGGCCGGCCGCAGAGCCAGAGGGGGGCCGCAGAGCCATGACAGAGAGCGTTCCGGTGCGCTGCCCCGAATGCCGCCGCGAACATCTCTACGCACCGCCGAGCTTCCCCTGCAGCTGCGGGACCCCGGTGACACCGCCGCTGCTGCGCGGGGCCGGAGCCGTCCCGATCGAGCAGCGCACCTGGGCCGACGAATGGGTGTCGGTACGCTGCCCCGGCTGCGGCCGCCAGGACCAGTGGCCGCAGCCCGAGCTCGGCTGCTCCTGCGGTACGGCCCTGCGTATCCCGGTGAAGTCGGTGGCGACCGGCCCGCCGCCCGCACAGACTGTGCTGCCGCCGCACATCCCGCTGCCACCGACGGCCCCGGCGCCCCGTCCGGCGTTCCACCCCGTGACGATCCGTACCGCCCGCGACGCGGTGACGGCCGCGGCCCTCTATCTGAAGTGGCTCGGCTACCGCGAGGTACGCAGCACGGAACCGCGCGAGGACTCGGCGACGGGCCTGCGCGCGCCGGGTCTCGTCGCCCAGGTCGAGCCGTCCACCCGACCCGCGACCGTCCGGGACGTCGAATGCCTCTGGCTGAGCAGCCTCTCGGCCTCGGCGACCGGCGTGTACTTCACCCTGGCCGGCTACACCGACGAGGCCCGCGTGCGCGCCGACACCCTCACGGTCCCCCTCTTCGTCCTCGACCTCACGGGCACCCCGCAGCCGGTCAACAGCCCGGCGGACGAGCTGGTGACGACGGGGGCGTAGGGCGCGAAGCTTCCGTCATACGGGGCGCCGGTACGCGGCGATCGCGAGCTGCCACTTCTCGGCCGAGCTGTCCTTGCGGCGGAATGTGATGCCGTAGAGCCTCTCGCGGTCCCATGTGTAGGACCACTGCACGGCCTTGTCGTACGGCAGCTCACCCTCCTTCGTGACCTTGCCCGTCCGCAGCCCGATACGCCGGAGTGTCCGCTCGATCTTGATGCCGGGGCTGTCGTTCGCCAGTGCCAGGAGGCTGCCGCTGCCCCGGTCGACGCCGAGCACGTCGTACCCACGCTTGTCCTTGATCTCCCACAACTGCTTGCCCGTTGACAGGTCATGCGCGACCAGGGTGTCCGTACCCTTCTTGCGCGAATGGCGGGTCACCAGGACCGCATCACTGACGATGAGAGGATCCCGAGCCCCGACCTCGTCGCCGGCTTTCTCGGAGACCGTGATGTCCGGCAGCCTCCGGCCGGTCGCGTCGTAGGTCCGGAACACCCTTCCTCTGCCGCTGAACACCAGGGGCGACTTGCCGTCGGCGCCCTCCGCGCCGACGAGGTCGTAGTTCCAGATGTCATGGTTGACGGGCCGGCTCCACTCGGCTGCGCCGTCGGCGCTGTCGATGTCGTAGGCGTTGACCCGGTGGTCTCCCCCGCAGTTGTGGAAGCGCACCACCCGGCCGTCCCCGACGAAATGTCGCATCAGCGCACACTTCCCCGACGGCTCCTTCAGCGCACCCAGCCGTTCTCCGGTGATGACGTCGTGCCGCTGGAAGGACGACGCCGCCCCGCCGTGGCCGTTGGAGACCGCCACCACACGCTCACTCACCGACACAGCCTCGCTGTGCAGGCCGTCGACGCGGTCGAGGGACCGACTCCACAGCACGGACCCGTCACGCGTGTCGATCGCCGCCATCGTGGTGCACGCAGGACGCGGATACTCCGCGCCCTTGCCGTAGAGCACCACACCGATCCCGGCCGAATTCACCTCGCCGGTCACCCCGCAGGGCACGGTCGCGCCCCGGGGCGGCTTGACCTTCCAGAGACGGGCACCCGACTTGGCCCGGTATCCGTGCACTCCGGCCCGGGTGACGCCGACCACGGTGTCCGCGGTGGACAGGACGTCCACATTCCACGCGCCCCCGGCCGGCCGGCGCTCGATGTCCGCCCGCCAGACCTCGTCCATGGAGTACCGCGCAGCGGACGGGTCCGGATCCGGTCGATCACCGCCACCCGTGCAGGCCCCCACCAACAGCAGAGCCGTACCCACGACCGCGCTGCTGCGCGCACCTCGCCACCACGAACGTCCCATCGTGTCCCCCGTCGTCGCCGCTCGGCCGGCGGATGCGCCCGCTCCGAGAGACAAGACTGTTGTACGGCCCGCACAGTTCCGCCGGACGATTCCCCCCTCGCTGCAGGGCGCCACGTCACGCACCCGATACTGGACCGCGTGACGATTCGACTTGCTCTGCTTCATGAGCTGGCCGGCCTGCAGGAGATCGAGCAGGCCGCCGGGGAGTTGTTCCGGCCGCTCGGGATGGTGCGGATCGCCGAGGACGAGCCGCCGGGCGACGAGGAGCTCGAGCGGTTCTGGAAGGCGGGAAGGGCCTGGGTGCACACCGGGGACGGCGACCGGCCACTCGGCTATCTGCTCGGCGAACCGCTCGACGGCGGGCTGCACATCGAGCAGGTCACGGTCCACCCGTCCGCCGCCCGTCGCGGCCTCGGCCGTCAACTCATCGACCACGCGGACCAGTTCGCGGCAGGCGAGGGCCTCACTGCGCTCACCTTGACCACCTTCGCCGAGGTCGCGTGGAACGCCCCGTACTACGAGCGACTCGGCTTCCACCGCCTCGCCGACGAGGAACTGACACCCGGCCTGGCGGCGGTCCGCGCCCACGAGGCGGACCTGGGCCTCGACCGATGGCCCCGAGTCTGCATGCGGCGGCCCGTACGGCCTGGGGCGGCGGCCGGGTAAAGGAGTCGTGGACGCGCAGGCGGCGCTGGTAGGAAGTGGAGATGGCTACCAGCGATCCCGACCCGATGGAGCGTCTCCTCGCGGAACGCGCCTGTGAGCGCCTGGTCCTGGACTTCGTCCGTCGGCTCGACCTCGGCGAGCCGGGCACGGTGTCCGACCTCTTCACTCCCGACGGAGTCTGGGCATGGCCGTACGACCAGCGGCGGATCGAAGGCCGGGAAGCACTGCGCGAATACTTCGGCGCCCGACCGGCGGATCGGCTGTCGCGGCGGATGTGCACGAACATTCTGATCACGGTCGACTCGCCGGACACCGCCGCGGGGATCACCTACTTCGCGACCTACCGCGTCGACGGCCATACCGAGGGGGCGCTGGTGGCGCCCCGGTTGCCGGCGAACATCGGCCACTACGAGGACACCTTCCGCAGGATCGACGGGTCTTGGCTCCTGGCGACACGAACCCTGGTTCTCGCCTTCGGCGGGCCGACGGAACGCCTGGACAGTCGCAGTCGGCCTTGAGGGAACCGGTCCTAACGCCCGAAGCGGCTCTCGATCCAGTCGAGGGCGAAGGCCACGACCTCGCGGGCCTCGAGGAGGTGGCTGCGGGCCGCGCCCACGTGGCCCGTACGTCCGTGGCCTGCCGCGAGCAGGTCGCTCGTGATCGCGTCGAACGGGTCGCGGCCCTCGGCCACCAACGGCGCGTAGTCGTAGGCGCCTTGCGACGAGTCGATGTCGGTGAAGCGTCGCCAGACCCTCGACCCGCCCTCCAGGAGCGGTTGTTCGTACGTGACGAAGATCTTGCCCGGCGCCTGGGCCAGGGCCTCGGCGTGATGCAGCAGCGTCAGGGTCTCCAGGGGCGCGCCGAGCAGCAGCACCCGGCCGCCCGCCTCGACCAGCTTCGCCAGCGGGCTGCCCGGACCGTGCGGGTGGTCCCACGGGTGATCGGCCATCAGCTCGCGGGCGCGGGCGCCGAGCGCGGCCATGCTTGCGTCGGGGTGACGGCTGCGGACCGCGCCGGGCCACCGCCGCAGGGCGTCGGGCAGGCGGCCGTTCTCGTGGTCCGGCTCGGCGAACTCCGGGTCGTAGGCGGGGTGTTCGGCCCGTACGGCGCGCTGCCAGGGCTCGGGCCAGTCGGTGAATTCGTACGGCAGTGCGTCGTTCCAGCCGCAGGTGACCATGAGCGTGCCGCGCTCGCCCACCACCGTGCGCAGCGCGTCGACGACCGTCCGCGGCCCGCCCGCCACATAGCCGATGGCCGAGAGGCGGGTGTGGAACATCACGACGTCCCCGGCGCCGAGGCCGAGCGCGGTGAGGTCGTCGACGAGACGGCTGTGGGTGACCGGGCCGTCGGAGCGGCGCAGCAGTTCGGCTTCGTCCATGGGGTGACGCTATCGCTCACCCTCCGTAGCGGCGGCGCAGTTCGACCTTGCGGACCTTGCCGGAGACCGTCATCGGGAAGGAGTCGACGATCTCGAGGCGGCTCGGGATCTTGTAGTGGGCGAGCCGTTCGGCACAGAAGTCGCGGAGTTCGTCGAGGGTGAGCGGGTCGCCCGGGTCGCGCGGGACGACGCAGGCGAGCACCTCCTCGCCGTAGCGCTCGTGCGGGACGCCCACCACCTGGACGTCGGCGATCTTCGGGTGGGCGTAGAGGAACTCCTCGATCTCGCGCGGGTAGATGTTCTCGCCGCCCCTGATGATCATGTCCTTGATGCGGCCGACGATCCGTACATAGCCGTCGTCGCGCATCACCGCCTGGTCGCCGGTGTGCATCCAGCGGCCCTGATCGATGGCCTCGGCGGTGCGCTCGGGCTCGTCCCAGTAGCCGAGCATCACGCTGTAGCCGCGGGTGCAGAGCTCGCCGGGCTCGCCGCGGGCGACGGTGCGGCCGGTGGCCGGGTCGACGACCTTGACCTCCAGGTCGGGGTGGACGCGGCCGACGGTGCCGGTGCGGCGCTCCAGGTCGTCGTCCATCCTGGTCTGCAGCGAGACGGGCGAGGTCTCCGTCATGCCGTAGCAGATGGACACCTGCTCCATGTGCATCTCGGCGACGACCCGCTTCATCACCTCGACCGGGCAGGGCGATCCGGCCATGATGCCGGTGCGCAGGGTGGAGAGGTCGTACGTGGCGAAGTCCGGCAGATTCAGCTCGGCGATGAACATGGTGGGTACGCCGTACAGCGAGGTGCAGCGCTCCTGCTGTACGGCGGCGAGGGTGGCCGCGGGCTCGAAGGACGGGGCGGGGATCACCATGCAGGCGCCGTGCGAGGTGGCCGCCAGATTGCCCATGACCATGCCGAAGCAGTGGTAGAACGGCACGGGCAGGCAGATGCGGTCCTGCTCCGTGTAGCCGATGAGGCCGCCGACCCGGTGTCCGTTGTTCAGGATGTTGTGGTGGGAGAGCGTGGCTCCCTTCGGGAAGCCGGTGGTGCCCGAGGTGTACTGGATGTTGATGGGGTCGTCGCAGCTCAACTCGGCGCTGCGGGTGTCGAGTTCACGCTGCTCGACGGTGGCGCCGGCCGCCGTGAGGTCCCGCCAGGTGGGGTCGCCGATGTAGACGGTCTCGCGCAGGTCGGGGCAGTTGGCGCGGACCTGGTCGACCAGGGCGCGGTAGTCGCTGGACTTGTGGCCGAGCGACGCGACCAGGACGCCGATCCCGGACTGTTTGAGTACGTACTCGAGTTCGTGGGCGCGATAGGCCGGGTTGATGTTCACCAGGACGGCGCCGATGCGGGCGGTCGCGTACTGGACGAGCACCCACTCCGGGCAGTTGATCGCCCAGATGCCCACCCGGTCGCCCTTGGCGACACCCTTGGCGATCAGTCCGCGCGCCAACTCGTCGACGTCCGCGCCGAATTGTGCGTACGTCCAGCGTCGCCCACCCGGCACGTCCACCAGGGCGTCCCGATCCCCGAACCGGGCGACGGTCCGGTCCAGATTCGCCCCGATGGTGTCCCCGAGCAGCGGCCACTCCGCAACACCGTGCGCATACGAGAGTGCCTCCGCCGGTACGTCGCCGCGTCCGATCACCTGTACTCCTCCTCGCGCTCCCGGGCCTGACGATCAGCATGCCCCGGGGTGGGGGCGGGCGCCTACCCTCACGTGCGATCTCACGCACGTGGACGCATGACGCTCACGGATACACGAGAGTGGTGGTCATGACGAAGATGCTCATCGACATCGACGAGGCCCTGCACGCCGAGGCGCTGCGGCCGGCTCGGCAGTACGTCGCGGCGGGGAAGGGCTCCGGTGCGTGATGCCCCGGCTCAACTCCCCCCGTCCACCACCGTGATCGCTCCGCCCGCGTCGCGGTCGAGGGCGCGGCTGATGACCAGGCGCTGGATCTGGTTGGTGCCCTCGAAGATCTGCATGACCTTGGCCTCGCGCATCAGGCGTTCCACCGGGAAGTCGCGGGTGTAGCCGTAGCCGCCGAGTACCTGGACGGCGTCGGTGGTGACCTTCATCGCATTGTCCGTGGCGACGAGCTTGGCGACGGAGGCCTCCACGGTGAACGGCAGCCCGAGGTCCCTGAGGCGGGCGGCCGCCTGCGTGGTGGCGCGGGCGGAGACGATGCCGGCGTCCATGTCGGCGAGCATGAAGGCAAGGGCCTGGTGCTCGATGATCGGCTTGCCGAAGGTCTCGCGCTCCTGGGCGTACCGCAGCGCCTGGTCGAGGGCGGACTGGGCGAGTCCGGTGGCGACGGCGGCGATGCCGAGGCGGCCGCGGTCGAGCGAGGCCAGGGCGATGTGCAGGCCCTGGCCCTCCTCGCCGATCCGGCGGTCGACGGGGACGCGGACGTCTTCGAAGCGCATGGTGGCGGTGGCCGAGCCGGTCAGGCCCATCTTCTTCTCCGGCGGGTCCGCGTGCAGGCCGGGGGTGTCCGCGGGGATCAGGAAGCAACTGATGCCGTGCGTACGGTGATCGGAGGTCCGGGCCATCACGGTGTAGAAGTCGGCGTGGCCGCCGTGCGTAGTCCAGGCCTTGGTGCCGTTGAGGACGTAGTGGTCGCCGTCGCGCACGGCGCGGGTGCGCATCGCGGCCGGGTCGGAGCCGGCGTGCGGCTCGGACAGGCAGTAGGCACCCAGGAGTTCACCGCCGAGCAGCTCGGGGAGCCAGGTGCGCTTCTGCTCCTCGGAGCCGTACGCCGCCAGGCCGAAGCAGGCGAGGCCGTGCACCGAGACACCGATGCCGACGCTGGACCAGACGGCGCCCAGCTCTTCGAGGACCTGGAGGTAGACCTCGTAGCTCTGGCCCCCGCCGCCGTACTCCTCGTCGTAGGGCAGACCGAGCAGTCCGCTGCGGCCGAGCAGCCGGAAGATGTCGCGCGGGAAGGTGCCGTCGGCCTCCGCCTCGGTGGCCCTGGGGGCGAGCTCCTTGGCCGCGAGGGTGCGGGTGAGCTCGATCAGGTCGGCGGCTTCCCTGGTGGGCAGGGCGCGAGTGGCCGGCATGGCGCACCTCCACGACTCGACGATTCAGCGCTACAACGATCACTGCAGCGGTCTGTGCAGCGATCACTACAACGATACGGAGAACAGTACGAAAGTATCAGTCTGCGTACCGTTCCGGAAGCGGGCGAGGGCGCGGACGAGAGCGGCAGGTGAGCCGAAGCGGGAGCAGGGGCCGCGCGCAGCGTGCCTTCAGGCCGACACCGCGTACACGATCAGGGAGGCGAGCTGGGCGTAGGCCGCGGAGTCGCTGAGTCCCGTGCGCTCGCCGAGCTCGCCGCGCTGGATCTGCCGCATGGTCGCCGCGGCGACCTCGCCCACGAAGGCCGCGTCCACCTCGCGGAAGGAGCCCGCGGACACCCCCTCGGCGATCAGCTGGCGCACCCGGTCCGCGGCGAGCTGGGTGTTGGACTCGTAGACCTGCCGCGCGGGCGGGAAGTCCGCCATGTCGTCGAGGAACCGGCGGGAGAGCGGGCGCAGTTGCTCGGCCACCGCGTTCAGATACGCGCGGACCCGGTCGGCCGGCGCGGCCGTCTGGGCGACCCGCTTCTCGACGGCCTCGGTCGCACCCCTGAAGTAGTGCTTGACCGCCTCGACCACGAGGTCCTGGCGACTGCCGGCCAGCTGGTAGAGCGTGGTCTTGGAGCAGCGAAGCCGCTCCACGAGGTCGTCCACGGTGAAGGCGGCGAAGCCCTCCGCGAGGAGCAGTGCCACAAGGCGTTCCATCAGGTCGGCCTGGCGTGCGGTGCGGCGGCTGGAAGGCATGCGCCCAGCGTAGCCGGGCCTTCCGGCCGGCTCGGGGCGCCCGTGGCCGGTCAGGGCAGCAGTCCCGCCCGGCGGGCGGCGACCACCGCGGCCTGCCGGTTGCCGGCGCCGAGCTTCGCCAGGGCGCTGGAGAGGTGCGATTTGACCGTCTCCGGCTTCACGCCGAGCCTGGCGGCGGTCTCGGCGTTGGTGCAGCCGACGGCGACCTGGGCCAGCACGTCGGTCTCACGTGCGGTCAGGACCACGGCAGGCGTCCCGTCCTGTGGCTGCAGCCGCAGGGCGATCCGCTGCAGCCGCTGCCGGAGATCCGGGTCGTCGACCGCGGCGCTCACGCTGCGCAGCTCCGCGTGCGCCTCGCGCAGCCGCTCGCTCACCCGCGCCTCGGCGGCCTCCCGGGCGGCAGCCAGCTGCTGCTCGACACGTCGGTCGACCTCCTGGCGCACGGTCAGCTCGCCGGCCAGGCGGCGGGCCACCCGTACCAGGCCCTCGGTGACCCGGTCGCCGAGCGCGACGCTCTCGCGGATCGCGCCGTACAGGACGCCCTGCGCGGTGCCGCGGACCACCACCGGTACCGCGGTGACGGCGTAGATGCCCTCGGCGAGCACCGGGGCGTCGTAGTCGTGGGTGATGGTGCCGGCGGTGGCGTAGTCGTGCACCGTGCCGGGTCTGGCCTCGTCGAGGACGCGGCCGCCGAGGCCGAAGCCGCGCTGGACGAGCAGTCCGCGGAGTCCGTCGGTGCGATTGCCGTTGAAGTACGACAGGCGCAGGGTGGGTTGTGCGGCGTCGCCGGCGAAGGCGAGCGGGACGCCGACCTCGCGGCGGACGGCGCGCAGGGCGGTGCGGAAGGCGTCGGCGTTGTCCCGGCGCCGTGCGGGCGCGCTTTCCTCCGCCACTTCCTCGGCCACTTCCTCGTCCTCGCCATCCTCCGTCGACGGCCCTCTCCCCCGTTCGGGGGTTCCCGGCCGCGCCGTGCGCGGCCAGGATGCGGAAGATCGCCTGGCGGCGTCAATCCCCGGGAGGTGCCCTCGAGGGACGGTCGCCGCCACGCCCCCTGCACGATGGGATGACCGCATGGACTACCGCGACGCACGCGACCTGCTCGTCGGCCTGGCCGGTGAGTACGACCGGGCCGTGGCCACCTTCGAATGGCCGGTGCTGCCGGAGCGCTTCAACTGGGCCACGGACTGGTTCGACTCCTTCGCCAGGGGCAACGACCGCACGGCCCTGTGGATCGTCGAGGAGGACGGCTCCGAGCGGCGGCACAGCTTCGCCGAGCTCGTCGACCGGTCGGACCGTGTCGCGACCTGGTTGCGCGGCATCGGGGTCGGCAAGGGCGACCGCGTACTGCTCATGCTGGGCAACCAGGTCGAGTTGTGGGAGACCATGCTGGCGGTCGCCAAGCTGGGCGCCGTGATCATGCCGACCACGGTCGCCCTCGGCGGCGCGGACCTGGCCGACCGCATCGACCGCGGGCGTGCCCGCTTCGTGGTCGCCGATCACGCCGACACCGCGAAGTTCGCCGATGTCGCGGGCGACTTCACCCGGATCGTGGTCGGCCCGCCCGTCGAGGGCTGGCACCCGCTGTCCGAGGCGTACGACACCGAGTCCGCCGGTCCGTTCAGCGCCGTGACCGCACCGGACGACCCGCTGCTCGTGTACTTCACCTCGGGTACGACCAGCAAGCCGAAGCTGGTCGAGCACACCCACACCTCGTACCCCGTCGGTCACTTGACGACGATGTACTGGATCGGTCTGCGGCCCGGCGATGTGCATCTGACGATCAGCTCGCCGGGCTGGGCGAAGCACGCCTGGAGCCTGTTCTTCGCTCCGTGGATCGCCGAGGCGACGGTGTTCGTGTACAACTACACGCGTTTCGACGCGAGTTCGCTCCTGGAGCAGATCCGGCGGGCGGGCGTGAACACCTTCTGTGCGCCGCCGACCGTGTGGCGGATGCTGATCCAGTCCGAGCTCGGGCCGCGCCCGGAGGGACTGCGCGAGATCCTCGGCGCCGGTGAGCCGCTCAACCCCGAGGTGATCGCACGGGTCGAGGACGCCTGGGGGCTGACCATCCGGGACGGCTTCGGGCAGACCGAGACCACCGCGCAGATCGCCAACTCCCCCGGCCAGCCGGTGAAGCCCGGCTCGATGGGCCGCCCGCTGCCCGGCGTCCCGGTGGTCCTGGTCGACCCGGTCACCGGCGAACCGGCCGCGGACGAGGGCGAGATCTGCCTGGATCTGAGCCGGCGGCCGGTCAATCTGATGACGGGGTACCTGGACGACCCGGAGCGGAACGCCGAGGCGATGCACGGCGGTCGCTACCACACCGGGGATGTCGCGTCCCGGGACGCCGACGGCTATCTGACGTACATCGGGCGCACGGACGACGTGTTCAAGTCCTCGGACTACAAGGTGTCGCCGTTCGAGCTGGAGAGTGTGCTCATCGAGCATCCGGCCGTGGTGGAGGCGGCGGTCGTCCCGCAGCCCGATCCGACCAGGCTCTCCGTGCCGAAGGCGTATGTGGCGCTCGCGGAGGGCTGGAAGCCGGACCGCGAGACGGCCCTGTCGATCCTCAGGCACGCCCGCGACGGGCTCGCGCCGTTCCTGCGGGTGCGCCGGATCGAGTTCTTCGACCTGCCGAAGACCATCTCCGGCAAGATCCGCCGAGTGGAACTGCGGCAGCGGGAGAACGCGGCCGCGGCCGAAGGGCCAGGCCCCGCAACGGAGTTCAGATACGAGGACTTCCCCGAGCTGCGGGCCTGACCCCCGTCCCCGGCCGGCCGCACTCCCCCCGTAAGGCGGCCGGCCGGTCCGTGTGCAGCGTGCGAGCCTCCTCCGCCCGGCACGCCGCGCGCGATGCGGCACGGCCACCGCCGAGGCGCCTCGACCTGGCGCTCCGGCGGTGGCCGCTGTCGGTGGTGCTTGCTGCAAGTGGTCGGCGTCGGAGCTTGGCGTCGGTGGTCCGGGCCCGGGTCCGAGTCCGGGAAACACCCCCGGCCAGCTGTCAGTTGACACCCCGGTCGCGCCCCGACCAGTACGGCGCGCGGAGCTTGAACTTCTGGACCTTGCCGGTGGCCGTGCGGGGGATCTCCGTACGGAACTCGACCGTCGTCGGGGACTTGTAGCCGGCCATGCGCTCCTTGCAGTGGGCGATGATCGCCGCCTCGTCCGCATCGGCGCCATCCGCGAGCACCACCAGGGCCTTGATGGTCTCGCCCCACTTCTCGTGCGGTACGCCGATGACGGCGACCTCGGCGACCGCGGGATGGCTGAAGATCGCGTCCTCGACCTCGATCGACGAGACGTTCTCGCCGCCGGTGATGATCACGTCCTTCTTCCGGTCGGAGATCGTCAGATGACCGTCGTCGGGGTCGAGGGAGCCGCCGTCACCGGTGTGGAACCAGCCGTCCTGCAGGGCAGCTTCGGTCTCGTCGGGCTTCTCCCAGTAGCCGTCGAGGACCACGTTCGACCGCGCGAGCACCTCGCCGGACTCGGCCTCCTTCAGGCGTACGCCGAGGGCGGGCAGGCCGGCCCGGGACAGCTTGCGGGCGCGCTCCTCGGCGGGCAGTTCGTCGTCCTCCGCACGGGTGCGGTTGAAGGTGAGCACCGGTGACGTCTCGGTGAGGCCGTAGATCTGGGTGAACTCCCAGCCCAGCTCCTCACCGACGCGCTGAATGGTCCGGGACGGCGGCGGCGCGCCCGCGCAGACGATGCGCACCCGGTCACGGCCCGGGATCTCGCCGTCCCAGGCTGCGGCCGCGTCCAGGACCGCGTTCCACACCGCGGGTGCGCCGCACATCAGAGTGACGCCGTGCTGCTCGACCCGGCGCAGGATCTCGGTGCCGTCGACCTTGCGCAGCACCACCTGCTTGGCGCCGAGTCCGGCCATGACGAAGGGCATGCCCCAGCCGTTGCAGTGGAACATCGGCAAGGTGTGCAGATAGACGTCGCGCTCCCAGGCCCTGGTGTGCAGGCCGAAGGTCAGGGCGTTCACCCAGATGTTGCGGTGGGTGAGCTGGACTCCCTTGGGGCGTGCGGTCGTTCCGGAAGTGTAGTTGATGGTCGCGGTGGCGTCCTCGTCGGGCTCGGTCCAGGGCCGCGGCTGCACGCCGAAGCGCATCAGCTCCGTCTCGGTCTGCTCGCCCAGTACGTAGCGGTGGCGCGCCTTGACGTCCGCCAGGGCGTGGTCGAGCTCCGGGTCGACGAGCAGCACACCGGCGCCGCTCTGCCGGACCACGTAGTCCACCTCGTCGGGACGGAGGCGAAAGTTTACCGGCACGCAGATCCGACCGCTGGTGGTGATCGCGAACAGCAGCTCGAGCAGGCGTGCCGAGTTGTGGCTGACGACGGCGATCCGCTCACCCACGCCGACCCCCAGCGCGTCGAAGCCGGCCTGCCAGGCCCGGACCCGGTCGGCCAGCTGCCCGTACGTGGCGGTGGGGACCGGCGGTGCGGGCTGGTCCGGCTCGTCGACGACACCGGTGGAGTCGCGGAAGCCGAGCTCCGCCCGGTCAAGGAAGTCGCTGACTGTCATGGGTACGCGCATGGGTCTCCCGCTCTCCCGCGTTCGCCGGGGGCCGCGACGGGGAGGACCCTGAGGCGACCCTGACTTTCCCTCATCCTTCCCTGACAAGTGTCAGGAGTCTTTGACACGTTCACCGCGTCGCTGCACGGTGAAGTGGAACGGGCCGCCGAGCTGCAACTCGACGGCCCGGCAAGACAAGAGGCGTCCCACGCGGCTGCGCTGCACACGGTGTCGCGCGGGGTCTGACACACCAGTCGATGGAGGTCCACCCATGCCCCGTCCTGCCCTGCCCACTGTAACCGCGGATTCCCGTACCTACGCCGTGTCGATCGCCGATACGCCGGAACAGATCCGGGCGGCCCAGCGGCTGCGTTTCGAGGTGTTCGGCGAGGAGCTGGGCGCGCGGCTGCATTCGCCGCTGGCGGGCCTCGACGCCGACTCCTTCGACGCGGTCGCCGACCATCTGGTGGTGACCGAGACAGGCACCGGGAAGGTCGTCGGCACCTACCGTCTGCTGCCGCCGGGCCGGTCCGAACTGCTCTATTCGGAGGGCGAGTTCGAGCTGTCGTCGCTGGCGGGCATCCGGGGGCGGCTGGTGGAGGCCGGCCGTTCCTGCGTCGACCCGGACCACCGATCCGGCGCGGTGATCAACCTGATGTGGTCGGCGCTCGCACGCTATGTACTGCTCTCCGGGCACCGGTATCTGGGCGGCTGCGCCTCGGTGCCCCTGGAGGGCGGCAGCCGGGCGGCGACCAGCGCCTGGCTGCTCGGCACGGCCTGGCACGCGGCGCCGCCCGAGCTGCGGGTCCACCCGCACCGCCCTTGGCAGCCGGACGGCCCGCTCGCGGAGCCGGCCGCGTACACGGACCTGCCGCCGCTGCTGCGCGGCTATCTGCGTCTCGGTGCGTGGATCTGCGGTGCACCGGCTCACGACCCGGAGTTCGGGGTCGCCGACTTCTACGTACTGCTCGACGTGGACCGCATCGGCGACCGCTACCGCCGGTTCTTCCTCGGGGAAGCGGGATGAACGCCTGGTCGCCTCGCTCACCGTGCACACCGGGCTGCGCGGTGCACGGGGCGCCGCCGGTGCGGGCCTCGGATGCTGCCCTGCGATGCCTCAACTTCCTGCTGGCAGCGGGTGGTTCGCTCCTCGCGGGCGATTCCCTCGACCGGCCCGATGCGGTCCGGAACCGGGCGCGCCGGCTGCTGGACGCGCTGGGAGTACGGCTCGAGGGCGACGACTCCCCGCTCAGCCTGCCCGGGGACGGCGGCCCGCCGGTGGGGACGCTGATCGTGGCGGACCATGTCTCCTGGCTGGACGTGCCGGCCCTGCTGGCCAGGGAGCCGGCCTCCCTGGTGGCAAAGCGCGAGGTCGGGCACTGGCCGCTGGTGGGACGCCTCGCGCGGCGGGCCGGCACATGTTTCCTGGAGCGGGAGAGTCCGCGGGCCCTGCCGGGGGCGGTGGCCGCGGTGCGGGACCGGCTGCTCGCGGGGCAGTCCGTGATCGTGTTCCCGCAGGGGACGACCTGGTGCACCGAGGCGGGAGGTTCGTACCGCCGGGCGATGTTCCAGTCGGCGATCGACGCGGGGGCGCCGGTGCGGCCGGTGACGGTCAGCTATCGCCAGCACGGTGTGCCCAGCACGGTGGCGGCGTTCGTCGGCGACGACTCCTTCGTCGGCTCGCTGCGGCGGGTGGCGCGCGCCGGCGGTCTGGCCGTACGGGTCGAGGCGCACGAGGCGCTCCGGCCGGGGGCGGGGGTGGATCGCAGGATGCTCGCGGCGGCCGCCCGGCGCGCCTCGTCCGGCGGTGCCCCGGGCGCCGCGGCGCATGGGGCAGGTGTCCGACTCCCGCGCAGTACAGAGGTGTCGGGGCGGCATGCTTGAGTGGCTCGACGAGTACACCGGTCTCCTCCAGGGCGTGGTGGACTCGCCGTGGCTGTGGGGGATCGTCTTCGTCACGGCCGGTCTGGACGCGCTGCTGCCCTTCATGCCCAGCGAGACGACCGTGGTGACGGCTGCGGTCCTGATCGGGCCCGACCCGCAGCGGCTGGCACTGCTCACGCTGCTCGCCGCCACGGGCGCTTTCGCCGGTGACGTGGGCGGGCATCTGATCGGCCGTCGGGCCGGACCAGGCGTGCTGCGCCTGCTGTTGCGGGGCGAGCGGGGCCGCCGGCGTCACGCGTGGGCGCGCGCCGAGGTCGAGCGCCATGCCGCTGTACTGATCGTGGCCGGGCGCTATCTGCCGGGCGGGCGGGTGGTGTCCTCGCTGTGCACGGGGAGCGTGGGCTTTCCCGTACGCCGATTCATGGCCTACGACGCCGTCGGTGCGGCGCTCTGGGCCGTACTGGCCGTCGCGATCGGCGCATGGGGCGGTGCGGCCTTCGCCGAGCGGCCCGCGCACGGGCTGCTTGCGTCCTGCGCGGTGGTGCTGCTCGTCTCGGTCGCCGTGAAGTGCGGCAGACGGCACCGGGCCGGGGCGTGCCGCGAACCACGTGCGGTGCGGGCCGCTCAGGTGTCCACGACCGTGCCGAAGCGGATGTCGTAGCCGGACCAGATGCTGTCGGTGTGGAGTGGCCCCTCGAGCAGCGCGGCCGCCTCCGCCGTGAGGTCGGCGCGCTGCGCCCGGTTCGGGGTGCCGAACGGCTCGATGGTGAGCACGGCCGTGTCCTTGTCCTGTGTCAACTGCCAGACGCCGGCCAGGAATCCGTCGAGCAGGAACACGCTGAAGGACTGATTTCCCTTCCAGGAACGGCCCTTGTACGCGGCCGGCACCACTCGGGTGCGGTCCGCGTGGGACAGCAGCAGGTTGTCGAACTCGGGCAGGAAGCGGGGTGGTGCCGGGGTGTCGGGATCGGGCCGCGGGGCGTCCGGCAGGTCGTGGAGGACTGTGCCGTTCTCGTCGTGGAAAGTACGCAGTCGGGGCGCGAGCCGCTCGAAGGCCGGGCGCAGACGGGTGAGCCGGGCCCAGGCCTGCATGTCCTTGACGGAGGCGGGACCGAAGGCGGCCAGATAGCGCGGGATCACGTCCTCGGCGCGAAGGGGGGCGGCCGCAGTGGCGTCGCCTCCGGCGCCGGAGGACTCCGCGAGCCACTGGTCGAGCTCCACGAGGGCGACCCGGCCGCTGCGGCGCCACAGGCCGCGCGGGGTGACCTGGACCAGCGGCAGCAGACAGCGTGCGGCGACGCCGAGTGCCTGCGGGTCGGCCTGCGGCCAGCTGCGCGCCAACTCCTCCCGGAAGTCCTTCGGCGTACGGGGCTCCTTTGCTACGAACTCCCGGCTGAGGGCGGTGAGTCGATCGAGATCGACGCCCGCGAGCCCGCTGCGGAAATGGCGCAGTTCGCCGTCGATCGCCGGCCGGGTGAAGTCGCGCAGGGCGCGCGCGTCGGCGGCCGTGTGCAGATGAAGCGTGGAGCGCAGCGTGACCGTCCGCACGGCCCGGCGGGACTCGAGCTCATCGGACAGTTCGGCCGGGTCGAAGTCCGCCAGGCGGGCGGCGAGAGCGTAGTACGGCGGCTTGACGTTCTGCGCCTGCAGGCCGACGAGATGGGTGAGGGCGTCACCGGCGCGCATCGGTGCCCGGTCGAGGAGCAACTGGCGGCTCAGGGTGGCCCTGTTGAGCGCGCGCGGGCCGAGTACCTGCGGGGTGTTCGTCATGCCCGGCACGCTAGCGTGGCTTGCGGACAGGGACGGTCCGCAAGCCGGTGCCCGGAACGGCCGCAGACCGCACTTGTGCCAGGGGGCGTCTCCCCGAGACGCCCCCTAGGCGTCCCGCGGCGGAATGACCGCGATCGGGCCATGCGCGTGGGCGACCACCGCACCGGTGACCGACCCCATCATCATCGCGTCGGCCCGCAGCCGGCGCCGGTGCCGGCCGACCACGACCAGGTCCGCGTTGACCGAGGCATCCACCAACTGCCCGGCGGGGTCCACGGCGCGTACGACCGGCTGGACGGCCACATCGGGGTACCGCGCGCGGAAAGGTGCGAGGCGTGCGGTCTGCAGGGCGCTCAGTTCGGAGACGGCGCTGGGCGCCTCCGGGTCGTTCACGTCGACGACGGCCAGTTCCCCGACGACCGCGAGTGCGGTGAGCGGGACCAGGAACGTGGACACCGTCTGCAGCCGGGCGCCGCGGCTCCGGGCCTCCGCGAAGGCGAACTCGACGACCTCGTCGCCCGTCTCCTCCGGCTCCATGCCGAGCACGACCAGCCCGTGACCGCCGGGCGGCGCCGGTTCGGCGGCCCGGTCGTCGTCCGGCACGATCACCACGGGGCACGGCGCGTGCGCCGCGCTCTTGCGCCCCACCGACCCGAGCAGCAGGCTGCGGAAGCCGCCGAGCCCACGGGAGCCGAGCACCATCAGGTCGGCGTTCTGCGCGAGCTCGGCGAGGGTGCCGGCCACCGGGCCGTTCACCGCCGTGTAGCTCAGCGCGGGGAGATCCACCCGCCCGTCGATGTGCTCGCTGATGCGCCGCCGTACGAGGTCGCGGTCGAAACCGGGAGTCCGGGAAGCGGGATGCACGGTGGCCGGGGCGACCGTGTCGCCGGGACCCACGTGCACGGCCAGCACCTCGGCGCCGCGGAACCGTGCCTCCTGCAGGGCCCAGTCGAGAGCCTTCAGACTGTGGTCGGAGCCGTCGACTGCTGCGAGTACCAGGTTGTCGCCAGTCATGCCTCCAGGGTGCGTCAACGCCCGGAACGGGGCCATCCGGACAAGGCCCGTGTCGGGTGTGAGGCGTACGCACCATTGCGTCCGGTTGGTCGGCTTGGCAAGGTGGTAAGGCCGTGCGCCTCCGCGGTCGGGTGCGGAGTACGCGTCGGTACGACGGTTGGGGGGCCGGCATGGGTGATCACGACGCGACGCCAGAGGGCGGTACGCCGCCCGATCCCCGCTCCGGCCCGGACGGACCGTCGGACGCGGTGCCGCGGGATGCGGTGCCGGATGACGCGGTGCCGGACGGCGCGGTCCCGCGGGATGCGGAGCCGGCGGACTCGGAGCCGGCGGACTCGGGACCGTCGGATGCGGTGCCGGACGATGCGGTGCCGGACGACGCGGGTGAGACCGATGCCGATTCGTCCGGACCTGACACGACCACTCCCGGCACGACCACTCCGGGCGCGACCGCTCCCGGGACGCCCACTCCCGGCGCGATCGAGGAGTCCGCCACCCGGATGCTGCGGCGGCCCTCCACCACCGCGCCCGATACCCCGCAGGCGGCCGCCGGCCCCACGCCGGGTGCCGGGCAACCGGCCACGAGCCCAGAGCCGCCGCCACCTCCGACGTCCGCACCCGCACCTCCCCCGGTGCCCCCGACTCCCCCTGCCCCGCCGCTTCCACCCGCGGCTCCACCGACCGCGCCGCCCCCACCGGTCCCCGACCCCGACCCCGACCCCGCGACGGCCTTCGCGCCGCCGCGGCCGGGCTGCTCAATCTCAGCGGTCTTGGGCTCGGTTACCTACTCCTGCGGGCGTGGTTCCTCGTCGCCCTGTGCTGGGCCGCCACGGCCGCGCTCCTGGTGACGGTGCTGCCCGCCGAGCCGGACGGTCCGCCCACCGGCCTGCTCGTGGGGTACGGGCTCGTACTGCTGCTCGCCGCCGCCGACGGCGCCCGGCGCGGATACCGCCCCGCGGCGACCGGGCTGCCGGTCCGTCCGGTCCTCGCGGCAGTCCTCGGCCTGGTGCTGCTCGCCGTCCCCGCGGGCGGCGCCGTCGCCTACGGCCAGGCGCGGGACGAGGCCAGGGAGCAGCAGCTGCTCGATCGCCTGGAGAAGGTGGACGCCGGGGTGGCGCGGGCGGACGGCAAGCAGTTCTCGAGCGTCGAGCCGCAGTACCGCAAGGCGCTCGACGGCTACCGCGAACTCGCGGGCGAGCACGGCGGATCGCGGGCCGCGGGCCTGGTGCCGGACCGCCTCAAGGCGTACTACAAGTCGGTCGCGGCCCCGTATCACGCGAAGGAGTACTGCGCGGCGGTCGAGCCGCTGACCTATCTGCGGACGGTGCCGAAGCGGTTGGACCGCGAGCTGCTCGGCAAGCTCGCCGGCTGGCCGGACGGCCCGCTCGCCACCTCACTGCTCGAATGCGGACTGCAGAGCCTCGACGACGCATCGGCGCCCGCCGGCGAGGCGTCCGACGGTGAACTCGCCGAGCTGCTCAGGCTGTTCCCCGACTCCGACCAGGCGGGCCGGGTCGTACCGGCGGTCGGCAAGGAGATCTCGGCCCGCGAGAAGGCCGTCGGCGGCGCCGAACCCTGCACCGCCACCGAGCAGTTGCGCCATCTCAGGACCACGGCGGCCGGCCTACCCGACGGCGCGGGCGACGCCCTCGCCGAGGACGCGGGTGACGCGGTGCGCGACGGCGTGTACGCCTGCGGGGTCGACCGGTTCGAGGACAAGGACTTCGCCGGTGCCCTGAAGACGCTCGGCGAGTTCCGGCGTACGTACAAGGACGACAAGCGGCGGGCGCGGGCCGGGACCATCGCGATCGCGGCGGAGATCGCCAAGGACCGGGCGTCCGCCGGCAAGCGCCTGCCGCCGAGCCGGGCGCCCGGCGGTGCGCGCATGGAGTACGTGATCACGAACGACGCCCCGACCTCGGTCGAGATCCTCTACACGGGCCCGGTCACGGGCGTGGTGAAGCTCGCCGCGTGCGGCGACTGCAAGAAGTATCCGAGCCGGGCCTCGGGCAGCTCGGCGGCGTGCAAGAGCGGGAAGAAGTACGACCGTTCGACGCTGCGGCTGCCGGCCGGCTCGTACCACTTCCTGTACAAGCGGGGCGCGGGCACGGTCGAGGCGGTGGGCAACCACACCTCGGGGGCCCGCATCCAGTCCGGATACACCTACACCGACTGCACGTACGTCATCGAGGGGGCCGGTCTGCCGGGCGGGCTCGAGCTGCCGAGTTCCGCGCGCTGACCGGCGACCGTACGAGGGCGCGCCCCGCGACGCCCTTCACCGGCCGGGCAGCAGCGGCGGTTCGGCGAACTCGACGAGTTCCAGGGCCTGTTGGGGGAACCACTCCCCCGCCTCGGGGTCCACGGTGCCGCGTTCGGGATCCTCCGGCCCGTCCGTACCGCGCAGGCAGCGGCCGTCCGACTCTCCGGGTGTCTTGATCCAGAGCCGGGCGTCCTGCAGCGGGTCGCCGGTGCGCAGGGTGGGCCGGGCGCCGAGGCCGCGGTCCGGCGGATTGCACCAGTCCTCGGGGTCGGTGTACTTGCCGTCCGGTGGGATCCACAGTCCGCGGCCGTTGCGGCTGGAGTCGGTGACGAAGTGCTTCATGCGCTCGGGCGGGGTGTGGACGTTCGCCCGAATCCAGTCCTCGGCGTCCTCGCGCGGCCACGTCCGATCGGGGCAGCCGGCCGCGTCGCCGCCGTCGGCCACGTGCGCCAGACAGGAGGAGATGAGCCTGCCGTACCAGGAGTTGGCGTCGTCCGTGTTGTAGTTCGAAGCGTTGGTGTAGAAGCCGGTGGCGCGCTCGATGCCGCCCTTGACGAGCCGGGGCACGATCGAGGAGACCGCGTGCCAGTCGGGGTGGCCGGTGTCCAGGTAGACGCGGGTGCCCGGCAGCGACTCCAGGGTGTCCACCGCGTAGTTGACCTCGGTGTAGCGCGCGGCGGTCAGGGTGCCTTCGTCGTCGTCCTGGCCGCAGTCGTCCGGCAGCAGGGCCAGCGAGTCGGGTTCGAGGACGACCATGGCCTGCTCGCGGCCGACACCGCGGGCCACCGCGTCGATCCACGCCTGGTACTCGGCGGTGTCGGAGGCTCCACCGCCCGAGTAGTTCGAGCAGTCCCGGCCCGGGACGTTGTACAGCGCGAAGACGGGCATCTCGCCCGCCCGGGCGGCCCGGCGGGTCACGGCGCGGGCGTCCCGCTCGACCTCGGCGGGGCTCTGGTCGCCGTACCAGACGGCGTGCGGGGTACGGACCATCGCGACGATCCCGGCCGCTTCGCGCAGCCGGCCGGTCAGGGCGAGCCGGACGGCCTGGCGGTACGCATCCGGGTTGGCCTCGGGGGTGTGCAGTCGCCGGGGGCCGGCGGCGGCCGGTTCGGGCGCCGCTTCGGCGTGCTGGGCGGCGGGCGCCGCGAGCAGTGCCGCGGCCAGGGCTATCGACGTGCCGAACAGGGCAGTTGACCGACGACGCATGGTTCACTCCAGGGTCACGGCGGACGTACGGGAGCGCTCCCACGGCAGCCTCGTGGAAGAACATGCACGCGTCAATACGCGCGGCGAAGCCGACCCTCGGGGCGTACGAAAGGCGCACGAAAAGGGTCCGGCCGAGGAGATCGGCCGGACCCTGGAGGACGAGAGGAAGAGACACGCACGGCTGCC
>NZ_QUAK01000115.1 GCF_003429565.1 Streptomyces triticagri
GGAGTCCGTACTCCCGGTGACCCGGCGGCGGGAGTCTCAGCCGCCGCGGCGCTGGGCGAGCAGCCAGTCGTAGACCTCGGGGTTGTCGTACGTCCGGGTCCACGAGTCGTGGCCGACGCCCGGATAGCGGGTGAACCGCGCCTGGTTGCCGTTGTGGTGCAGCGCCTCGACGATCTTCTCCGTGTGCCGGACCGGGATGTTCTCGTCGTCCTCACCGTGGAACGTCCACACCGGCAGGGTGCCGATCCGCTCGGCCGCCTCGGGCAGCCACGACCCGCAGATCGGCACGGCGGCCGCGAAGCGCTGCGGGTAGCGCGCGGCGATGGCCCAGCTGCCGGCGCCGCCCATGCTCAGACCCGTGACGTAGACCCGGTCCTGGTCGATTCCGTACTCCTCGACGATCTCCTCGAGCAGGGCGTACACACCGGGCACCTCGACCGCCCAGGTGCTGTACGCCGGGCACTGCGGTGCGAGCACCACGAACGGCAGTTCGCCGCCCTCGGCGAGCTGCTTCACCGGACCGTGCGCGGCGAGGTCGCGCGGGTCGTCGCCGCGCTCCGACGCCCCGTGCAGGAACAGCAGCAGCGGAAGTCCGCGCGCCGCCGCGGTGCCGGGCGGTGTGCCCGGCACCGAGAGGACGTAGGGAAGTTCGTTCCCGGTGTCGTCCACCTTGAATGAACGGGTCTGCAGATCGGCTGCCACCAAAACCCCTCCGGAGCACTCGACTTGAATTCGGAAGCCAGCATCCCGCCGCCCCGCCCCGGGCGTCAATGAATGGGATGCGGGAGCGGCCCGACCGGCGCCCGCAACTTCCTCCAAGAATTCCCACGGAACTTCCGGTGACTGCCGGGCCGACCTCAGACCTGCCCGAACTCCCTGCTCAAAGCGGCGAGTTGACCGAAAGACGCGATGCCGCACCGTCGAGATCCGCTATAGACGGGCAGTAAGCGAAGCACTTGACGTGAGTCCCGAACTTTCCACCGGAACGAAATATGGAGGCTCAGGAAATGGCCACGCACGCGACGGAAAACCCCACGGATAACCCCTTCGGAGTCCGGGATTCAGACGCTCTCGAAGTCGTCGTCTTCGACGGCGGACTCGGCGACCGCTATGTCCTGGACGCCGAGGACCGCTACCGCGCGGCGTACCCCGGCGCGCACATCACGCACACCGCGGTGCCGGACATACGGGCCGTGGTCGGCCCCCGGCTCGACGGCGACGACGCACCGGATCTGGTGGACAACACGGGCCCCGGCTCGCTGCCGACCGCCGCCCTCGCCTCGGACGGCCGGCTCACCGATCTGCGCCCGCTGCTCGAGGCACCGTCCTGCGACGACCCGGAGCGCTCCGTCGGCGAGACGCTGATCAGCGGAGTCGCCGCGAAGGGCCGCTTCGGCGGGGACGAGGTGTGGGCGCTGAACTACGCCTTCACCGCCTTCGGCATCTGGTACTCGCAGCAACTCCTCGACGAGCACGGCTGGTCGTATCCGCGGACCTGGGACGAGATGCTGGCGCTGTGCGAGGAGGCCAAGCGGGCGGGGATCGCCGGTTTCACCTATCCGGGCGTCCATCCGTACTACCTGCAGTGGACGCTGTATCCCTTCATCGCGAAGATCGGCGGCACCGATGTGCTCAGGTCGATCGACAATCTGGAGCCGAACGCCTGGCGGCACCCGGCGGTCCTCGCGGCGTTCGAGGCGTACCACGAACTCGCGGCGCGGGGCCATGTGCTGGCGGGCAGCTCCGAGCTCGACCACATTGCGGCACAGACTGCGTGGACCGAGGGCAAGGCGCTGTTCCTGCCGAACGGCACCTGGGTGGAGAAGGAGACCAGGGACACCACTCCGCCCGGCTTCCGGATGACGGTGTCCCCGCCGACCGGACTCGACGAGCACGATGCGCTGCCGTTCGGGGTGGTGTGGGCGCAGGTCGGCGAGGCGTATGTGATTCCGCGCAGCGCACGCAATCCGCGGGGTGCGGCGGAGTTGCTGCGGCTGATGCTGGGCCGGCGGTCGGCGCGGGACTTCGCGCTCGGTTCGTCGTCGCTGAGCTGTGTGCGCGGCGCCCTCGCCGGTGCGGATCTGCCCTCGGGGCTGGCTTCGGCGGACGCGATGCTGGCGGCCGCCGGTGATCTGGTGATCGCCCCGCGCACCGACTGGTACCAGACCCTCAACCGGGAGGTGATCGCCGGTCTGATCGGCGAGATGATGGCCTGCCGCATCACCCCGGCCGAGGCCGTCCGCCGCATTCAGCAGGCGGCGGACGAGACCGCGCGGGATCCGGAGATCAAGAAGTTCCGGCACCCGTGACGGCCGCCGCGACCGGCGGCGGCCAGGACCGGAACTGCTTGGGCCGCGGCGGTGCGTAGGTGCGGACCTTGGAGGTGGTCAGTCCGAGCCGCACCAGGGACTCGGCGACGGTGACCGCGGCGGCGACCCCGTCCACCACCGGCACCCCGGTGCGTGCGACGACGCGTTCGGCGAGGCCCGACATGCCGCCGCAGCCCAGGCAGACGACCTCGGCGCGATCCTGCTCGACGGCGCGGACCGCCTCTTCGGTGATGGCCTCGACCGCCGCCGCGGGGTCGCGCTCGAGGTCGAGCACGGCGAGCCCGCTGGCCCGCACGGAGGCGCAGCGGGCGGCGAGTCCGGCGAGGGCGAGGCGGTCCTCGATGAGCGGGACGGCCCGGTCGAGGGTGGTCACCACCGAGTAGCTGCGGCCGAGGAACTGCGCGGTGGAGGCGGCTGCCTCGGTGATGTCGACGACGGGGACGTCGAGGAGTTCCTGCAGTCCCTCGCGGCCGTGTTCGCCGTAGCCGGCCTGGATCACCGCGTCGTAGGGCCCCTGGTACGCACGGACCGCCTCCATGACGGCGATCGCGGCGAGGTGGCTCTCGTAGTTGCCCTCGACGGACTCGGCACCGAAGGCCGGGGTGAGCGGCACGATCTCGGTGCCGGTTGCGGCGGCCGCCGCGGCCCGGGCGCCGATGGTCTGCGTCATCGACTCGGTGGTGTTGACATTGACGACAAGGAGCCGCATGGGGTGGTGTTCCTGTTTCGTTCGTTGTGCGGGCCGTGGCGTGGGGACGGGGGTGGATCAGGCGCTGGGTACGGCGATGGACTCGCCGTCGACGTCCTCGGTGGGCAGTGCGGTCCGGCCCGGCAGCAGCACCTGCAGCACACCGGCGAGCACGGCGCCGATGAACCAGGAGAAGCCGGAGATCCCGGCGAAGTACGGGACGAGGGCGATGACCACGGCGATCGCGGCGGACGGCACGAAGGCGGCGACGGCGCGCGGGTTGACGCCGCCCCGGTAGGCGTAACTCGCCTGCGGGTCCTCGGTGTAGAGGTGCGGGACGTGCACCCTGGTCCGGCGCAGCAGCCAGTAGTCGGCCATCACGATGCCGAAGACCGGGCCGAGCAGGGCGCCGAGCCCGCCGAGGAAGTACTCGACGACGACGGGGCTGTCGTAGAGGTTCCAGGGCAGGATGACCAGGCCGATGACGGCGCTGACCACACCGGCCCGGCGGAAGTCGAGCTTGCGCGGGAAGAGGTTGACCAGGGTGTAGACGGGCGCGACGAAGTTGGCCATCAGGTTCACCGCGACGGTCAGCAGGATGAGCGACAGCGAGGCGAGCACCAGGAGCGGGGTGCTGGGGACGGTCTGCACGATGTCGGACGGGCTGGTGATCACCTCGCCGTCGAGGCGGAACTGCGCACCGCTGAGGACGACCACGATGCCGGCGAAGAACAGCATGTTCACGGGGATGCCGACGAGATTGCCGAGCAGGATCGAGCGGTTGCTCTTCGCGGAGCGGGTGAAGTCGCAGAAGTTCAGTACGAAGGTGCCGTAGATGACGACCCAGAGCGCCGCGGCCTCCAGGATGTTCAGCCAGCGGTCGGCGCCGGTGAAGGGCGACCCGGCGTCCATCGCGATGGACCAGTCGGCCTTGGCGAACATCCAGACGGCGAGCGCCAGCATGGTGATCAGCACGGCGGGCGCGGCTATCGCGATGTACTTGCGGATGACGTCCATGCCGTAGCTGACGATGAGCACCTGGACGACCCAGAGGATCATGAACGACAGCCAGCCGAGGGCGGAGAGCCCGAGCGCGGAGTGCTGCCCCCAGGACTTCATGCCGGGCATCAGGGCCACCAGGAGCGCGGAGAGCACCGAAGAGGCGAGATACGTCTGGATGCCGAACCAGGCGATGGCGACGCCGCCGCGGATGACGGCCGGCAGCTGGGCGCCGCGCACACCGAAGGCGATCCGGCTCATCACGGGGAACGGCACGCCCGTCTTCGACCCCATGTAGCCGGACAGGCTCAGCAGCACGAAGAGGAAGACGGAGGCCAGGACGAAGGCGATCAGGATGTCCCAGACCGCCATGCCGAGTGCGAACAGGCCGATCGCGAAGGCGTAGTTGCCCAGGCTGTGCACGTCGTTGGCCCACAGCGTGAAGACGTTGTAGCCGCCCCAGCTGCGGCCGGCCTTCTTGGTCGGCGCGAGGTCGGGGCTGTAGAGCCGGGGGCTGGTGTCCGGGACGGCGGCACCGTCCGGGGCATCGGTGGCGGCGGGCGGGGCCCCGTCCGTACACGCTGCGTTCTGCGCTGTGGTCACACCGGCCACCTTTCAGCGATTTCGGTATACGAAACCTGTTTTCCGAAGCGAGTGACCGGGACGCTACGGCCGTTCCTGTGGGGCGGTCAAGGGTTTCCGGCCACCAATCGCCCTGCCAAATCGGTCACATACCGACGTACTGAAGCGCTGACCTCCCGATACACGGCGATCATGTGGGATACCAAATACCTGTACACGGGATCCGACAAGGCGCGGCCGAGCATGCGTGCGTCGGCCTATGCGGTACGTGTGTGGTAGGTCGGAGAGGTGAAGGGACGGCTGATCAGGACTGGGGCCGTGTCCGCCGCAGGTGCTCCACCGCCGCGTGCCGGCTGGTCTCCAGGTGGTGCCGGACGAGCTCGCCGACCCGGGGCACATCGCGCGCGGCGATCGCCTCGTACAGGTCCTCGTGCTCCTTCGCGACGGCGAGCAGATCGTCGTGCCGGCCGAGCAGCCAGCGCATCCGGCTGCGCAGGGTGCGCTCCAGCTCGCTCAGCAGGTCGTTGCCCGCAAGCGATGTGACCGCCTCGTGGAAGTCCGCCGCGGCCCGCCGGGCGCCGACCGCGTCCTCGCGCTCCGCCGCGGCCATCTCGGCGTCGAGCGCCGCGCGCAGCCGGTCGAGCCCTTCGCGGGTACGCCGCTCGGCCGCTAGCCGGAACGTCAACATGTCGAGCGCGGACCGTACTTCGTACAGATCTGCCAGATCGGTCGGGCTGAACTCCCGCACCACCGCCCAGGTACGCGGCCGCGGCGTGACGAGCCCCTCGGTGACCAGCGCCTTCAGCGCGTCGCGGATCGGCAGCCGGCTCACCCCCAACTCGGCCGCCAGCTCCCGCTCGACCAGCCGGCTGCCGGGCGCCCGCACCCCGTCGACGATGTCGTCCCGCAGCTGCCGCGTCACCCGCTCCGACTCGGGCTCGAACCCACCAGAACCTGCCATGCCCGCATTCTGTCACCCGGGCCAGGGCCGGACCGGGCCGGAGTACGGCGTGCTCCACCGGGCTCCAGGCGCCTTAGGGTGAACAGGCATCGACGCTTCGCCGAAGGTGGTGGGACGTGACGCGGATCGGAGTCACCGGGCACCGCGATCTGCCCGAGGCCGTACTGCCACGGGTCCGCGTCGGGATCGAGACGGCACTCGGCCGCGGCGGCTCCCGCGCGACCGAGGCCCTCACCAGCCTGGCTCCCGGGGCCGACCAGCTCTTCGCCGCCCTCGCCCTCGCCCGGCGGATCCCGGTGACCGCCGTGATCCCGGGCATGGACTACGAGGCACACCTCGGCGGCGCCGACACCAGGGCCGCCTACCGGGGACTGCTGAGTGCCTGCGCCCAGCGGATCGAGATGCCGGCCGAACCCACCCACGAGGACGCCTACTTCGCCGCCGGGCGCTGGATCGTGGACCACGTGGACCGGCTGGTCGCCGTCTGGGACGGGCAGCCGGCACGGGGGCTCGGCGGCACGGGGGACGTCGTGGCGTACGCCCGCCGGAACGCGGTCCCCGTGAGTGTGCTGTGGGCACCGGGCGCGATCCGCCGCTGACCGGACCTGCCGAGGGCGCCGGGATCAACCGCCGAAGCGCACCAGCCAGTCCGTGTGCTGCGGGGACACCAGGCGCTCCGCCTCGGCCACCGCGTCCGCCCAGCCCTCCTCCGACACCGTCGTGCCCATCGCGACCCGCAGGGTCTCCAGATCCTGCTCGACCAGGGCGTGCGCATACGTCAACGGGCCGTGCCTGCGCACCTCCTGCCAGGCGACACCGGCCGCGGCCGCGGCGCTGAAGAGACCGGTGAGGTCCCAGCCGCCGAGCATGCCGAACGCCGTGAGGACCGCGGCGACGAGCGCGAGCAGCGTCAGCGCGGCCGTCAGCAACGACCAGCGCACGGCGGCACGATGCGCCTGATCTCCTCGATTGCGGTACCAGACGAGTTGCTCGAGGAGCCTGTCCCTGAGGTAGATGTCGCGCCTTGCGGCGAAGCTCTTGGCACGCACGGCCCGCATGGCGGGCGTTATCTGCCCTGCACCGATGGCCCCGGTGTCCGACCGCCGGTCCTGCCAGCCCACCTTTCGCAGTTCCCTCAGCCGCTCCTCGAGGCGCTCCGCGAAGACCGCGTCGGGCGATTCCACCCGCGAGTGGAAGGGACCCCCGTGCGCCATGTACTGCCAGGCCAGCGACTTGAGCACCTCCGCCGCCGCCCGGTGCGCCTGCCAGTGCGCACGGGCCCTGCGGCGCGAGGTGTACAGACCGACGACGACCGTCAGTCCGTACAGCACCGCGGCGCAGGCCGCGACGGGACGGCTGTCCTGCTGCTCCGCCACCACCGCGGTCGCGGTGGCCAGGAGCAGTACGGCGAGCTGGGTGCGCACAGCGCGGAATGTCTCGTTCTGTCGGCTCACTGCCCACCGGTCGGAGGCCTCGAACAGCGGCGGGAGGTCATGCGCTCCGAGAGTCGTGCTCGGCCCAGGTCCGAACGCCCGCATCGCCACCCCGTCCACCGGAGAAATGGTCCCGTCAGTTCGATTCATGGTCGCGCGCGCGGCGCCGTGGCACCAGGCCGCCGCGAAACCTCTGCAGCGCTCGCGGCCATGGCTCAGTGCGTGGTAAAAGGGTCACGTCAAGTAGTACCTTTCTGGCTCCGACGTCGTTTTCGATCATGCCTTTTCCGTTCATGTCGTCTTCGATCTTCGAGCCACGGCCCGATGGAGACCCGGGAACGATGAATCACAGCGTCACGAAGGTCGGCGACGACACGGCCCCCGCCCGCCCGGCCCACGAGCGGCTCGCGCCGCTGTCCGCGATCAATGCCCGGGACGCCGCCGCACAGCGCGCCGCCGGGCGCGTGACCGACGTTCCCGGCCGCCGGGGAAAGCCGATCACTTTCGACTCCGCGCTGTGAGCAGCGGGGCCCGCGCTCACCGGGCCCGGTGAGCTGCACTTTCCTCAGTCAGGGGCGTTCACGACGTCCGATCGGGCGCATCCGCGGCACCGCCGCGCGGGTGCGCCTTCGGCTTGACCGGACGTCAACCCTCCGATTCGCCCGGCGAGTTGGCGCTCCCGCACCATCCGGACTCCCCCGGCAGCGTAGCCTTTGACGGGTGACGGACTCGGCGGATTTTCCCCTTCAGCAACTGGTACTGAAGATTCACAGCAGATGCGATCTGGCGTGCGACCACTGTTATGTGTACGAGCACGCGGACCAGACCTGGCGCGCCAAGCCCGTCGTCATTTCACCGGAAACCGTAGCCGCGGTGGCCCGGCGTCTCGCGGAGTACGCGGAGGCGAAATCACTGGATTCGATTTCCGTCATTCTGCACGGTGGCGAACCGCTCCTGGCCGGGCCCGCCCGACTGCGGGACATCTGCACGGAACTGAAAAGCGTCGTCTCCCCCGTGACCGCTCTCGATCTGCGTATGCACACCAATGGCGTACAGTTGAGGAGGAAACATCTGGAGGTGTGCCGGGAATTCGATGTCAAGATCGGAATTTCTCTCGACGGCGATCGTGCGGCCAATGACAGACATCGCCTCGACCGACGCGGACGCAGCAGTTACGACCGTGTCGTACAGGCCGTGGAATTACTTCGCTCTCCCGAATATCGGCATCTCTATCTGGGTCTCCTGTGCACCGTCGACGTGGCCAATGATCCGGTCGCGGTGCACGACGCCCTGACCGCGCTCGACCCGCCCCGTATCGACTATCTCCTTCCGCACTCCACCTGGGACAGCCCGCCGCCCCCGGGGCGGTCGGGATCGCCGACGCCCTACGCCGACTGGCTGCTCGCCGTGTTCGACCGCTGGCAGGAGCAAGGGCGCACGGTCCCGGTGCGCACCTTCGACTCGGTGCTCAGCACTCTGCGCGGCGGGCCGAGCCTGACCGAGGCGATGGGGCTCGCACCGTCCGACCTGGCCGTGGTCGAGACGGACGGCAGTTTCGAGCAGGCCGACTCGCTCAAGACCGCCTTCGACGGCGCGCCGGCCACCGGGTACGACGTACTCCGGCACGGCTTCGAGGAGTTCGCCGCCCACCCCGGCGTCCGCGCACGGCAGTCGGGGATCGCGGGGGTGAGCGAGACCTGCCGGCGCTGCCCGGTCGTCGAGTCCTGCGGTGGCGGCCTGTACGCCCACCGGTTCAGCTCCGAGCGGCAGTTCGACAATCCGTCCGTGTTCTGTGCGGACCTCAAGGCCCTGGTCGAGGGGATCGCAGACCGCATCACCCAGCGGGACCTCGCCCCGGCCGTACTGAACTCCGACGAGCTGTTCCTGGCCCAACTGCAGCTGGATCGCACTCTGTTGGCGCGCACCCACACCGGTCTCGCCGGCGACCCGGACTGGGCGGCCGCCTGGGACCTGCTCGTACGGCTCGACAGCGACGAGCGCACCGCGCCCGGCCTGAACGCCCTGCTCACCCACCCCTATCTGCGCCCGGCGCTGCACCGGGCCTGGCACGGGCCGGCCGATCTGCCCCGGTTCATGGCCATGGCGGCGGCCGCGGCGGTGCACGCGCGGGAGCCGGTGACGCTCGGCTGGGACCAGCCCGGTACGGAGCTGCATCTGCCGACGCTCGGCACCCTCGCGCTGCCCGGCCCCGGCCGGGTCGAGGTCACGGTGGCGGGCGCGCAGTGGAGCATCCGGCAGCACCGAGGACCGGTCCATGTGCCGGCTGAACGCCCGGCAGAATGGCGGGAGTTGACATCCGTGGAGCGCGGCACCGGCGCCGCCCTGCTGATCGACGACGCCGACCCGTACCGGTCCTGCTACCCGGTGCCCGTCAGCGACCCGCTGGGTGACGCGGAGCTGGCCGGCTTCACCGCACGGCTGCGTGCCGCGTACGGGCTCCTCGACGAGCAGCGGCCCGAGTGGCAGAAGGACATCAACGCCCTGGAGCCCGCCACCGTGACCCCGCTCGCGGCCGGTTCGGGGCTGCAACTGGGCTCGCACCGGCTCGGCGCGCTCGGCGTCGCGGTGGACATCGAGCCCGCCGCGTTCGTCCGCGCGCTGCCGCTGCTCGGCCGCCGGGCCCGGCTGACCGCACTCCGCGAGGTCGCCGATCTGCATGTGCCGGGCAGCAGGGCGGGGCGGCTGCTCGACCGGGCGAGCGAGACCATCGCCGAAGCCGTCGCACCGGCCGGAGCCGATCCGGTGCACCGGCGCAGGTCCGCGGAGACCGCGGCACGCGCCCTGGACGAGCTCGACGGCGAACCGGCACGGAGCCACCTCACCGCGAGCGGCCGCGCCCTGCTCGCCGAACTGCGCGAGGAGCACCGTGCCCTCGATGACTGACACACACCGACCAGGTCCCGTCCGGCGGATCTTCGCGGGCTCGCGAAGATCCGCCGGACAGGACCTGGCCGCGCTGCTCGGCGAGTTGGGCGTACAGCGCGGCGGCACCCTGCTCGTCCACGCCGCGCTGGGCGGCAGCGGTCTCGACGCCGCCGCGGCACGCGACGCCCTGCTGGACGCCCTGGGCCCGGACGGCACTCTCGTCGTCCCGGCCTTCACCCAGGAGAACTCGGACACCTCGCGCGCCCATCGCCGCCGCACCGCACATCTCACCGAGCCCGAGCGGATCCGCTTCCGGGCCGGCATGCCGCCGTACGATCCCGCCATCTCGCCCTGCACCGGCATGGGGATGCTCGCGGAGTGCGTACGGACCACGCCGGGAGCCGTCCGCAGCGCGCATCCGCAGACCTCCTTCGCCGGACTCGGGCCGCGGGCCGCGGAGTTGCTCGCGGACCATGACCCCGAGTGCCACCTCGGGGAGCGGTCCCCGCTGGCCGCGCTCCATCGCGCCGACGCCCAAATCCTGCTGTTCCGGGTCGGGTTCGAGGTCTGCTCCGCGTTCCATCTGGCGGAGTACCGGACCACTCCCCCGCCGCCGACCCGGACGTACCGCTGTGTGACGGTGCGCACGGGCCACTGGGTCGAGTACCGGGACGCCGTGCTCGACGACTCGGACTTCGCGGCGATCGGGGCACAGCTGCCGCGCGGTCTCACCGCCGAGCGGGAATTCGCCGGAAAGGCGGTGATTCTCGTACCGCTGCGGGCGGCCGTCGACGCGGCAGTGCGACTGATGACGGGATCCGGCCGAGGATTGACGTGAAACTGTCGATCCGTCAGGGCCCGGCATGGGGAACATGGTTGATCGGCCCGGGTGGCTCCGTGGCGGGGGCGGCGTTCAGCAACAGGCGGAGGGGCGAGTGGACATACCCGAACGGAACCGGGCCACGGACAACCGGCCCTACTTCTTTCTGAGTTATGCCCACACCCCCACCTGGGGCGCCGGCGCCGGCGACCCCGACCACTGGGTGCACGTCCTGTTCCAGGACCTGTGCGACCACATCATGGCGCTCACCGACCTGCCCGCCGGTGCGCCCGCCGGGTTCATGGACCGCGAGATGCGGTCCGGGGAGGGCTGGCCCGAGCGGCTCAGCGAGAATCTGGCCAGCTGCCGGGTGTTCGTCCCGCTGTTCTCGCCGCGGTACTTCACCAGTGAGATGTGCGGCCGTGAGTGGTACGCCTTCAACGAGCGGATCCTGCGGGCCCGCGCCTCCGGCTCCGCGGCCACCCCGGCCATCGTTCCCGCCCTGTGGACCCATGTCGACTTCGACGACCTGCCGGACTCCGTCCGCCATGTCCACCTGGACCAGGCGTCGTTCGGCGACCGCTACGCGACCAACGGCATCTACGGCCTGATCAAGCTGAACCGGCTGCACGACGAGTACGAGGAGACGGTCCTCGGCCTCGCCCAGCGCATCGTGCGGGTCGCCCGCGACTCCCCGCTCCCGCCGATCAGACCCCGCCCGTACGAATCCACCCCGAGCGCCTTCAAACCGCGCGGCGAAGGGCCCCGGCACATCCATCTGACCGTGGCGGCCCCGACCCGGCACACCCTGCCTCCGGACCGCGACCATCGGCCGTACGGCGAGGACGCACAGGACTGGAACCCGTACCACCTGGAGTCGGCACGCCCGCTCCCGGCTCTCGCCGAGGAGCTCATCCGCTCGCTCGACTACCGCATCACGGTCTCCTCGTTCGACGACGGCGACCCTGGCGGCCCGGAGCCCGCGCCCGCCGCCGGCCCTGACGGAGCCGACGCGTCCGGCGAACTCCCCGGCGACAAGGCGCCGCCCGGCCGGCCCGGCATCCTGCTCGTCGACCGCTGGGCGCTGGCGGACGAGGACCGCAGGAACCGGCTCGCGGACTACGACTCCCGCGCCCACCCCTGGATCAGCGCGGTCGTGCCGTGGAACCGGGCCGACGAGCAGTGCCAGTCGGACGAGGGAAACCGCTTCGTCGAGGAGCTGGACCGCACCCTGCCGCTCATCCTGGACCGCGGCCGCCGCACCGACTGCCGGATGGCGGTCAACGGCGTACCCACCCTCAAGGCGTTCACGGACGTGCTCCCGGCCGTGGTCGCACACACCACACGGCAGTACCTCAAGCACGCGGAGGCCCACCCGCCGCAGGGACCGCACATCCCCCGACCCCGCCTCATGGGCCCGGCCCAGGCGGCCTATCCGGAACCGGGCACCGACCACGGAGGAGACGCATGACGGCCGCGCAGGACGGACGGATCATCACCTTCTACTCGTACAAGGGTGGCACCGGCCGCACCATGGCCCTGGCGAACGCCGCCTGGATCCTCGCCGCCAACGGCAAGCGGGTGCTCGCCGTCGACTGGGACCTCGAGGCGCCGGGTCTCGACCGGTTCTTCCGGCCGTTCCTCGATCCGCACGCCCTCGCGGCCACCTCCGGTGTCATCGACATCATCAACGACTACGCCTGGGCGGCCACCACCGGCGGCCGCGGTCCCGGGCCGTGGCACAAGGAATTCGCCCATGTCGAACAGCACGCGGTCTCGCTGACCCCGGAGCGCCTCGGGCTGCGCTTCCCGGACGGCGGCTCGCTCGACTTCCTGTCCGCCGGGCGGCAGGACCGCTCCTACAGCGCGACGGTGTCCTCCTTCGAATGGGACAACTTCTACGAGCGGCTAGGCGGCGGACTCTTCCTGGACGCGCTGCGCGAGGACATGCAGGCCTCCTACGACTACGTCCTGATCGACAGCAGGACCGGCCTCTCCGACAGCGCCGACATCTGCACCATCCAGATGCCCGACGTGCTCGTGGACTGCTTCACCCTCAGCGACCAGTCCCTGGACGGCGCGGCCGCCGTCGCGCTGAGCGTCGAGGACGGCTACCGGAAGCGGAAGATACGGGTCCTTCCGGTGCCCATGCGGATCGACGAGGGCGAGAAGGAGAAGGTCGACGCCGGACGGGCGCTCGCCCGGCTGAAGTTCGACGGACTGCCGAAAGGGCCGGACGGCGAGCCTCTCGGCGCCGACGAACTCTCCGCGTACTGGGGCGCGGTGGAGATCCCGTACCGCCCGTACTACGCCTACGAGGAGACCCTTGCCACGGTCGGCGACGAGAGCGGGATCGCCAACTCGCTGCTCTCCGCCTTCGAGCGACTGACCTCGGTGATCTCCGACGGAGAGGTCACCGCGCTGCCGCCGGTGCCGGACGCGGTGCGGCTGCGCTGCCTGGACGCGTTCACCCGGCGCCGCCCGCTCACCACGGCCGCCGAGGTGGTGGTGCAGTACGCGGCGGAGAACCAGATGTGGGCCGACTGGGCCGAATCCCTGCTCCGCCGGGCCGGCTGCCATGTCACGCTGCACGACATCTCCGCAGGTCCCGCCGAGCGCGCGGATCCGGCCACCCGTACGGTGCTGCTCCTGTCCAGCGCCTTCCGCAAGTCCCGGCACGCGGACGCGGTCTGGCGCAGCGCGGTCGGCGGCGATCCGGGCACGGCGCGCGGCGCGGTGATCCCGCTGCGTGTCGACGAGGTGCGGCTGCCCGAGTCGTATCTGGAGCACAATCCGGTCGACCTGCACCGGCTCGACGAGAACGAGTGTGTCGGTGCCCTGCTCGGCGCCGTCGAGCTGCCGGCCAAACCGGTCGAGAACGCCCCGGCAGGGCCGCGCTTCCCGGGCAGCACCCCCGGCATCTGGAACGCCCCGCAGCGCAACAGCACCTTCACCGGCCGCGGGGTCATCCTGGAGCGGGTGCGCGAGCAGCTGCGGTCCGGGATGTCCGTCGTACTGCCGCAGCCGCAGGCGCTGTTCGGGCTCGGCGGTGTCGGAAAGACCCAGGTCGCCCTCGAGTACGTGCACCGCTTCATGGCCGACTACGACCTGGTCTGGTGGATCTCCGCGGAGGACAGCGGGAACGTCGCCGCGTCCCTCGCGGAACTGGCGGGCAGGATCGGAGCCCCGGGCGGCGAGGACATCAACATCGCCAGCCAGGAAGCGGTGCACATGCTGGGCCGCGGCACCCCCACCAAACGCTGGATCCTGATCTTCGACAACGCGGACTCCCCCGAGCAGCTCACCCGGTACTTCCCGGCGGGCGGCGGCGGGCACATCCTGGTCACCTCGCGCAATCAGGCCTGGGCGCAGGAGGGCGCCTCGCTGCCCGTGGACGTCTTCCAGCGCGAGGAGAGCGTCGAGCATCTGACCCGCCGCGCCCTGGGGCTCTCCGTCCAGGACGCCGAGAAGGTGGCGGTCGCGGTCGGCGACCTGCCGCTCGCCGTGGAGCAGGCGGCGGCCTGGCTCGCCGAGACGGCCACCCCGATCGACGACTATCTGCAGCAGCTGAACGAGCAGACCACCGACGTACTCGCACTGAACCAGCCGACCGACTATCCGAAGCCGGTCGCGGCCACCTGGAACATCTCCATCGCCCGGCTCAGGGAGCGCTCACCGGCCTCGGTCCGGCTGCTGCAGCTCTGCGCCTTCCTCGCGCCGGAGCCGATCTCCTCGCACCTGCTGTACAGCAAGGAGATGATCGAGGAGCTGAAGCAGGTCGACCCCACACTGCAGGAGCGGCTGCTGCTCGGCCGGGTGATCCGGGAGATCGGCCGGTTCGCGCTCGCCAAGGTCGACCAGGTCAGCAACAGCATCCAGGTGCACCGCCTGGTCCAGGCGGTGATCCGGGCGCAGTTGACCGAGGAGGAACAGCGGCACGCACGGCATGTGGTGCACACCGTGCTCTCGGGTGCGCGTCCCGACGCCGACGAACCGATCGACGACCCGGAGACCTGGCCCCGGTTCGCCACCATCTGGCCGCATCTCAACGCCTCCGACGCGCGCAACTGCACCGAGGCGGACACCCGCAGGCTGCTCATCGACCGGGTGCGCTATCTGTGGAAGCGCGGTGACTTCCCCGGTGCCCAGGAGCTCGCCGAGCGGCTCCTCGCACACTGGCGGCCGCTGCTCGGCGAGGACGATGTGCAGTATCTGTATCTGCGCTGCCAGCTCGCCAACGTGCTGCGCTCGCAAGGCCGTTACATCGAGGCCAGGGAGATCGACACCGAACTCCTGGAGCGGCAGCGGCGGGTGCTCGGCACCTCACATCCGCACACATATGTGACCATGTCCAGCCTCGCCAGCGACCTGGCCGCACTCGGTGCGTACGCCTCCGCCGTCGAGCTGGCGCGGGAGGCGCACGACGGGTTCAGCCAGATCTTCCACGAGTCGCACCGGCGCACCCTGAGCGCGGCCAACAACCTCGCGCTCGCGCTGCGCATGGTCGGGCGCTACAGCGAGGCACGCTCCCGCGACCAGGACACCTACGACCGGCGGATGGAGGTGCTGGGCCCCGAGCATCCGTACACCCTGGCCTCGGCCGGTCGGCTCGGCCGCGATCTGCGCGAGACGGGGCGCTACACGGATTCGGTGGCGCTGCTCTCCCGTGCCTACGACGCGCACAAGCGCATCCTCGGCAAGGAGTTCCCCGGCACGCTCAGCTGTGCGAAGTCGCTCGCGGTGTCGCTGCGCCGGGCGGGCCGGTTCGAGGACGCCCGACGCCTCACGTCGGCCACCCGCGGGCAGTATCAGGCGCAGTACGACTCGCACACCCCGGACTCGCTGGCCTGCGATCTGAACATGGCCGCCGACCTGTATGCGGCGGACGAGCGCGAGCAGGCCCGCGAGGTCGCACAGGCGGCGCTGGCCGAGTACATGCTGGTGCCGGGCGAGGCCCATCCGTACACCCAGGCCGCGCTGAACAATCTGGGCATCTACCACTGGGGCTGCGGGGACACCGAGGAATCGCTGCGGGTCTTCGAGCAGGCGCTGCCGCGGATGTCGGAGATCCTCGGCGAGGAGCATCCGCACACGCTGTTCACCCGGGCCAACTACGCCAATGTCCTGGCCGATCTGGGGCGGGACGAGGAGGCCTGGGAGCTGGAGCGGCACGCCTGCGACACGCTGCGGGAGGTGCTCGGGCCGCAGCATCCGGAGTATCTCGCGGTGCTCAGCAACAGCGCGATCACCCTGGACACGCTCGGGCGCACCGATGAGGCCCGTGTGGCACGCGAGGAGGCGCTCGGCGAACTGGCCCGGCAACTGCGGCAGTTGGGTGAGGACAACGGCATCTCCCGGTTCGCCGGGCACCATCGGCGCATTTACCGGGACCTGGAACCGCTCGCGGTGTGACGTCGCGCTGCGGGCCTCGAGGCTTCCCGAAGGTCAGGCCTTCCCCGGGTTCGGGAGGAGCCAGCTCAGGATGGACGGCAGGGCGCGCAGCGCGGCGAAGTGGGCCGCGGCCGGCTCCACCACGGCCGTGGCCCGCGGGATGCGGTCGGCGAGCCAGGAGGAGTGCGAGGCGGGTGAGAAGACGTCCTGCGCCCCGTGCCACAGCAGGACCGGCACGCGGATGTCGGCCGGGTCGAAGCCCCAGTGCCCGGTCAGGGCCAGCGCGTCGTCGACCCAGCCGTACGGTGAAGTGCGCAGCGCCTCACGGTAGTTGCGCAGCAGCATGGAGCGGATCGCGAGGTCGGAGACGATCAGCCGGTCGTCGGCGGTGAGTTCGGCGCGCAGCTGCTCGAGCAGCCGGGCCGGGTTGTTGCGGATCTCGGCGGAGCGCGGGATGAGCCGGGCCACGAAGCGCTCGGGGTCGGTGAAAGCGGTGCGGAACTCGTCCACATTGGACGGCGCCATGCCCGCGAACCAGTCGAGGCCGGCCGCGTCCCGCGGGGCGAGGCCGACCAGGGCCGCGGCCCGGGTCACCCGGTCCGGCAGCAGCGCGGCGCAGGCCAGGGCGTGCGGGGCACCGCCGGACCGGCCGGCCACGGCGAAGGTGTCGAGGTCGAGTGCGTCGGCGACGACCGCCACATCGTGCACCACATCGGCGACCCGCCGGCCCTCCATCCGGTCCGAACCGCCGTACCCCGGACGGTCGTAGCTGATCAGGCGGGTGCCGCGCTGGTAGAGGAACATCGGGCGCGGTCGCGGCCCGACGCGGCTGCCCGGCATGCCGTGCAGCAGGAACACGGGCTGTCCGTCCGGATCTCCGGAGATGTCGACCCGCAGCCTTCGGCCGTCCGGCGCCCGCACATGATCACGCACCGTGCCCTCTCCCCTCCCCCGACCGGCAGCGGTCGGTTCCTCCGTAGGGCCCATGGTTTCCCGCCGGGCCGCGGCGGGGGAACGGGGCGACGGGCCAACTCGGCTCGGATACCGGCCATTTGCCTTCCCCGGGGCCTCGGGCGCCTCCCAGGGCTCAGGCGCCCCTACCTCACCGGCACATCCGTGCCCGTAAGCTCCGCCCGGACGCCGTCCGTCGTCACGGAGATCCGGCGCAGGCCCAGATCGCCCGGCATGTCGTCGGGCAGTTCGGCCGAGAACTCCATCGCCTCCGCGACCTTCGGCTCCCGGGTCTGCTGCAGGCCCTTCACCAGGGAGGGATCGATGCCGGCGGGTTCCAGGAGTGCGGGGTGCTCGACCAGCGTGTCGAGCACCCTGCCCTTCATCTTCCGGCCGGGGACCAGGCGCTGCCCGGTCGTCTCCTCGAACGCGTCCTCGTCCATCTTCTCGGGTGGCGGGCCCGGCCAGTTGCAGTCCCCCGCCCTTGCCGGGGGTGTACGTCAGGACGCCGGGCACCACGAGGCGGGTGTCCGCCACGGTGAGTGCGACGCCGCGGTCGCCGGTGCGGCGGACCTGGGCGTTCGCCCGTACGCCGACCTGGGTGCCGGCCACCGGCACCCTGCCGCGCGCCCGTACCGTGTTCTCGCCCCGGCCGGGTGTCAACTTCACCTGGGACGCGCCGACTTCGCGCGTCAGATCGTCGAAGTCGAGGAACACCTCGCCCCGTACCCGGCCCAGGTCCGCGCCCTCGACCGAGCTCGGCAGGCTGCCCACGATCCGGATGTCGTCCACGGTGGCCCTGACCTGGGCGAGGGAGACGGGGCCGGCGGCCAGGTCGGGGATGTTGACCTCGACCCGGTCGAGGTCGCCGGTGGCGAGCTGTGCGACGAACGGGAAGCTGTCGATGTGCACCTCGGGCGCCGCCCGCAGCCCGAGCGCGTCCCGCACCTGCTCGGCCGCCAGGTTCTCGGCGTGGAGCACCGCCCAGCGGTCGCCGACGGCGAGGAACGCGACGAGCACGCCGAGCGCCGCGACGCTCTTCACGATTCTGCGCACCCGCCGCCGCCCGGAACGCACGCCGTCCCCGCCGGGGGTGTCCGTTCTCCCCTCGGCGGGGACGGTGTCGTCGTCCTCGCTGCGGCCCTGTCCGGGAACGTCGGCGGCGGTCGGTATCTCTGCCGTGTCGTCCGGCTGCGGTACGTCTGCGTTCACCGCTCCATGCGATCACAGCGGGCCGGGCCGCTCCAACTCGCCCGCGGGGGACCCCGCCGAGGCGTCCTACGCGACCGCGTGCCCGGACCCGATGTAGTCGGACCTGTCACGCGAATCGTAGAAGTACACGAGGACGTCCGCCCCTTCCGGAATGTCGAAGTCCTTGACCGTGTGGTCGACGGTCTTCGACGTGCCGGGCGCCTTGTACGGGCCGTAGAGGCCGCTCGTCACGCCCTTGTACCGGTAGCTCAGGCGGACGTAGATCGTGTCGTTGTCGTTCTTGGTGTCGTAGACCCAGAGCTTCTCGCCCTGCGGGTGGAACTCGACCTTCCCGATGAACCAACTGCCGTCGCGCAGCTCCACCTTGAGCGCCTTGCCGCCGGCGTCGTGCTGGAAGTACGTGCCGTCGAACGGGTCCGACAGGCTGCACGGGCAGTTGTCCGTGTCCCGTGTGTGCGAGGTGGGTGTCGGGTTGGGGCTGTACGCCTGGGCGGGCGCGGCACCGGCGAGCAGCGCGCCCGTCGTCACGGCCGCACCGGCAAGGAGCAGCGGCGCGCGGCGGCTGCGGGCGCCCTTCGGGTGGAATCGCGTCGTCAGGCCGAGTCGCATCGTCAGGCCACCGCCCCGCCGGTGCCGCGCGCGGCGGCGATGAAGTCGCTGTGGCCCTTGCCGTCGTAGACGGTGAAGTCCACGTACGCGCCCTCGGGGATGTCGAAGTCCTTCACGGTCTTGTCGACGACCGCCGAGGTCCCCGGAGCGGCGAAGGTCCCGAGATTGTGGCTCTTGCCCTTGTACGTGTAGGTCGCGTGCACGTAGAAGGTGTCACTGTCGTTCTTGGTGTCGTAGATCCAGAGCTTCTCGCCCGACGGGTGGAACTCCACCTTGCCGACGAACCAACTGCCGTCGTAGAGCTCCATCTTGACGCCGGTGCCACCGGCGTCCTTCTGGAAGTACGTCCCGTCGAACGGGTCGGCGAGATCGCCGCCGCTGCACGGGCACTTGCCGGTGTCCCGGTAGTAGTTGTGCGCGGTCGGGTCCGGGCTGTACGCCTGCGCCGGGGCGGCCGTCCCGGCCAGGGCACCTGCCACCAGGGCCGCTCCCGCGCACAGTACGGTCAGACGTCGCTTGTCCCCCATGATCCACTCTCCCCCGTGTGAGATCCCGCCACCCGATGGTGGCGCATCCGTCACGGTCCCACCGCGGTTCGCTCGCGGGTACCTCGCATCTCTCAGGGTGGTGCGCGAAGGACAGTGCGTGACCGGTCAGTGCCTGGTGATCCGCGCGGCGATCGGCAGGTGGTCGCTGCCGGTCGCGGACAGGGTGCGCACCTCGGCGACCGTCGCAGTACCGGCCATGACCTGGTCGATCCGGGCCAGCGGGAGGGCCGCGGGGAAGCTGAGGGCGAAGCCGCGCTCCGCGACGTTCAACCGTGAGGTGAGCGGGGCGAGTCCGCGGTCGTCGACCGTGCCGTTGAGGTCGCCGGCCAGCACGACCGTGCCGGCGCGTTCGCGGGCCAGCGCCCTGCCGAGCAGTTCCGCGCTCTCGTCGCGCCGGGCCGAGGCGAGGCCGCCGGCGCCGATCCGGATCGACGGCAGATGCACGACGTACGCCGCGACCTCGCCCTGTGGTGTGTCCACCACGGCCCGGAGCGCTCGGCTCCACGGCTCCTCGATGTCCCGCGGCTTGATGTCGAGGGTGCGCGCCTCGGTCAGTGGGTGCTTCGACCAGAGCCCGACCGTGCCCCGGACGACGTGGTATGGGTAGTCCGCGGCGAGAGTCTCCTCGTAGACCCCGAGGGCCGGCGGCACCAGCTCCTGCAGGGCGATGAGATCGGGCTCGGCGTCGACGAGGGCGCGGGCCGTGCCCGCCGGATCGGGGTTCTCGTCACTGACGTTGTGCTGCACGACGACCAGATCGCCGGCGCCCGCCGCACCGGCGGGCAGGAGCAGTCCGCCGAAGAGATACGTCCAGGCGGCGACCGGCAGCAGCACGGCCACGAGGGCCAGGGCGGAACGCCGTAGCAGCGCCCCGACCAGGAGGAACAGGACGACGATTCCGAACCACGGCAGGAACGCCTCGATCAGACTGCCCAGCCGCCCGGGGGAGTTGGGCACCGCGCGGTGGAAGGCCAGCAGCACGGCGGTCAGGCCGGAGAGGACGGCGAGCAGGCGTCCGCGGCGCCGGGCGGTCCGGTCGTCCTTCGCGCCTCCCGGGCCCGGTCGTAGCCCTCGAAGCCGCTCCCGCAGGTCCACTGAACCCCCCTGTTGTCCGGCGAGAGACCCTAGCCGACCCGGCCGAGCGGTCGAGCGGTCAAGCGGTCGAGGGGTCGAGCGGTCAAGCGGTCAAGCGGTCAGGCGGTCGAGCGCCCGGGCGTACGCATGCAGCGGCTTGCGGCATTTCGGACGCCCCACCGGGTCGGAATGCAGCCGCGCGTTCTAGAATTCCCCAATGAGTTCGGAGCGGGGCGTCAAGGAATCGGCCGGTCGGCCGCGAAGTGCGGAGGTGTCGCGGGGGATCGTGGAGGCCGCGCTTCGTCTGCTGCGTGAACGCGGCCCGCAGGGTGTGACCATGGAGGCGGTCGCCCAGCATTCCGGTTCGGCGAAGACCACCATCTATCGCCGTTATCGCAATCGTTACGAGCTGCTGCTCGCTTCGCTCGCATTCGTCGAAGGTATGCCCGAGCCGGATCCGGGGCTTTCCCAGCGGGAGCGAATCGCCTTTCTGCTCGGGCAGTTCCGGTACGGCCTCGAAGAGGTCGTCGGACTGCGCGCGGTGGGTGCGCTCCTGCCGGGGGACGACGACCCGGAATTCACCCGGGCTTTCCGTGAAGGCGTACTCGCTCCACGTTTCGAAGTGCTGCTCACCACCCTGCGCGAAGGCGTCGTCGCCGGTGAACTCCGGGAGGACGCCGACTGTCCCATGGTGGTGAATATGCTGGCGGGCTCGTTCCTGGCCCGGTTCGCGGTCGAGGGCACGGTGCCCGCCGACTGGGCGGACACCGCGCTCGACTCGATCTGGCCGGCCATCTGCCGGTGAGGCGTGCGGATTCTCGGTGGCAGGGGCGTCAGCGGGAGACATGCTCCGGGCGCACGCCCACGCCGATGAACTGCGCGGTCCACTTCGACAGGAACGGAAAACGGCGCACGATCCTGGCCGCCGCCGGGCGTTCGACCGTCGTGTCACGGTCCTTGGGATAGAGGTCGGACAGCATCCGGGTCTGGGCGAACTGGACGGCCTTGACCGGGAGTTCCCTGCGCCGCTGCACCTTGCGCAGGTCCGTGGTGTCGGGCACGCGTCCGGCCCGCAGCGCAGGACCGAGCATCCGGGCGGCGGCCACCGCGTCCTGCACCGCGAGGTTGATGCCCACTCCGCCGGCCGGTGACATGGCGTGGGCGGCGTCGCCGATGCACAGCAGCCCGGGCCGGTACCAGTGGCGCAGCCGGTCCACCCGCACGCTGAGCAGTTTCACGTCTTCCCAGCTGGTGATCTCCGCGCGCATTCGGTCCCCCAGGGTGTCCTTGACGGCGATCACGTCCTCGTGCAGCCGCTCGATGCCCGTCGTACGCACCGATTCGTACTCCCCCTGCGGGATCACGTACGCGACCTGCCAGTACTCGCCCCGGTCGATGGTGATCAGCACGAACCCGGCGCCGGTGTGCAGGAAGGTCAGGTCCTCACCGGGCAGCCGGCTGAGCCGGAACCACAGCACGTCCATGGGTGCCTGTTCGGCCGCCGGCCTGAGCCCCGCCGACCGGCGCATCGCGGAGTGCCGGCCGTCGGCGGCGATGACCAGGTCGGCGCGGACCTCCAGTTCCCCGTCGGGTGTCTTGATCCGTGCGCCGAGCACCCGGCCGCCGCCGCGGACCAGCTCGACCGCCTCGGCCTGCCGTACCAGCGAGAAGCCCGGGTAGGTGGCGCCCTTGCCGGCCAGGAAGTCCAGTACGTCCCACTGCGGCATGAAGGCGATGTACGGGTGCGGGCCGCGCAGTCGGGAGAAGTCGGCGAAGTCTGTGCGTCCGGCCGGTGTCTCGACGGTGATGGTGTCGACCTTGCTGTGCGGCAGCGCGAGGAACTCGTCGATCCAGCCGAGCTCGTCGATCACCCGCAGGGTCGAGGGGTGCACCGTGTCACCGCGGAAGTCCCGCAGGAAGTCGGCGTGTTTCTCCACGACGACGACCTCCACCCCCTGCCGCGCGAGCAGCAGGCCCGCCATCATCCCGGCGGGGCCGCCACCGACCACCAGGCAGCCTGTGCGCTGAGTTTGCATGAAGTCTCCTTGGGTGATGGGGAGTTGGGGCACGGGAGTGCGGGGGCGAAGGGACGAGGGGACGAGGGGACGAGGGGACGGAGAGGCGGGCGTACGGGCGTACGGGGCAGTTGCCGGCTCAGTGGCCGACGGCCGCGGCCCGGTCGGCGGCGGTGACGCCGTGGCTGCGGATCAGGCTCGCCACGGCTATCGCGCCCACGAAGGCGACGACGGCGGCGAAGACGAGGATCGAGTTCAGGCCGTGCACGAAGCCGCTCCGGGCCGCTTCCGCGAACACCCCCCGCTCCGCGGGCGCCAGTTCGTCCATCACCGCTCCCACGCCGCCCGAGGAGACGGCGTGCGCCAGGTCCTCGGACCGGCCGGCGAGGGCGGTGCCGGCGAGGTCGCCACCGACCGAGTCCTCGACGCGGTTGCTGAAGACCGCGCCCATCACGGCCACACCGAGTGCGATGCCGAGTGACCGGAAGGTGTTGTTCAGGCCGGATGCCATGCCGGACTGCTCGGGCTCCACGGCGCTGAGTGCGGCGGCCACCACATTGGGATTGACCAGACCGACCCCGAGTCCCGTCACCAACTGCCCCGCGAGCAGCGCCGTCCAGTCGTCCGCGGGGTCGAGGCCGCCCATCAGGAGCAGCCCGCAGCCGATGCAGACGAGCCCGGCGGACACCAGCCAGCGCACCGGCAGCACCGAGCCGAGCCGGGCCGCGAGGGCGGAGGAGACGAAGATGGACAGCGTGAGCGGCAGCAGCCGGAGCCCGGCCTCCAGTGGCTCGAGCCGCAGCACGGTCTGGAGGTAGAGCGTGAGATAGAGCAGCAGCGCGAAGGCCGTGGAGCTCATCGCGAGGACACCCACGCTCGCCCCCGTGGTCACCCGGCCGAAGACTCCGGCGGGCAGCACCGGATGGGCGCGGGTCCGTTCGACCACGGCGAACAGGGCGAGCGCGACCGCGGCGGCCACGAAGCCCGACACCACCTCGGTGCTGAGCCAGCCCGCCTCGTTCCCCCGGAGCAGCGCGAAGGACAGCGCGCCGAGTGCGGTGCTCAGGGTCAGGAACCCGGGCCAGTCGATCGGCCCGACGACGGGCGCACGGGACTCCTCGACGTAGTGGAGTGTGCCGAGCAGCGCGAGGATGCCGATCGGCAGATTGACCAGGAAGATCCAGCGCCAGCCGAAACCCTCCACGAGGACGCCGCCCGCGAGCGGGCCGACCGCCAGGGCCGCGCCGCTGACCGCGCCCCACACGGCGAGCGCCACGTGGCGCTCCTTGCCCGCCGGGTACGCGGCGGCGAGCAGCGCGAGCGAGGTCGCGAGCAGCGCCGCGGCGCCCAGGCCCTGGACGACCCGGCCGGCGTTGAGGACGAGGGCGTCGCCGGCGACACCGCACAGCAGCGACGCCCCGGTGAACACCCCCATCCCCACGGCGAACAGCAGTCGCCTGCCGAAGCGGTCGGCCAGCGAGCCGGCGGTGAGCAGCCCCGCGGACAGCGCCACCGCGTACGCGGCGACCACCCACTGCAGGTCCGTGAGCGAGGCGTCGAGGTCCTGCTCGATCTCCGGGAGTGCGATGTTCACGATCGTCACGTCGAGCAGCAGCATGAAGCTGCCCACACACACCAGCGTCAGTGTCCACCAGCGGTTCGTGCGCATGGACTGCTCCTCTGATCGCATGCCGTAATTTCGATACGCTACGCACACCGTATCGAAATCCCGTGCAAGCCTGCAAGGAGATCCGGACGGCCGCGGAGCTCAGGTCTCCAGGGACAAGCCCTCGAGGCGCACCGGGCTGCCGAGTGAGCCCTTGGCGTAGAGCGCGGTCTGGACGAGATTGGAGGTGCCGAGCTTGGCGTAGATCCTGCTCAGGTAGTTGCGCACCGTCTTCGGGCTGATCCCCATCTGCGAGGCGATGCGTCCCGTGTCGTGGTCGTCGGCGACCAGGGACAGCACCTGACGCTCACGGCCCGTGAGTCCGGCGAGCGGTGAGCCGTCTCCGCCGAGCCGGGCCTCGGAGGCGAACTGCAGGACCAGGCCCGCCGTTTCGCCCGAGAGCGCGGCACCCTCCCGGTGCACGGTGAGCAGCGTCTGGCGGAGCTCCTCCCGGCTGATCCGGCGCGACAGATACGCACTGGCGCCGGCCAGGAACGCCTCGCGCACGAAGACGGCCTGCTGACGGGAGGTCACCACCACGATCCGCACATGCGGGGAGCCCCTGCGGATCGCCCGCACCGCGTTCGCGATGCCCATGCCGGCGCCTCCGAGTCCCGTCACCACCAGATGCGGATGATCGACCCGCAGACACCTGAGGGCGGCCTCTCCGTCACTCACCGCGGAAACGACTTCGAACTCCTGAAATCCCTCCAGGAGGCTGCACATACCATCGAGTACGAGTTGTTCGTCGTCCACCAACAGGACTTTCACTGCTGACATCGGCGTTCCCCTGGTCGCGTAGGCAACTGATTTCCGTGACTGGCGTCTGGATGGGCATGCTCTCCTCCGCCGCGGCAGGAGGCTCTCTCCCCGATGAATAAGTCGCCAACGACAGACCATACGCCTCCCGTACGCCGCCTGTCGCCTCCGCGTGAAATTGCCGACACCCTTCCGGATGCCCGCCGCCGAGCGCGGATCGACGATTCGGGAAACACCGCGAGAACAGGACGTCTCACTTTCGGGACAGCCGCGTCCGGCATTTTTCTCGACGAAAGGAGACATTATCGGGAGCGAAATATTCCGCTTTCCCTTTTCGGCGCGATTCGGGCTGGCCGGAATTCATTGTCCATCGCGCCGGATACTCGCGGTGCATAAATTCACCGAGCCGAACACGCAGGCGGCGGGCACACCCGGGCCGCTGCCCGGATGCACCCGCCGCGGGGTGTGCGCTCAGCGCCTGCGGGGCACGCCCGAGGCGAACAGTCGGCCCTGCGCCCGCAGTACGGCCTCCGTGCCCTGGACGCTGCGGCCGAGCGAAGCCACCCAGGACTGCCGGCCGCCCGGCAGGCAGCGCGCTCCGAGTCCGGTGAGCGCCCGGCCGGGGCCCACCTCCAGGCAGACGGTCGCGCCCAGCGCGTCGAGGGTGCGGGCGGCGTCCAAGAAGCGTGCGGGGCCGCGCATATGGGCGGCCCAGTGGCCGGGGTCGGCGAGCGTCGCCGCGTCCGCCTGCTTGCCCGTGACGGTGGAGATCAGCGGCACCCGCGGCCGGGACACCCGGGTGTGGGCGGCCTTCGCCCGCAGCTCGTCGAGAAAGGGCTCCTGCAGGGGCGAGTGCAGGCCGTGGGGCACGGGCAGCGCGGAGGTCCTGACTCCCTGCGCCTCCAACTTCGCGGTGAGCGCCGCCAGTTGGCGGGCGTCGCCGGACAGTGAGACTTCGCCGGGCGAGATCACTGCGGAGATGCCCACCTCCCCGTACTCGGCATTCTCCGCCAGGAAGTGCGCGATACGGGTCTCGTCCGCGCCCACCACCGCCATGGCACCGTGCGCCACCCGGGCGGCGAGGCTCGTCTCGGTGGCCAGCAGAGCGAGCGCGTCCTGGAGCGTGAGCGCACCCGCGAGGCACGCCGCCAGATACTCGCCCGAGGTGAAGCCGAGGACCAGATCCGGCTCGACCCCTCGCTCACGCCACAGCTCGGCGAGCGCGTAGCCGACCGCGAAGGTGGCCAGTGCAGCGTTCGGCAGCCGGTGCAGCGCGGCCGGACCGTGGCCCTCCGCCGGGTCGACGAGCCGGCCGAGCGGTACATCGACGTAGGGGTCCGCGATCTCGGCACAGCGGTCGAAGGCCCGTCGGTACGCCCGGTCCGACCGGTGCAGGGCCCACCCCATCGCGGCGAACTGCCCTCCCTGGCCGCTGCACAGAAAGGCCGTACGGGGGACGCGGTCCTGCGGCACGACACCCGCGAACACCTCGCGCAGCCGCTCGCCCGCGAGATGCGCCGCGAGCCGGCCGGACAGCTCCGCGGCGCTGCGGCCCGCCACCGCAAGGCGGTGCGAGCCGGCCGCACCGGTGACGGCGGCCGGCTCGGCGACGGACAGCTCGGCCGCGCACAGCTCGGCCGGGTGCTCCGGGTCGAGCTGCCGCAGCAGCCGCACGGTGTCCGCGGCAAGGCGCTCGAGTGCGCCCTCGTCCGGAGCGGCGAGGGTCAACAGCCGTTTGCCGTCCGGGGAGTTCATCCCGCCACCGCCCGCCGTTCGGCCGGCTCCTGCGCCTGCTCGCTGCGGGCGACCGCGCGGCACCAGGCGGCCCCGGCGTCCGCAAGCGCGATGGGGAAGGCCATGAACGTGAACGGACCGGGCGGTATCCGCCGCAGCGACGCGAGCCCCTCGATCTGGATGAACTCCCGCCGCCTGCCGTGCATATGGGTCGGCCACAGGGCGGACGGGTCCTTGCTGCGGTAGAACTGCTCGACCATCTCCCGGGCGGGCCCGTCGAAGCTCCAGCAGTCCGTCCCGAGCACCTTGACGCCGAAGTCGAGCAGCAGATCCACCGCTTCGGGCGTGATCGCCGTGGAGCGCGTGTGGTATTCGACGGTCCCCAGACGCCGATCGGAGTCGGTACGGAACAGCACCACGGTCCCGGGTCCCGGCTCGGCGCCGAGCCGGTCCAGCTCCTCCTTGACGTCGTGTGCGGTGACCCGGCCCTCGCGGTCGCGCACGTCCAGTACGAGACCGGGCCCGCTGAACCAGTCGAGCGGAAGATCCATGACCTTCCGCGCCGGCCGCCCCTCGCACTGCGGGCCGTAGTGGAACGGCGCATCCACATGAGTGCCCTGGTGGACGGACATCCGATAGAACTCGTTCGACAGGAAGCAGCCGTCCGGCACGTCCTGCGGGCGCAGCCGCCGGCTCCCGGTCAGCCACCGCCAGTAGTTGCGGATGCGGTCCTTCCCGGAGTCGCCGGGCAATGCGCGGATGCGCCGGGACAGATGGCCGATGCCGTCGTGGTGCAGCCACTGCTCGAACTCGACTCCCGGTGCACGCCGGCCGACGGGGATGCTCAGATCGGTGAACACGGCACGGCCGTCGGCCTGTCGGCCGTCGTGGGCGGTCGGTGTCGGGGCAGATGTCATCGTGGTGCCTCGTTCCTCCTGGAGGGGGCGCGGAGTTCCCGCGTGCGCCGCGGGAGCGGAAACCAGGCCGGTACGGCCCGCCGGTAGTCGGTGTATGCGGCGCCGAACGTCCGCAGCAGACCGGGCTCCTCGATACGCCGCGCCGTCACGTACGACACGGTGAGCACGACGGCGGCCCACCCGGCGATGCTCGCGGCGGACCAGAGCAGACTCTCGCCGAGCAGCAGCAGGGTCATCCCCGCGGCCATCGGATTGCGCAGGATGCGGTACGAGCCGCCGGTCACCAGATGGTCCGGTGGCCGGTCGCCGAGCGGGGTGTTCTGCCGCAGATAGACCCGGTCCACGGCGTCCGCCGTCGACCAGGCGCCGACCAGCGCGAGGAGCAGGCCGACGGGGATCCGTACGGCCGGATCGAGTGCGGGCCCGGCCAGGGTCGGGCCGAGGACGGTGGGTACGACGCCGGCGACCACGAACGGGACGGCCAGCGGACCGGCGCGCAGGGTGCGGGCGCCGGTCCGCTGCCTCGGGGAGACGCGCATCGGGGTCCGCCTCCCGTCAGGCGGCGGCCACCGCGCCGGATTCGATCTTCTCCCTGATGAGGTTCTGGTTCTCCTCGGTGTGCCGCTGCATCCGCTCGAGGACGGTGGGCAGCGGCACCTCGAAGGCCTCGTCCAGCTCGAAGTCCTGGATCCAGGTCATACGGGTACCTCCGCCGGGCTCCGCTCCGTACGTCCAGCGCAGATGCATGAAGGCGAACGGGTGGAGGGGCGAACGGCGTTCGGCGACGGCCACCAGATCGCGGTGGTCGAGCATCCGCCAGGACTGCCAGCTGTTGCCCTCGGCGTCGGTCAGCTCGAAGGTGATCTCCGACCAACGGCCGTCGCGTTCCTGAGAGATGACTTTCGCCCCGTGGTACTCCTTGAAGATCTCGCTCCAGCGGGCGATGTCATTGGTGATCGCGAAGACCTGCTGCGGGTCCGCCGCGATGACGATGCTGTTCTCGATCCTGGGCATCCGCTCATCCCTTCACGGCGGCTGCGACGGCTCGGGTGGCGTCGTGGCGCAGTCGGACGACGCGGTCGACGAGGTCGCCGAAGGTCACCACGGCGTCCTCGGCGTCGGCGTCGATGGAGATCGAGAAGCGCCGCTCGAGCGCCACCACGATCTCCACCAGCTCGGTGGAGTCGATGCCCAGGTCCTCCGCGATCCGGGTCTCCTCCGTCAGCTCCGTCAAATCGCTCTCGCCAAAACCGAGTTGCTGCATGACCTCCACCACCTGCTGGAGGGTTTCGGGCTCACTGTGCATGACCGTTCCTCTCTCTTTCCTGGATGGCGCCGACCGCCTTCCGGGATGGCGCTAACCGGCCAGCGCGACCGCGACCGCCACGCCGGCGTCGTGACTGATACTCAGGTGCAGCCGGCGCAGACCGGCCAGCCGGAAGGCCTCGTCGGCACGCCCGCTGAGCACGGGCAGCGGCTCGCCCGCGGCGCCGCGGCGGATCTCCACCTCGCGCCAGCCGACTCCGCTGCCCTGCCCGCCGAACGTCTTGCGTACGGCCTCCTTGGCAGCCACCCGACCGGCGACGTAACGGGCCCGGTGCGCACCGGAGCGGCCGGCGCACCAGGTCCGCTCGGTGGGCGTGAGCAGCCGGGCGAGCAGCCGCTCGCCCTGCCGCTGCACCATCGCCTCGATCCGCTCGACCGCGACGACATCCACCCCCACGGCGAACACCACGGCCGGGTCGGCGGCGGCCGGCTCACCGAGGTAGCCGTCGAAGGCGCTGCCCGCCGCGCCGAGATCGGCGATGCGCCGGGTGATCCCGGCCGCCAAGGACTCGGTCAACTCCGCAGCAGCAGACATGCGTTGACACCTCCGAGGCCCCGGGACACCACGAGGGTGTGCTGCCAGTCGACGACCTCGCGGGCCGTGCCGCGCACCAGGTCCAGGTCGATGCCCGGAGCCGGCCTCGTCAGGCCGGGGGTCGGCGGGACCAGACCCGCCCGCATGGCGGCGAGTGCGAGTACCGCATCGGCCGGAGCCGCGGCGCCGAGGAGGTGGCCGAATCCCGCCTTGGGCGCGGTGACCGGAAGAGCGTCGGTGGTCGTGCCGAAGGCCTCCGCGAGCGCATAGCCCTCGGTCACGTCCTCGAAGGGGACGGCCGAACCGTGCGCGAAGACGGCACCCAGCTCGTCTCCGGTGATCCCGGCCCGTGCCACCGCGGCGCTCATCGCCCGGGCGAGGACCTGGCCCGTCGGCTCCACCGTGTAGTACGGCATGTAGCCGTCGCTGCTGACGCCCCAGCCGGCCAGCTCGCCGAGGACGGCGGCACCGCGCGCCTCGGCGGTCTCCCGGCGCTCCATGATCAGGAACACCGCGCCCTCGGCGAAGACACTGCCGCCGTGGGCGGCGTCGAAGGGCCGGTACAGCTCGTGCGCCGCGGCCCCTGCCCCGGACTTGGCGCCGAGCCCGCTGGTCTCCAGGCAGAGCCAGCCGTACGGGGACAGGGGTGCCTCCACACCGCCGGCGATCACCAGATCGGCGCCTCGGCGCTGCAGCAGCTCGGCCGCACCGATCAGGGCGTACGCGCCACTGGCCCGGTCGGCGACGAAGGTGCGGGCGGGTCCTTTGATGCCCTGGTCGATGCAGATGTTGCCCTGCGGAGCCGCCGGGAACCATGCCGTCGCCTGGTACGGGCTGACCGCGCGCGGCCCGTCGGTCCACAGCGCCCGCAGCTCGCGTTCCGCGAACTCCCAGCCGCCCAGCACGTTTCCGACCATGACGCCGGTGCGTTCCGGTGCGACGTCCGTGCCGATGGTGACTCCCGCATCGGCCAGGGCCCGGCGGGTCGCGTCGACGGCGAGGTGGGTGAAGCGGTCGGTGCGTTTCACGAAGCGCGACGGCAGATGGTCGAGGGCGTCGAAGTCCACCTGTCCCGCTGCGGGGCAGGCGTAGTCCTGGGCGTCGAACCGGTCGATGGGGGCGATCCGGTGCATCCCCTCGCGTGCGCTGTCCCAGAGGGCGTCGAGTCCTTCGCCCGCCGGCGTACGGGCACCGATGCCGGTGATCACGATCCCGCTCATCACACCGCCTCCTGCGCGCAGCGGCGGGTGACCATGGCCGCATGCAGTCCGGCGAAGCCGCTGGCGTCCTTGAGGACGGCGTCGCCGTGCCACTCGCGTCCCTCGCCCGGGACGTAGTCCAGGTCACACGTCGGGTCGGGCGTACGGTAGTTGGCGGTCGGATGCACATGTCCGTGCCGGTAGGCGAGGGCGCAGAGCACGATCTCCACCGCACTGGCCGCCGAGAGCGCATGCCCGAGCATCGACTTGGCGGAGTTCACCGGTATCTCCCGGGCCCGTTCGCCGAGTGCGAGCTTCAGCGCACTGGTCTCACAGGTGTCGTTCTGCGCGGTCGAGCTGCCGTGCGAGCTGACGTGGTCGATGTCCGCCGGCCGCACTCCGGCGTCGTCCATCGCCTGGGTCATGGCCCGGGTCAGGTCGGCGCCGTCGGAGAGGAGATCGGTCATGTGCACCGCGTTGGAGGTGTGCGAGAAGCCGGTGATCTCCATGTACGGAGTGGCGCCCCTGCGCAGTGCGTGCTCCTTCTCCTCCAGGACGACGATGCCGCAGGCCTCACCGAGCACGAAGCCGTTGCGCCCCGCGTCGTACGGCCTCGAGGCGGTCTCCGGGCTGTCCGGGTAGTCACGGGAGAGGCAGTTGATGATCTCGAACGACGCCACGGTCACCGGAGTGATCGGCGCCTCGCTCGCGCCCGCGATCATCACGTCCGCCTCGCCGTCGCGGATCGCGTCGAAGGCGTTGCCCACGGCGTCGATTCCGCCGATGCAGCCGGTGGAGAGGGTGACGCAGGGGCCCTGGGCCCCGAGCAGGGCCGAGAGGACCACTCCCGGGGTGTTGGACATGGACGCGAGATACAGGCCCCGCCCCGCTTCGGCCGGGTCGATGGGTTTGCGCCCCCGGTCGGTGACCCGGAGGAACTCCTCTTCCATCAGGGGTGTTCCACAAATGGCCGTCGAAAGGGAAAGCCCGGTCCGCGCGGGCTCGTACGATCCCGTCCGGAGTCCCGCGTCGGACATCGCCTGCAGGGTCGCCGCCACGGCGAACTGTGCATAACGGTCGAGGCGTTGCACCTCGGGCGGCAGACCCGCACTGTGCTGCTCGAAATCGGGGACCTCGGCCACTGCGTCGGAGGAGAATGCGAAGTCCCCGAAAAGCTCCGAACTCTTGATGTCGGACAGTGATTTCGTCACGCTCGTCCCCGAGGAGACGACGTCCCACAGAACTTCTTTTCCGGTACCGGCCGGGCTGACCACGCCGAGTCCGGTGACCACCACTTCTCTCATGACTAGCGCCTCTCACCTGTCAGGGCCGTGATGAGCCCCCGTGTGACGGTTTCCTTGGGCGTGATGCCGTGCTTCGCCATTTCGGTACGGAGGTCCGCCGGGTCCGCGAGCTCACCGTGCCGGGTGTTCACGAGCAGACTGAGATCGAGCATCGGTCGGGCGCCGGCCGGCGTGCCCGGCGCCGGCCGCATGACGTCGGCGAGCAGCAGGGTGCCGCCCGGCCGCAGGAGTCCGGCGCATTCCGCGAGGAGCCGGCCGGTCTCCCGCGCACCGGCGAAGCGTCCGACTCCGGCCAGGACGACGGTGTCCCAGCGGTCCGGTACGACGGATCCCGGGGCGAAGGATCCGGGTACGAAGGAGAACCGCGCCCCGACTCCCGCCTGCCGTACGTGCTCCCGGGTGAGCTCCAGGACCTCGGGCACATCGTGCGCCGTGACCTCGACGGACGCATCGACCCGTGCGAGGGCGATGCCCCACTCGCCGCCGCCGGCCGCGTAGTCGAGCACCCGGTGCGGAGCAACACCCCACGCCCGTACGCCCAGAGCGGCGACCACTTCGGCCGCGACCGGCGCGGCGAGCGGATACTGGGCGGCGAACAGGCCGGGTGTACGGCCGCGTTCGCCGGGCGCACCCGCGCCGCCGCCCCGATCGCCCGTCCGTACCGTGCGGGTGAGTGCCGCCCACCGGTCCCACTGATCGTGCAGGACGTCCGCGAAGTGGTCCCCGAGGTGATCGGGCCGCGCCCGGACGAGGTACTCCGCGGCCACCGGCGTGAGCCGCCGGCCGGCCAGGTCGTCGCCCCGGGTGAGGCCGAGTTCGGCCGTCGCGTCGAGGAGCCGGGCGAGAGCGTCGGCGTCACAGCCCAGCTCACGGGCCAGCTCCACGGACGGCCGCGGTTCCACGGCCAGCGCGTCGAAGACACCCAACTCCAGTGCCGTACCGAGGACTCGGGCCCGCGCGAAACCGAAGTTCAGCGCGAGCAGCGGGCCGGGACCCGCAGGTGCGGACGTGGTCTCCGCGCCCGTGCCGGCCGGCGTCGTTGCACTGGTCACCCTCGGCCCCTACTTCGTGGCGACGACGAGACCGGAGAGGAGCGAGACATTGCTGGTCTCCACCTCACGGAATCCGGCCTGCCGCACCCAGCCGACGATGTCCTCGCTGTCCCGCACCTCGCCCTCCTCGGTGTTGACGAGCAGGATCAGCCCGAACATGTACGGGAAGAGTCCGGTCGCGAGCGACGGCATGTGCGCATGCACCAACAGCCGCCCGCCCTCGGGGAGATGGTCGTACACCCGCTGGATGAGGGCCGCCGCGCGCTCCGGGCCGTAGCCGTCGAGGACGTGCGAGAGGAGCACCGTCGAGGTGCTCGGCCAGGGGTCCTGCATGATGTCCGCCGGCTGTACGGTCACCTGCTCGGCGACGCCCGCCTCCTGGACGTTGACCCGCACCAGTTCGCAGACGGCCGGGTAGTCGAGCGAGGTCACCGCGAGGTCGGGGTGGTGCTGGGCGAGCGCGATGGAGTAGTCGCCCGATCCGCAGCCGAGGTCGACGACATGATCGACGCCGGCCAGCGGCGCGGACTGTGCGAGCCGGCCGGCCTGCAGCCGCGAGCTGACCCGCATCGCCTGGATCAGCCGGCCGGTGCCCTCCCGGCCCTCGCCGGCCGCCGCGCCCTGGTCCCGGTAACCGTCCTTGAGTACCCGCTGGTTGAGCGATGCGTTGCTGCGTACCGCCTCGTCGAGGGCGTCGAAGTGGCCGAAGTGCTTGTTCTGGTGCTCGGCGAAGCCGCCCATGTACTCGGGGGCGCCCTGCACCAGGAAGCGCGAGGCCTCCTCGGTGTTCCGGTACGAGTCGCCGTCGCGGCGCACCAGGTCCAGGCCGGTGAGCGCGACGAGCAGCGCGCGGGTGGGCCGGTGTTCGAGGCCGAGTTCATCGGCCAGCTCGCCGATCGTGCTCCCCTGCTTCTCCAGCGCCTCGAAGGCGCCGAGTTCCAGAGCGGTGAAGACGGCCTTGGACTGCAGATAGGCGGTCAGGATGGTGTGCACCCGGGAGGAGTCGCGCACCTCGGCGGCTGTCCGGGTGGCGGTCGACGCGGCGGTCGCGGTGGTGGTCACTTCGCCTCCTGTGCCGCGGCGTACTCGGGGAGCCTCGTGTATTCGTACGGGTCCTCGGAGAGGAAGAAGTTGCGCACCGGGGGCCGCTCGCACGGCGCGACCACCAGGAAACGGCAGGTCTGGTCGGGGCTCGTCACGAAGCCGTGCGGTTCGTTGCGCGGGATGAAGACCGCGTCACCGGGCCCGACCTGCTCCGTCCTGCCCTGCTCCGGCATCACCAGGCCCATGGCGCCCTCGATCACATAGATCTCGTGCTCCCACTCGTGGTAATGCGGCGGAGTGGAGCCGTTGGGTGCCAATTCGAATTCTGTGAGCACGAATCGGTCCGCCCCGTCGGGCGTATCGATGAGTTTCCTGTGCAGAGCCTCTTTCGCTCCCGGCTCTCGTACTACCTCGGCCTTCACGTCCGTACGGTGCACCCTCTTCATGCGTACTTCCTTCCTCGGTTCGACGGGGGTCGATCCGCCGGTGGCGAAAACAAAACTAAGCCGCCCCCCGCCCCCACCACCATGGGCAACTCTCCCGTCCAAGCCGTGACTTGACCCCAGTCCGATCGAGGTCAAAAGCCCAGGGATTCGGGACACCCGCCCAGTCGAATTCCAGTTGGCCGATTACTCCCTGGCGGCCGTCCAGGCACGGATTAAAGTGGCGAACTCAACGCCGAATGAAATTCACAACCGGAGGTGGTCGCCATTCGTACGTCCCGGGAACGCATTCTCAGAGCGGCGGTGTACGAACTCGCCGAACGCGGCTACCCCGGCTGCTCCCTGAGGTCGGTGGCGCGCCGGGCCGGCGTGGATTCCCGGCTGCTCGCCCATTACTTCGGCGACAAGGACTCCCTGTGCGCCGAGGCCCTGCAGCAGCGCTGCGAGCCGTTACCGGCCCCGCTCCACGACCGTGCGTCCGGAGCAGGACGGCCGGTGGCCGCGGCCCTGCTGCACGAGTGGCGGGGCGAACCGCCCCTGCGCCGGGCCCTGTTCGCCTCCGCACTGACCGAGGAGAGATACGGAGTGACGATGCGCTCGCTGCTCACCGGTGTGCTGGGCGGAGTCGGCGGCAGCGAGTCCCGCGCCGGCCGACGCCGCACGGCACTGGCCGTCAGCGTGGTGCTCGGCCTCGGCCTGCTCGCCCAGGCCGGCACCGCGGACACCGAGGCCCGCGCACCCCGGCTCGCGGCCGACCTCGGCGCCTATCTGGACCTGTTGCTGGCGGACCCGCCGCCGCTCGGGGATCCCCCGCAGTGACGCCGCGCCCGGAGAGCACCACGCGCCGCCCGGGCCGCCGCCCGGGACCGGCCCGCTCCCGCGAGGACATCCTGCGCGCGGCCCAGTCGGTCTTCGCCGCCCGCGGCTACGAGGGCTCCACGGTCCGCGAGATCGCGCGTCGCGCAGACGTCGACGCGGCGCTCGTCCACTACTTCTTCGGTTCCAAGCGCGGAGTGTTCGCGGCCGCGGTCAGCGACGCGCTGCGCCCCGCCGAACTCGCCCCCGCCGTACTGCACGGAGATCCCGACGGGCTCGCCGAGCGCATGCTGCGGCGCTTCCTCACACGCTGGGAGTCGCCCGAGCAGCGCCGGCCGATGCTGGCGATCATCCGGTCCGCCGTCTCGAACGAGGTGGCGGCCGCCCAGCTCAGCGAGTTCATCACCGATGAGGTGCTCGGCCTCCTGGTGGGCTCGGTGCCCGCGGACCACGCACCGGTCCGGGCGACCATGGTCGGCTCCCAGCTCATCGGCCTGATCATGGTGCGATACATCGTCAAGGTCGAACCGCTCGCCTCGGTGGACACCGAGACCCTGGTACGCCTCACCGCCCCCGCGATCCAGCGCTACCTCACCACCGACGCACCCTCCGGCCGCTCACCGGACCCCTGACCACACAAGTGCCCCCAGGCCAGAACGATTCTGCCTGGGGTCGCTGAGTGGGGCGGGTGGGACTCGAACCCACGGCCGACGGATTATGAGTCCGCTGCTCTAACCGGCTGAGCTACCGCCCCTCTAGCGGCGTGTCGCGTACACATGTACGCGCCGTCTGCCGCAGCATAGCCGCTCATTCGATCTCTCGCGTCGGATGGTCGGCTCTGCACGACCATGAGGACTGCGCTGCTGCCTGCGTGGTTCCACTCGACCGCGAACCGGTGTCGAGAGCATCCGCGGCGGACATGAAAAAGGACCCCCGGAGGGGTCCTCATCGCTGCTCTCCCGACTGGACTCGAACCAGTAACCTGCCGGTTAACAGCCGGCTGCTCTGCCAATTGAGCTACAGGAGACCGAGCTCCCCCGACTGGACTCGAACCAGTAACCTGCCGGTTAACAGCCGGCTGCTCTGCCAATTGAGCTACAGGGGAATGCCTCGTTGCACCGAACGTACCTACCTGGGGCTTCCTCAGGCAGCGTGCGCTCGCTGCGACACATACATTAGCGCAAGCAGGGGGGTGCTCCGCCAATCGGTATGGGTAGGCGCCCTGCACCTGACGTCTGGGAAGGGTGGCAGCCATGCGCTACAAGCTCACGTTCATCGCCGGACTGGCCCTCGGCTATGTGATCGGCACGCGGGCCGGGCGCGAGCGCTACGAGCAGTTGCGGAAGTCGGCCCGCCAGTTCGCGCAGAATCCGGCCGTGCGCAATGCGGCCGAGTCCGCGGCACAGGGCGGGCGGCAGTTCGCGGGCAAGGCGTACTCGACGGTGAGCGACAAGGTCGGGGACCGGGTGCCGGACTCGGTCGCGGAGCGGGTCCGTTCGCTGCGCGAGAAGTCCCGGGACGGCGAGGACGACTGGGGCACCAGCAACACCTGAGCCGGGAAGGGCCGGGGCACCG
>NZ_QUAK01000117.1 GCF_003429565.1 Streptomyces triticagri
CTGTCGGTGACGACAGCGGCGGGGGCTTCCGCGTAACGGCCCGGCGGCCTACTTGCCCTCGGCCTTCTCGAGCTCCGCGAGCTCCTCGTCCGACTCGCGGCCGGGCGTGGGGAGGTTGAACTTGACGATGGCGAAGCGGAACACCACGTAGTACAGGGCGGCGAAGCAGAGTCCGACCAGGGCCAGGCCCCACGGGTTGTTCGCGATGCCCAGGTTCAGGAAGTAGTCGATCGCGCCGGCCGAGAAGCCGAAGCCGTCCCGCATGCCGAGTGCCCAGGTCAGGGCCATCGAGATACCGGTGAGCACCGCGTGGATCGCGTACAGGACCGGGGCGATGAACATGAAGGTGAACTCGATCGGCTCGGTCACACCGGTCACGAAGGCGGTGAGCGCGAGCGAGAACATCATGCCGCCGACGACCTTGCGGCGCTCGGGGCGGGCCGCGTGGGTGATCGCGAGGCAGGCCGCCGGGAGGGCGAACATCATGATCGGGAAGAAGCCGGTCATGAACTGTCCGGCGGTCGGGTCACCGGCGAGGAAGCGGGCGATGTCGCCGTGCACCTGGGTGCCGCCGTCGTCGAACGAACCGGCCTGGAACCACGGGAAGGAGTTGAGCAGGTGGTGCATGCCGACCGGGATCAGCGCACGGTTGGCGACACCGAAGATGCCGGCGCCGACCGAGCCCGAACCGACCAGCCACTCACCGAAGTTGTGCAGACCGCTGCCGAGGACCGGCCAGATCAGGCCGAAGATGATACCGAGGACGAGACCCGCGAAGGCCGAGAGGATCGGGACCATCCGGCGGCCGCCGAAGAAGCCCGCCCAGTCGGGCAGTTTGGTGCGGTAGAAGCGCTGGTAGAGCAGCGCGACGACGACACCCATCACGACGCCGCCGAGCACACCGGCATTGACCGGGGCGTCCGTCATGACCACCTTGCCGTCGACCGCCTCGGCGACCTTCGGCAGATTGGAGTCGGTGAAGGTGCCGAGCACGTTCTGGAAGACCAGGTAGCCGGTGACGGCGGCGAGCGCGGTAGAGCCGTCGGACTTCTTGGCGAAGCCGATGGCGATACCGACCGCGAAGAGGAGGGCCATGTTGTCGAGCAGCGCACCGCCGCCCGCCTGCATGTAACCCGCGACCTTGGTGATGAAGGTCGGGAAGGACTCCTTGCCGAGCATGTCGTCCGCGCCGAGCCGCACCAGAAGTGCGGCGGCGGGCAGCACGGCGACCGGCAGCATGAGGCTGCGGCCGATGCGCTGCAGGACAGCCATCGCGCCGGAACCCTTCTTCTTGGCCGCGGGAGCGGCGCTGTCCGTGGACATGAATTCCTCCAGTGGGCAAGGCGCCGCCTTGGTCACGGGGGACGGCGACGTCGCGCAAAGACCTGTGCCAGAAGCCCGGAAAGGCATTCTGGTCTACACCAGTGAGTGGTGTAGACCAGTTGTAACACGTGAGGGCCGCGTAAGGAACCCGCGAATTGTGCGGCGTACGGCACCTCGTGGGCACGGCGGAAGCCGCCGACCGGTCCGGTCGGCGGCTTCCGTGAGACGGGTGTCCCGAGGCGCGGGACAGCGCGTGCTCCTGCTTGGGGCGTGGCCCTAAGCCTTCGTCTGCTCCTCGTCCAGTTTCTCCGCCTCTTCCTCGGGTTCTCGACCGGGGGTCGCGAGGTTGAACTTGCGGATCACGAAGGTGAAGAGGAAGTAGTAGACGACCGCGAAGCAGAGGCCGATCGGGATGATCAGCCAGGGTTTCGTGGCCAGACTCCAGTTGATCACGTAGTCGATGAGCCCTGCGGAGAAGCTGAAGCCGTCGTGGACGCCGAGCGCCCAGGTCACCGCCATCGACACACCGGTGAGCACCGCGTGGATCGCGTACAGCGCGGGCGCGATGAAGAGGAACGAGTACTCGATCGGCTCGGTGATGCCGGTGACGAAGGAGGTCAGGCCGACCGAGAGCATCATGCCGCCGACCACCTTGCGGCGACCGGGCCTGGCCGCGTGCGTGATGGCGAGGGCCGCGGCAGGCAGCGCGAACATCATGATCGGGAAGAAGCCCGAGGTGAACTGGCCGGCCGTCGGGTCGCCCGCCAGGAACCGGTTGATGTCACCGTGCACCACGGTCCCGTCGTCCTTGGTGAAGTCGCCGAACTGGAACCAGGTGAAGGTGTTCAGGAACTGGTGCATGCCGACGGTGAGAAGTGCACGGTTCGCGACGCCGAAGATCCCGGAGCCGAGCCAGCCGAGATCGACCAGCCACTTGGAGAAGCTGGTCAGTGCGTCACCGATGGGCGGCCAGATCCATACGCAGATGCCCGCGAAGATCAGCCCGATGAACGCCATGATGATCGGCACGAGCCGGCGGCCGTTGAAGAAGCCGAGCCAGTCGACCAGCTTCACCCGGTGGTACCGCTGCCAGAACCAGGCGGCGAGCAGCCCCATCACGATGCCGCCGAAGACCCCGGGATTCTGGTACGCGGCCTGGGCGACGGTCCCGTCCTCCGCCACACAGACGCCGCCCCACATCCCGGCCGCCCCGAAGGTGGTGTCGGCCGGGCAGTCGTCGGGGAACGCGTGCAGTACGGAGTAGTAGACGAGGAAGCCCGCGACCGCGGCGAGTGCCGTGGAGCCGTCCGCCTTCTTGGCCATGCCGATCGCGACGCCGATGCAGAACAGCAGGGGCAGGCCGAGCGAGGAGTCGAGCAGCGCACCGCCGGCGGCCGCGAAGACCTTCGCCACGTTCGTCCAGCCGAGCCCCTCGTCGCCGAAGACGTCCGGCTGGCCGAGCCGGTTGAGGATGCCCGCGGCCGGCAGCACGGCGATGGGCAGCTGGAGGCTGCGGCCCATCTTCTGCAGGCCCTGGAAGAAGCCGCTCCACCATTTCTTGCGGGGTACCTCGGCGGCTTGCGAACTCATCGGCGTACCTCCGGAACAAGCCAGGTTTGGCGGTCGTTGAAAACTGGTGTAGACCAGTTGCAGGCGAGTGGCAGGTGCCGCTCCGGACAACTCAGGACAGGGGCGACACCTTGATCGTCATCATGGAGTCCCGCTGTTCACACCGCCCGTGAAGATGGGCCAACCGTGCGTTAACGTGTCAAAGCAGACGCACGGTGCGATGAGGCCGCGTCCTTAGGAACCAGGGAGAATCCATGGCCAGCAAGGCTGAGAAGATCGTTGCCGGGCTCGGCGGCATCGACAACATCGAAGAGGTCGAGGGCTGCATCACCCGTCTCCGCACGGAGGTTCACAACGCGGACCTGGTGGACGAGGCCGCGCTGAAGGCCGCCGGCGCGCACGGCGTGGTGCGCATGGGCACCGCGATCCAGGTCGTCATCGGCACCGACGCCGACCCGATCGCCGCGGACATCGAAGACATGATGTGAGCCCTCGGCTCCCCCTCGATCCTTCCGCGTAAGGATCCGATCGGCCCCGTACCGCCGCGTGCGAACACCGGCGGACGGGGCCGATAGGCTCGGGTGCATGTCTCGTATCGACGGTCGCACGCCCGAACAGCTCCGCCCGGTCACCCTCGAGCGTGGCTGGAGCAAGCACGCCGAGGGCTCCGTCCTCGTCTCCTTCGGCGACACCAAGGTCTTCTGCACCGCCTCCGTCACGGAGGGCGTCCCGCGCTGGCGCAAGGGCAGCGGCGAGGGCTGGGTCACCGCCGAGTACTCCATGCTCCCGCGCTCCACGAACACCCGCGGCGACCGCGAGTCCGTACGCGGCAAGATCGGCGGCCGCACCCATGAGATCTCCCGCCTCATCGGCCGCTCGCTGCGCGCCGTCATCGACTACAAGGCGCTCGGCGAGAACACGATCGTCCTCGACTGCGACGTCCTGCAGGCCGACGGCGGCACCCGTACCGCAGCCATCACCGGCGCCTATGTCGCCCTCGCCGACGCCGTCGCCTGGGCCCAGTCCAAGAAACTGATCCGCGCCAAGTCGCAGCCGCTCACCGGCACGGTCTCCGCCGTCAGCGTCGGCATCGTGGGCGGCGTCCCGCTGCTCGACCTCGCTTACGAGGAAGACGTACGCGCCGACACCGACATGAACGTGGTGTGCACCGGCGACGGCCGCTTCGTCGAGGTGCAGGGCACCGCCGAGGCCGAGCCGTTCGCCCGCGACGAGCTGAACTCGCTGCTGGACCTCGCGGTCGCCGGCTGCGACGAACTCGCCGCGCTGCAGCGGAAGTCGCTGGACACGCCCGCCGGCTGACCTGCGCCGCCGACGGCTGCCCGCCGAGCAACCAACTGCGCCTCGGCAGGCGTTTATACGGGTACGGACGCATGCGAACAGCCGTGCGTCCGCCCGTATCAGCGGAGGGAACGACCATGGCCTCGGGCCGCCGACGTATTGCCATCGCCGCCGCCACCCTTGCGCTCGCCGTGCCGTTCGCGGTCGGCTGCAGCGCCGTGGACAAGGCGCTCGACTGCGTGCAGACCGCCGACGACGTCGCGGAGAGCGCGACGGATCTGCAGCGGGCGGTGGAGAAGGCGGGTGACGATCCGCTCGCCGCGGACGAGGCGCTCGATGCGATCGAGGAGAATCTCGGGGAGATCGGGGACAAGGCGGACGACGCGGACGTCGAGAAGGCGGTCGACCACCTCGAGACTGCCGTCGGGAATGTGCGTGACTCCATCAAGTCGGGGGACTCGACCCCCGACGTGTCGCCCGTCGTCGACGCCACGGGCGAACTCACCAAGGCCTGCAAGCCTTGACGGCTTTGACGGTCCCCGCCCCGCCCCTTCCCGAATCTCCTCAATCGCCGGAGGGGGCTCTATAAGAGCCCCTCCGGCGATTGAGGAGGCCCGTCCGGCAGGACTTTCGGGAAGGGGCGGGGCGGGGATCTCTCACCCCCGGCGGGCCGGATAATCGACCCCATGACCCGCCTCATCCTCGCCACCCGGAACCCGGGAAAGATCAGCGAACTGAAGTCGATCCTCGCGGACGCCGGCGTCCCCCACGAACTCGTCGGCGCCGACGCCTACCCCCACATCCCGGACGTCCCGGAAACCGGCGTGACCTTCGCCGAGAACGCCCTGCTCAAGGCCCACGCCCTGGCCACCGCCACCGGCCTCCCCGCCGTCGCCGACGACTCCGGCCTCTGCGTGGACGTACTCGGCGGAGCCCCCGGAATCTTCTCCGCCCGCTGGGCCGGCCGGCACGGCGACGACAAGGCCAACCTGGACCTGCTCCTCGCCCAACTCGCCGACATCGCACCGGAACACCGCGCCGCCCACTTCGCCTGCGCCGCCGCCCTCGCCCTGCCCGACGGCACCGAGCGCGTCGTCGAGGGCCGCCTCACCGGCACCCTGCGCACCGCACCCGCCGGCAGCGGCGGCTTCGGCTACGACCCGATCCTGCAGCCGGACGGCGAGAACCGGACCTGCGCGGAGCTGTCCGCCGAGGAGAAGAACGCGATCAGCCACCGCGGCAAGGCGTTCCGCGCCCTGGTCCCCGTCGTACGGGAACTCGTCGCCTGACCGGCGCGACGGACCCCGACGGACGCGACGGACCCGACGGACTCAGCAAAGGGGCCCGCCCCGCGGATCGCCGCTGGGCGGGCCCCTCGTCACTCACCTGTCTGTGCGCCCGGTCGGATTCGAACCGACAAACACGACCACCTAAAGATCGCCGCTCAGCCCTTGGCGTACGGGCGCCTCGGCCGGGGCCTACTGTACGGGGCCGCGGCGCGGGGCGGGAGAGCGCTCTGCCGCTTACCGGCCGCTCAGCCGTTCACCGCCCGCTCAGCCGAGCTCCTTGCGGCCGCGCCGCCCGTCGTCGTCGAGCTCGTCCGGCGAGAGCCGCTCCAGCTTCGCGCGCCGGCGCTCCTCCTTGAGCCGCAGCCGCTCGCCCTTCGGCAGCTTGCGCTGCAGGCCGACCCCGCCCATCAGCGCGAACCCGGTGAGCACCACCCGCGGCGCCCCCGGCTCGGGCGGCGTACCGTCCTCGCGGTGGTCGAAGCCGCCCATGAAGCCGAAGCCGCGGACGACCACCTCGACGCCCGGCGGCACCACGACATTCAGCCCACCCATGATCGCAATGCAGTTGATCACGGTCTCGCGCTCCGTGAAACGGGCCTCGCGCAGATCGATCTCGCCACCGCCCCAGAACGCGAACGACGTGAAGCGCCGCCCGACGGTCCAGTGCCCCTTGCGCTGGAATCCCCCCATGACCGCCACCGCGGACGAGGAGCTGGGCTCGCCGCCGACGTCCACCCGCGCCGCCCAGCCCGCGGTGTCCGCGGCAGTGGAGCGCGCGGCTGCGACGTCCGCCTTCCGCACCCCGGCGGCCGGCAGATCCCGGGTGAGGGGCTCCAGCTCCGCGTAGGTGCGCGCCGCGTACGTCGACTCGAGCCGCTCCTCGAACTCCTCGAGATTCAGGCGGCCTTCGGCCATCGCATCGCGCAGCCGCTCGGCCACACGGTCCCGGTCGGCATCGGAGGCCCGGATCTCCGGGAGATCATCACCCGTGCGCTTCTCCGGCAGGTCGTCGCCCATGGGATCAGCCTAGAGGGCGTCTCCCCCTAAGGGGCGGCCCGGTCCTCGTACATTTTCGCGATCACTGCCTCGATGTCCGGCTCCCGCACGGAGAGATCGACCAGCGGATACGCGGAGGCCACCGCGGTGACGACAGGGGCCGCGGACGCGGCCGCCGGGATGGCGAGCCACTGCCGTGGGCCCTCGACCTTGAGGACCCGGGCACCCGGCGCGTCCACCGGAGGCAGCTCCTCGGCGAGGTCCACGACGAGGGTGCGCTCGCTCTCGCCGATCTCGTGCAGACCCGCGAGGGCCCCGTCGTACATCAGACGGCCGTGGTCGATGACCATCACGCGCTCGCAGAGCTGCTCGATGTCCTGCAGATCGTGCGTGGTGAGCAGCACCGTGGTGCCCCGCTCGGCATTGAGGTCGCGCAGGAACGTGCGGACCTTCGTCTTGCTGATCACGTCCAGGCCGATGGTCGGCTCGTCCAGGTAGAGCACCTCGGGGTCGTGCAGCAGGGCGGCCGCGATGTCGCCGCGCATCCGCTGGCCGAGCGAGAGCTGACGCACCGGAGTGTCCAACAGCTCGCCGAGCTCCAGGAGTTCGACACAGCGGTCCAGGTTCTCCCGGAAGCGCCGGTCCTCGACCCGGTACATCCGGTGCATCAGCCGGTACGAGTCGATCAGCGGCAGGTCCCACCAGAGCGTGGTGCGCTGCCCGAAGACCACCCCGATACGGCGGGTGAGGCGGGTGCGGTCGCGGGCCGGTTCGATGCCGGCGACCCGTACACGGCCCGCGCTCGGGGTGAGGATCCCGGTGAGCATCTTGATCGTGGTCGACTTGCCCGCGCCGTTGGGCCCGATGTAGCCGACCATCTCGCCGCGCGGCACGGTGAAGGAGATGCCGTCCACGGCACGTACCCGATGCTTCTCGCGCCGCACGAGACCGGTCTTCTTCCGCACGTCGAAGACCTTCTGCAGATCGTCGACCACGATGTGGTCCGTGCCGTCCGCAGAGCTCTCCGGATGCCTGCTCATCTGCGTCAACTCCCCGTACTGCGGTAGGAACGAAGGCCCGCCCGCCAGGCGAGCGAGGCGAGCGCACAGCACACCACGGCCACCACGGGCGGCAGGAAGGCGAGCCAGGACGGCAGCCCGGCGGGCGCCTCGCGGCCCAGGACGTACAGCGCGGGCAGCCAGTTCACGAACGCAAGCGGCAGGACGAAGGTGACCCCGCGCACCAGTTCCCGCGCGAAGATCGACGGCGGATACTGCAGGAGCGTGTTCCCGCCGTACGTGAAGGCGTTCTGCACCTCCGCGGAGTCCTGCGCAAGGAACTGGAAGGCCGCGCCGGCCGTGAACACCGCCGAGAAGATCGCCGCCCCGCTGAGCAGCATCACCGGCACAAGCAGCGCCCGGGCGGGCGTCCAGTCGATGTCGACGACGGTCAGGGCATAGCCGAAGACCAGCACGCCCTGAGTGATCCGGCCGAGCCGGCGCAGCGCGAAGCGGTCCGCGGCCACCTGCACCAGTACCGGTGCGGGCCGCACGAGCAGAGTGTCGAGCGTGCCGTCCCGCACCCGCCGGCCGAGCCGGTCCATCGAGCCCATCACCAGATCCGCGATCCCGAAGGCGATCCCGGTGGCGCCGTACAGGAAGGCGATCTCGCCGAGCGTGAAGCCGCCGAGCGCGTCCACGTGCGAGAACATCAGCAGGATCGCCACGAAGTCGAATGCGGTCGCAGCGAAGTTCCCGAAGAGCGTCATCGCGAACGAGGCGCGGTACGTCATCGTGGAGCGGATCCACATCGCGGCGATCATGCGGTACGCACGGATTCCGTCAACCACCCTGCACCACCACCCTCTTGGTGGCGACGGCCTGCAGCACGCGCCCCGCGCCGATCAGGGCGAGCGCCCAGCCGGCCTGGAAGGCGAACGCCCCGAGCAGGTCGATTCCGGTCCGCTTGCCGAGGAACACATCGGCGGGCACCTGCAGGAACGAGGACCACGGCAGCGCGCGGGCGAGCTCGCCGAGCGCACCCGGGAACACGTTCAGCGGCAGCAGCATCCCCGAGAAGAACATCCCGCCCAGCCAGGCGATCTGAGCCACCCCCGCCCCGTCGAGCAGCCAGAACGCCGAGAGCGCCACCAGATAGCGCACCGCGAAGCTGACGACGACCCCGAGCGCGACCGCCACCAGGAACGCGACCCACACCAGCGGATCGCCCGGCAGCGCGAGCTCGAAGGCCAGCGAGCCGATCACCATCGGAACGATGCCGCGACCCAGGAAATGAAACAGGGCACGCCCCAAGTCACCGGCCAGCCACCACAGTTGGAGATCCACCGGACGGTACAGATCGATCGCGATGTCGCCGGTGCGGATGCGCTCGATCAGCTCGTCCTCGAAGCCGCCGCCCATCATGGCGCAGGTCGCGAGCAGCGCCTGGCCGAGCCAGACGAAGGTGAGCGCCTCGGCCTGGTCGTAGCCCCCGAGCTGCGGGCGCTCGGACCAGAGCGCGATGTACGTGTACGCCAGGACGAAACCGAAGACCGTGTTGGTGAAGACTCCCGCCGCGGTGGCCACCCGATAGGTGGCGTAGCGGCGGAATCCACTGGCGGCGACTGCCGCGTACAGCCGCACGTCCGTTGCCCCTCCTCCTCGGCCAAAGAGCACGACCCTAGCCCTGGACGGCGGGTGCGCGCCAAGGAATTTCACCCGGGCGGCCGACGGCAGGGGCGCAACGGCTCCGCGCCGTCCGCGTTGGTCACTGGACGCGGGTCCACAGTGCCGACGCTGTGGGGGAGCCGTGCGGGCACGTTTCCGCAGGGCCGGGCGTACCACGGTGAATCGGGAGTTCCGGCACAGATGAGTGACGAGTCGCAGCAGCACGGCACCGGCGACGAGCGGCCCGCCACCGATCCGGGCGGAGCCGCGGCCTCCGCCGGGCCCAAGCCGTCCACCGGGCCCAAGCCTGCCACCGAGCCCAAGAAGCAGCGCCCCAAGCGCACCGGTTGGCGCCGCCTGGTGCCGACCTGGCGGATGGTCCTCGGCACCCTCCTGGGGCTGCTGATCCTGCTCGGCGGCGCCTTCCTGGCCGGCTATCTGATCGTGGACATCCCGCCCGCCAACGCCGCCGCGACCAAGCAGAGCAACGTCTACCTCTACGCCGACGGCACTCAACTCGCCCGCGACGGCGAGGTGAACCGCGAGAACGTCCAGCTCAGCCAGGTCCCGAAGAAGGTGCAGCACGCCGTACTGGCCGCCGAGGACCGCGACTTCCACTCGGAGTCCGCCGTCGACCCGCAGGCGATGCTGCGCGCCGCCTGGAACACGGTGACCGGCAAGGGCCGCCAGTCCGGCTCCACGATCACCCAGCAGTACGTGAAGAACTACTACCTCGACCAGGACCAGACCCTGACCCGCAAGGTCAAGGAGTTCTTCATCGCCATCAAGCTGGACCGCCAGGTCAGCAAGGACGACATCCTGCAGGGCTATCTGAACACCAGCTACTTCGGCCGCAACGCCTACGGCATCCAGGCCGCAGCCCAGTCGTACTTCGGCAAGGACGTCGGCGACATCAGCACCGCCCAGGGCGCCTATCTCGCGACCCTGCTCAACTCGCCCAACGCGTACGACGTCACCGCACATCCGGAGAACAGGCCGCGCGCCCTCGCCCGCTGGAACTACGTCCTGGACGGCATGGTCGACAAGGAATGGCTGAGCCCCAAGTCCCGTGCCGCCATGGAGTTCCCGAAGCCGAAGGAGGCGAAGGGCGCCGCGGGCCTCTCGGGCCAGCGCGGCTATCTGGTGAAGGCCGTCGAGGACTATCTCGCCGAGCAGAAGATCCTCGACGCGGACACCCTGGCCAGGGGCGGCTACCGGATCACCACCACTCTCGACCCCGACCGCCAGGACGCCTTCGTGGACGCGGTCGACGAGCAGCTGATGTCCAAGGTCGACCGAGATGCCCGCAAGATCGACCGGAACGTGCGGGCCGGCGGCGCCGCCATCGACACCGCGAGCGGCGAGGTCGTCGCCATGTACGGCGGCATCGACTACACGAAGCAGTACGTGAACAACGCCACCCGGCGCGACTACCAAGTCGGCTCCACCTTCAAGCCGTTCGTCTTCACCGCCGCGGCCGTGCACGACTCGACCACCCAGGACGGCCGCCCCATCACCCCCAACACGGTCTACGACGGCACCAACCGCCGCCCGGTGCAGGGCTGGGACGGCGGCCACTACGCACCCGCCAACGAGGACGACGCCGACTACGGCAGCATCACCGTGAGCACCGCCACGGACCGCTCCGTCAACTCGGTGTACGCGCAGATGGCCGTCGACGTGGGCTCCGACAAGGTCCGCGACACCGCGATCGACCTCGGCATCCCCGCGAGCACCCCGGACCTGAACGAGTCCCCGTCGATCGCGCTCGGCCCGTCCACCGCAAGCGTCCTCGACATGGCCGAGGCGTACGCGACGCTCGCCAACCACGGCCGGCACGGCCCGTACACCCTCGTCGAGCGCATCACCAAGGACGGCAAGGAGATCGACCTGCCGGACGGGAACACCCGGCAGGCGGTCGACCGGGAGGCCGCGGACACCACCACATCGATGCTGCGCAGCGTCGTCGACGGCGGTACGGGCACGGCGGCTCAGGCCGCGGGACGGCCGGCCGCCGGCAAGACGGGCACGGCGGAGGAGGACAAGGCGGCCTGGTTCGCCGGGTACACACCCGATCTGGCGACCGTGGTCGCGGTGATGGGCCAGGACCCGGACACGGCCGTGCAGACCCCGCTGTACGGGGCGCTCGGGGAGGCGCGGATCAACGGCGGCGGCTTCCCGGCCCGTATCTGGGCGCAGTTCACCCGTGAGGCCCTGGAGGGTGAGCCGGTCCGCGACTTCGACCTGCGGATGCAGGACGGCGCCGACGAACCGCCCCCGCCCGTACCGCCCGAGGAGCAGCCGGAACCGGAGCCGGATGAGTCCACGCAGGGCCCGTCGGACGGCCCGTCCGCGCCCCCGTCCGAGGCGCCCACCGGCACTCCGTCCGCCCCGGAGCCGGAGACACCGGACCAGGGCGGCACCGAGGGACAGGACCAGGAGCGGCCGGGCGACACCGGCGGAGACGCCCCGGAAGGCGGTGACGGCGGCACTCTGGGCGGGCCGACGGGCCAGGGCATCCTCGGCCGCCCGGACCGGCGCGCACCGCAGTGAGGGGCGGGGGCGCCGAGGACTGCTACAGGTACAGGCCCGTCGAGTCCTCGGAGCCCTCGAAGCGGTCCGCGGCCACGGCGTGCAGATCGCGCTCGCGCATCAGGAGGTAGGCGATGCCGCGCACCTCGACCTCGGCGCGGTCCTCCGGGTCGTACAGGACGCGGTCGCCCGGCTCCACGGTGCGGACGTTCTGCCCGACGGCGACGACCTCGGCCCAGCCGAGGCGCTTGCCGACGGCGGCGGTCGCGGGGATCACGATGCCGCCGGTGGAGCGCCGCTCGCCCTCCGGGATGTCGGTCCTGACGAGCACCCGGTCGTGCAGCATCCGGATGGGCAGCTTGTCGTGGTGGGTGTTCTCGCTCACGCCTCGAACCTACCTGCACCCGTGCCCCGCCGCGGCGGGCGGGTCAGCCCCGGCGGCGGCGGGAGGAGACGACCAGCAGGCCGACCAGGCCGACGGCCATCAGGGCGACCGGCACGACCCGCTCCAGGCGCGGGGTGCCCTCCTCGTTCACGAACTTGGACCGTACGTCGCTGACCGCGCGGTTGGCCCCGACGTAGGCACGGCCGAGGGTCTGGTCGACGCTGCCGACGACCCGGGCCTTCGCGTCGCCGACGATCGTCTTCGGGTGCACCCGAACGCCGATCTCGTCGAGGGTCTCGGCCAGCCGCGAGCGCCGTTCTTCGATGTCCGCCTCGATCTCGGCGGGAGTCCTGGCATCCGACACCGCGCTGCCTTTCCGTCGTCGTACGTCCGGCTGTCGTTCCGATCCGTGGACGGATCGTCTCTGGTCTGTGGACAGTCTGTCAGCTCCGGCCGGAACGCACCGCACAGCACCCCCATTACGCTCAGGTGCAACGACCACCTCAGCGAGGAGACCCTGATGAGCGAGCGCCTGCAGCCCGGCGACACCGCACCTGCCTTCACCCTGCCCGACGCCGACGGCAACGAGGTCTCGCTTGCGGACCACAAGGGCCGCAAGGTCATCGTGTACTTCTACCCGGCCGCCCTGACCCCCGGCTGCACCAAGCAGGCCTGCGACTTCACCGACAATCTGGATGTGCTCGCCGGCGCGGGCTACGACGTCATCGGCGTCTCGCCCGACAAGCCGGAGAAGCTCGCCAAGTTCCGCGAGAAGGAGGACCTCAAGGTCACCCTGGTCGGCGACCCGTCCAAGGAGATCCTCGAGGCGTACGGGGCCTTCGGCGAGAAGAAGCTCTACGGCAAGACGGTCACCGGGGTGATCCGTTCCACCGTGGTGGTGGACGAGGAGGGCAAGGTCGAGCGTGCGCTGTACAACGTGAAGGCCACCGGCCACGTCGCGAAGATCATCAAGGACCTGGGGATCTGAGCATCCCGGGGCGCGGCTGATCGGTACATGCCCACCCGGTAGGGTCCGGCCCGTACGGATCAACGGACCTCCGGGCCGGGCACACGTCCGGGCGGGGGCACGACAGTGCGGGGGCGGGCGCGGTGCCGCGTTGGGCGAGGCTGACGGTGGCGGCGGTGATCGTGCTCGGCCTGGCCGGGTACGGCACATTCCCGTACGCCAAGGACTGGTGGCTGAGCCGCGAGGTGTGCGGCGGCGCGCTGCCCGACGACGCGGTCGACGCGCTCAGCCCCGACTCCGGTGAGCACCACCTCGCAGAGTCCGACGAGAAGCGCGTCGGCGCCCTGGGCAGCTACCGCTGCGAGCTCAGCTACGACCGGGGCGAGGATGCGCCGCCCGCCTCGGTCTTCAGCGTCACCGCGGACACTCGGCGCGACCCCCAGGACGCCTCCCTGTGGGGGACGTTCGAGGACGAGGGCTGGTCGGCCGTCTCGCCGCTGCCCGACGGCATGCCCGGATTCATCGACGACTCCGGCGCCGTACAGCTGATGGCGAAGTGCCCCGAGCTCGGCAAGGACGACGACGGGCGTCCGCGGCGGATCCTGGTGCGCACGGCGGCCGGCTGGGACGCGGACCGGAAGGCGCCCGATGCACTGGTCGGTGTCGCGGTGGCGGCCGCCAACCGTGCGTCGGAGCAACTGGGCTGCGGCGCGAAGCCGTTCAAGAAGACCGGGAAGGTCAGGTCCACCGACCCGGAGCCGGTCGCGCTCGAGCCGTCGAAGGCCGCCGGGACCGTCTGCGCGGCCTTCGCCGAGGCGGACCTGCCGGCCGGCACCAAGCTGCGCCCGAGGTCCAACTCCTCGGCCCCCGTGGCCCGTTGCGAACTGGTCAAGGGCGGCGACAGAGCCCCGAAGGCGGTCTTCGGCGCCTGGTACGGGGACTGGAGCAAGCGCCTGATCCACGAGGACACCCACGGACACCCGCGCCGCCCCGACACGGCGACCGCACGCTGCGACGGCGAGACGGCCGTCTTCGACGGCTGGGCGGAGGACGACTTCGGCCTGACCGACCGTCAAGTCCGTGCCCTGATAGCCGATTTCTCCTCCGCCGAGACCACCCACCGCAAGTGCACGTCCCTCACCCGCCCAACCCCACCAGCCGTCAAATCCAGCCCGTCCGGCGTTTGAGACATCTTTCGGCCCGTGCGGCGCTTGAGGAGATCCTTTCAGCCCGTCCGGCGTTTGAGGACATCTATCAGCCCGTCCGGCGTTTGAGGACGAGGCCGCCAGGCCGACGGCCTGAAAACACGACCCACCCCCCACCGGTGGCCGGCAAACCGAACCCCCCACCCCCCGGCCGGAGGCTCACCGTAGCCACCACCCCCGCACATACGCGTTCTCGCACAGCCCCCGAAGCTCACCCGCCCGCGCCTCCCGCACACCCCGATCACGAACCCACCCGTCCAGCACCCGAAGGATCTGCCCACGCCCGTCGAAGAGGTCCCCGTCCAGCTTCCCGGACGGCGCACGCCGCGCCGAATCACCCATCGGCGGCCGGGACTTCACCAGCCGTGAGGCCGGCACGTACGCGCCCCGGACATGCCGGCGCACCTCCCGGTCGAAACCGGCCATGTCCTCGATCCCGCCGTCCTGGCCATGGTCGTAGCGGTACTGCAGGAGTTCGGCGATGCGCTCTGCGCTGCCCTTCAGGTCCCACTCCACCCGCCACGACTCCCCGGCCGTACGGCCGGGCAGCAGCGCCCGGTCGTCCAGACGCTCCAAGTAGTGCGCGAGATAGGCGCGTTCGGCGTCGTACAGGATCGCGAACGCCTCCGGGCCCCGGGCGAGTTCACGGGTCAGAACGGCCAGCGCGCTGAGCCTTCCGGGCGCCGCCGGCGGCCTGTACTCGTGGATCGGATGGGCCTCGTCCGGGTGCAGGAAGCGCCCGACCTTGCCGGCACTGCCGTCCCGCGCGATGTCCGCGGCGGTGTACACGGGCGCGCCGGGCTCGCGGATGTCGGTGACGCCCTGCCGCGCACGGTCCACGGGCTGGCTCGCCAGCATCCGCGCGACGTACGGAGCCATCTCGGCCGGCGGCCCCTCCTCGGTGAATGCCTGCACCACCGCGTACGAGGCCCGTGCCTGCGCGGGCGACAGCGGGCGGCCCGCCGCGGGCACGGTGGCCGCGACGACCGCCCGGCCGAGCGCCTCGGCGCCGTCTCCGCACACCTTCTCGTGGCCGAGCAGCCTGCGCACATCGGCCAGCCGCGCCAGATCGTCACCGGGATCGAGGGCCTTGGTGGCGGCCACCGGATCGTCCCCGAGCCGTTTCGCGGACGCCGGTACGGACGCGCATCCGCCGCCCGCGAGCCGCGGCACACCCACCCCCGCCGTGACCACCAGCGCGAGCGCCGCCCCCGCCACGTACCACCGTCGCCGACCACCCCGTATCCACTCGCGCATCCGCGCAGGTTAGCCAGCGGGCCGGGTCAGAGCTCGGCCGGGGTGGAGCCCTTCAGATGGCTCAGGTTGAACGCCTCGCCCATTTTGCGGAAGCCGGCGTCGCTCGGGTGCAGATGGTCGCCCGAGTCGAATGGGGCGCGGAGCTTCACCGGCTGGTACGGGTCGCGCAGGGCGCGGTCGAAGTCGACGACCTCGTCGAAGACCTTGCCGGAACGGATCTGCGTGTTGACCGCCCGCCGTACGGCGTCCAACTGCGGGCTGTAGCCGCGGTGTCCACCGAACGGCATCAGCGTCGCACCGACCACGCGCAGTCCACGCGCATGCGCCTGGCGGGTCAACTCCCGCAGCCCGTCGGTGATCTTCTGCGGATCCGTCTGATGCGGGTTGCGCAGGATGTCATTGACGCCGAGGGCGATCACGACGGCCTTGACGCCGCTGCGGCCCAGTACGTCGCGCTGGAAGCGGGACAGGCCGCTGGGGTTGTCCGCGGGCCGCCCGAGCCCGTCCGACAGGACGCGGTTGCCACTGATGCCCTGATTGATCACGCTGTAGCGCGGAGCCCCCGCCTCGTCGCGCAGCCGGTCCGAAAGGACGTCGGTCCAGCGGCTGTTGGCGCCCATCGTCGCGGATATCCCGTCGGTGAGCGAGTCGCCGATGACGACCACCGTGCCGTCCGCCTCGCGGCTCAGCACGTCGACCGCGGTCAGATAGCGCCAGTACGGGCTCTGCTGCGTGTACGCGTCGCCCCGCGGGTCCTCCGTGCGGTCCCCGCGCGCCACGTACGAGATCTGCCGCGCGTGCGGGTGGTACGTGACCGGACCGGACGCGGTCGGCGAGAAGGTGGTGACCAGCAGGTCCGCGTCCGACGGCACCTGGAGGCGGGCCGCGTCGCTGACCACCTGCTCGCCGGGCGCGATCACCACCGAGTGGTTGCCGCCGAAGGTCAGCCGCCGCAGTGTGCCGGCCGCCGCCGTCGGGTTGCTCGGCGCGGCCGCGACCGCCACCGAACCGTGCGTGATGGACAGCGGCTCCTGCCCGTACAGATTCGACAGTGTGATCCGTACGCTGCTGCCGCCGACGCTGGTGTGCACGACGTTACGTATGGAACGCCCCGGGTAACCGCGCAGCGTGCGGGGCTCCGCCCCCGCGGGCGAGGAGGACCAGGTGCCCACCCAGGAGCCCGAGGACGCCGGTGCCGCCGAACTCTGCGGGGTGCGCCCGCCCGCCTGCACTCCGCCGTCGTCCCCGTCCCGGGCCGCCACCACATAGATGGCCACGGAGACAAGCAGCACAAGGGCCACCATGCCGGCCAGCAGGGCGCTGCTCCGCACGGGCGACAAGCCCCCGAGGCCCCCCTCGTCGCGCCTGGTCATGCTGCGTTTATCTCCTCGGACAGAGGGAGCCCGAGGCTCCGATTGGACAATCCCATTTTGCGGCATGCCGCCGGGGGCTGCGCACGGCACCCCCCGGCACAACAGACGCCGGGAACTCGTGGTTCGTTCCAGGAGTAGCTGATGCAGAGAGAATGCTTACGGGGGAACGGGCGACGGGTGGAGCGGATGGAACGTACAAAACCGGACGAGCCGGAACAATCGCCTGACGAAGCCACGGGGCAGTCTGCCCTCGAGGCCGGCGCGTCATTCCCGGCAGAGGCCGCGAAAGGGGCGGAATCGTCCCGTCCGGGGGCTCCGGGGGCTCCGGGGGCTTCGGGGACTCTGGGTGCTTCGGGTGCTTCGGGGACTCCGGGTGGTCCGGCGGGCCCGGGAATGTTCACGTACAGCGAGGCCGACGAGATCAAGCGCCGGGGCGTACGCCGTATGAAGGCCTTCGCCACCGCGCTCCTCGGCCTGGTCGCCGTGGTCTACGCGCTCGCCGGCTGGGCCGAGCACTCCGGGGCGGGCCCGTGGGCCGGATACGTCGCCGCCGCGGCGGAGGCCGGCATGGTCGGCGCGCTGGCCGACTGGTTCGCCGTCACCGCGCTCTTCCGGCATCCACTCGGCCTGCCCATCCCGCACACCGCGATCATTCCGACCAAGAAGGACCAGCTCGGCGTCTCGCTCGGCGAATTCGTCGGGGAGAACTTCCTCTCCCGTGAGGTGGTACGCCGCCGACTGCGCGCCGTCGGCATCGGCAGCCGGCTCGGCGCCTGGCTGGCCGAGCCCGAGCACGCGGACCGCGTCACCGCTGAACTCTCCACCGCGCTGCGCGGCGCCCTGACCGTGCTGCGCGACTCCGACGTCCAGGCGATCGTCGGCGAGGCCATCACCCGCCGCGCGGACGCCGCGGAGATCGCCCCCGGCCTCGGCAAGATGCTCGACAAGGTCGTCGCGGACGGCGGCCACCGGCGCATCGTCGACCTGGTCTGCGTCCGCGCCCACGACTGGCTCGTCGCCCACAGTGACCAGGTGATGGACGCCGTCGAGGGCGGTGCGCCCGGCTGGACCCCGCGGTTCGTGGACCGCAAGGTCGGCGAGCGGGTCTACAAGGAGCTGCTTCGCTTCGTCACCGAGATGCGGGACATGCCCGAGCACCCGGCCCGCGGCGCCGTCGACAAGTTCCTCTCCGACTTCGCCGCCGATCTGCAGACCGACGGCGACACCCGGGCCCGCGTCGAGCGTCTCAAGTCCGAGGTGCTCGGCCGCGGCGAGGTGCAGGACCTGATCGCCTCCGCCTGGTCCTCGGTGCGTGCGATGGTCGTCGCGGCCGCCGAGGACGAGCGCAGCGAGCTGCGGATGCGGGTACGCACGGCGCTGCTCTCGCTCGGTCAGCGGCTCGCCACGGACGGCCGGCTGCAGAACAAGGTCGACGGCTGGATCGAGGACGCCGCCGTCTACGTCGTGCAGACGTACCGCGGCGAGATCACCTCCCTCATCACCGACACCGTGGCCGGCTGGGACGCCGACCACACCTCGAAGAAGATCGAGGCCCATATCGGCCGTGACCTGCAGTTCATCCGGATCAACGGCACGGTGGTCGGGTCGCTCGCGGGTCTGGCGATCCATGCGGTGACCCGGATCGCCGGGGGATAGGTCCCTCTGCGGTGCGTGCGGGTGTGGTGCCTGCGGAGCCGGGGCGGTCGCGGAGCCGGGTCGCTCACGGTGCCGGGTCGTTCACGGTGCCGGATGCCCGGCGGGCCGCGGCCTGCGTACGACCAGGGCGAGCAGTGCCGCCGCCGCGCACAGGGCCGCCGTGGTCACCCACACCACGTCGTAGGAGCCGAACAGATCGCGCGCCACACCACCGCCGAACGCGACTGCACCGGCGCCCAGTTGGTGCCCGGCATTCACCCAGCCGAACACGATCGCGCCCCGGGACCCGAAGTGCTCACGCGCCAGCGCGATCGTCGGCGGCACCGTCGCCACGTCCAGCAGGCCGAAGACCACCGCGAAGGCGACCAGCGGTGCGTTCAGGGTCGCCGCGAACAGCAGCGGCAGCACCAGCAGGGACAGGCCGCGCACGGCGAAGTACGCGGCGAGCAGCCGCCGTGCGTCGTAGCGGTCGGTGAGCCAGCCGGAGGCGACCGTGCCCGCCACGTTGAAGATCCCGATCAGCGCGAGCACCGACGCCGCCGCCGTCACCGGCATCCCGTGATCGTGCGCGGCGGGCGCGAAATGGCTCCACATCACGCCGTTCGTCGACGCGCCGCACACCGCGAAGATCCCGGCGAGCAGCCAGAACGGCGCGGTCCGCGACGCCGACACCAGGGTCCGTACGGCCCGCCCCGCGGCGCCGGACACCGGCTCCGGCCTGGGCACGAACTCCCGTGCGCCGTGCGGGAGTCGGCCGACATCGGCCGGGTGGTCCCGCAGAAAGGCGGCGACCAGCGGCGTCGCCACGGCCGCGGCCACCGCCAGGGAGAGCGTGGCGGTACGCCAACCCGGCCCCGCCACCACCCGTGAGAGCACCGGCAGGAACACGAACTGCCCGAACACACTCGCCGCCGTCAGCAGCCCCGCGACCAGACCGCGCCGTGCCACGAACCAGCGCTCCGTCAGCGTCGCCGCGAACACCATGGACGCCGCGCCACTGCCCAGCCCCACGAACACGCCCCAGTACAGGACGAGTTGCCACACCTCGCCCATCGTCAGGGTGCCCGCGGCGCCGGTCGCGATCAGGGCGAGCGAGCCGCCGATCACCCTGCGCATGCCGAACCGGTCCATCAGCGCGGCGGCGAACGGCGCCGTCGCCCCGTACACCACCATGTTCACCGCCATCGCGACCCCGATCGAGCCGCGTGACCAGCCGAACTCGCTGTGCAGCGGCCCGACCAGGAGCCCCGCCAGGGTGGTGAACGCGCCCGCCGTGACGATGGCGACCGCCGCGACGCCTGCGACGGCCCAGGGTCGGAGATTGCGGCGGGGCGGCGCGGGCGCCGGGGCTGTCGGGGTGGGGGTGAGGGCTGTGCCCGTTCCGGATCCAGTGCTTGCGTTCATGATTCGAGCCTGCGGCCCGGGTGCGTGCCCGTACGAGTGGCCAGATGGCCATGATGTGAAAGAATCTGGCCATGACTGCTGCTGTCTCCGCTGTCTCTGCTGTCTCCGCGCGCTCCGGCTCGCCGCACCGGGTCGCCGTGCTCGTACGGCACGGGGTGCTCCCGATGGAACTCGGCCTGGTGCACCAGCTGTTCGGCTCCGCCCGGTCGCCGGCGGGCGAGCCCCTCTACTCCGTGGTCACCTGCGCACTCGAACCCGGATCGGTCCGCACGGACGTCGATTTCACCCTCCACGCGGACCACGGCCCCGAGGCGCTGGCCGTGGCGGACACCGTCGTCGTACCGGCCTCGCACGAGCAGGACGAGTACCTGGACGCACCCCTGACGGGGCCGCTCGCCGACGCCCTCGCGGCGATCCCCGCGGCCGGCCGGATCGCCTCGATCTGCACCGGCGCCTTCGTACTCGCCGCCCACGGGCTGCTCGACGGCCGTCGCGCCACCACGCACTGGCGCTCGGCGGAGGCCTTCGCCCGGCGCTTCCCGCAGGTCGAGACCGATCCCGAGGTGCTCTACGTCGACGAGGGACGGGTGCTGACATCGGCGGGGGAGGCCGCGGGCATCGACCTGTGCCTGCACATGATCCGGTGCGACTTCGGTGCGGCGGCCGCCGCGGACGTGGCCCGCAGGACCGTGGTGCCACCGCACCGCGAGGGCGGCCAGGCCCAGTACATCCCGCGCCCGGTCGCCGAGCCCGATCTCGCCGGTACCGGGGCGTCCCGCGCCTGGGCCCTGACCCGACTCGGCGAACCTCTCACCCTCAAGCAGCTCGCCGCCCGCGACGGCATGAGTGTGCGCACCTTCAGCCGCCGCTTCCGCGAGGAGGTCGGCCTCACCCCGATGCAGTGGCTGACCCGCCAACGCCTCGAATACGCCCGCCAGTTGCTGGAGGAGACGGACCACACGATCGACCGCATCGCCACGAAGTCCGGCTTCGGCACGAGCGCGTCCCTACGCCAACACTTCCAGACGACTCTCGGCACGTCCCCGGGCGCATACCGCACGACGTTCCGGGGCCCTGCCACCCCGGCCACCAGCCCCAGCCCGCCCAACACCTCCAGCCCGTCCGGCACCTCCAGCCCGTCCGGCGTTTGAGGACATCTTGTTCAGCCCGTCCGGCGTTTGAGGACGAGGCCCTCAGGCCGATGCCTGAGAAGCCGCCGCCTGAGAACGGGACAAGTACTCGCCCGCAAACTGAGTACTCGTACTCTGTGGTCGCCCCCAGGCAATCCCACAGGGTGAACCCATGACGACAATCACCCAGCCCCAGCCCAGGACAAAGACCATGCCCCACGCCGTGGCCGCATTCCTCGTCCCCCTGCTCTCCGGCACCGCCTACCTCCTCTTCCTCCCGTGGGACCTCCGCAACCGCCCCGCATCCCCGGGCGTCATAGACGAGACAACTCCGGTGACAGCCACCGGAGTCGTGGGACTGACCGTGGTGCTCCTGCTGCTCGCCGCCTACTTGGGCCGCACGGGCCACCCCGCGCTCGCCGTCCCGCTCGTCGCCGCACCACCCGCGGCCCTGCTCCTGGCGTCCTTCGTCACACACCCGGAGCAGGACGCGGCCGCGTGGCCAGTCGCCTGGGTGTTCTTCAGCGCCCTGCTCGCGGGCGGCGCACTGGTCGCGGCGAAGATGGGCGCCCGCTGGCGCCGCTGACCGCTTGACCTGCAGTGCTTCGCCTTCGGGGGGTGGCGATGGGCCAGTATCACGCGCACGACGACGAGGAGTTCGCCAAGCCACAGGTGTCGCGCCATGCGAACGGCCGCCCGTGGCGGGAGCCCAGAAGGATCGCGATCCTTTCGCCGCTCCCGGAGCGTCCGAGGCGGGAGCGACAGGTCGTACGCCTCCTCGGCTTCGTGATCAGCGCCGCGAGCTGGCCACTCGCCCTGCCCGACGCGTCGTTCACCGGGGCCTCGCTGAGCGATACGGAGCAGAGCAACTCCCTGACGGGTTTCGCGGTGTGCGGTGTCCTGTTCATGTGCCTGGCCTACTACTTCGGCCACCGCGGCCAGATCGCGTGGTCCGTACTCCTCATCGCCGGCCCGCCGTCGGCGTACTGGCTGCTGGGGCAGGTCACCGCCGCCGCTGCGGGGCGCAACGACGACTGGCCGATGGCCTCCGCGATCGGTGTCGTGATGATCTGCTGGCTCTGCGTCGACACAGCCGGCCTGGCACATCTGTCGCGCCTCTATCGCGTGTGCCGCCGGGACAGACACCAGCCCGCCGTATGTGTCTACTGCCGGAGGGTGAAGCGATGAGGCCCCACGACGGCGGCACCGGCGACCGGGACGAGGCGGCATTCGCCAAGCCGCAGGTCTCACGCCACGCAACCGGACGGACGCGGAAGCAGCGCCGGACCGGCCGTACCTCGACGCGGCTGTCCGACTTGCCCCGCCGCGAGCGGGCGAGGGTGAGTCTCGTTTGTTTCGCCGTTCTGAACATCTCCTGCCTTCCGACCCTGCCCCGGGCTGTGTCCGTCGCCAACGGCGCTCAGGACGCGACTCCTTCCGCTGCAACCCAGTTGGCCATGTCCATCACCGTGTGATCGTGCACGCGGCAGCCGCCGGGTACTGCCGCCCCCATGTGTAGAACCGTCCCGCCGACCACCTCCCCCTCCCACGACACGCCCGGCACCGTGGCTTGATTCCGTCCCCGGGTGCACACTCGCAGATCTGTGCCCACGCAACCGGGCTCATCTGCCCATCTGCCGCGTACCGCAAGGCAGTTGATGATCGCGGACGAATGGCATCAACCCCTGTGCTTCCGTCCCGCATTACGCCACACCGGCACCAACGCCTACATTCGGGCGCAGCGGATTCAACCGACCGGATCAAGGAGCAGTACCGGTGATCTGTTACGGACCCACCGTCCTCGACCTCGCCGAGGAGCTGGTGGACGCATACGCCGAGGTCTTCTCGGCCCCGCCCTGGAACGAGGGCGAAGAAGGCGCCGAGCGCTTCCACGGCCGCCTGCGCAGTGCGGCCGACCGCCCGGGGTTCCGTGCGGTCCTGGCGCAGTCCCCGCAGGGCATCGACGGCTTCGCCATCGCCCGCCTCACCCCGAAGACCCTGCCGGACACCCCGCTGTACGCCAAGGTCGCCGCCCAACTCGGCCCTCGGCGAGTGGCCGAACTGCTGGTGGGAGCACTCGAGTTGGACGAGCTCGCCGTACGACGGCACGCCCGGCCCCAAGGTGTCGGCCGCTCACTCCTCACCGAGCTGGCCGCGGACGCTCCGTCGGGCCGTGCCTGGGTGGCCATGGCCCGCCGTGCGGAGCGCGCGGTGGCCAGCTACCGCCGCCTCGGCTGGCACGAGGCGGAGCCCTTGCCTCACTGTGCGAACGAGATCATCGTCTTCCTCTCCCCGAAACATCCGTCTGCCGTCGCGGCCTGACTTGCACATCCCCTGCCGGCGAGTGTGGAACGGGGCGGCTTCAGCGGACGCGGTCATAGGTCACAGAGATCTCGCCGAGCTCGCCGGTCTCCTGCCGGGCGATCTGCCATTTCGACCCGGGCAGCCCGTCCTCGAACAGCCTCTCACCGCCGCCTGCAATCTCGGGGCATATCAGCAGGTACAACCGGTCGACCAGATCGGCGGCGAGGAGCGGTTTGATGACGCTCGGGCTGCTATTGACCAGAATGTCGCCCGCGTCCGCACCTCCGCCTCCGTCCGTCGCCCTGAGGTCCTGGATGACCGCGGCCGCCGGAGCGTTCACCAACCGGGTCCGTTCCCAAGGGGATTCGGTCAGAGTCCGCGACAGGACCACCTTGTCCACGTCCACCAGCCACTTCGCGTAGTCCCGGTCCCGCGGATCGGCGCTGTCGTCCTCGGCGACCGTCGGCCAGAACGCGAGGAAACCCTCCGCATTGACCCGGCCGAGCACCGCCGTCGTCGCGTGCTCCCAGATGCGGCTGAGGTGGTCCCGCGCCGTCTCGGTCGTGGCGTAGCCGACGATCGCGCCCATGTCGGCGGGGCCACCGGGGCCGCTGTACCTCCCGTCGAGGGTGAGTCCGATGTTGGCGGTGACCCTGCGTGCGGTCGGGTCGGTCGTCATGTCACTTCTCCTTCTCGTCGGTGTCTGTGGATGTTCGTGCGGGTGCCTGCGCGGGAGTTGCGCCGGGACTCGAGTGCTGTGATCCGGCCACCGCCACGGCGAGGTGGTCGAGACTCTGACCGAAGCCGATCTCGATCCCGGCGATGAAGTCCGCGGAGTCGACGGTGCTGTCGGTGATCCGCCAGCGGACGTCGAGATCCGTGCCGGCGCCCGAGGGTGTCAGGGCCATGTCGACGTGGGCGGTGAACGCGGGGCTGCCGTCGGGCAGCAGCGGCGAGTTCCGATACGTCAGGCGTTCCAGCGGCCGCACCTCCTCGACCACCCCCTCCGCGCGCCCGGCCGCCGGCCCGGCGTCGCCCGAATCCTCGAGATCCCGGTATGCATGGGCGATCCGCCCACCCGGTCGTGCCTCGAAGACGAGCTCTGCGACGCGCAGTTCGGCCGGTGTCCACCACTGGGCGAGCAGATCCACCTCGGTGAGATGCCGCCACACCACCTCCGGGCTCCCCGGCAGCGCACGGTGGAACGTGAACGTCCGGTCGTCGGCCCATCCCGACGCCTGCGCCGCGAGCCGCTCGGCGCGGACGCCCGCCCCGTACTGCTCGTACGTCTCCCGTGGACCACCCGGCCGGTCCGAGGTGTCCGCGAGCAGATTCAGCACCGCCGCCAGATCCCGCAGCGGGTCGGAGCGCAGCGCATACACCCTGCGCTGCCCCGTCCGCTGCGAGGTGACCACACCCGCACGCTCGAGCGTCTGCAGATGCTTGGTCGTCTGCGGCTGCCGCGCCCCGGCCAACTCGGCCAGCACCCCGACAGGCCGAGGCCGCTCGGCCAACAACCCCACCAGCCGCCACCGCGCCGCGTCAGCCAACGCAGCAAGAACCACCGTTTCCAAGACACTCGCCTCGCCGGCAACGGCCATGACGCCGGCGTCACCCGCGTCAGGTACGCGGTCTGCCCGATCTCCATCGTCCATGCCGGAAGTATGCCTCGTGACGAATATTCGAGTCAAGGAATACAAGAAGGGAATCTTCCCCTGAACTTCGCCGAACTCCCGTGGAGCGACCCGCCCGTCTACCGTCCGAGCTGGTTCATCTCGTCGCGCAGCATGTCTGGTGTACGCCAGGACTCGCCTGGACGGCTTCGGTGGCACATGCGGTGACAGTTCGCGCAGAGCAGCGCGAGGTCACTGAGCCGTGTCTCGCTGGGCCCGGCAATGTGCAGCGGCGTGACGTGGTGGATCTCGATGTAGCCGTCACCGAGGGAGCCGTAGGTGCGTTCGAAATCGAAGCTGCATACCGAGCACCGCAGGGCCTCGCCGCGGCGTCGGGCCGCCTCCATTTTCCGTCGCCGCAACTGGGGGTCACGTTCGCGGTACGTTGCCCATCGGACGAGCAGACGCCCCTCGATGGCGCTGTACAACTCGCGGTCCGCCTCGTCCGCCTGCTGTGGTACGTGGTACAGCTCTCCCGATCCGATGCCAGTGGCGAGAGCGTCAGCAGCGTTGAGCATGTCCGATGGGCGCTGAAGGAATGCGCGAATGGTTCGGCGCGTGGGTTCCCCGCAGCGTGTCCGCTCCCCGCGGTAGTGAGGGTGGTTGGTCGCGAAGTCCGTTGTCTTACGGCTCACACTGCCCGGTGAACGGAACTCTGGCAGCGCTCGCGCCTCGGGCGGGTGGAGCGGCAACGACCGCAGGAGTTCGGAGAGTTCCAGAACTTCACGATCGTCTCGCCGGTACTCACGCCAGTCGTTCCTGACTACGAGCGCGCAGGCCAGTATGAGCTCGTCCTCGGTCCAAGTGGGGCTCTGCATGGCGCATATCGTATGGGTGTTCGCCTCGGGTTGAGGTTGTTCCGCGTGGGGTGGCACGGGCTGCGGTGCCTGTCGGTGGGACACAGGCGGGAGGCCTGGCCGGCAGAGCTATGGTCGCGGTTTGCCTTGCGGCTGCTTCAAGGCCCGGGTCCGGGTGATCGTTGCAGCGATTGTCTGTGGATTCTCGTGCTCCCAGAAGCGGAGTACTGTCCAGCCCGCCGCTTCGAGGTGTTGGGTGGTCTCTCGGTCGCGGGCCGTGTTCCGGTCGAGCTTGGTGCGCCACCACTCGGCGTTCGACTTCGGGCGGGTCGCGTGTTCGGGGCAGCCGTGCCAGAAACAGCCGTCGAGGAACACGGCGATCCGGGTCGGACCGAAGGCGATGTCGATCGTCCGTCGTGGCAGACCGGGCACTGGAACATTGAGCCGGTAGCGCAACCCGTTCGCGTGCAGCAGGCGGCGGACGGCGATCTCGGGGGCGGTGTCGCGCGAGCCCTGTCGGCTCATGCGAGCCGACACGGCGGGCGAGGAGGGTACGGCTTCGGGCACGGGTGCATTGTGCCGGCGGGGCGGTGCGGTGGCGTCCGGCGACCGACCGGTCAGGGGGTCCCACCCCCGTGGCACTCCCCATACCCCACCCCCGACCCGCACCAGCACTCCCCCCGAGGGGGCCAAGGGGTGGCTCGGCCGCGGGAGGCGAGGGTGGTGGTGTATTGGGGGAGGAGGGAAGGGTCCGTGGGGGTGGTGGATTCGGCGGCGGCGAAGGCCTCGTAGGAGGGGACCGTGGCGGTGACGATACCGAGGTTCGGGGTGCCGGAGGCGGCGAGTTCGCGGAGGGCGGACTCTATGGCGGTCAGGTGTTCTTCGTGGGAGGGGTACTCGGACTCCAGGGCGGGGTACGCGGCGAGGAGTTCGGCCAGTTCCATGGACGGCCAGTGCAGGACCGCGACCGGGAAGGGGCGGGAGAGGGCGGCACGGTAGGAGCCCAACTCGGTCTGCAGGCGGGCGATTTCGGCGCGGAGTTCGGCCGGGTTCTCGGAGCCGAGGGACCAGATGCGGTTCGGGTCGTGCAGTTCGTCGAGGGTGACCGGGGCGGTGTGCAGTTCGTCGGCCAGGGCGTCCCAGTCGTCGTGGGCGAGGCCGAGCAGGCGGCGTACGCGGTGGCGGCCGACGAGCAGCGGGCGGGCGTCCTGCGGGACCGGGGCGCCCGGGGTGATCAGGCGGGTGGCGGCCTCGGTGAACGTGTCGTGTGCCGGTTCGAGTTCGTCGTGCGACTCCAGCGCTTCGGCGACGATCACCCAGGGCGCCGGGTCGCGGGGCGTGGCCGAGCGGACGCCGTCGATGATCGCGTGGGCCTCGGCCTCGTGGCCGTACTCCCAGAGGTTCGCGGCCTTCAGGGCGCGGATGAGGAGGGGGTTCGCCGGGGTCCGGGCGAGGAGGTTGTCGTAGAGGGTGGTGGCGCGCTCGCGCTCGCCGGCCAGTTCCAGGTGGGCCGCGGCGTGCAGGTGCAGTTGCTCCGCGTCCTGGGGGTACTGGGTCGCCGTACGCAGGAGGCGCTCGGCGTCCGCGATGTGCTCGGAGGCCGGCTCCGCGGCCGGGTTGTTCTCGGCGGTGCGGTCCGCGGACTGGTCGGCCGTGGGTTCCGTCCCGCCCGTGCGGTCGGCAGGCGTGGCAGGCGTGTCGGGGCGCATGGGGGACACGGTACTGCGCGGGGGTGGGTGGGGTGAGGCGGGGCGGTGAGGGCTGCCGCGGTGGGCGGCCCGTCGGTGCGTCCGGAGGTGGGTCCGGAGGCGCCCCCGGAGGTACCCCTGACTCGGTTGGGGCTTCGGGCGTCCGGCTGTGTCGTGGATGACGCCAGGTCCCGTATGCGTGGTCTTGTACGTCTGGTCGAGTACGTCCCGTCTCGCATGCTTGGTCCCGCGTGCTTGGTCCCGCGTGCTCGGTCCCGCGGGGCCGTTCTCGCGCAGCCGTCTTTCGTCGGGTGGTGGTCTGGTGAGTTGCGGGTGGGGCGCTTATCGTGCGGGCCTGCCGGGGAGCGCGCGCCGGGTGGGTGTTCGGGTACGTGCGCTCTCGTCCGTGGCCGGCCCGCCGCCGTAACGAGGAGGTCTCCCGTGCCGGAGCGTCCACCGCCGGAGGGCGGGGAGTCGTGGGGTGACGTGGAGGCGCGCGGGGATGAGGGGTCGTGGCGGGATGAGGAGCGGCAAGGTCCTGGTCCCACTGCGCGCCGACGTCGCCCCGCCGCAGCCGCGGTCCCGGTGGTCGCCGGACAGAGCGCCGCCCGTGCGGGCCGTGGGGCCGCGTCGTACGCAGGGAGCCGAAGGCGGCGGGCGAGCCGCGGCCCGGCGGGAGGCGGGAGAGGTGCCGGCCGGGCCCGGCGCAGGTCCGGCGGCCGGTCGCGTCCTGCGCAGACCCTGTGGGTGGGTGCGGAGGTGGCGGTGACGGTGGGGGTCGTCCTGTTGCTGCTCGTCGTGCATCAGTTGTGGTGGACGAACCGGGAGGCGCGGGCCGGCGCCGAACAGCAGGTGCGGGCCCTCGAGGAGGAGTGGGGCCGGGGTGACGACCGGGCGGCGGCGCCGCGGGATCCCGGCGGTACGACGGACGTGCCGGACGGTGGTGACCGCGGTGGCGAGGGCGCCCGGGACCGGTCGGCCGGCCGGGGCGAGCGGCCCGCGACCGCCGCCGAGCCGAAGCCCGCGCCGCGCTGGGACCAGGCGTACGCGGTCCTGTCGATCCCGCGCCTCGGCATCCGCGTCCCTGTGGCTGAGGGCATCAGCAAGGCCGGCGTGCTGAACAAGGGGTACGCGGGCCACTATCCGGGGACCGCCCAGCCGGGCCGGCCCGGAAACTTCGCGCTCGCCGGGCACCGGAACACCCACGGCGAACCGTTCCGCCACATCAACCGGCTCCGCGCGGGAGACCGTCTGACGGTGGAGACCAAGGGCGCCACGTACGGCTATGTCGTCGACCGGACGCTGCCGGAGACGCTGCCCGGGGACGGCGGCGTGATCGCGGAGGTGCCGCGCAGTTCGGTGCGGAAGGGCGCCGGCTACGACGCGCCGGGGTACTTCATCACGCTGACCACCTGTACGCCGGAGTACACGTCCAAGTACCGCCTGGTGGTGTGGGGCAAGTTGAAGAAGGTGGAGCCCCGGTGAGGGACGGGCGTCGGACGGACCGGGCGCCGGACAGAGCGGTGCCGGACGGACGGGCGTAGAACCGGCGTCCGAAGAGGCGGCGTCCGGACCCCCGCCCGGCCCGCGGCAACCGGAGGTCTACGCTCCGTCCGTGCGTTCTCGTCCTCATCTCCTCTGGCTCCTGGTGCCGTTCGTGCTCTACATCGGGGCACTGCCGTTCGTGAACCGGGTGGAGCCCGTGATCGCCGGGCTCCCGTTCCTGTTCGTCTGGCTGCTCGGCGCGACCGTGCTCACGGTGGTCGCCGCCTGGCTCACCTGGCGGGGCGACCGCCACCACCGGGAGGCCATGGCAGCCGCCGAGCAGGAGTACGGGCAGGAGCACGGCCCCGTGGACGGCGCCCGGTGAACGCCGCCGTCGCCACCTCCGTCTTCGCCGTCTTCATGGTGGCCACCGTGGCCCTCGGTCTGTACGCGGTCCGTGGCCGCGGCGGGCAGGGCGGGCTCGCCGAGTGGTCGGTCGGCGGCCGCAGCCTGGGCGCGGTCTTCATCTGGGTCCTGATGGCCGGCGAGAGCTACACGAGTTTCAGCTATCTGGGTGCCGCGGGCTGGGGCTACAACTACGGAGCTCCCGTCCTCTACGTCGTCGCGTACATGTCCTGCGGCTACGCGGTCGGCTATGTCGTCGGGCCGATGCTCTGGGCGTACGCACGCAAGCACGACCTGGTCGGGATCACCGACATGGTCGCGCACCGCTACGACCGCCGCTGGCTCGGCGCCGCCGTCGCGATCCTGGCGACCGTCTTCCTGCTGCCGTACATCCAGCTGCAGATCACCGGCATGGGTGTGGTCGTGTCGACGATCTCGTACGGCACGATCAGCCTCAACTGGGGCTATTTCATTGCTTTCGCGGTCACTACGGGCTTCGTCGTGGTGAGCGGACTACGTGGCAGCGCCTGGGTCTCGGTCCTCAAGGACGTGCTGGTCATCGGCACGCTCGGCTTCCTCGCGGTGTACGTGCCGCTGCACTACTTCGACGGCTACGGACCCTTCCTCGACCGGCTCGTCGCCGAGAAGAGCGACTGGCTGACGCTGCCGGGGCACGGCGGGGACGGCGAGGGCGGCAGCGGGCTGGGCACGGCCTGGTTCGCCACCACCTCCGTGCTCAACGCGCTCACCGTGGTCATCTTCCCGACCACCGTGGCCGGTTACCTGGGCGCCAGGAACGCCGACGCCCTGCGCCGCAACGCGATCTGGCTGCCCGCGTACAACGTCCTGCTCTTCGTGCCGATGCTGCTCGGCATGGCCGCGCTGTTCGTGGTGCCGGGCCTGGTCGGTGCGGATTCGAATCTTGCGCTCTTCCGTCTCGTGGTCGACTCGCTGCCGGCCTGGGCGGTTGGCGTGATCGGCGTGGCGGCGGCGCTCTCGTCGGTCGTGCCGATGGCGGTGTTCATGCTGGTGATCGGGACGATGTGGGGGCGCAGCGTGCTGTCCCTCGTGCCGTCGCTGCGCCCCGGGCGCCGGCAGAAGGCGGCGTCGCAGCTGGTGGTCGTGGTGGCGGGCACGCTGGCCCTGATCATGACCTACGCGGTGCCCAACACCCTCGTACGCCTGTCCCTCATCTCGTACGAGGGGATGGCCCAGCTGCTGCCGATGGTGCTGCTCGGGCTGCTGTGGCGGCGGCTCTCGCTGACCGCCGCGGTGAGCGGTCTGGTGGTCGGCGTGGTGCTGGTGTGCGCACTCGTCTTCACCGAGCGCGATCCGGTGTACGGGATCAATGCCGGTCTGCTCGCCCTCGTGGTCAATCTCGTGGTGACGCTGGTGGTGGCGTACGTCCGGCCGGCCCGCAGGTCCGGGGAACCGGGCGGGGACGCGCGGCCGGACGCGGAGGTGCTGGCGAGCGCGGCGGTGTGACGGATTCGCTGCGGGGGACGGGAACTTCTGTCCTGCCTGAGACGTCACCTCATGTGAACGAAGAGCAGTCCGATAGCGCATAGCAGTCCGATGCAGTCCGATGCATTCGGAGCAGGCCGAGGCGTCGCGGCCCGTGGCACGGCGGGCCATCGACGACTCACGACGACTCACGACGGAGGAGGGGGAGCATGATCGGCCGGATCACCGCACTGCGCACCTCCGCCTTCGCGTTCCTGCTGCTCGCCCAGGTGCTGCTGCTCGACTCCGGCGCACTCTCCGCCGTCGTGGCGCTCGCCGCCACCGCCGCCGCGTCCACCGCCTCCGCCGGTGCCGCACTCGTCGTGTGCGCGGTCGTCGCCGCGCGCCGGATGCCGGCGGCCCGCCCGGCCCGGGTGCGTACGGCGATACGGGACCGGGAGCGGCGGACCGCCTTCCTGCCCCAGCGCGACCCCGACGCCGCCGGGCGAATACGCCCACGCGCACCGGGCCGTCCCGTCCCGACGGCCGCGTAACGGGCGGGGTGCTGACCCCGACCGCACCTCTCGTGCTCACCACCTGACGCAGGCCGTCATGCCGATGCCCGCACCCGTCCGGGATGCGCGCACTCATCCGGTACGACGAGACGACCCCTCGGAGGGGCCTTCATGCCTGCTGTCCTCACGCCCTTGGCTTCCGCCGCTGCCGCGGCCACGACTCCCGTTTCGACTCTTGCCTCGCCGTTCACGAGCTTCTTCGGTGGCTTCGCCGACCTGGTCGCACGCCTGGCCGACGGCCTCGAGCCCGTCTTCCACGGTTCGGCCACCGCTGCCGCGATCGTGCTGTTCACCATGGCGGTGCGCCTCGCCGTGCACCCGCTGTCCAGGGCCGCGGCCCGGGGTCAGAAGGAGCGCGCCAGGCTCGGCCCGCAGCTGGCCGAGCTGCGCAAGAAGCACGCGAAGAATCCGGAGCGCCTGCAGAAGGCGGTCCTCGAACTGCACACCAAGGAGAAGGTGTCGCCGCTCTCCGGCTGCCTGCCGAGCCTGTTCCAGCTGCCCGCCTTCTTCCTGACGTACCACGTCTTCTCCAGCTCCGAGCTGGGCGGCGGACCCAATGTGCTGCTCGGCCACACCCTGGGCGCGGCGCAGCTCGGCGGCCGCTGGCACGACGCACTCGGGGACGGGGGAGTGTTCGGTGACGCGGGGCTCGTCTACCTGGCGCTCTTCGTGCTCGTCGCCGTCGTCGCGACGGTCAACTACCGGCGGGCCAAGCGCCAGACGGCCGACCTCGGGGCGGGTGCGTCCGAGATGCCGGGGATGGGGGCGATGGCCAAGGTGCTGCCGCTGTTCTCGTTCATGACCCTGGTGTCGGTGGCGGTGGTGCCGCTCGCCGCCGCGCTCTACATCGTCACCAGCACCGTGTGGAGCTCGGTGGAGCGGGCGCTCCTGTACCGGGACATGCCGTCCGCGACGGCCGCCGCGCCCGCGGGCTCGGCCGCCTGACGCGAGGGACGCCGGTCCGTCTGTGTGGTCCGTCATGTGAACGGGGTCTTGCGGAGTGGATGGCGACCTTGGAGGATCGAACAATCCTCCGATGGCCGTCACCCATCGGCCCGTTCAGTGGTTGACCTGGGGAGATGACTGATGAAGCTGTTGCGAGTCGGAACCGCGGGTGCCGAGCGCCCGGCGCTGCTCGATGCCGAGGGAACCCTCCGTGACCTGTCGGGACTCGTCTCCGACATCGACGGAGACCTGCTCGCCGATTCCGCCGCGCTCGACCGCATCCGGGAGGCCGCGGCCGCCGGCACGCTGCCGGAGCTCGACGCCGCGGGCCTGCGCACGGGCCCGCCGCTCGGCCGGATCGGCAAGGTGGTGTGCATCGGTCTGAACTATCACGACCACGCGCGCGAGACCGGCGCCGAGATTCCCGCCGAGCCGATCGTCTTCTTCAAGGCGGCGGACACGGTGGTCGGCCCCGACGACACCGTCCTCGTACCGAGGAAGTCGCAGAAGACCGACTGGGAGGTGGAGCTGGCCGTCGTCATCGGGCGCACGGCCCGCTACCTCGACTCGGCCGACGAGGCGCTCGGCCATGTCGCCGGGTACGCGGTGGCGAACGACGTCTCGGAGCGTGAGTTCCAGATCGAGCGCGGCGGCACCTGGGACAAGGGCAAGAACTGCGAGACGTTCAATCCGCTCGGCCCCTGGCTGGTCACCGCCGACGAGGCCGGCGACCCGCAGGACCTGGCCCTGAAGCTGTGGGTCAACGGCGAGTTGAAGCAGGACGGCAGCACCGCCGATCAGATCTTCCCGGTGGGTGAAGTGGTGCGCTATGTCAGCCAGTTCATGACCCTGTACCCGGGCGACGTGATCAATACGGGCACCCCGGCGGGCGTCGCGATGGGGCACCCGGAGCCCAAGCCGTATCTGCGGGCGGGCGATGTCGTCGAGCTGGAGATCGAGGGGCTCGGGCGGCAGCGGCAGGAGTTCAAGGACGCGTAGCGCGTCCGGGACGCGCAGGTCGGGGCGCGGAGAGGGATTCACCGAGGGCCGGGTCGCAGCGCGCGACCCGGCCCTCGGGCTGTGGACGTCGCTCGGGCTGTGGACGCCGCTCGGGCTGCGAAGTCCCTCGGGCTGTGAAAGTTGCGTGCTCGGCGGTATCGAACGGCTGAAGTAAGGTTAGCCTTACCTTGCTTTGGGGGAGGTGTTCTGTGCGCCTGCCCCGTACTTCCCTCAACTCCGTCCCGCGAGGAGCCATCTTGGGTGCCGCCGCAGACCTCGACCCGCCCGCCGAACTGACCGCACCGGAACGCGTCCGGTCCGTGCTCGCGCAGGCGGTCTCCCTCTCGCTCGGCACCGACAGCCAGGACTACGACCTCATCGGCATGCACACCGTCGGGCCCGAGGGGCGGATCACCCTGCATCCGGATCCGGACACCCCGCTCGCGCTTCAGGTCGCCGCCGCGCCCCGGGTCGGACTCGGTGCCGTACTCGAGTTCACCGACATCTCCGCGACGCCGCTGCGCGACCGGGTGCGCGCCCGGGTCACGTTGATCGGCCGGCTCAGGGCCGTGGCGGCCGCCGGCGAACTGACCTTCGACGTGGACCTCGTGACGCTGAGTACCGCCGAAGGTGTCCAGGACGTAGACCCGGCCGAACTGGCCCGCACCGCCCCCGACCCGCTGGCGGTCGAGGAGGCGGCGATGCTGACGCACCTCGCCGAGGCGCACGAGGACATGGTCGCGGGCCTGTTCGCGCTCGGCGGTTCCCGTCTCCCGCACGGAGTGCTGCGCACCCTGCCGCTCGCCCTCGACCGGCACGGCATCACCCTGCGCTGCGAGTACCGCGAGGGCCACTGCGATCTGCGCCTGCCGTTCCCGGACACCGCCCGGGACGCGGTCGAGGCCGGCGAGCAGGTCCGCCGCCTGCTCGCCGTACCGATCTGCCCGCACCGGCGGCATTCGTCGACTCGCCCCTGAGAGCTGCCGGATGCCGCCGGTCAAAGGTGCCGGAAGCCGCCGGTCGAAGGTGTCGGCGGGCACCGGTCAGAGCGTGACGACGACCCCGTCCGAGGCCGAGCGGCGGGCCGCCTCCAGTACGTCTAGGGCGGCCGCGGCCTCGGCAGCCGGGACCGGATTCGGCCCACCGTCGAGGAGCGCCGCGGCGATCGCGGAGTAGTACGCCGGATAGTCGCCCGGCAGGGTCCGTACGGGAGTGCCGCCGCCGGTCAGCGGGGACTCGCCGGCACCGAGCCGGCCCCACAGCGCCTCCGGTTCCTCGCCCCACTCCGGGGTGCCGGCACCGGGGCGCACGCCCTCGCGCAGCGCCGCCTCCTGCGGGTCGAGGCCGTACTTGACGTAACCGGCGGACGAACCCAGGACCCGGAAACGCGGGCCGAGTTGTGCCGTGGTGGCGGACACGTACAGATGGGACCGCACGCCGCTGCGGTGGGTGACCGCGATGAACGTGTCGTCGTCGGCCTGCGCGCCCGGCCGGCGTACGTCGGACTCGGCGTACACGGAGGCGGCGGGGCCGAAGAGCGTGAGCGCCTGGTCGACGACATGGCTGCCCAGGTCGTAGAGCAGGCCGCCGATCTCCTCGGGTGCGCCCGATTCGCGCCAGCCGCCCTTGAGGGCGGGCCGCCAGCGTTCGTAGCGGGACTCGAAGCGCTGCACCTCGCCGAGTTCGCCCGCGGCGAGGAGCGACTGCAGGGTGCGGAAATCGTTGTCCCAGCGCCGGTTCTGGAAGACCGAGAGCAGCAGGCCCTGCTTCTCCGCGAGGTGGGCGAGGGCCCGGGCCTCGGCCGCGGTGCCGGCGACCGGCTTGTCCACGACCACGGGCAGGCCGGCCTCGAGGGCCGCGGTCGCGAGCGGTACGTGCGTCTTGTTCGGTGAGGCGATCACCACCAGGTCCAGTTCGCCGGCCCGGTCCCACAGGGCGTCCGGCGAGTCCGCGAAGCGGATGCCGTCGCCGAACTCGGCGCGGGCCTGTGCCTGCCGCTCGGGGTTCGAGGTGACGACCGTGTCGAGCGTGAGCCCCTCGGTGGCCGCCACCAGGGGCGCGTGGAAGACGGAGCCGGCGAGTCCGTAGCCGACGAGGGCCACGCGGAGCGGGGCGGTGCGGGAGGTGGTCATGCGCCGAACCTAAGCAATGGCCCCGCCGGAGTGCAAAGCACACCGGTGCCCGCCGGGTGGCCCGCCGCGTCGCCCGTCCGGGCGGGCCACCGTGCGCCGATCGGAGGAATTCGGCGTCTTGTCCGCTCAACTGCCCTGTGGGGTACGGGGGATCGCCGGAGCCGCGTGGCAGGGTCACGGCACGTCGGCGGCGGACCGCCGCGGCCGACGGGTCCCCGCCGTCCCCGGGGGCGCCCGATTTCCTGACCCGTGCTGTCCCGCACCTGCTCGATCCCGTACGCGACCCGTAGAGGCTGTCCCCCCATGCGAACGCGCCGTGCCCCGCTTCTCGCTGCCGCCTTCCTTGCCGCGCTGGCCAGTTCCGGCGCGGTGCCGGCCGCGGCCCACGTACCCGCCGCCCCGCCGGCCGCCGTGCGCCCGCCGACCTGCGCCACGGGCGAGGGCCGTACGCCCGAACCCGCCGAGAGCGTGCCGTTCCCGGTGCGCGCCAGGATCCTGGACGGGCCGGACCGCTACCGCCCCGGCGACGCCCCCGCGAAGTGGCGGATCGAGCTGGCCAACACCACGGACCGGCCCTGTGCCCGCATCCACCCGGTCGTCGTCCTGGTGGACCGTGCGCGGACCCTGACCGCCGACGACGTACGACTCGAGTTCCGCGACCCGGAGGGGAAGTGGCTTCCGGTGCAGATCGAGCACACCGACCGGGACGAGAACGTCGGCGTCCTCGAGGACGGATCCGCGCCCGGTGAGGGTTTCCCGGGCTTCGTGGTCGCGCCCCGCGACACACTCCCCGTCGAACTGCGGCTCTCCTTCGCGGCCGGCGCTCGGCCCGACCCGCGTGCGGACGCGGTGGCGGCGAAGGTGGCCCTGGTCCAGCGGCGTGACGACGACGGGGACTGGGTGGGCGAGTCCGGTGCGTACACATTCGCGCTCGACCGTCCGGCGCGCGGCCAGGCCTCCCCGCCGGGGCGCGACCCGCAGGCCAGCCCCCGGGAGACCGCGAACCCCGACGCCTCCGGGCGGCGCCCGGGGACCGACCCGGAGCCGGACACGGAGACGAGCCCCGGATCGGGCCGCGCCCCGGGCACCGGCGACGCTCCCACCACGGGCGAAGCACCCACCACGGACGACCCCGGGCATCCCGACGCACCCCGCGGCGGCCCCGCCCGGCTGGCCGAGACCGGCGAGGCGGGCGCTGCCGGCGAACGCGACGCCCTGGCCCGGCTCGCCGCGATCGAGCGGAAGAAGGAGGCCGAGGCCAAGCGCAAGGCCGAGGAGCTGGCCAGGAAGCAGGCCGCGG
>NZ_QUAK01000118.1 GCF_003429565.1 Streptomyces triticagri
CGTCAGATCATCCGCGAACTGACGGTCACCGGTGGCGTCCGGCACATACTTCACACAGACAACGATCCTCAAGCTCACGCCGGTACTCCCTGCTCACTGGACGGTCCCACCTCGTGCGAGTGGCTCGCCGGATCAGGCTATGGCACTCAGTACCCTGTGTAAAGGTACCCAGTGCCAAAACCCTGCTTCCGGTGCTACGGTCCCGGCATGACTGAGGTGCGCAGACGGCGTGGGACGGGCGTCGGAAAGGCAGGTGCCGAACCGGTCAAACTGCCCATGCGGGAGGCGCTCGCGCAAGCCGCGTTCGAGCTCTTCACGGAGCGCGGGTACGAGCAGACGACGGTCGACGACATCGTGGCGCGGGCCGGGGTGGGCCGGCGCTCGTTCTTCCGCTACTTCCCGTCGAAGGAGGACGCGGTCTTCCCCGACCACGACCGCTGCCTGGACGACATGACCGCCTTCCTGAAGGCCAATCCGGGTGACGATCCGGTGGCCGCGGTCTGCGACGCGGCCCGCATCGTGCTGCGGATGTACACCGCGAATCCGGACTTCTCGGTGCAGCGCTACCGCCTCACCCGGGAGGTCCCGGGCCTCAGGACGTACGAACTCTCCGTGGTCCGGCGCTATGAACGCGCCCTCGCCGGCTATCTGCGCCGCCGGTTCGCGGACGCCCCGGACGGCTCGCTGCGCGCCGAGGTGATCGCTGCCGCGGTGGTCGCCGCGCACAACAACGGCCTGCGCTCCTGGCTGCGTTCGGGCGGTGAGGAGGATCCGGAGGCCGAGGTCGACCGGGCGCTGTCGTTCGTCCGGGACGTGTGGGCCGATGCGGCGAACGGCGACGGAGTGGGGCCGTCCGGATCCGGAACGGGCGTGCTGCGCAAGGGGGTTGGCGACGGTGCGGACGGCGAGGTGATCGTGATGGTCGCGCCGCGCAACGCCCCGATGTGGCGGGTCATCCAGAGCATCGAGTCGACCCTGTCGGAGAACTGACGGAACGAAGTGGCACCCGGTACCTTTACGTCCTGGCACTGAGTGCCATATGGTGCTTGCGCGGCGATGCAGTGGGCGTCGCGCAATCCGGGCCGAGTGCAGGGGAGTCGAGACGTGTCCCAGACGAAAGCCGGCGCCGCGCCGACGGCGCAGGACGAAACCGGACTCATCTTCCAGCGCTGCCGCTGGTGCGCCACTCCGTCCTTCCGACGACTGCTCTGTCCGGTGTGCGCCTCCAGCGACCTGGACGCCGAACGCAGCACGGGAGAAGGCGTGGTGGTCGAGTCGCACGTCGTGCACCGCTACACCTCCGTGGCGCGCAACGAATCGCTCGTCCGCTTCCCCGAAGGCTTCGTGTACCGCTGCCGGGTGATCGGCACCGACCCGCAGCGCGTCTACGTCGGTGCCCGGGTGCGGCCCGCGACCGACGCGGACCCCGGCGCGGGCGAGGTGGTCGTGGAGATCTGCGACGAGATCTGGGGCACCGTCTGACACGCCCCGAGACGACGCCGTGCGTATCCCGCGCCAGTGCGCTCCTCAGCCCTCGGGTTCGTGATCCGGACGCACCACGACGACCGGGCACGAGGCGTGCTGGGCGCAGCGCTGACTGACCGAGCCCAACAGGGCTCGGGTGAAGGCGCCCCGGCCGCGGCGCCCGACCACCAGCAGCTCGGCGTCCTCGGCGGCCCGGATCAGTACGTCGGAGGGGTCGCCCTCGACGAGATGCTCGCGCACCTCCACCGGAGGAGGGTCCGCCAGTGCCGCCCGCAGTTCCGCCGCGAACTGCTCCCGCGCCTGCTCGAGATCGAAGGTCGGGTCCACGGCGGGCCCGGCCCAGCCCACTGCCGAAGGCGTGTCCCAGGCATACACGACGTCCACCGCACCGCCGATCAGTTCGGCCTGCCGGACGGCCCAGCGCACAGCAGCGTACGAAGAGGAAGATCCGTCCACGCCCACGACCACGCGGGGCGCAGCTGCTGAAGACGTCATGGTCACCTCACCCATCGGTCCAGGTTGTTGTCTCCACGCTGCCCGTGTCCGGGGCGGCGCGCCAGCGGAGGCGGGTCGGGACGGCCCACCGGGCCTGCTCAGCTGAGCTCGGCGGCGTGACAGAGCTTGCAGGTGAGCCGGCGGGCCGGGTCGGGGCGGGCGGCGGTCCCCGTACCGGTCACCTCATGCACCTCACGCGGCCCCTCGTGGAGATGCCCGGGACAGACCCCTGCTCCGCAGTAGGTGCATACGGCCACGGCCGGTGTGACGGTGCCGGCCCGGTGACAGTCGTAGCAGTTCATCGGTGCTTCCTTCCTGTCGTGCACGCGTACGCCGAGTCGTTCGCGAACACGCGGACCGGGTCCCCCGGCCGGGCCGCGGCAAACAGCGCCGAGTCCCGGCTCACCGCGTCCGGTTCTTGCGCCGCAGTCTGCGGCGGGCCGCGTCCAGGGAACGGCCCCGGCCGAGCAGCCCGGCCCACGGCTCGGTACGTGCCTGGTCGAGTGCGTCCGTGACGGTCCAGCGGCGTGAGGTGAGCGCCGGGTCGTCGAGCTGCTCCCAGGACACCGGGGCTGCCACCGGGCCGCCGGGTTTCGCACGCACCGAGTAGGGAGCGACCGACGTCTGCGCGTACGCGTTGCGCTGGATGTCCAGATAGAGGCGTGCACCGCGCTCCTTCTTGCGTGCGGCGGTGGTCAGTTCGTCCGGGTGGGCTGCTGCCAGGCTCTCCGCGATCTCCCCTGCGAAGGCGCGTACGCCGTCGAAACCGGTGCGCCGGTCGAGCGGCACCAGGACATGCAGTCCGCGCGATCCCGTGGTCATCGCCGCGCACGGCAGGCCTGCCTCGTCGAGCAGCTCACGCACCTGCAGGGCGGCCCGCCGCACCGTGCCGAAGTCCGCACCGTCGGGCGGGTCCAGGTCGAAGACGAGGCGGTCCGGGTGGTCGGGCCGGTCGGTGCGGGACTCCCAGCGATGCAGTGTGATGCAGGCCTGATCGGCCAGGAACACCAAGGTGGCGGTGGAGTCGCAGACGGTGTGCAGGACCGTGCCGCCCTCCTTGGGCACCTCGACCCGGGTGATCCACTCCGGGTAGTGGTCGGGTGTGTTCTTCTGCATGAAGCGCGGTCCGTCGGTGCCGTCCGGATGCCGCTCCAGCATCAGCGGCCGGTCACGCAGATGCGGCAGCATGTACGGCGCGATCCGCCGGTGGTACGCGACGAGTTCGCCCTTGGTCACGGCGCCACCGCCGTCCCCCGGGAGCAGCGCCTTGCCGGTCCGATGCACTTCCACGGACCGCCGCCCCACACGGAGGGTCTCGGTGCCGGTCATGGTCGTCACCCTCCCTCGGTTCCTCGCGGCGCGGTCGGCTGCATGCGCACGGGCAGGTGCATGGCACCGAGTACCCAGGACGGCGGCGGGCATCCGCGGCGATCGAGTGTCCCGGCAGCCGGACGGATCACCCCTGGAGTTTTCGCCCGCGCCGTGCCGGGAACCGGCACAGAATGGATCATTCGAGGGCGCCGGTACTCGAAGCGCTGACGGCCTACCACAGGCAGGGGCACCTGCCCTTCACCCCGCCCGGACACAAGCAGGGCCGTGGCGCGGATCCCCGGGTGGTGGAGGTGCTCGGCGAGGCCGTGTTCGCCGCGGACGTGCTCGCGGTGGCCGGACTCGACGACCGTACGCTGGCCGGACAAGTCCTCGCCCGGGCCGAGGAGTTGATGGCCGACGCGGTGCGCGCCGAGCACACCTTCTTCTCCACCTGCGGCAGTTCGCTGTCGGTCAAGGCCGCGATGCTCGCCGTCGCCGGACCGCACGAGAAGCTGCTCGTCGGACGCGACGTCCACAAGTCCGTGGTGTCCGGGCTGATCCTCGCCGGCATCCATCCTGTATGGGTCGAACCCCAGTGGGACACCGACCGGCATCTGGCCCACCCGCCGTCCGCCGAGGCGTACCGCGCCGAGTTCGAGGCCCATCCGGATGCTCGGGGTGCCCTCCTCACCAGCCCCACTCCGTACGGCGCCTGCGCCGATATCGCAGCGGTCGCGCGAGCGTGTCACGACCGAGGCCTGCCGCTGATCGTCGACGAGGCCTGGGGTGCACATCTTCCCTTCCACCCGGATCTTCCCACCTGGGCCATGGACGCCGGCGCCGATGTCTGCGTGACGTCCGTGCACAAGATGGGTTCGGGCCTCGAGCAGGGCTCGGTGTTCCACCTGCAGGGAGACCTTGTCACCGCCGACACCCTGGCCTCCCGGGCCGATCTGCTCGGTACCACCAGTCCGTCCGTCCTCGTCTACGCGGCCCTGGACGGCTGGCGTCGCCAGATGGTCCAACAGGGCCGCCGGTTGATGGACCGTGCCCTGGCAACGGCAGAGCGCGTCCGACGCACAGTCGAGGAGATCGACGGTCTGCACGTGGAGGACCGAGCGGACTTCTGCGGCCCGGGACGCGCCCACGATCTCGACCCGCTGCAGATCTTCGTCGATCTCCAGGACCTGCCGTTCAGCGGCTACGACGCGGCGGACTGGATGCGCCGGCAGCATCGCATCAACCTGCACACCAGTGACCACCGGCGCATCAACGCCCAGATCACGCACGCCGACGACGCCGGCACCACGGACCGGCTGATCGCGGGACTGCGCGACCTCGCAGCGCACGCGAACTCGCTGCCCACCGCACCGCACATCGCCGTCCCCGATCCGGGCGAACTCCGGCTGCCACAGGTGATGCTGCCGCGGGACGCCTACTTCGGGCAGGTCGAGCGGATTCCGGTGGAACAGGCGGCCGGACGGGTCTGTGCCGAGATGCTCACCCCCTACCCGCCCGGGATCCCGGCAGCCCTGCCGGGTGAGCGACTAGACGGGGCGGTCCTCGACTACCTGCGTACGGGTGTGCGTGCGGGCATGCTCGTCCCGGACGCGGCGGACGGCCGCATCGACACGGTCCGCGTGGCCGTGCAGGAGGCGGGCGCCGACTGAGACCGACCGGCGGTCAGCCCGGTGACTCGTCGGGTTCCGGGTTGGCCGGTGGAGCCTCGGTGGCAGGTCGCGAGCCGCGGCGGGCCGTGCCGGCCTCGTCGGTCTCGGGTACGTCGTCCTCCTGCGGCGCATCGGAGCCCCGGCCGTCGGGCTCGGGGATGTCCACTTCCCAGGGGTCCTCACCGTTCTGCTCGGTGCCGGCCTGCTGATCGGGCGGGTCGTGCGGGACGGGCCCAACCTCGTTGTCGTCAGCACCGGTTCGGCGATCGGCAGCCATAGAGGGCTCCTTTCCTGCGGGCCGGGCGGCACATCGGTCTGTCACCGCCCGCGGGACTCCCGGCGCGCGGACTTCGCGCGCTCCTCCGCGCTGCGCGCGGCCTCTCCCTCGCGGCGGCCCTCGTCCCTGAGGCGCTCGCGTCCGAGCGCCTCGCCGTCCGTCTTCTTCTTCGCGGCCTTCAGCCGGGCGAGCTTCGCTTTCAGGACGTCCTTCTGGCTGGTCATCGTGTCCATGGCTCCTTCGTGCGCCGACCCCTGCGGCCCGCCGCACGCGTCGGCTCTCCGTCGGTCAGTAGCCGAGCGCGCGGCGCAGCTCCTGCTTGTTCATTCCGGAGCGCCCTTCGACGTTCTTCTTCCGGGCCTCGGCGTACAGCTGGTCCTTGGTGGGACCCTCGGCTCCCGAGTGCGAGCGTCGCCCGCCGCGTTCCGGAGCGGACTTCGGGTCCTTGGTGGACGTGCGGCTCGCGCTGCGGGACTCGCCGGTACGGGCGCGCTCCTTGTTGACCGTGCGCGCGGCGATCTCCTTCGCGCGACGCTCGGAGGTGCCGCGCTTCTCGGCCCCCTCCTTGATGTACTCGTACTGGCGCTCTCGCTTGGCGTTCGATCCGGCAGGCATCTGGGTCTGCCCCTTCCGTGCGGTGACGGACGCCCCGTGCGGCACGGTGCGTCCGGTGTACGGGAAGCCGGGTACCCGTGACGTGGTGGGTGAATCACACCGGAAGGACGGGGCCGCGCAGCGCGCTCCCGCCCTCCTGCCAGTGACTCAGTGTCCGCTCGGCGAACCGGTCCTCGACCAGCGCGGTCGCCCCGATCCCGAAGGCGACGTCGGCGGCCAGCTCCGGCTCCTCCTCGAGCAGCCCACCGACCACCTGGTGCCGTACGACCTGCTCGTGTACCGCGTCGGCCTCGACATGCTCGGCGTAGAACCGGACGGCGGCTGCTCCTGCGCCCACCCGGCGCAGGGCCGCGGCGAGCCGGCGCGAGGCCGGCGAGGACGTCGTCTCGACATGGGCGAAGTGGCCGGCCAGTGCGCCGCGCAGCGACCGGTGCAGCCCGAAGAGGGACATCAGGTTGACGCTCGCCAGCATGGTGGCCGGCGCCTGCTCCAGATAGCGGCCGTAGGTGGAGTCGAGGCCCAGGTCCTCCATCAGGTCCGCGAAGAGCCGGGCGTGAATGTCCTCTGCGCGGCCCGCACCGAACTCGTCGAACTCCACGGCGACCATCGCGGCCTTGGCCGTACCGGTGAGCCGGGGGATGACCCAGGCATGCGGGTCGGCCTCTTTGAGGTGGTAGAGGGAGCGCATGGCCGCGTACTCGCGCAGATCGGCGAGGGTGCCGTGCCGGGCGAGATGGTCACTCAGGCTCGGGGGCTCCCCACGGGCCGGCTCGTCGAGGAGACCGTCGAGCGCCTGCGTCATGTCCGCCGCCGGTACGGAGGCCCGCAGCGCGGCGAGGTATCGGTGCTCCAGGGCGCGGCGCAGTGTCAGCAGCTCCGGGCTCCACTCCAGCTCCTCGTCGACCGCTTCGAATCCCCGGTAGTGCAGTTCGTACAGCATGTACAGGGCCAGCTGCAGGTCCTCGCCCCAGGGGTCCGTCGCTTCTCCCGCGGCTTCCGTCCCGCCGGGCATTCCCGAGGTTCGCAGGGCGTGCAGGACGGCCCGGGAGAGCGGTCCGCGAGGGGTGGGGAGCGGTGGGCCCGGCTGCCTGCCAGGGATCTGGGGCACGGCTCAACTCCCCTCCGTCCGGCCGGAGTCGGCGTCCTGCCTGCGCTGCAGATGCCGATGCGTCGTGTCGCACCACGGATAGGCCGCACTGCGGCGACAGGTGCACACCGCCACCACGAAGCGGTCGGACACCACGCTCGTGCCGTCCGCCAGGCGGAACTCGACGGGCCCCTCCACGAGCAGCGGGCCGTCCTCCTCCGCCCACACCCTGCGGGTCGTACGCACCCGATCGGATCCGGTGATCGCATCACGGCCGCTGTGCACGGATCACCACCAGTTCCTCGGTGACCGCCGGACCCGTCCGCCGACCGGCCCGAGCGGTCCCGTCCGCCAGCAGCCCGCGCGCCGCCAGCCAGTCGCGCCGTTTGCGCAGCACAGGGCCGAGCGGAATCCGCGCATGCCCGTCGATCTCCGCGTCCAGACCGGCCGACCGCAACCGGTCGAGCGAGGCGCCCGGGCGCGCAAGGGCCGACTGGACGAGCAGCAGCACGCCGCCCGGTACGAGCGCATCCGGTGCCCCGGCGCAGACCCGGTCGAGCACCGCCCGGCCGTCGCGCCCCGCGTCCCAGGCGAAGGCGGCGCGGTGCTGCGACGGCGGCCGGCCACCGGACGGCACATGGGCGGATTGCAGACGACCATCCGGTAGCGCTCGCCGCGTACGGCGGCGAACAGGTCTCCGTGCCGGGTCCGTACCCGCACCCGGGCCAGGCGGGCATTGAACCGCGTCGTCAGGACGGCGCTCCAGGCCAGATCCACCGCTGTCACCTCGGCACCGAGACGAGCCGCGGCCACCGCGAGTGTTCCGCTGCCGGACCCCATGTCGAGCAGCGGAGTGCCCCGGACGACCCCCTCGTGCTCCATGGCCTCCAGGAGGAGCCGGGTGTCGTCCTGCGGCGCGTACACACCGGGCAGTCGCCGCACCGGCCCGGTGCGGGCATCGGGCCCGGCGGGTATCGACTGGCGTACGAACATGGATGTTCCGTCCTGCGTGATGGCACTCGGATGGCGCGGCACTCAGGTGCCGTGGCCGCCGCTGCCGAAGGCTCCGCTGGAGCCGCCCCGCTTGCGGTTGCGGTGCCGGCCCGATGTGGGGCGGCTGCCGATGTTGCCGTAGCCCTTCATCTCGTGGGGGAGACGGCGGTGCTCGTCGTCGGCGTCGAAGTCGTCGGCCTCGCGGGTCGTCGACGTCTCGCGCACCGGACCGTCCCGCGGCAGCGTCGGCTGCTCCTCCGGCTTCGGCGGACGCGGCTCCCGCCGCCGTATCCGCATCCCGAGCCAGACCGCCCAGATCAGGGCGCCGGCGATGGCGATGCCGAGCAGCAGGAACGGCAGCATGCCGATGGAAGGTTCGGCCGCGGTGGGCAGTGCGCCGGCCGTGTGCCGGACGGGGGCGTCGAAAGCGTCGTGGACAGTCATGGCCGCCGAGTACCCCGGTCGGGTCGGGTCACGCCCTGCTCGCGGCCGCCTCGGTCCCGGTTTCGGTCTCGGCAGGGGCCGCGCCGTCCGTCCCGGACTCGCCGAGCGCCTCGGCCCATACGCGGCGGCAGGACCGCGAGATCAGGCGGGACACATGCATCTGCGAGATGCCGAGCTCCTCGGCGATCCGGCTCTGCGTCATGTCCTCGAAGAAGCGCAGATAGAGCACGCGCTTCTCGCGCTTCGGCAGGTGGCGCAGCCCCTGCCTGGCGGCCTGTCGGTCCGCCACGAGGTCGAATCCGCCGTCGTCGTCGCCGAGGGTGTCGGCGATGCTGAAGCCGTCGTCCGACTCCGCGTCCAGGGACAGCGAGCGGTAGCTGGTCAGGGCGTCGAGCCCCTGCCGCACCTCGTCCTCGCTGCGGCCGGTGTGCACGGCCAGCTGCGCGGTCGTCGGCTCGTGGCTCCCCGGCGTGAGCATCAGCTCGCGGCGGGCGCGGCGCACCGTGTTGCGCAGCTCCTGCACCCGGCGGGGCACCCGCACGTCCCAGGTGTGGTCGCGGAAGTGCCGGCGCAGCTCACCGGTGATCGTCGGCACGGCGTAACTGATGAACGGTCCGCGCCCCGGGTCGTAACGTCGCACGGCCTTGACCAGACCGACCGCCGCGACCTGGCGCAGATCGTCCATGTTCTCGCCCCGGTCGCGGAACTTGGCGGCGATCCGGTGCGCCATCGGAAGCCAGTCGCGCACCAGCTGCTCGTACAGCAAGTCCCGCTCGGGGCCTCGTCCGAGCCCGGCGGCATGCCGGAAGGCCGCTGCAGTGTCGGGGGTGTCGTCGTGGGTGCGGCGCACCCGCGGTCCTGAGGTCTCGACGGGCATGGAGAAGTCACTCCTCGGTTGTCTTCTCGCTCCCACGGTTTCTCTCTCTTCCCACCGTCCGCTTGTTGCGGCCGTTCCGCAGTGTGGAGCGTCACGCCCGGTGACGGGCGGCTGCGTGGTGTCAGGTGGCGTGCGTCGTCGTGCCCTGCGGATCAGGCCCGGCCGGCCGCCCGCTCCCGGCACTCCTCGACCACCGAGCGCTCCAGGGCGGCGCGGACCAGGGCCGCGGCGAATACCCCGGTGGGCGTGTCCCCGGCCGCTTCGGTCAGTGCGGACACCTCCCGGGGCAGACCCAGACGTTCCGCACCCTGCAAGGTCTTCGCGTCGAGGTAGGGGGCGTACTCGGGCCATACGTCCTGCACTTCGCGCAGGAAGATGTCCACCCCGGTCGGGCCGAGCCCCGGGACGCGGCGCAGACGCTCGGCGACCGCGGCCTTGTCGCCGTCCGCCTCGTCGCGCAGCCGGCGCAGGTCCCCGCCCCAGGAGTCGAGCAACAGCTGGGCCCCGTCGCCGAGTTGGGTTGCCGTCCGTTCGTCGTAGCGCCGGTATCCGCCCCGGCCGAGTGCGTCCACGCGCTGCTGCCAGGTGGCGTCGGCCATCTGCCGCGGGCCGCGCAGCCCCGCGTCGTACAGGGCGCGCGAGGTGGCCACCGCGACCGAGGCCCGGATACGGGCACTGAGCAGACAGGCCAGGACGAGCGTCCGGTAGAGCGGCTGCGGGGTGTCGGCCGAGCGGATGCCCGCCTCATGGGCGTACGTCTCTCCGGCGACGTCGAGCAGGGCGCGGACGACCGCCTTGTCGCTCGCCATGATGTCTCACCTCCGATAGTGCGACGTGCTGCACCGACCGGTCCGGCACGGTCCCGGACGCCGGTCACGCATTGCCCCCGCCACCTCGCCGCCGCTGATGCCGCGTACCCGCACCGGGTCACCCGGGGACGGCCGGACAAACGCCTGACACCTCCCGTACGGCGAACGACCGGCCGATGCATAGCGCCGGCCCGTCGGGAGACCCGTGGGGTGGCCTCCGCAGCGGAGACCGGAAGAAGCCCCGAGACACCGAGCGGCCGCCGCCGGGCGGATGACGAAGGAGACCGGCATGCGTGCACTGACATGGCAGGGCAGGCGGGACGTGAGCGTCGAGACCGTCGCCGACCCCCGGATCGAGGAACCGACGGACATCGTCGTACGGGTCACTTCCACCGGGATCTGCGGATCCGACCTGCACCTGTACGAGGTCATGGGGCCCTACATCGACCCCGGCGACATCCTGGGCCACGAGGCGATGGGCATCGTCGAGGAGGCCGGCCCCGAAGTCACCGGACTCCGGCCCGGTGACCGGGTCGTCGTGCCCTTCAACATCTCCTGCGGCGACTGTTACATGTGCGACCGCGGACTCCACTCCCAGTGCGAGACCACCCAGGTCAGGGAGCGCGGTACCGGCGCTGCGCTGTTCGGCTACACCAAGCTCTACGGTCAAGTGCCGGGCGGGCAGGCCGAGTTGCTCCGGGTGCCGTTCGGGAACACGCTGCCGGTCAAGGTGCCGGACGGGCCCGCCGACGACCGCTTCGTCTTCCTCTCCGACGTACTGCCCACCGCCTGGCAGGCCGTCGAGTACGCGGACATCCCGCCGGACGGCACGGTCACCGTCCTCGGGCTCGGGCCGATCGGTGCGATGGCGGCGCGGATCGCTCTGCACCGGGGCGCAAGCCTCGTCGTGGGCGTCGACCTGGTACCCGAACGCCTCAGCCGCTCCCACCAGGACGGCGTGAAGTGCCTGGACCTGCGCCGCCACGGCAAGGACCTGGGTGACGTGATACGTGACCTGACCGACGGCCGCGGCACCGACGCCGTCATCGACGCGGTCGGCATGGAGGCGCACGGCGCCACGCTGGCCAAGGCGGCCCAGCGCGGAGTCGGGCTGCTCCCCGACGCGATGGCCGAGAAGCTCATGGAGCGGGCGGGCGTCGACAGGCTGGGCGCGCTGCACGCGGCCTTCGACATCGTCCGGCGCGGCGGCACCGTGTCCGTGTCCGGCGTCTACGGCGGCGCCCTCGACCCGATGCCGCTGCTCACCATGTTCGACAAACAGGTCCAGGTGCGCATGGGGCAGGCCAACGTCCGCCGCTGGGTGGACGATCTGCTGCCTCTGCTCACCGATGCCGATCCGCTCGGCGTGGACGGCTTCGCCACCCACCATCTGCCCCTCGAGGACGGCCCGAAGGCGTACCGCATGTTCCAGGACAAGGAAGACGGAATGATCAAGACGCTGCTGCGTCCCTGAACTGCGCTCGCGCCAACGGCCGTTCGATCACCCGAGTAGTACGCCGCACCCAGCCCGCCGAAGAGGACGGACCCGATGAACGGCACACCACGGTCCGAGGACCCGACGACCCGGTACCCCCGCCCCGACTTCCCGGACCAGTACCAGGAGCCTCCCGGCTGGACCGGCCCCATGGATCCGCCGCCGGACCACGGCGAGCAGACCTACCGCGGCAGCGGACTGCTCCACGACCGCGCGACCGTGGTGACGGGCGGCGACTCCGGCATCGGCCGGGCGGTGGCGCTCGCCTACGCGCGCGAGGGCGCCGACGTGCTCTTCACCCACCTCTCTCAGGAGTCGGCCGAGGCCCGCGAGACCTCGCGCCTCGTCGAGGAGGCCGGCCGCAAGGCCGTGCCGGTGGCCTGCGACATCCGTGACGAGGAGCAGTGCGATCAGGTCGTGGAGCGCGCCGTCGGCGCATTCGGCCGGATCGACGTCCTGGTGAACAACGCGGCCCATCAGATGTCACAGCCGGACGGCATCCGGGCCGTCACCACCGAGCAGTTCGACACCGTGATGCGCACCAACCTGTACGCCATGCTCTGGCTCTGCCGCGCCGCGACACCGCACATGCCGCCCGGCGGATCGATCGTCAACACCACATCCGTACAGGCCTACAAGCCGAGCCCGCACCTGCTGGACTACGCGATGACCAAGGGCGCCATCGTCACCTTCACCCAGGGACTCGCCCGGATGCTGCTCGACGACGGGATCCGGGTGAACGCGGTGGCACCCGGTCCGGTGTGGACGCCGCTGATTCCCGCCACGCTCCCGGACACCACCGAGTTCGGCCGCCAGGCGCCGATCGGCCGGCCGGCCCAACCCGCCGAAATGGCACCGGCGTTCGTGTTCCTCGCCTCCCAGCAGGCGAGCTTCATCACCGCCGAGATCATGAACGCCACCGGCGGCACCCCGCTGCCGTAGATGTCCGGCCTGTGACCGGCCTGTGAAGGGAGCGCTCGATGTGGGACAACACGTTCAGCCTGCTCGGCCAGGGCTACGCCTGGCTGCCGGACCTGGCTCGCCGGCAGGGCCACGGACCCGTACGCACCAGACTCCTGGGCAAGCCGGCGCTCGCGCTGCGCGGTCCCGCCGCGGTCCGCTTCTTCTACGACGAGGACCATGTACGCCGGCACACCGCGCTGCCCGAACCGGTCCTGAGCACCCTCTTCGGCAAAGGCGCGGTGCACACCCTGGACGGCCCCGAACACCGCGCCCGCAAGGCGCTGTTCGTATCGCTCCTGCGCGACGCCGACGGCGTCCGCGACCTGACGGAGCGGGTCGGAACGGAATGGGACCGCGCCGTGGTGGACTGGCGCGAGCGCCCGCAGGTCACGCTCTTCGACGAGGTGAGTCTGCTGCTCACCCGCGCCGTCTGCGGCTGGGCGGGGATTCCACCGGGCCGTCAGAATCCCTCGGAAATGAGGGAGTTGGCGGACGACCTGGTGGCCATGGTGGACGGCTTCGCCACCGCGGGCCCCCGGCACCTGCGGGCCCGCCGTGCGCGCCGCCGCCAGGAGGAGCGGTTCGCCCAGGTCGTCGAGGAGACCCGGCGCACCCGCGTACCGGCAGGCGGCACCGGTGTCGTCCACGCCGTCGCCGCCCACCGGGACGCGGACGGGATGCCCTTGGACGCCAGGACAGCCGCCGTGGAGCTCCTCAACGTCCTGCGGCCCACCGTCGCCATCACCTGGTTCACCGTCTTCGGTGCCCACGCCCTGCACCGCAATCCGCACCTGCGCGAACGCCTTGCCCGCGAGCGCGATGCCCTGCCCCGCGCCTTCGCCCACGAGGTGCGCCGCTTCTACCCGTTCGCGCCCTTCACCGCAGGTCTGGCGTCGCGCCCCCTGGAGTGGCAGGGTGCCACCCTGCCCGAAGGCGGTCTCGTCCTGCTCGACCTCTACGGTCAGAATCACGACCCCGAACTCTGGGACTCTCCCTACACGTTCGACCCCGAGCGCTTCACCGGCCGCGAACCGGGCCGTGACGAACTGGTCCCGCAGGGCGGCGGCGAGACCTCCGCAGGGCACCGCTGCCCCGGCGAGGACATCACCCTGGCCGTACTGACCTGCCTGCTGCCCCGTCTTGCCCGCCTCGACCACCGCGTCCCGGCGCAGGATCTGCGCATCCCGCTGCGCCGCGTCCCGACCCGCCCCCGCAGCGGTTTCGTCGTCAGCGAGGTGGCGCGGCGCGTCCCGGCGTAGCGGCCCGCCGGCGGCCCTCGGGCCCTTGACACAGCCCCCCAACCGGCGGTCCGCTGGTGTGCCGGACGCCCGGGGCCGGGCTCGAGTGGATGTATGCAGAGGCGGGGGTGGACGTGCCGGTGTTACGGGTGCACTTCGCCGCCGAGGATCTCGGGCGGGTGCGGGTGGCGGCGGGACCGGACCATCTGTGGGAGCTCAGCAACAGCGTGCAGACACTTCAACGCCGCGACGGCGAAGGGGTGTTCGGCCGCTGGCGCCGCTGGGTGCGGCCACGGCTCCCGGCCAGCTGCCGCTTCCTGTCCCCGCTGCTCCCGCCGCACGGCAGCTCTCCCGACTTCCTCACCCCCACCGTCGGTGGCGGCGAGACCTTCAAGGCCGCGGTCGACACGCTCGTACGCACTCCGGAACCGCGACTGCGCAGGGACCTGCAGCGGGTCGCGGCCGCCCGCCCGCTGCCGGACTGGACGCGGGCCCTGGCCCTCGGTGACGGTGGCGCACTGCTGCGCCTCGGGCAGGCGCTGCGGGCCTACCACGAAGAGGCACTCGCGCCGTTCTGGCCGAGGATCCACGCCCAGATCGACGCCGACCGGATCCGGCGGCTGCGGGGCCTGCTCGACGGCGGCACGGAGGGCCTCCTCATGGGACTCGGCCCACGCTTCAGATGGCGGCCGCCGGTGCTCGAGGTCGACTATCCGGTGGACCACGAGCTGCATCTCCACGGCCGTGGCCTGACGCTGCAGCCGTCGTTCTTCTGCTGGCCCACCGCCATCACACTCGCCGACGACAGCCTGCCGCCCGTGCTCGTCCACCCCATCGAGCACGATCCGGACTGGATCCTGCCCGCCGCCACGGGCGCGGCCGACGGGGGAGGAGCGCTCGGCCAACTCCTGGGCCACACCCGGGCATCCGTGCTGCGCGCGGTGCGCACCGGCGCCTCCACGATGGAGCTCGCCCGGCTGCTCGGCGTGACCCATCCGGCGATCAGCCAGCACATGAAGGTGCTACGGGAGGCCGGCCTTGTGGTCACCGTCCGCAAGGACGGCCGGTCCCTGCACGTGGCGACCGCGGCGGGTCGTGACCTGGTGCGCAGCAGTGAGCCTCAAGTCGCCGGCCCCGTACCGGACTTCTGAGGTGGGGGCGGCGGGGGCACGCCCACCCTCGGTCCGTAAGCCTGTGCTTTCAGGCCTTGTGTGTGACATGGCCATGCCCTGATCCTGGCGGCGTGCCGTCACACCCTCGACGACCAACGAGTGCGTTGCATACGGCACTTGCATGACCCCATCCCCCCACCGTCCCCCGCCCGCTCACCCCATATACCGCCCAACTACGCGCGTCGACCGCACCGGTCCGGCGCCGTAGGGGGGCGGACGGACGAGGACGACGATCCGGACAAGGAGATGACGCAGTGGCACGCACTGCCCTCACCCGCCCGGCCGCCGCGGCCGCCGTACTCGGCGTCGCCGGCGCCCTGTTCGCAGGCCCCGGACTCGCCCAGGCCGCTCCGGCCCAGACCGCCACGGCCGAACAGGCCGCCCCCGGACAGGGCTTGGAGACCTTCCAGGCCCGCCACGGACTCCCCGCGACCGGCCAGGTCGACCGGAGAACCGCGGCCGCCCTGCAGGACGCCACCGACACCGAACTGCGCGCCACCTTCCGCACCGCGGCCGACCTCGGCCCCGAGGAACTCGCCAACGCCCGCACCGTGATAGGCGTCGGCAAGGGCGCGGGAATCTCCGAACAGGGCCAGGTCATCGCCCTGATGACGGCCATGCAGGAGTCCAAGTTCGTCAACTACCTGACCCCGGTGGACCACGACTCGCTCGGCATCTTCCAGCAGCGCCCCAGCACCGGCTGGGGCACACCGGAACAGATCACGCACGTGCCCACCTCCTCCAAGTCCTTCTACGGAGTGGCCCCGTTCGGCAGCAATCCGGGTCTGATCCAGATCGCCGGCTGGGAGACGATGCCGCCCGGTGACGTCTGCCAGGCCGTCCAGCGCTCCGCCTACCCCGACCGCTATGCGCAGTGGGAGCAGTTCGCCCGCGACCTGCTGGCCAGCGAGAGCCCGACCGTGCCGCCGATCCCCTGACCGGACCCGCAGGAATCCCGCTCCCCGTCCCTCTCCTCCGTCAGGAGCCCGTATGCGCAAGAGACTTCTCGCCACCGCCGTGGCCACCGCCGCCGTCGGCGCACTGGTCAGCCCGACCGCCGTCGCCCAGGCGGCACCCGCCGAACCGAGCCCGGTGTCCGTGCTCGACCACGGATCCACATCCGGGACCGCGGTGGTCAGCGGGCAGAACGAGCCCGGCACCCGGCTGGAGATCGACGGCGTGCACACCAAGGACGCCCACACCCTGCCGGTCGACTACCAGGTCCAGGAGACCGGCTACTGGTGCGGGCCCGCCGCGACTCGTATCGCCCTCTCGGCCCGTGTCACGCCGCCCAGCCAGGCCGATCTCGCGGTGCAGCTCGGCACGACGGAGGCCGGCACGGACCACATCAGCCAGGTCACCGGCGTACTCAACGCGAATCTCGGCACCGGCTGGTACGAGACCAAGGAGATGCCGAACGACCCGCCCACGCAGGGCCAGAAGGACCTGCTGTGGAACGACATCGTCCTGGACATCGACAACAACTACCCGCTGGTGACGAACATCGTCGCCCCGCCGGGGAACCAGCCGCCCGGCTACCCGCCGGACCAGACGATCTACCACTACTTCACGGTGATCGGCTACGACGACGCCAACCGCACCGTACTCATCGCCGACCCCGCCTCCTTCGGCGGCAACCAGATCTACTGGCTGTCCTTCGACCAGCTCGCCTCGCTGATCCCGCCGAAGGGCTACGCGGCCTGAACGGCACACCCCACGGCCGACTCGGGGCCGGGGCGGGAGCACACGACTCCCGTCCCGGCCCCGGCGCGTGCCGGTGCCGTGCGCCTCACGTCCGGGGCGCCGCGTCGGGCCAGACCGCGAGGGTGAACGAGGCGTGCTGCGCCGGTACGACCTCGCGCAGCGTGACCAGGGCGGCATGCCCGTCCTGGGTGAAGACGCAGATCTGACGTCCGGACCCGACGCCGTCGAGGGCGATGTCCTTCGCGAAGGTCACCTGCTTGCGGCAGACCGCAAGCGACCCCTCGCGCCGGTCGGCAAGCAGGGCCAGACGGTTCCCGTCGCGGGTGCGCAGCCGCCCGTCGTGGTACCGGACGTCGATCTCGTCCTTGTTCCAGGAGCCCGAACGGACCGGCTCGAGCGGGGACTTGTCCAGCTCGACGTGCCAGCCGTGCGGCAGCCGCACGGTGCCGCGCGCCGTCGGATCGGGGTCGGGCGGGGGAGTGGTCGGGCTCTGTGCGGGGTCCTGCGTGGGATTGCTCGTACGGTCCTTCGCGGGGCCTTCGTCCGCGGTGGCGCTCGGCGCCGGACGAGGGTCGGAGCCCGCCCGGTCGGAGCCGTCCGAGTCGCCCGACGCGAGTACGTACCCGCCGCCCGCCGCGAGCAGCAGACCCGCACAGGCGGCGGCGACCAGCCACGCGCGGCGGCGCGGGGCGGACGCGGGAGCGGCGGCCGGGGTGACGACCACCGGCGGATCGCCGTCCGCCGCGCGTGGCTGGTCGCCGCCGCCTGCATCCGAGTCGGCCGCGGGCTGCGGTGTGCCGTCGTCTTCCTCCGCGCCCCGCTCGAGCGCTGACGAAAACGCCGCGGTGAGCGACGCAGGCAGCCACTGCCCGGGCCGCCCGAGCTCCGTCGCCACATCCACCGCCGCCCGGCATTCGGCCATGATCTCGGCCGGCGAAGGGCGCTCGGCGGGCTCCTTGTGCAGACAGCGCGCCACCAGAGCGTGCAGCGGCTCCGGCACCCGAGAGATGTCCGGCGTCTCGTGCACCACCCGGTACAGCACGGCCTGCACACTGCCGTCGCCGAAGGCCGGCGCACCGGTCACCGCGTACGCCGCGATCTGGCCGAGCGCGAACACATCACTGGCCGGCCCTACGGCCCCCGACGCCGTGGCCTGCTCCGGGGACATGTACGCCGGCGTCCCCACCACGTACCCGCCGGCGGTCAGCGCCGTCGCCTCCGCGGCGCGGGCGATCCCGAAGTCGATCACCCGCGGACCATCCGCCGCGAGCAGCACATTGGACGGCTTGAGATCGCGATGCACGATGCCGGCCGCATGCACGGACTGCAACGCCTCGGCGACGCCGGCCAGAAGCAGCAGCACCGTGTCGGCCGGCAGCGCGCCGTGCCGCGCGACCGCCTCCGCGAGCGAGGGGCCCGGTACATACGCGGTGGCCAGCCACGGGCTCGGCGCCTCCGGATCGCTGTCGATCACCGACGCGGTGAACAGCCCGTGCACCCGCGTGGCCGCCCGCACCTCCTGCCGGAACCGGCGCCGGAACCCCTCGTCGTCCGCCAGCTCCCGCCGTACGACCTTGACGGCGACCGCCCGTCCTCCCGGCGTGTACGCGAGATACACCCGGCCCATTCCGCCGCTGCCGATCCTGCCCCGCAGCCGGTATCCGGAGATCTCCGCCGGANATACACCCGGCCCATTCCGCCGCTGCCGATCCTGCCCCGCAGCCGGTATCCGGAGATCTCCGCCGGATCGTCGTCCGTGAGCGCCTGCAGGCGTACACCTTCCGCCGCCTCGTACCCGGTCATCGCCGTACCCCCGTGCCCCACCGTCCGAACCCGGAGAACGCTACCCAACCCGACGTACCCGGCGCGAACGGACGGCCCAGGCGCTCGACGTCCACGCGCAGGCAGGTCCCGCGCCCCGGGCCCCCGCGCGTGCGTGCCAGAGTGGGCACGTACCGCCCGCGAAACGGAAGGAACGAACGACACCATGCGCGTCACCGTCGCCCCGACCCGGGCGGAGCACTGCCGATGAGCGGCACCGAGGAACCCGTCCTGCTCGACACCCGCGGACGGGCCGCCCACCTCACCCTCAACCGCCCCCGCGCGCTCAACGCCCTGAACCACACCATGGTGCGCCGCATCGACGAGGCCCTCACCGCCTGGGAGCACGACCCGGCCGTGCATGCCGTCGTGATCACCGGGGCCGGCGAGCGCGGCCTGTGCGCGGGCGGCGACATCCGCGCGGTGCACGACGACGCACGCGACAGCGACGGAGCCGAGTCGGCGCTGTTCTGGCGCGACGAGTACCACCTCAATGCGCGCATCGCCCGCTACCCCAAGCCGTACGTCGCCGTGATGGACGGCATCGTGATGGGCGGCGGCGTCGGCGTCTCCGCACACGGCAGCGTGCGCCTGGTCACCGAGCGGTCCCGGGTCGCCATGCCGGAGACCGGCATCGGCTTCGTACCGGACATCGGCGGTACGTATCTGCTGGCGCGTGCGCCCGGCGAGCTGGGCACCCACCTGGCCCTGACGGGGACTCACATCGGTGCAGGAGACGCCCTGTTGTGCGGGCTCGCCGACCACTTCCTGCCGTCGGACGCCGTCGACGCCTTCGTCACCGACCTCGGGGACCTGCCGGTCGAGGAGGCCGTCGAACGGCACACCCGACCCGCCCCGGGGGCCGAACTGGCCGAGCACCGCGAGTGGATCGACAGCTGCTACTCCGCCGACACCGTCGAGGAGATCCGCCGGCGCCTGCTCGCACACGGCGACCCGGCCGCGAAGGAGGCCGCGGAGACCCTGCACGCCAAGTCGCCCACTTCCCTCAAGGTCACGCTGGCCGCGCTCCGCAGGGCCAGGCGGCTCGACTCCCTCGAGAGCGTGCTCGACCAGGAGTACCGCGTCTCCTGCGCCGCACTCACCCGCCCGGACCTCGTCGAGGGCGTACGCGCCCAGATCATCGACAAGGACCGCAACCCCCGCTGGACGCCCGCATCGCTCGCCGACGTCACCGACGACGATGTGGAGCGCTTCTTCGAGCCCCTGGGCGAACGGGAGTTGGGCCTTTCGAAGCCGAACAGCACCAGGTGACTACGGCTCCCGGAACGCCCCGAGGATCCGCTCCGCGGCCAGCGTGGCCGTCAACTCTCCGTCGCGAACCCGGCGTTCCAGATCGGGCGCGATGCGCCGTACCGCCGGATCGGCCTGCAGACGGCCGAGCAGCTCGTCGCGCACCATGGCCCAGGTCCAGTCGACCTGCTGGTCACGACGGCGCTCCGCGAGACGCCCAGTCGACTCGAGCAGCGTCCGGTGCTGCTCGAGCCGGTCGCGCACCTCCTCGAGCCCCGACCCCTCGCGGGCGCTGCAACTGAGCACCGGAGGCGTCCAGAAGGCGTCCTTTCCGTGCATCAGGCGCAGCGCGCCCGAGAGTTCACGCGCCGCTCCGCGCGCCTCGCGCTCGTGCGGACCGTCCGCCTTGTTCACGGCGATGACGTCCGCGAGTTCGAGCACGCCCTTCTTGATGCCCTGCAGCTGGTCGCCGGTACGGGCCAGGGTGAGCAGCAGGAAGGAATCGACCATGTTCGCCACGGCCGTCTCGGACTGGCCGACCCCCACGGTCTCCACGAGCACCACGTCGTAACCGGCCGCCTCCATCACCACGATGGACTCCCGGGTCGCCTTCGCGACCCCGCCGAGCGTCCCGGCCGTGGGGGAGGGGCGTACGAACGCGGCCGGGTCGACGGCGAGACGCTCCATCCGCGTCTTGTCGCCGAGGATCGACCCGCCCGTCCGGCTGGACGACGGGTCGACGGCCAGCACCGCCACCCGGTGACCGAGCCCCGTGAGCAGCGTGCCGAAGGCGTCGATGAACGTCGACTTGCCCACCCCCGGCACACCGCTGATGCCGATCCGCCGCGCATGGCCGCTGTGCGGCAGCAGCCGCGTCAGCAACTCCTGTGCCAGCGCCCGGTGTTGGGGCCGGGTGGACTCGACAAGGGTGATCGCCCGGGAGACGATCGCCCGCTTCCCGTCGAGTACTCCCTTGACGTACGCGTCGAGCTCGATGGCCATCGTCACCGGCTCACAGGTCGCCGTGGCCGAGCTCGGCCGCGAGCCGCGCCACCAGGTCACGGGCCGCGTCCGGGATGACCGTGCCGGGCGGGAAGACCGCCGCCGCGCCCATCTCCAGGAGCGTGTCCACGTCCTGCGGCGGGATCACCCCGCCGACCACGACCATGATGTCCTCGCGCCCCTCCTCGGCCAGCGCCTCCCGCAGGGCCGGGACGAGGGTGAGATGCCCGGCGGCGAGCGAGGACACCCCGACGATGTGCACATCCGCCTCCACCGCCTGCCGCGCCACCTCGCCCGGCGTCTGGAACAGCGGGCCGACATCCACGTCGAAGCCCAGGTCGGCGAAGGCGGTCGCGATCACCTTCTGCCCGCGGTCGTGCCCGTCCTGGCCCATCTTGGCCACCAGGATGCGCGGGCGCCGGCCCTCGGCCTCGGCGAAGGCGTCCACCACCGACCGGGTCCGGTCCACGGACGACGACTCACCTGCTTCGTTGCGGTACACACCGGAGATCGTACGGATCTGGCCAGCGTGCCGCCCGTACACCTTCTCCAGGGCGTAACTGATCTCGCCGACCGTCGCCTTGGCCCGGGCCGCCCGTACCGCCAGATCGAGCAGATTGCCCGTCGACTCGGCCGCCCGGGTCAGGGCGTCCAGGGCGTCCTGGCAGGCCGTCTCGTCGCGCTCCTCGCGCAGCCGCCGCAGCTTGTCGATCTGCTGGGCGCGCACCGAGGAGTTGTCGACCTTGAGGACATCGATCTCCTCGTCGGTCTCCACCCGGTACTTATTGACCCCGATCACCGGCTGCCGGCCCGAGTCGATCCGCGCCTGCGTCCTGGCCGCGGCCTCCTCCACGCGCAGCTTCGGGATGCCTGCGTCGATCGCCTGCGCCATCCCGCCGGCCCGCTCCACCTCCTGGATGTGCTGCCAGGCCCGGCGCGCCAGATCGTAGGTGAGCCGCTCCACGTACGCACTGCCGCCCCACGGGTCGATCACCCGGGTCGTCCCCGACTCCTGCTGGATGAGGAGCTGGGTGTTGCGGGCGATCCGCGCCGAGAAGTCGGTGGGCAGCGCAAGCGCCTCGTCCAGCGCATTGGTGTGCAGCGACTGGGTGTGGCCCTGCGTCGCGGCCATCGCCTCGACACACGTACGCGTCACGTTGTTGAACACGTCCTGCGCGGTCAGCGACCAGCCGGACGTCTGTGAATGGGTGCGCAGCGAAAGGGACTTGGCGTTCTTCGGATCGAACTGCCCGACCAGCTTCGCCCAGAGCAGGCGCGCCGCGCGGAGCTTGGCGACCTCCATGAAGAAGTTCATGCCGATCGCCCAGAAGAACGACAGCCGCGGCGCGAACGCGTCCACGTCCAGGCCCGCCTCCCGACCCGCCCGGATGTACTCCACCCCGTCCGCGAGCGTGTACGCCAGCTCCAAGTCGGCCGTCGCACCCGCCTCCTGGATGTGATAGCCGGAGATCGAGATCGAGTTGTACCGCGGCATCCGCTGCGAGGTGTACGCGAAGATGTCGGAGATGATCCGCATCGACGGCTTCGGCGGATAGATGTAGGTGTTGCGGACCATGAACTCCTTGAGGATGTCGTTCTGGATGGTCCCGGCCAACTTCTCGGGCGGCACGCCCTGTTCCTCGGCGGCCACGATGTACAGCGCGAGCACCGGAAGCACCGCGCCGTTCATGGTCATCGACACCGACATCCGGTCCAGCGGGATGCCGTCGAAGAGCTGACGCATGTCGTAGATCGAGTCGATCGCCACACCGGCCATGCCGACGTCACCCGTCACCCGCGGATGGTCGCTGTCGTAACCCCGGTGCGTGGGCAGGTCGAAGGCCACCGAAAGGCCCTTCTGACCGGCCGCCAGATTGCGCCGGTAGAAGGCGTTGGACTCCTCGGCCGTGGAGAAGCCCGCGTACTGCCGGATCGTCCAGGGCTGGTTGACGTACATCGTCGGGTACGGGCCGCGCAGATACGGTGCGATGCCGGGGAAGGTGTCCAGGAAGTCGAGGCCCTCCAGGTCCTGCCCGGTGTAGAGCGGCTTGACGGTGATGCCCTCGGGCGTCTCCCACAGCAGGTCGTCGCCGCCCGCGGACTTCTTGACCGCCGAACGCCAGTCGTCGGCGCCCGAGTCCGCCGTGGGCGTGCCCAGATCGATCGCGGAGAAGTCGGGGATGGACATCAGGACACTCCCATGCGGTCGAGCGTGGCGGTGAGCACGGCGACGGCGTCGCAGCCGGCGAAGACATATGTGTCGACCCCGTCGTACGACCCCGGCCGCCCGGCGAGGAACACATGCTGCGCGCCCGCGTCCCGCAGCTCGCGGACCGCGGCCCCCGCCTGCTCCTCGTACACCGCGTCGCTGGAGCACAGGCAGGCCTCCCGGGCGCCGCTCTCCTGATACGTGCCCTCGGTGACCGGCTCGATGCCGCCGGCCTGGAACAGGTTCGCGGCGAAGGTGAGACGCGCGGTGTGTGCGGCGGCCGGGCCGAGTGCCGCCAGATACACCCGCGGGCGACTGCCGGTCGCGGCGAGATGTGCGTCGGAGCGGGCGCGCAGCGCCTCGTACGCCTCGTCACGGCGCACCCGCGGGAGCCCGCCGGCGGGCGGCTCGGGCGCGGGCTCCCGTACGACCGGCTTCTCGGCCAGATTCGGGAACTCGCTGACACCCGTGACCGGTTCACGGCGCTCGGCCAGCTTCGCGCTGCGCGCCGCCCAGGTCGCGGCGATCCGCTCGCGCACCAGACCGGACCGCAGCGCCGCGGCCTGACCGCCGGCCCGCTCGATCTCCTGGAAGAACTCCCAGCCCGCACGGGCCAGTTCATCGGTGAGCCGCTCCACGTACCAGGAGCCGCCCGCAGGATCGACGACCCGGGCCAGATGCGACTCCTCGATCAGAATGGTGGAGGTGTTGCGCGCGATCCTGCGCGCGAACGCGTCCGGCAGACCGATCGCCTCGTCGAAGGGCAGCACGGTCACCGCGTCCGCGCCGCCCACTCCGGCGGCGAGCGTGGCGACGGTGCCGCGCAGCATGTTCACCCATGGGTCGCGACGGGTCGTCATCACCGTCGAGGTCACCGCGTGCTGGCGCTGCGCGCCCGCGGCGGGCGCCCCGCACACCTCCGCGACCCGCGCCCACAGCCGGCGGGCCGCGCGCAGCTTGGCCACCGTGAGGAACTGGTCGGCGGTCGCGGCATACCGGAACTCCAGCTGGGCGCAGGCCTGTTCGGCAGTCAGGCCGTGCTCGGTGAGCTCCCGCAGACAGGCGACCGCGGTGGCCAGGGAGCAGCCGAGCTCCTCGGCGGCCGAGCCACCCGCCTCGTGGTACGGCAGCGCATCGACCGTCAGGGCACGCAGGCCCGGGTGGCGTTCGGCGCACTCCCGGGCGAGGGCGGCCACCGGAGCCCAGTCGTAGGAGCGGCCGGTGCGGGCCTCGTGGCCGAGCGGGTCGGCGCCCAGATTGCCGCGGGCGGCGTGCGGGGCGACGCCCCGCTCCTCGTAGAGCCCGAGCAGCCGGCGCGCGGCCGCCTCGGTCTCCTCGCCCGCGTCCAGGACCACCGGAGCGAGATCGAGATAGACGCCGTCCAGCACCCGGTCGAGTGCGTCGACGGGGATGCCGCCGGAGCCGACCGTGAGCCACAGCGAGGTGACCCCGTTCTCCAGGTCGGCGAGGACCGTGGCGTTGTCCGGGACCGCGTGCCGCTGGCGCACGTCCCAGCCGCTCACGGCGTTGCCCTCGGGCCGGCCGCCGCGCACGAAGGGCGCGAAGCCCGGCAGGCCGGGGCTCGGGGCGGCGTCTTGCGCCGTGTACAGGGGCAGCGTGTGCAGCCCGTCCTCCAACGGAGTGGAGAGGGCTCGCTCCGCCTCGGCCTCGTCGACTTCCTTGCCCGACTTGCGCAGCACACCGAGCACGAGGTGCCGCCACTGTTCACGTGTCGCGTCAGGGAATTCGGTCGCCAAGGAGAGGTCGTCGTCTGGCAGGACCGTCATGCTCGGATGCTAGGCCAACGGGCCAGATGTGCAGCCCCTGACCGGCTGTGACGTTCTTCTCGCCTGGTGGGGGATGCAATTCGCCCAGCGAGTGGGTACGGGAGGTGACTTGGCCTTCTCGGTGGTGGGACGGCCGCTGCACCGTGCCGTGACGACGCTCCCGGGTGCTGCGACGCCGTCCCGTCCCGCCCGAAGGACGCGTTGGGCCGATGGGATGATGTACTGCGACAAGGCGACTGCGGCCCGAGGAAGCCGGTGCGAATCCGGCGCGGTCCCGCCACTGTGATCGGCGAGCGACTCCCGACATGGTCACTGCCCGTGCAGCCGTACGGGTGGGAAGGCCCGGAGAAGCGTCGACCCGAGAGCCAGGAGACTCACGCGGTCGCCACCTCGACACGACACCGGGGCGGATCTCCCCGGACGGAGGTGGATGGCGCGGTGCATGCGACTCCCGGCACTGAGCTCGGCACGGCGGCGGACGGCGGTACGGACACCGGCGGGAGGGGGCCCGTGCCCTGCCGGGTGGTGGTGTGCCGCGACTGCTGCTGCGGCACGGCGAAGATCCCCGGCGTGGATCACCGGGCGCAGACGGAGCGACTGCGGTCCGAGGTCCCGGTCCGGATCTCCGAGTGCCTGGACGTCTGCGAGCAGGCGAATGTCGTGGTCGTACAGCCGTCCGCGGCGGGACGCGCCGCCGGCGGCAGGCCGGTGTGGCTGGGCCTGGTCAACGACGCAGCCGCGACCGAGGACATCGTCGCCTGGGTGCGCGCGGGCGGACCGGGCGTGGCTCCGCTGCCGGAGATCCTGGAGCTCCACACCTTCGCGCAGCCGCGGCGTACCCCGGCCTGAGACAGCACGGCGGGCGCGCGCGAAGGCGCCGCGGACGGACGGATCCGCGGCGCCCGGTGCGGGGGCGTACCCAGTTGCGAGTGGTCTCAGCGGCCGGCCTGCAGTGCCTCCCAGGTGGCGTCGCCGACCGCACCGTCCACGGTCAGCCCACGGCTCTCCTGATAGCTGCGCACCGCGGTGTCCGTCCTGTCGCCGAACTCGCCGTCGATGCCGACGGCGGAGCCGAGCGCCGCGGTCAGCGCCCGCTGCACCCGCTTCACCGCATCGCCCGAACTGCCCTTGCTCACCGCCGGCTTGGAGCCGGCCGACAGGAGCGCGGTCCAGGTCCTCGCGCCCACGACACCGTCCGCCTCGAGGCCGACGTCCTGCTGGAAGGCCTGCACCGCGGCCAGCGTGGCCGGACCGAAGTCGCCGTCCGCAGCCCCGGCCTCGTACCCGTGCTTGCTGAGCAGCGACTGCACGGCCGTCACCTGAGCCCCCGTCGAACCGCTGCGCTGCGTCTCGTACGAGGAGAAGCTCAGGCCGTCGCTCGGGGTGCCGCCGCCGGAGTCGCCGCCGACGAGCTCCATGTAGTACTCCCAGTTCCAGTGCGGACCCGGGTCGGTGTGGTCGTTGCCGGGGACCTCGACATGGCCGACGATGTGCTCCCGGTCCTTCGGGATCCCGTAGCGCTCGCACAGGTGCTTGGTGAGGGCGGCCGACGACCGGTACATCGAGTTGGTGAACCAGCTCGGATCGTCGACGTACCCCTCGTGCTCGATGCCGAGCGAGGAGGCGTTCGCACTGCGCGCGTGCCACGCGGTGTCCGCGTCGCGCACCATCTGGGTGACCTCGCCGTCCGACGAGCGCACCACGTAGTGCGAGCTGGTCTCCGCCTCCGGGTTCTGGAACCAGCTGATCGTGCCCGCGTACGAGCCCTGGGTGACGTGGATCACGACCTGGCTGATGGTCGCCGAGCGCCCGGACGCGTAGTTGCTCGTCGAGGCGGGGACCCAGAGCGCGGGCGGGTAGTCCTCGCTCTGCGCGTCGATCTCGGCCTTCGCGAGCGAGCCGCGGGCGGGGGAGACCTTGCGGCCGTCGACGGTGATCTCCTCGCCGTCGACGGTGGTGGTCAGGCCCTCGGCGAGGAAGTCGTAGACGGTGTCCGCGTAGAGCTTGGCCGTGGCGCCCTCGGTGTTGCCGTAGCGGGCGACCGCCGGGTACCAGGCGTTGATGTCGCCGCGCTCCGCCCGGTCGAGCCCGAGTGCGTCGGCGTGCGCACGCAGGACGGCCGCGCCGCCCTCGATGTTCGCCTCGGTGTCGCGCCGCAGCTCGGCAGTGCTGCGGCCGGTGATCCCGGCGGCCTGCCGCAGCGAGCGGTGGCTGGGGTTGTCCACCAGGTGCATGACGCCGTATCCGCGGGCCTGGCTCGGGCGGCCGTCGTGGTCGTCCAGATGGGTCTCGCCGTAGCCGACCGCGGTCAGCAGGTCCCGTGGCACGCCGTACTTGTCGGAGGCCTGCTCAAAGGCCCGGTTCATCGGGGCGTCGGCCCGCTCGGGTGCCGCGGACGCCTGCAGTCCGGTGACCGACAGGGCGCTGACGACGACCGCTGCCAGCACCGACGTGCGGACGCGCGCCGCCGGCGGGATGCGTTCGAGCATGGTGGCTCCTGATCCGTGGGGGGAGAGGAACGGCCACCGTAGCTGGCTTGTTCCGGCCATGACAGCTACCGCCAGTACCAACTGGGTCTGCCGGTACGGGAGTTGCGCACGGAAGTTGCGACGGTGCTGCGCGGTGCGTGTCAAGCAGTTCCTGTCGACTTCCTCCCCACGAGTGCATTTGGAGTTGCGGGGATCGTTTCTGCAGGGCAGGAACCGCGCTGTTCTTCCTACCCTCGCCGGAGCGAACGACCGGCCGCGCGCCGGTGCCCCGGCCAGGCCGACCCACCGAGGTGAACGCGCCATGCCGCTTCCCGAAGTCCCCTACGGAACGCCCCGGTTACACACCCACCGCGCCCGCGGCCGGACCGTCCTCGAGCTGGCCGGAGAGATCGACATCGCCGCCGCGCTCGCCATCGGTCCGAGTCTCGACCGCATGACCGCCGCCCCCGAACCCCTCGTGGTCATCGACCTCACGCCCGCGACGTTCTTCGACTGCTCCGGACTGCGGATGCTGCGCCGCGCACACCGCCGCATCACGGAACGCCACGGCGATCTGCGGATCGTCTGTCCGCACCGGCTCACCGGACGCCTCCTCGCCGCGGCCGGACCGCCCCGGCTGCCCGCCGTCCACGCCACGCTGGACGGCGCGCTCGGACCCGCACTCACCGACCACGCCGGAAGCCACGCCCCACCGCCTCGCACCGGCTGAACTCCCGTGCTTCGGCCACTGGTTGCGCCCGGCTCAGAGGCCGAACGTGTCCGCGTACCGCCGCAGCGCCTCCACCGCCGCACCCACCGAACTCCCCGGCAGCCGCAGCACGAACGACGTCACCCCGGCCTGCGCAAGCTGCCCGAGGTGGTCCCGGTGCCGCTCCACGGACCCGCCGTCCACCGGCCAGGAACCCTCCGGCGTCTGCACCTGCACCTCCACCCGCGCCCCCGCACCGCGCAACTCGACCGCCGACTCCCGCACCGAGCCGACGAGCCGGGCCAGCTCCGCCACCGACGCGAGGGCGGGCGTACGGGCCGTACGGGCGACCTCATCGGAGACCATCATCGGGCTCCAGCCCTGGTGGCGGGCGGCGCGCCGGCGGGCGAGCGCGCTGTTCCCGCCGATCCACAGCGGCGGCCCGCCGGCCTGCACGGGCGGCGGGACCTGGGCGACACCACCCGCCTCGAAATGCCGACCGCGATAGGCGTACGGAGTCGTCGACCACACCCCGCGGAGCACCTCCGCGGCCTCGTCGAAAAGCGCGTTCCGTTCGTCGAAGTCCACGCCGAGAGCACGGAATTCGGACCGCAGATAGCCCGTACCCGCGACCACCGTGACCCGCCCGCCGGACAGCACGTCCACCGTCCCGAGCGCCTTCGCCGCGGCCAGCGGATTGTGGTACGGCAGCACCAGGAGATAGGTCATGAGCCGGATCCGCTCGGTGGCAGCCGCGCAGAAGCCGAGCGCCGCGATCGCGTCGAACGTGGCGTGGCCGCCCGCATCCAGCCACTTCCGGGACGGGGCCGGATGCTCGGTGAAGGCGATCGCGTCATAGCCGCACTGCTCGGCGGCCCGCACGATCTCCAGCACCCCCGCGCCGGAGGCGACCGCCGGGTCGTGACCGGCTGCGCTGATCGGGTACTCGACGGTGAACTGCAACGGCGGGCTCCTCGCGGCTCGGTCGACGGCCTGACACCCCCTGCGGCTGAGGCCGGGACACCGTACGCGAACGGGCCGCAAAGGTCACCGGCGAGCGCGAAATCCGTTCGCGCGGCGGCTCGTCGGCGCCCGGTACGGAGATTCAGCGGCCCTTCCAGACCGGCGCGCGCTTCTCGAGGAACGCGGCAACTCCCTCCGCCAGATCGTCCGACGCCTCCACCGTGGCCACCGCCTCCGCCGTGGCACGCCACCCGAGCGGGTCCTCCGCGGTGAGCCAGCGGTCCATGGCGACCAGACTCGCCCGTACCGCCACGGGCGCGTTCCGAGCGACCCGCGCCGCCAGGGCGACCGCTGCGTCCAGGGCCGCGCCCTCGGCCGTGAGCCGGTTGACCAGACCTGCCTCGTACGCACGGTCCGCATCGAACGGGTCACCGGTCAGGGCGAGTTCACGTGCCAGATTCACCGGCAGCGCCCGCGGCCCACGGAACAGACCGGCACAGGCCGGCACCAGGCCACGGCGCACCTCGGGCAGCCCGAACACCGCGGTCGCCGAGGCGACCACCAGATCGCAGGCCAGCACCAGCTCCAGGCCACCACCGAGCGCGGGACCCTCCACGGCGGCGACCAGCGGCGTGCTGCGCCGCCGCCGGATCAGTCCGTACGCACCGCCGCGCTCCGTGACGTAATCGCCGTCCGCGGTCAGATCGCTGCCCGCAGAGAACACCCCGTCCGATCCGGTCAGCACACCGGCGCGCAGCTCGGGATCGTCGTCCAGGGTGTTGAACGCCTCGTCCAGCGCGTCGGCCAGGGCCCGGTCCACCGCATTGCGCTTGTGCGCACGGCACATCCGGATCACCAGCACGTGGCCGCGCCGCTCGGTGCGGACCAGGGCGGACGGGGTACCCGCGGATTCCACGGCCAAGACATGCCTCCCGAAGTCGGGCCCGCGGCGGGGGTGCGACCGGGGTCCGGCCGGCCGGGGCCGCCGCCGAACGTAGCGCACCCCGCTCGACATACCCCCGGCCGTCCCTGCCCCCCGGCTATCCCTGCCCCCCCCCGCGGTTCAGTGCTCAATGCCCACACCGTCCAGACGCGACCACGCCTTCTCCTGCGCCGCGGTCATCGCGGGCCAGTGCAGACCGCCCGGCCGCGGATACACCCGGGACGAGTAACTGCCCGGCCGGTAGCGGGGCTTGATGAAGCAGCCGGTGCCGTACGTGTCGTCGGCATCGGCGCACCGCTCCGCCACCCGGCCGGGCGTCGGCCGCCGCCCCGAGTCCACCCAGGCGGCGAGCGACCGCACCGCGGCCGCGTACCCCGAGTCGCTCAGCGAACTGTGCTCGCTCTCCTGGGTGAACGTCTGCACCAGCAGACGCCCCCGGCCCGCATTGCGGACCGCGGCACGATAGGCCGACTCGTGCTCCACGAACACCGTCGGATCGTCGATCGCATGCAGCGTCAGCACCGGCACCCGGATCCGCCCGGTGAGATCGCTGTCGTACGACAGGTCCCGGCGGGCACCCGGATCGGCCGAGAACCGCTGCACCCCGGCATTCAGCGCCTTGTCGTCAGGCGAACCGGAGTACCGGACCCCGCGGTTCCCGAACGGATTCCGGCCGTCCAGACGCTCGTGCACGATGTCCCGGAACGTGAACGTCGCGAAGTTCAGATGCGACACCAGCGTCCGCTCCGGCACCTGCACCACACCGAGGATGGCCGACAGGTTCTTCCGCTGACGCGCGGTGCGCTCCTCGGGCGCGGACTCGACACCTGTGCACTCCTGGACCCGCGCCTTCAGATCGGCCGAGGTCATCGTGGAATCGGCGGGCAGCCCCTGCCACAGCGGGTACTGGGGCTCGGACGGCCGGGGATGATTACGGCAGTAGTACTGGTAGACCACCCGCAGGTCCACCCGGTAGTCGTAGCCCCGACTCCCGCCCCCGACCAGGCCGTTGGTGAGCAGCACTCCGTCGTAGACCGGCCGCTTGCCGCGCGCGCCGTAGGTCTCCGCGGCCTTCGCGGCGACATCGCCGCCCCAGGACTGGCCGTGCAGCAGGGTGCGGTCGGGCTTCGCGAAGTCCGCGCCGAACAGACGGCGCAGATTCTCCGTGTCCTCCGCGGCCATCCGCGCCCCGTAACCGCCCCTGCGGTACGAGGAACCGGCCCAGGCGTAGCCCTCCTTGACCATCACCGTCCAGCGCTCCAGATCCTCCGCGCTGCGCTCCGGCCCCGGAGCGCCCAGGTCCGGTCCGCCGTGCGCGTGCAGCACCAGGTCCCCGTTCCACTGCTCGGGGACGGCGACGGTGTAGTAGGCGCCGTTCTCGTCCATCCCCGCATAGCAGGAGGCGATCTGCGCGAGGTTGTCCGGACACGGCGTCGGCTCGGCGGACGACCCCTCGGCCGGCCGCACCGGATGCACGGCCGACACGTTCTGCGTGTTCGTCGCGCCGGCCGCGGGCTCCGCCCGCCCGTTGGCGTCCGTGACGGACGTCAGTCCGGCGAGCAGACCGGCACCGAGCACGGCGGCAAGGACGGCGCGCGTCGTGCGGCGAGCACGCGGGGCGCCGGCAGGTGACGCCGGCTCAGGAGGGGGAGGCGGGCCTGGATGATGCGGTTGCACGTGCGGGCTGTGCTCGGACACGGCGGCTCCTCGTGTTCACGTCCCGTTGGATGCGGTGACGCTAGTCAGCGCGCTGCCGCCAGCCGAGGTTGTGACCATAAAGTGCGCTGCGGCCGGCCGTCGGCGCCCCGGCACCCTCGACCTCGACCTCGACCTGAAGGTCAGGTCGAGGTCGACGTCGAGGCCGCCCGCGCCGTTCGGACACCGGCCCCCACCCCTCGTACGGCCCATGCGAACGAGCCCCGGCCACCGCACCGGGCTCCAATGGACGAGTGACCGCGCCCCCGGACGACTGCCTCGCGCGCAACGCATGGATCTGCGGCAAGTACCTGAGCACCCGCCGCGGGATCCTCACCGACGCGGTCCTGCAGCACCTGGAGCTGACCGGCCTCTCGGTCCTCATCGCCCTGGTCGTCGCCGTGCCGCTCGCCGTGCTCGCCCGCCGGCTGCGCGCCGCGGCCGGCCCCGTGCTCGCCCTCACCACCGTGCTCTACACGATCCCGTCCCTCGCGATGTTCTCGCTGCTGCTGCCCCTGTACGGCCTCTCCGCATCGCTGGTCGTGGCCGGACTCGTGCTGTACTCACTGACCCTGCTCGTACGGAACATCCTGGCCGGACTGCGCGCCGTCCCCGAGGAGACCCGGCAGGCCGCCCGCGGCATGGGCTACGGGCCGCTGCGCCTGCTGCTCACCGTCGAACTGCCACTCGCGCTGCCCTCCGCGATGGCCGGTCTGCGCATCGCCACCGTGTCCGCGGTCTCGCTCGTCACCATCGGCGCCATCGTCGGCCACGGCGGACTCGGCAATCTGATCTACACCGGCATGAACACCTACTTCAAGGCGCAGGTCCTCACCGCATCGGTGCTCTGCGTCGTCATCGCCGTCGCCGCCGACCTGCTCCTGCTCGGCGTGCAGCGACTCCTCACCCCCTGGCAGCGCGCATGACCACGCTCACCGACGCCTGGCACTGGCTGACCGACGGTGCCCACTGGTCCGGTGCCGACGGAATCTGGCACCGGCTCGTCGAGCACCTCGTCCTCACCGTGGTCTGCCTGATCCTCAGCTGCCTGATCGCTCTGCCGGTCGCGCTGGTACTCGGCCACCTCGGCAAGGGCGGCGCCCTGGCCGTCAACATCTCCAACATCGGCCGTGCCGTCCCCACCTTCGCCGTCCTCGTCCTGCTGCTGCTCACCCCGCTCGGCCAGTACGCCGAGGGCCCCACCGTCGTGGCGCTCGTCCTGTTCGCCGTACCGCCGCTGCTGACCAACGCCTACGTCGGCATGCGCGGCGTGGACCCCGACGTGGTGCGGGCCGCACGCGGCATGGGGATGACGGGCAGCCAGATGCTGTGGCGCGTCGAGGTCCCGCTCGCACTGCCGATGATCCTCAACGGTGTGCGCATCGCCGCCGTCCAGCTCGTCGCCACCGCCACCATCGCCGCCCTGGCCGGCGGCGGCGGCCTCGGCCGGATCATCACCGCGGGCTTCAATCTCGCCTCCACCCCGCAGGTCGTCGCCGGGGCCGTACTCGTCGCCGCCTTCGCCCTCCTCGTGGAAGGGCTCTTCGAGCTCGGAGAACGCCTGGCACCCGGGCATCTGCGCGACAGGAGCACCCCGTGACGCGCCGCACCGCCACCCTCGTGGCCACCCTGCTCCTGCTCATCGCCGGCTGCACCACCGGACCGTCCCTGGAGAACCAGGGCGAGGTCACCGCCCCGCCCGGCGACAGCCACCACCTCACCATCGGATCGGCCGGCTTCACGGAGAGCGACCTGCTCGCGCAGATGTACGCCCTGCTGCTCCGCAAGGCCGGCTACGACACCGAGATCCTCTCCGTCGCCAACCGCGAACTGTACGAACCGGCCCTGGAATCCGGCCAGATCGACGTGGTCCCCGAATACGCCGCGACCTTCGCCGACTGGCTGGGCGCCAAGGCCGACGGGGCCGATGCCGAGCCGGTCGGCTCACCCGATCTGGCCGCCACCATGTCCGCACTGCGGGGACTCGCCGCCCCGCGCGGCCTCACCGTCCTGGACGCGGGCCGCGCGGTCGACCAGAACGCCTTCGCCGTGGACGCCGGCTTCGCCCGCAAGCACGGCCTGAAGACCCTCTCCGACCTGGGCGCCTCGAAGCTGCGCGTACGCCTGGCAGCGGGCGACGAGTGCGTGGCCCGCCCGTACTGTCTGCCCGGCCTCAGGGACGTCTACGGCATCGACGTCAGCGGCGTCGACCCGAAGGGCGTCGGCACCACCCAGGCCAAGAAGGCCGTACAGAGCGGCCAGGACCAGATGGTGCTCACCACGACCACCGACGCCACCCTCGACGAGTTCGGACTCGTCCTGCTCGAGGACGACAAGAAGCTGCAGAACGCCGACTACATCGTCCCCGTGGTCAACCGCGCGCGAGCCGGCGGCCGGCGGGTGGTGGACGCGCTCGGCGCCCTCAACCCGGTCCTCACCACCGCCGACCTCGCCTCCCTCAACCAGCAGGTGGACAGCTGGCGGCGGCTTCCCGAGGACGTGGCCCGCGCCTACCTCGAGGACAAGGGCCTGCTCTGACCCCGCAGCCCGAACGCCAGGACCAGGCAGCCGAACGACAGCGTGGCCGCCAGGGCCCGCACCGTGTTCCAGGCCGTCCACGCCGACTCGTCGAGCAACTCACGCGCCTCGGCCGCGGCCGCCGCGCTCTGCGGCACACCGGCGTCACCGATGTCCTCGTTCAGCGGCAGATGCACACCGAAGGTGATCACGGCCACGACCAGGTAGCACAGCAGCCCGCCGAGGATCCACCACAGCACCGGCCGCTGCCCGGCACGCACCTGCAGCACCGCACACAGCGCGATGAGCAGCGGCGCGACGGTGAACGCGCCCAGGAACAGCGGATTGTTGATCGCGTCGTCGAGCGACTGGAACGCCAGGACGAAGGTGCGGTCGTCGAGGTCGCCCAGACCGGGCATGATCGTGTTCGACCAGTCGGCGAAAACACCCGCGAGCAGTCCGGTCACGATGATCGACAGGAACAGGATCCCGGCCCGTCCGGCGCCGCTGTCGACGCGCTGCGGGATCGGGTGCGAGGTGTCGTATGTCATGACATCGAGTACAGCAGCGGCCGCGGGCGACCGCCATGCGCCGCCGTCTCAGGCCCATGCGCATCCGTCCACGGCACGCGCCGGGCGCTCAGCGGGGGCACAGCGCAAGGTCAGGCGTCCGCCACCGAGTCGAAGTCGACCTCGTCGCGCGCCACGCCCTGCGCGTCCGCGTCCACCGAGCGCCGCAGCGCCTCGTGCAGCTTCGCCGGTGTCAGTACGCCCAGGAACCGTGCTCCGTCGAGGACGGCCACCCAGCCCGCGTCGTGCTGGAGCATCACCCCGAACGCCTGCTTGAGCGGTGCACCCACCGGCACCCAGGAGTTCATCCGGTGCGCAAGCTCGCCCACCGTGCCCTCGGGGCCGGCGAGCGCCAGCTCGTCCACGCCCGCCCAGCCGTGCAGTTCACCCTCCGCGTCCAGGACCACCGTCCACCGGGCGCCCTCCGCACGCAGCCGGGCCGCGGCCGCCTCCGCCCGCTCGTCCTGACCGGCCACCGGCGGCTGATCCAGGTCGTCCGCCTCGATCGCGGTGACCGACAGCCGCTTCAGGCCCCGGTCCGCGCCCACGAACTCCGCCACGTACGGAGTCGCCGGGCTGCCGAGCACCGCGCCCGGGGTGTCGAACTGCTCGATCCTGCCCTGCCCGTAGACCGCGATCCGGTCGCCGAGCCGGACCGCCTCCTCGATGTCGTGCGTGACCATCAGGACCGTCTTGCGCACCGCGGCCTGCATCCGCAGGAACTCGTCCTGCAGCTGCTCGCGCACCACCGGGTCGACCGCACCGAACGGCTCGTCCATCAGCAGCACCGGGGGATCGGCGGCCAACGCCCGGGCCACTCCCACCCGCTGACGCTGGCCGCCGGACAACTGCGCCGGATACCGCGGCCCGTACGTCTTCGGATCCAGCCCGACCAGTTCGAGCAGCTCCGCCGCCCGCGCCTTGGCCCTCGACCGCTTCCAGCCGATCAGGGCCGGCACGGTCGCCGTGTTGTCGAGGATCGTGCGGTGCGGGAAGAGGCCGACCTGCTGGATGACATAACCGATGCGGCGCCGCAGCCGCACCGGATCGACACCCGAGATGTCCTCGCCGTCGACCAGGATCCGGCCGCCGGTCGGCTCGATCAGCCGGTTCACCATCATCATCGTGGTCGTCTTGCCGCAGCCCGACGGGCCGACCAGGGTGACGAGTTCGCCCTCGCCCACCTCGAAGGACAGCTCGTCCACGGCGACGGTCCCGTCCGGATACCGCTTGCTGACCTGCTCGAACCGGATCACCCCGTCACGCTAAGCGGCCCCGCGACCCGTCGCACACCGGCCGCGCCTGTACGAGTCACCGTCCGCGGAATGCCCCGTACCGGTGTGATGAACTGGCCCGACGTCCACAGCCACGACGAATCCACCCCGAGCAGGAGCAGCCTTGACCACCTACCGGCAGCCCGGCGTCGTCCTCACCGACCGTCACTTCCGCGTGCCCCTCGACCACGCGCGCCCCGACGGTGAGCAGATCGAGCTGTACGCGCGCGAGGTCGTCGCGAGCGACCGGACACATGCCGGACTCCCGTGGCTCCTGTACCTGGAGGGCGGGCCCGGCTTCGGCGCGCGCCGCTTCGTCGGCAGGCAGGCCTGGCTCGGCCGCGCGCTCCAGGACTACCGCGTCCTCCTCCTCGACCAGCGCGGCACCGGCCGCTCCACCCCGGCCGACCGGCAGACCCTCCCGCTGCGCGGCGGACCGCGCGAACAGGCCGACCACCTCGCCCACTTCCGGGCGGACTCCATCGTGCGGGACTGCGAGACCATCCGGCCGCAGGTCACCGGCGGCGCCCCCTGGACCGTGCTCGGCCAGAGCTTCGGCGGCTTCTGTGCCACCCGCTACCTGTCCTCGGCGCCCGAGGGCCTGAGCGCCGCCCTGTTCACCGGCGGCCTGCCGGCGCTCGACGCCCATGCGGACGACGTGTACCGCGCCGCGTACCCGCGGATCGAACGCAAGGTCGCCGCGCACTACGCCCGCTACCCGCAGGACGTCGCCCGCGCCCGCCGGATCGCCGAGCACCTCGCCGAGCGCGGCCACATCGTCATCGGCGGCGGCTACAAGCTGACCGTCCAGGCCTTCCAGTCCCTCGGCATCCTGCTCGGCTCCGGCGACGGCAGCCACCACCTGCACTACCTCCTGGAGAACGCCTTCGTCACCACACCGCACGGCCCCGAACTCTCCGACGGCTTCAAGGAACAGGTGCACGCGCAGCTCTCGTACGCCGGACATCCGCTGTACGCCCTGGTGCACGAATCGATCTACGCCCAGGATGAGCGGCCCACCGACTGGGCCGCCGAGCGGGTGCGCGGCGAGTTCCCGCAGTTCGACGCGGCGGCGACGCTGGACGGAGACGGCCCGCTGCTGTTCACCGGCGAGACCGTGCACCCGTGGACGTTCGACTGCGACCCCTCGCTCGCACCGCTGCGCGAGTGCGCCGAGCTCCTCGCCTCCCGCACCGACTGGCCGCGCCTCTACGACACCGACCGCCTCGCCGCGAACACGGTCCCCGCCGCGGCCGCCATCTACCACGACGACATGTACGTCCACACCCCCCACTCCCTGCACACCGCCGAAGCCATCCGGGGCCTGCGCCCCTGGATCACCAACGAATACGAACACGACGGCGTCCGTGCGGGCGGCCCTCACGTCCTGGACCACCTCCTGAACCTGGTCCGTAACGCGTAGCCACCATTTCAGCCCGTCCGGCAACGAGGACGCCCCCAGCGGTGCAGGCCACCACCACATAGCCTGCCCTCATGACCGACCAACTTGCCCCCATGCCCACCGACTGGCACCGCGCCCTGGCGGTCGTCGCCCACCCAGACGACCTCGAATACGGCTGCGCGGGCGCGATCGCCGGCTGGACCGACGGCGGACGCGAGGTCGCCTATCTCCTCGCCACCCGAGGCGAGGCCGGAATCGACACCGTCGACCCCGACCGCTGCGCCGCCGTGCGCGAACGCGAGCAGCGGGCGAGCGCGGCCGTCGTCGGAGTGTCCAGTGTGGAGTTCCTCGACCACCGCGACGGTGTGATCGAGTACGGCATCGACCTGCGCCGCGACGTCGCCGCCGCGATCCGCCGCCACCGCCCCGAGCTGGTCATCACGCTCAACCACCGGGAGACCTTCGGCGGCGTGTACTGGAACACCCCGGACCATGTCGCCGTGGGCCGCGCCACCCTGGACGCGGCCGCCGACGCGGGAAACCGCTGGATCTTCCCGGAGCTCGCCGAGCAGGGCCTCGAGCCCTGGGGCGGAGTCCGCTGGGTGGCCGTCGCCGCATCCCCGCACCCGACCCATGCGGTGGACGCGGGCCCCGGCTTCGAGCACGCCGTCCGCTCCCTGCTCGAACACCGCGCCTATATCGAGGCCCTCACGGACGAGGAACCCGAGGCATACGTACGGAAGTTCCTCACCGAGACCACGGCGAGCTCGTCCGAGCAGTTCGGCGGCCGGCCGGCCGTCACGTTCGAACTCTTCAGTCGGTGACCGCCCCCGCCTAAGCTGACACAACGTCAGAATCGTAGGGGGGGGCAGTGATCGACACCACGAGCACCGAGATCGCACCCGGCGATGAGCGCATCCGGCTCGACGTGGCGGACGGTCTGGCCCTGGTCACCCTGTGCCGGCCGGACACCCTCAACGGCTGGAGCTGGGAGTCGACCAGACAGCTCGGCCTGGTGGCGGACCGGATCCGCTTCGACGACGCGGTGCGGGCCGTGCTGCTCAGGGCCGAGGGCCGGGCGTTCTGCGCAGGCATAGACGTCACGGCCCCGGGCGGTGGCATCACCGGCCGCTCCGGGGCCGAACGCACCCGCAACTACCAGGAAGGGCTGCGCTGGGCACATGAGCGATTCCGGGCCTTCGCCCGTCTCCCGCAGCCCGTCGTCGCCGCCGTGCAGGGCTACTGCCTCGGCTTCGGCTTCGAACTCGCCCTTCTCGCCGACGTCCGTATCGCCACCCATGATGCCGTGTTTGCCCTGCCCGAGGCGCAGTTGGGAGTGGCCGTCGACGCCGGCGGCGACCTGCGGATCGCCCGTGACGCGGGCGCCGGATGGGCGAAGTTCCTCGCCCTCACCGGCCGCCGTATCGACGCATCCACCGCCGAACGCCTCGGCCTGGTCCAACTCCTCGTAAATCCCTCTGAGTTGGAGCACGATGCGCGATCGCTCGCCGAGGAGATCGCGGCCAATGCGCCCCTGGCCGTGCAGGGCATCAAACGCGACATCGACGCCTTCGCCGACGCCGGCCTGGACGACGCCCTGCGGCACACCGCCGCCACCGCCGCCCTGACCCTGGCATCCGACGACATCCGCGAGGGCTATGCGGCGAAGGCGGCCCGCAGAACGCCCCGCTTCGACGGACGCTGACCCCGCCCTGGACGACGGGTTTCACGCGTCGGACGGCGAGGTCTCATGCGTCGGCGTCCCGCTCCCCGTACCCCAACTGCTCCCGCACCGGCGTCACCGGCGGGCTGACGACCTGTCGTCGCTGCCAGTTCGCCCCGTCCACCACCAGGGTGTGCCCCGTGATGAAGCGGGCGAAAGGGGAGGCCAGGAACGTTGCCGCCCAGCCGAGTTCGCGCGGCGCGCCCACCCGTAGTGCCGGCTGCAGTCGGTCCTTGTCGTGCTCCGCCCGGTCCAGGCCGCCGCGGATGTCGGCGGTCATGTCCTCGTGCGGCATCAGGCCGGGCACCAGACCGTTGACGCGGATGCCGTACGGGCCCCACTCCACGGCGAGCGTCTCCACCAGGTTCCGTACGCCCGCCTTGGCCGCCGCGCTGTGTGCGAACCCGGGGCCGCCGGTCCAGGCGTACGAGGCGCCGACGTTGATGATCGAGCCGGAGGAGCCCGCGGCGAGGTGGCGCCGGGCGAACTCACGGCTCGTCAGAAAGGTTCCGTTCAGGGTGATGTCGACGACGGTGCGCCAGGCGTTCGGTGACATCTCCTCGGCGGGTACGGGGAAGTTCGCGGCCGCGTTGTTGATGAGGATGTCCGGCAGGCCGCACGCCTCCTGCGCGGCGTCGAAGGCCTCGGCGATCCGGCCGGGGTCGCGGATGTCGCAGGCCGCGATGACGATCCGGCCCCCGAGCGTCGCCAACTCCTCCTGTGCCGACCGGAGTCGGGCCGCCTTGCGGCTCACCAGGACGAGCGTCGCACCGAGCCGGGCGAACTCCGCGGCCACCGCCTTGCCGAGCCCCGTACCGCCACCCGTCACCAGGACGACCGAACCGTCGTACGTGCCCGCCGGTAGCGCGCTCGTCCCGGCCGGGGGAGGGGCCGGAAGCCCCGGGGCGCTGGGTGCCGATGGCTCAGTCATGGGCGCATCCCTACCTCCTGCGGCGCGAATCCGCCATGGCCCCGTGGGCGCGGAACTCTCCTCGGCCGCATCCCTGTCGCACCTGAACCGACCGGTATAGGATTAGACCGTACGGTCAAGACGCAAACCGATCGGTCAAACTCCAAGCGGCGGTCGAGGTCAGGAGAAGTGCTCATGGAAACCCTCCCCGTGACGCAGTCCCCGCCGGATCCGGAGCCGGGCCCCGACGGGGTGCGCGTACGTCTCCCGCGCCTGCGGGTGGAGCGCCGCGCCATGCTCTGGTGGGTGCTGCGCGCCCTCCTGCAGTGGGGCCTGCTGCTCGCGGCACTCGTCGTGGCCCGGTCGCTGTGGGAGCCCGCGCGGGTCTGGTTGCTGGCGCCGGCGATCGCGGTGGCGGCGATCGTCGCGGTCAAGCTGGCCGTCGAACCGTGGTGGCGCTACCACGTCCACCGCTGGGAGATCACCGAGCAGGCCACGTACGCGGCCTCCGGCTGGCTGGTGCGGGAGTGGCGGGTCGCGCCGACCTCCCGTATCCAGACCGTCGACGCCGTACGAGGGCCGCTCGAGCAGCTCCTCGGCCTGTCCACGCTGCGGGTGACGACCGCCTCGTCGTCCGGTGCGATCACCGTCCAGGGGCTCGACCGCAGGATCGCCGAGGAGGCGGCGACGCGGCTGGCGGCCGTCGCCGAGCTGGTCGAGGGGGACGCGACATGAGTGCCGCGACGGGGCCCGGGACGGGGTCCGCGACCGGGGCGGGCCCCGGGCCCGTGCCCGAGGCCGCGCCCGCCACCCCGGCATCGACTGACTGGCAGCGTCTGAACCCTCGGGTCGTCTGGGTCGACCTGGCTCAGAGCGTGCTCTCGCTCGCGCCCAGCCTGGTCGCCATCCATTTCGTCGGTCTCGAACCCTCGCTGTCCGCCCTGTGGCCGTTGGCCTTGGTCGCGGTGGTCGGTGTGATCGGCGCCGTGGCCGACATGGTGCGCTGGATGTTCACGCGCTACCGGATCACCGCCACGGACGTGGAACGCCGCACCGGTGTCCTGGTCCGCCGGCACCGCACCATGCGGCGCGACCGGGTCCGCAGCGTCGACACCCACGCCAAGCTCCGGCACCGCGTCACCGGCCTCAGGGTCGTCACGATCGGCGCCGGTCAGCAGACCGGGGCCGGCGAATCGGCCCTGTTCCTCGACGCGTTGACGAAGGGCGAGGCGGCACGGCTGCGGGCGCTGCTCCTCGACCGCCGGTCCCCGGCCGAACGGGAGGCCGTGCAGAGCGCGGACCGGACGGGTGAGGCCCCGGCACCCGCGCATGCCCCGTCCGAGCCGGCTGCCGACGGCGGGCCTCGGACCGACCGCGACGCCGAAGTCTTCGCAACGCTCCGCCCCTGGTGGGTCGTTCACAACATGTTCAGCATCTGGGCCTACCTCATGGCCGCCGGCCTGCTCTGGAGTCTGTACTGGTTCTTCGCCATGCTCGGCATCGATCTGCTCGACATCGCGACCGCCGTCGCCGACCGGGCTTCCCTCGGCCGCGCGGGCACCGTCGCCCTCGCCGTGATCGTCGTCGGACTCATCGGCGCCCTGGCGATGGGCGTCAACTTCCTCACCTCGTACTGGAACTTCGAACTCGCCCGCGTCCGCACCGGCGACACCAGCCAACTGCGCACCCGCCGCGGCCTGTTCAGCACACGCGAGGTCGGCCGGGACGAGTCGCGGATGCGCGGGCTGTCCATCGGCGAGCCACTCCTGTGGCGCTGGATGGGCATGTCCGACACGAACGTCATCACCACCGGACTCAGCCTGTGGAACATGGAGCAGCCCACCGCGATCCTGCCGCGCGGTCCGATCCGGGTCGCCCACGCGGTCGCCGCCCGGGTGCTCGGATCGCCGAGCCCTTTCGACGCACCGCTCGCGGCGCATCCGCCGGCCGCCCTGCGCAGGCGCCTGTGGTGGGCGACCTGGGTGGCCGCCGTTCCCGCGACGGCCGTCGCCGTGCCGGTCGCGTCCGACGCCGCCCCGACGTGGCTGCTCTGGGCGGCGCTCGCCCTCTGGCCGGTCGCCCTGCTCGGCGCAGTCATCGCCTACCGTGCGCTCGGCCACGCCGTCGTCGGTGACCATCTCGTCGTACGCGCAGGCCTGTTGAGCCGTACGACCTCGGTGCTGCGGCGCGACGCGGTGAGCACCATCGCCGTACGCCAGTCGCTGCTGCAACGCCGGCTCGGGCTCAGCACCGTGTCCGCGAAGACGGCCGCGGGTTGGGGCGCGTACGAAGTGCCCGATCTCGCCGCGCACGAGGCGGTCGCCTTCGCCGCGCGGGCCGCGCCGGGCGTGCTGGACGAGTTCGTGGTCGGTGCGCCCGAACCGGAGGAGCCCGTGGCCGGCGCGTCGGGACAGGGGAGAGGATGGTGACCATGTCGTCATCCTCCGGCGCGGCGCCGACCTTCACCGAGACCGCACGACGCGCGCAGATCGTGCAGGCCGCCATCACCACGGTCAACGAACTGGGCTACCCGCGGGCCTCGCTCGCCGAGATCGCCCGCCGCGCGGGAGTCGCCAAGAGCGCGATCGTCTACTACTTCGCCTCCAAGGACATGCTCCTGCTGCACGTCGTCGAGCACGTCTTCACCGCGCTCGACGACGTACGGGACAAGGCGGTCGCCGCGCACACGGACCCCGCCGCACAACTCCGTGCGTACGTCGGAAGCCACCTCGCCCACGTCGACGGACACCGGCCCGAGATCACCGCGGGCATCGAGATCGTGGTATCCCACCGGGGGCCCGACGGCATCCCGCTCTACCTCACCGCGACCGACGAGGACACCGCCCTGCTGCGCCGCATCCTCGGCGACGGCATGGCGCAGGGTGTGTTCCGGCAGCTGCCGCTGCGGCTCGCCGTCGACGTGGTCGAGGCGCTGCTCGACACGGTGACCACCCAGCTCCAGCGCGACCCGACCGCGGATCTCGGCACCCTGCGCGAGGAGATCCCCACGATCGTCTTCCGCGCTCTGGCGGCGCCGGAGTGACCACCCGCCTCGGCCGCGCGTCGCCGGATTGACACGGCGTATTGCCGGAACTGCAATGTCTCGATGGATGCTCAGGACACCGATGCCGCCGACTCCACCGACACGGTCCTCGCCGAGGTCGGCCCGCGCCTGCGCCGCCTCCGCAAGGACCGCGGAGCCACCCTCGCCGGCCTCTCCGAGAAGACCGGAATCTCCGTCAGTACGCTGTCCCGCCTCGAATCGGGCCGGCGCAGACCGAGCCTGGAACTGCTCCTGCCGATCGCCCGCGCCCACAAGGTGCCGCTGGACGAACTGGTCGGAGCACCCCCGGTGGACGACCCCCGGGTCCGTACCCGCCCGATCGTCCGCAACGGCCGCACCGTGCTCCCGCTCAGCAGACGCCCCGGAGGCCTGCAGGCGTACAAGATGATCCTGCCGCCGACCACCGCAGACCCCGACCCGCGCACGCACGAGGGCTACGAATGGCTGTACGTCCTCTCCGGGCGACTGCGCCTCGTGCTCGCCGAACACGATGTGGTCCTCGGATCCGGCGAGGCGGCCGAGTTCGACACCCGCGTGCCGCACTGGTTCGGTGCCGTCGGCGACGAGGCGACGGAGTGCCTGGTCCTGTTCGGACCGCAGGGCGAGCGGATGCACGTACGGGCACGGCCCGCCCGTCGTAAGGGGGAGCGGGAGGCCGATGACGGGGCGGGGGAGGGGAGTGCGGAAGAGGCCGGTTGAGACGGTTCCGCTCGGGCAAGCGACCGCTTAGTATGCGAAGGGTCGGGCTCCGCGAGCCAGGCGCAACGACTTCCGACCCTCCGTGGAGGCCCCGCATGCAGGCATGGCGAGTGCACGAGAACGGCGAGCCGAGCGAGGTGATGCGCCTCGAGGAGGTCCCCGAGCCGGTACCGGGCGAGGGGCAGGTCTTGGTCAAGGTGCGGGCCGCGAACATCAACTTCCCCGATGCCCTGCTCTGTCGCGGGCAGTACCAGGTGCGGCCGCCGCTGCCGTTCACCCCCGGGGTGGAGATCTGCGCCGAGACCGAGGACGGCCGCCGGGTGATGGCCACCGCAGGCCTGCCGCACGGCGGCTTCGCCGAATACGCCCTGGCCGACGCGGCGGGGATGCTCCCCGCACCCGATTCGCTCGACGACGCCGAGGCCGCCGCCCTGCACATCGGGTACCAGACCGGCTGGTTCGGGCTGCACCGCCGCGCGCACCTCCAGGAGGGCGAGACGCTCCTGGTGCACGCCGCGGCGGGCGGCGTCGGCAGCGCCGCCGTACAGCTCGGCAAGGCCGCGGGCGCCAAGGTCATCGGAGTCGTCGGCGGCGAGGCCAAGGCCCGGGTCGCCCGCGAGCTCGGCTGCGACCTCGTCCTGGACCGGCGCTCCGACGACATCATCGCCCGCGTCAAGGAGGCCACCGGCGGGCGCGGTGCCGACGTGATCTACGACCCGGTCGGCGGCGACGCCTACGCCAAGTCCGTCAAGTGCATCGCCTTCGAGGGCCGACTGCTCGTCGTCGGCTTCGCGAGCGGCGCGATCCCCACCCCCGCGCTCAACCACGCCCTGGTGAAGAACTACTCGATCGTCGGCCTGCACTGGGGCCTGTACAACTCCAAGGACCCGCAGGCGGTACTCCGCTGCCACCAGGAGTTGACCGAGCTCGCGGCGAAGGGCGCCATCAAGCCGCTGGTCAGCGAGCGCGTCGGCCTCGACGGTGCGGCCGCCGCAGTGCAGCGCGTCGCCGACGGCGTCACCACCGGCCGCGTCACCGTGGTCCCCGGGGAGGCAGCCGCATGACCGACGCCACCGAACTGCGCACCAGGACAAGGGAGTTCCTCGCCGAGCACCCGCCGGCGAGCACACCGCGCGAGGAGTTCCTGCGCGCCCGCTTCGACGCCGGCCTCGCCTGGGTGCACTACCCGCAGGGCCTGGGCGGCCTCGGCGTACCCCGCGCGCTGCAGGCCGTCGTCGACGCCGAACTCGAAGCCGCCGGCGCACCGGACAACGACCCGCGCCGTATCGGCATCGGCCTCGGCATGGCCGCACCGACCATCCTCGCCTTCGGTACCGACGAGCAGAAGCAGCGCCTCCTTCGCCCTCTGTGGACCGGCGACGAGGTCTGGTGCCAGCTGTTCAGCGAGCCCGGCGCCGGCTCCGACCTGGCCGCGCTCGCCACCCGGGCGATCCCCGCGAGCGACGGCTCCGGCGACTGGATCGTCAACGGCCAGAAGGTGTGGACGTCCAACGCGCACAACGCCCGCTGGGCCATCCTCATCGCCCGCACCGACCCCGACCTGCCCAAGCACCGGGGCATCAGCTACTTCCTCTGCGACATGACCGACCCGGGTGTCGAGGTGCGCCCGCTGCGCCAGATCACCGGCGAGGCCGAGTTCAACGAGGTCTTCCTCACCGACGTACGCATCCCCGACGCGATGCGCCTCGGCGGGATCGGCGACGGCTGGAAGGTCGCCCAGACGACCCTGATGAACGAACGCGTCGCCATCGGCGGATCCCGCATCCCACGCGAGGGCGGCATGATCGCCTCCACCGCCGCCCTCTGGCGCGAACGCCCCGACCTGCGCACCCACGACCTCCACCAGCGCCTGCTCGAACTCTGGGTCGAGGCCGAGGTGGCGCGCCTCACCGGCGAGCGGCTGCGCCAGCAGCTCGTCGCGGGCCAGCCGGGCCCCGAGGGCTCCGGCATGAAGCTCGGCTTCGCCCGCCTCAACCAGCGCATCAGCGGCCTCGAGGTCGAACTCCTGGGCGAGGAGGGCCTGTTGTACGACGACTGGACCCTGCGCCGGCCCGAGATCGTCGACTTCACCGGCCGCGAGGCCGGCTACCGCTATCTGCGCTCCAAGGGCAACAGCATCGAGGGCGGCACCAGCGAGGTGCTCCTGAACATCGTCGCCGAGCGCGTCCTCGGACTGCCGTCCGAACCACGTACCGACAAGGACGTCGCATGGAAGGACCTCGCCCGATGAGTGCCACGCCCGACCTGCTGTACTCGGACACCGAGGACGAACTGCGCTCGGCCCTGCGCGGACTGCTCACCGACCGCTGCGACCCGGCCGCGGTGATCGCCCGCACCGAGACCGGCGAGCCACACGACCCGGCCCTGTGGAAGGCGCTCGCCGCCGACATGGGCCTCGCCGGCCTCCTGATCCCCGAGGACCTCGGTGGCCAGGGCGCCACCCATCGCGAAGTAGCGGTCGTACTGGAGGAGTTGGGCCGTGCGATCGCTCCCGTCCCGTATCTGACCAGTGCCGTGATCGCCACCGAGACGCTGCTCGCCGGCGACACGACGAAGGGCGGCGTCGCAGCCGGCCTCCTCGCCGAGCTCGCCGCCGGCCGCCGCGTCGCCGTACTCGCCCTGCCCTGGACGACCGCGCCCGGCGGCGCTCCGTACGCCGGAGTGGAGCAGCGGGACGGGCAGCTGCACGGGCGCGTCACCGGGGTCGCCGACGCCCTCGCCGCGGACGTCCTGCTCGTACCGGCGGACGGGCTCCTGTACGCCGTGGAGACCGCAGCCGAAGGGGTGGCCGTCACCGCGCAGACCGCACTCGACCTGACCCGCCCCACCGCGGTGGTCGAACTGACCGGCGCTCCCGCGCGCCCGCTCACCGGCGACCCGGCAGCCACCCGACTCGCCCTGGACAAGGGCCTGTCGGCAGGCGCCGGACTGCTCGCCTCCGAGCAACTCGGCCTCGCCGACTGGTGCTTGACGGAGACCGTCCGCCACACCCGCGAACGCAACCAGTTCAACCGGCCCGTCGGCTCCTTCCAGGCACTCAAGCACCGCATGGCCGAACTCTGGCTCGAGGTGGTCAACTCCCGCGCAGCCGCCCGCAATGCGGCCGACGTCCTGGCCACCGGAGGCGACGAGCGGGCGCTCGCCGCCTCCCTCGCCCAGTCCTACTGCGCACCGGTCGCCGTCCGGGTCGCCGAGGAAGCGCTGCAACTGCACGGCGGCATCGGCATGACCTGGGAACACCCCGTCCACCTCTACCTCAAGCGCGCCAAGTCCGACTCCCTGGCCCTCGGCAGCGCGGGCCGCCACCGGGAGCTCATCGCCGACCTGGTGGACCTCCCCGCGCCCTGAGCGGGACGGCAGCCGTCAGCCGCCGGACCCACCACCGTCACTCGAAGAACTTCAGGCCCCAGCCCGTGTCGGAGGTGGGTCCCGGAACATTCGCACGCTGGTACGTCGTGTCGCCCCACCACAGGAACGACCCGATGTACCAGTGGCGGTTCTCCCAGGAGTACGGAGTGCCCTTCTCGACCGCGTGGAACATGGACGGGAAGTGCTCGCCCGCCGGCGGGGACGTGCCGATGTCCCCGTCGAGGAGCACGAAGGTGTGGTGACCCGGCCCGTCCACGTACAGAGTCGGGTCCCAGCCGGACATCATCGTGTCGCCGTGCGAGCCGAAGAGGCAGCCGTTCGACTTGTACCAGTCCCACACATAGGTGGGGTCGCCGCCGGCCCGCAGGCGCAGGTCGGCCATGCAGTACTGGTCGCTCCAACTGCCGTTGGCCGAATACACGATATGCAGCTGCCCGTTCGGATCCTTGATGGGCTCAGGGGCCTCGTTGATGTACGGGTCGCCCACCACCCGCTCCCAGCTCTCGCGCGGCTGCGAGATGATGTGCCGCTCGCCGGTGGGTGTGGTCGGATCGCTCATGCGGGCGATGTAGAGGTTCTGCTCCACATTCGTGTCACCCTCCCAGCCCGACCAGACGAACCAGCGCTGCCCCTCGAAGGTGAACAGGGCGCCGTCGATCGCCCACTTGTCGTCCGGCAGCGCCAGCTTCTGCGCCTCGCCGTAACCCGTGTCCGGGCTGTCCGAGCTGATGACGTACATCCGGTGGGCGGCTCCGGTGCCGGCCGCGAAGTAGATGTAGTAGCGGCCGCCGTCCCGGACGATCTCCGGGGCCCACACCTCGCCGAGCCCGCCCTCGTCCCGCCACACCGTCGTCGCGGGCGCCGAGGCCAGGCCGTCGAGGGACGAGGCCTGCCGCACGACGATGCCGCCGTCGCCCGTCTTGACCGCCACATAGGTGCTGCCGACCCGCAGCACGCTGGGATCGGCGCCGGCCAGGCCGGTCGGGCCGCGCGGGGCCTCGGCCGCCTTCCCCACCGATTCCGCTTCGGCCTGCGCCCTGCCGTCCCCGGAGTTCGCCGCGCCGGACGACGGCACCGACAGGAAGAGCGCGAGAGCGACACCCAGAGCGAGGGCGCCGAGTCCGAAGGGTCGTCGCAGCAGTGCCATGAGCCCATTCCTCTCCGCGCCTCCACCGCACCGCGTCAGGTGCCGGCCGTACGGCGCGTCCGTTACAACGTTGGAACGATGCGTCCTCAGCGTCCCGAAGGGCTTGGAGTCCTGTCAACGGCCGTGCAGTGGAAGCGAGTTGGCTTCACATGGCTATGTCGACAAGGGGACTGCACGCCGCGTTGTGCCGTACGGCATAATTGCGAGCTGTTCGCAACAACTATCGATCTTGAACAGAGGTGTGTCCATGACGGGCCGTTGGATACGGGGAACCGGCGCGACCGCGGCCGCAGCCGCACTCGCGGTCACCGCCGCGGCCTGCTCGGCCCCCGGCGGCGACTCCGGATCGGACGGCGCGAAGACCTCCGCCGTGGTCGGTATCGCCTACGAACCGGACAGCCTCAGCCCACTCCTCGGCTACGGCAAGGACGGCAACTCCAAGATCTTCGACGGCCTGCTCACCCACGACGGCGACATGAAGCTGAAGCCGGCACTCGCCACCGAACTGCCCAAGATCAGCGACGACGGCCGTACCTACACCTACAAGCTCCGCAAGGACGTCGAGTTCAGCGACGGCGAACCCCTCACCGCCGACGACGTCGTCTTCACCTACGAGACCATCCTCGACAAGAAGACCAACAACCCCTCCAAGACGGAACTCGACGCCGTCGAAAGCGTCGAGGCCAAGGACGAACAGACGGTGGTCTTCCACCTCGACTACCCCTACGCGCCGTTCGCCGAGCGGACCGTCCTGCCCATCGCCCCGAAGCACATCGCAGGCAAGCAGAACGTCAACACCGGCGCCTTCACCACCAAGCCCGTCGGCACCGGCCCGTACAAGCTCGTCAAGTGGTCCAAGGGCGAGAAGCTCACCTTCAAGGCCAACCCGCACTACTGGGGCGGCGCGCCCAAGGTGAAGGACTTCACCATGGCGATCATCAAGGACGACGACGTCCGCGCCACCCGCCTGCGCAGCGGCGACCTGGACGGCGCGATCCTGCCGCCCAACCTCGCGAGGACCTTCACCGAGGACAGCGACAAGCAGACCCTTGCGGCCAAGAGCTTCGACTACCGCGTGGTCACCCTGCCCACCGGCAACAAGGTCGCAGGCGACACCGACGTACGCCGCGCCCTCGACATCGCCGTCGACCGCAAGGCCATGGTCGACTCCATCCTCTACGGCGCAGGCAAGGCCGCCTACGGCCCGGTCCCCACCGACAGCGAGTGGTTCACCAAGGGCACCGAACGCCGCCACGACCTCGAGAAGGCCGAGCAGATCCTCGACGACGCCGGCTGGAAGAAGGGCTCCGACGGCATCCGCCGCAAGAACGGCATCAAGGCCTCCTTCCCGCTCTGGTACCTCTCCGGCGACAAGCTCCGCCAGGACCACGCACTCGCCTACGCCTCCGACGCCAAGAAGGCCGGCATCCAGATCAAGGTCCAGGCAGGCACCTGGGAGGTCATCCAGCCGCGGATGAAGTCCGACGCCGTCCTCGCCGGCGGCGGCGCACCCGCCGACCCCGACTTCGACCAGTACACGCTGCTCAAGTCCGACCTCGCGGGCGACGGCTTCAACAACATGGCGCACTACGACAACCCGGCCGTCGACAAGGACCTCGACAAGGCCCGCCGTACCGACGACCGCGCCGCCCGCAAGTCCGCGTACGACAGCATCCAGCGCGCCCTGGTCAAGAACCCCGGCTACACCTTCCTCACCCACATCGACCACGCGTACGTCGTCGACAAGAAGTACGGCGAGCTGAGCACCCAGGTCGAGCCGCACGACCACGGCTTCGCGACCGGCCCCTGGTGGAACGTCGAGGACTGGCAGCCCGGCAAGTGAAGACCACCGTCGTCCGGGGCCTGCCCTGGGGAGCCATGGGCCGCATGACCCTGCGGCGGGCCCTGTTCGCCGTCCCGGTGATCGTCGCCGTGACCTTCGGGGTCTTCGCGATCGCCGAGGCGTCACCCTTCGACCCGGTCAAGGCCTACGCCGGCACGGCGGGCCTGACCGCGTCGCAGGAGAACCTCGACCAGCTGCGCGTCAACCTCGGCGTCGACCAGCCCCTGGTCACCCGCTGGTGGGACTGGCTGACCTCGGCCCTGCACGGCGACCTCGGCGACTCCGGAGTGATGCGCCAGCCCGTCGCCGACGTCATCACCGAACGCCTCGGCTGGTCCGTGCTGCTCGCCGCGGTCGCCTTCGCCGCCGCCGTCCTCCTCGGCACCCTGCTCGGCGTGCTCGCCGCCCGCCGGCAGGGCGGCTGGCTCGACCGCGCGGTCAGCTCCCTCGCCTACACCCTGGAGGCCGCACCGCCGTTCTGGCTCGGACTGCTCGCCGTCTGGCTCTTCGCCCTCAAGCTGGGCGTCCTGCCCGCCGGCGGACTGACCGACACCGGCAGCAGCACCGTCTCCGCAGGCCAGGTCCTCAGTCATCTCGCCCTGCCCGCGGCCGTCCTCGCCGTCTCCCAACTGCCCTGGTTCCTGCTGTACGTACGCCAGGGCGTCGCCGAGGCGCTCGAGGAGGACCCCGTACGCGGCGCACGTGCCCGCGGCCTCGCACCCCGCACCGTCCTGACCGGCCACGCCCTGCGCTCCGGCATGCTGCCCGTGCTCACCCTGATCGGATCCCGGGTGCCCGAACTCATCACCGGCGCACTCCTGGTGGAGACGGTCTTCAGCTGGCCCGGCATCGCCGCCGCCACCGTGGAGGCCGCCACCTCCGTCGACTTCCCGCTGCTCGCCGCCCTGACCGTGCTCGCCACCGTCGCCGTCCTGCTCGGCAACCTGCTCGCCGATCTGCTCTACGGCCTCGCCGACCCGAGGGTGGGCTTCGATGGCTGACCTCACCTGGCGCGCCACCGCCGCGCCCCGCCGCTCCACCCGCACCTGGCGGGTCAGCACCTCCGCCGTCGTGGTCGGCCTGGTGGTCCTCGCCGTCCTGGTCGTACCGCCCCTGGTGAACCTCGACGAACAGGCCGTCGACCTCGGTGCGAAACTCCAACCACCCTCCTGGGCACACCCGTTCGGCACCGACGACGTCGGCCGCGATCTTCTCCTGCGCTGCGTCTACGGCCTACGGGTCTCCCTCCTCGTCGGCGTGGTCGCCGCCGTGGTGGCCACCGTCATCGGCACCGCCGTCGGCGCGGCCGCAGCTGCCTTCGGCGGCTGGGCCGACCGCGTCGTCATGCGTCTGGTGGACCTCTTCTCGTCCGTACCGCACCTGCTGCTCGGCATCTTCATCGTCGCCATGTTCCGGCCCGGGGTGTGGCCGGTGGTGATCTCGGTGGGACTCACCCACTGGCTGTCCACCGCCCGCATCGTGCGCGCCGAGGTGCTCTCACTGCGCTCGCGCCCCTACGTCGACGCGGCCATCTCCGGCGGCGCCTCGAGGTGGCGGGTCACCGTGCGCCACCTGGTGCCGGGCGTACTGCCGCAGGCGGGCCTCGCCGCCGTCCTGATGGTGCCGCACGCGATCTGGCACGAGTCGGCGCTGTCGTTCCTCGGCCTCGGCCTGCCCACCCACCAGGCCAGCCTCGGCACCCTCGTGCAGAGCGCGCGCGGGTCGCTGCTCGCGGGGGACTGGTGGCCGACGCTCTTCCCGGGCCTGTTCATCATCGTGCCGACCCTTGCCATCGCCGGTCTCGCGGGCGCCTGGCGCGAACGCCTCAACCCCCGCCGCCGATCGGAGCTCATGCTGTGACTCCCGACGCCCCCGCCACCCCCGACCCGGTGCTCGCCGTCCGCGGGCTCTCGGTGCGCTTCCGGATGCGCGGCGACACCTTCGTACGCGCCGTCACGGACGCCTCCTTCGACCTGCGCCTCGGCGAATGTCTCGCCCTGGTCGGCGAGAGCGGCTGCGGCAAGTCCGTCCTCGCCTCCGCACTCCTCGGACTCCTGCCGGGCAACGCCGAGACCGCCGGATCCGCGCACCTCGGCGACACCGACCTGATGACCGCCGGCGAGAACGTCCTGGCCCGCTCCGTACGAGGACGGCGCATCGGCCTCGTACCCCAGTCACCCGCCGCCCACCTCACCCCCGTACGCACCGTGCGCTCCCAGCTCGAGGAGACCGTGCGCGAACTCACCGGCCCACCGCGCGCGGAAGTACGCGCCGCAGCCGAACGGGCCGCGGAACGCGCCGCGTTCCCCGCCGACCACCTGGACCGCCACCCGCACGAACTCTCCGGCGGACTCGCCCAGCGCGCCGCCACCGCCCTCGCCCTCATCGGCGACGCCCCACTGCTCCTCGCCGACGAACCCACCACCGGCCTCGACCGCGACCTGGTCGAGCGCACCGTCGACGAGCTCAAGCGGCACACCGGCGACAGCCGGGCCCTCCTGATGATCACCCACGACCTGGCGGCCGCCGAGCGGATCGCCGACCGCGTCGCCGTGATGTACGCGGGCCGCATCGTGGAGATCGCCGACGCAGGCGACTTCTTCGGCGCCCGCGGCCCCCGCCACCCTTACGCCGGACGCCTCCTGGACGCCCTGCCCGAGCGGGAGTTCACCCCGATCCCGGGCATGCCGCCGGAGCTCACCGCACTGCCCGACGGCTGCGCCTTCGCGGCCCGCTGTACGCGGGCGACCGAGCGCTGCGACCGGCTCCCCGCCTTCGAGAACTCGGTGGCCTGCCATCACACCCTGGAGGTCCAGCGTGCTTGAACTGAGCGCCGTCACCGCCGGATACGAGCCACGCCGCCCCGTACTGCGCGATATCGACCTGGACGTCGAGCAGGGCGAATCCGTCGGCCTGCTCGGCCCGAGCGGCTGCGGCAAATCCACCCTCGCCCGGGTCGCCGCCCTGCTGCACCGCCCCGAGTCGGGACACGTCGTCGTCGACGGCGAGACCGTGCACGACTGGCGCTACCGCGCACCCCGCGAGCTGCGCACCGCCTTCGGCGTGGTGTTCCAGCAGCCCCGGCTCAGCGCCGACCCGCGCCTTCGCCTCGCGGCCCTGATCGCTGAGCCGCTACGGGCCGTCGGCCGCACCGGCGAGATCCCGCGACGTGTCGAGGAGCTCGCCGCGACGGTCGGCCTGGGCGCCGAACTGCTCGCACGCCGGCCCCACGAGGTCAGCGACGGTCAGCTCCAACGCGCCTGCCTGGCCCGGGCGTTGGTGCTGCGCCCGCGCTATCTGGTGTGCGACGAGATGACGGCCATGCTGGACGCGTCCACCACTGCAGCCCTGGTGGCGGTCGTCGAGGACTACCGGCGCGAGAGCGGCGCGGGCCTGCTCGCGGTCGGCCACGACCGGACCCTCCTGGAGCGCTGGTGCGGCCGTACGGTCCACTGGTCGCAACTGACCGGCGACCGGGGCGGCGACCGGGCCCAGGACCTCGAGCCGGCCGGCCGGACCGCACCCGGAACCGCCTGAGCGGGACCGCCCCCTTCCGCCCATCGGCACATCCCAGCGCGCGCATCCGCCCGTTTCGTCCTTAATGTGGCCTTGATTGTCCCGGCCGGGGGAGTCCCCTTCCCCGGCGACGCCCGCGACCGGGCCAGGCTCCGACGAGCCGAGCCCCGATCGCGCCGACGAGGGGTGACATGGCCGACGCCGACACCACGGGCCCGAGCGCCGCCGCGCCCCCGGCCGCCAAGCTGACGCTGCTCACGCTCACCGCGATGGTCGTCGGCTCGATGGTCGGCGCCGGTGTCTTCTCGCTGCCCGGCCGCTTCGCCGCCGAGACCGGAGTGGCCGGCGCCCTGATCGCCTGGGCCATCGCCGGCGTCGGCATGCTGATGCTGGCCTTCGTCTTCCAGGCGCTCGCCCTGCGCCGACCACAGCTCGACGCCGGCGTCTACGCCTACGCGAAGGCCGGCTTCGGCGAGTACCTCGGCTTCTTCGCCGCCTTCGGCTACTGGGCCAGCGCCTGCGTGGGCAACGTGACCTACTGGGTCCTGATCATGTCCACCATCGGCGCGATCTGGCCGGCCCTCGGCGACGGCGACACCGTGCTCGCCGTCGTCCTGTCCTCGGTCGGCCTCTGGCTCTTCTTCTCCCTGATCAGCCGCGGAGTGAAGGAAGCCGCCGCGATCAACCGGATCGTCACCGTCGCCAAGATCGTGCCGATCATCGTCTTCGTCCTGCTCGCCGTCATCTACTTCGAGCCCTCGGTGTTCGCCGACAACTTCACCGGAGCCGACTACGCCGGATCCCTGTTCCAGCAGGTCAAGGGCACCATGCTGGTGACCGTCTTCGTGTTCCTCGGAGTCGAGGGCGCCAGCGTCTACTCCCGGCACGCGAAGCGCCGCGAAGACGTCGGACGCGCCACCGTCCTCGGCTTCCTCAGCGTCTTCGCGATCTTCGCATCGGTCACCATCGTCTCGTACGGCATCCTCCCCATGGGCGAGATCGCCGAGCTGCGCCAGCCCTCCATGGCCGGCGTACTCGAAGAGGCCGTCGGCACCTGGGGCAAGGTCTTCATCAGCGTCGGCCTCATCGTCTCCGTACTCGGCGCCTACCTGGCCTGGACCCTGATGTCCGCCGAAGTGCTCTACGTGGCCGCCCGCGACAAGGACATGCCGCGTTTCCTGGGCCGGGCCACCGATGCCGACGTGCCGGTCCCCGCGCTCATCATGACGACCTGCCTCACCCAGATCGTCCTCGTCGTCACCTACTTCTCCGACGACGCCTTCAACTTCGCGCTCGACCTGACCAGTTCACTCACCCTCATCCCCTTCCTGCTCGCCGCCGCATACGCCGTGAAGATCCTGCGCGGCCCCGACCCCGGCGACATCGGCGGACGCGGCCGCGACCTGACCGTCAGCATCCTGGCCACGCTCTACACCGCATTCCTGATCTACGCCGCCGGACTCAAGTACCTCCTGGTCTCACTGATCATCTACGCACCCGCCACGATCCTGTTCGTGATGGCCCGCCGCGAACAGGGCCGCCGCGTCTTCGCACCGCGCGAACTGGTCATCCTCGCCGTCTCCGTGGCCGGCGCAGCGGTGGGCGTCATCGCCCTCGCCCTCGGCTGGATCAGCCTGTGACCCGCCCGCCGTACCACCCGCAGCAGCATCGCCGAGGCGCCCCGGCGCGTACCAGGAAAGGCAGCCGATGACCCAGGACAGTACGCCCGCCACCTCCTACGGCGTCCACTCCGAGGTGGGCAGACTGCGCAAGGTACTGGTCTGCGCCCCGGGCCTCGCGCACCGACGCCTCACCCCGTCCAATGCCGGTGAGCTGCTCTTCGACGACGTGATGTGGGTGGAAAACGCACAGCGCGACCACGCCGACTTCGTGGAGAAGCTGACCGTACGCGGCGTCGAGGTCGTCGAACTGCACGATCTGCTCACCCAGACCATGGCCATCGACACCGCGAGGAACTGGCTCCTCGACCGCAAGATCGTCGCCAATGAGGTGGGCCTCGGCCTCATCGACGGCACCCGCGCCTTCCTGGAGTCCCTCGACCCGCGCCGACTCGCCGAGTTCCTCATCGGCGGACTCGCCACCACCGACCTCCCCGAGGACTACCGCACCGGCTACATCGCCCTCGCCCGCGAATCCAGCGGCGTCCGCGAATACCTGATGCCACCCCTGCCCAACACCCTCTACACCCGCGACACCACCTGCTGGCTCTACGGCGGAGTCACCCTCAACCCGCTCTACTGGCCGGCCCGCCGCGACGAGACCCTCCTGATGAAGGCCATCTACCGCTTCCACCCCGACTTCGTCGGCTCCACGATCTGGTGGGGCGACCCGGAGACCGAGTGGGGCCAGTCCACCTTCGAGGGCGGCGACATCATGCCCGTCGGCAACGGCGTCGTCCTGATGGGCATGAGCGAGCGCACCTCACGCCAGGCCATCACCCAGGTCGCCGCGGCCCTCTTCGAGCGCGGCGCCGCCGAACACGTCATCGTCGCCGGAATGCCCAAACTCCGGGCCGCCATGCACCTCGACACCGTCTTCACCTTCGCCGACCGGGACGTCGTCACCCTCTACCCGAAGATCATGGAATCGGTGCACACCTTCTCGCTGCGCCCCAGCGACAAGGCACCCGGCCTCGACATCACCGACGAGGGCAGCACACCCTTCACCGAGGTCGTGGCCCGCGCACTCGGCCTTCCCGCACTCCGCGTCATCGAGACCGGCGGCGACGTCTACGCCTCCGAACGCCAGCAGTGGGACAGCGGCAACAACGCCGTCGCCCTGGAACCGGGCGTCGTCTTCACCTACGACCGCAACACTCAGACCAACGCCCTGCTGCGCGAAGCAGGCATCGAGGTCATCACCATCGTCGGCGCCGAACTCGGCCGCGGCCGAGGCGGCGGCCACTGCATGACCTGCCCGCTCAGCCGCGACCCCGTGCAGTTCTGACCGCCACCCCGCCCCGGCTCAGGGCTTGCGCCCCACACCCGCATACAGCGGCACCGGACCGCCCGTCGCCGCACCCTCCCGCTCAGGACCCGAGCCGCCCTCGTCGTCGGAGCGGTGCCAGGCATCGACCGGCACGATCCCGGGCTCGAGCAGCTCGAGGCCGCCGAAGAAGCGGCCCACCTCCTCGCGCGAGCGCGGCACCAGGGTCACACCACCCGCCCCGTACGTACGCACCGAACTGTTCACCGCCTCCGGATTGAACTCGGCCGTCAGCTGACTGAGCACCAGGAAACTGCCCGGCGCCAACGCGTCCACCAGAGTGCCGATCACATCGAACGCCCCGTCGCCGTCCGCCACGAAATGCATCAGCGCGATCACCGACAGCGCCACCGGCCGCTCGAAGTCCAGTACCGCGCCCGCCTGTTGGAGAATCGCCGCAGGCTCGCGCACATCCGCCTGCACATACTCCGTGACACCCTCCGCCGTACCGCGCAGCAACGCCGCCGCATGCGCAAGCACGATCGGATCATTGTCCGCGTACACCACACGTGACTCGGGCGCCACATCCTGCGCGATCCGATGCAGATTCGGCTCGGTCGGAATGCCCGTACCGATGTCCAGGAACTGCCGCACACCCATGTCCCGCGCCAGCCGCCGGGTCGCCCGCCGCATGAACCAGCGGTTGTGCTGCGCCGAGCGCTTCGCCTGCGGCTCGATCGCCAGGATCTGCCGGGCCAGCTCCTCGTCCACCGGGTAGTTGTCCTTGCCGTCCAGGAACCAGTCGTAGACCCGCGCCGAATGCGCCTTGCCGGTGTCGATCACGGGGCGCTCCGAGCCGGTCATCTGCCACTCCCTCGTCGTCGGCGACTCCAGCACCCTACTGCGGGCCGCCGCGGCCGCCCCTGCCGCCACCTGCCCCGCACCCATGAACACCGGCCGACAATAACCCCAACTCCCGCCGCACCACTGCCACATGGCCCACCACAGGCCCCATACTCGCCATGGCCCGCCGCACACCGTCGCCGCCCACCCAGTCGCCACCCGCATCCGGAGGCACCATGGCCCTCGTCACCCGCCGCAGAGCAGTCACCACCATCGGCGCAGCCCTCGCCGGCACCGTGGCCGTCCCCTCGTACGCCCTGGCCGGCGAACGCACCCCCGCCCCCAGGCCGTTGCGCCGCGCCCACGCACACAACGACTACCTGCACCCCCGCCCCCTGCACGACGCCCTCGACCACCGCTTCAGCAGCGTCGAAGCGGACGTGTACCTCGTCGACGGCGAACTCCTCGTCGCCCACGACCCGGTGGACCTCGACCCCACGCGCACACTGCGCTCCCTCTACCTGGACCCGCTCGCCGAACGCGTCCGCGCCAACCACGGCTCCGTATACCGCGGACACCGACAGCCGCTCCAACTCCTGATCGACATCAAGGCCGACGGCGAGGCCGCCTACCTCGAACTCCACCGCCAACTGAGCCTCCACCGCGGCCTGTTCACCACCTACGCCCACGGCCGCGTACGCCGAGGCCCGGTCACCGCCGTCATCTCCGGCGACCGCGCAGCCCGCGCCCCCATGGAAGCCCAGCGCACCCGCCACGCCTTCTACGACGGCCGCCTCACCGACCTCGGCGGACCCGCCCCCGCCTCCCTCATCCCCCTCATCAGCGACAACTGGTCCGAGCACTTCACCTGGTACGGCACCGGCCCCATGCCCACCGCCGAGCGCGACAAGCTGCACAGCATCGTGGCGACGGCCCACGCACGCGAGCAGCGCGTCCGCTTCTGGGCCACCCCCGACCTGCCGGGCGAGGCCCGCGGCGCCGTCTGGGCCGAACTGATCGCCGCCGACGCCGACCACCTCAACACCGACGACCTGCCCGCCCTCGAAGCCTTCCTCGACGCCTACGACCGGCCCTGACCACGTACGGTCACAGCCAGTCAACACACGTTCGGCGGACACGCCACTCGCCCGACCGGACCTTCCGCTGCGCCAGACTTGCCGCCGAATGCCGCGGGGTCAGCGCGGCGGAGGAGGTTGGCGATGGCCGTTTCGATTTCCGTGGTGCTGCTGCTCGTGGTCCTTGCGGTGGTGTTCCTGCGCAACGGCGCACTCAAGCTCTCGCATGCGATCGTCTGCGTCCTGCTCGGCTTCTATCTCGCGAGCACCAGCATGGCCCCCACCATCCAGAACGGTCTGACCGCCACCGCGGACATTGTGAGCAAGCTCCAACCCTGACCCCTCCCGGACCCGGCTACACTGGGCCGAGCGAAGGGGAGTAGTCCTGCGACACCGACCGGTCGACATACTGGACATCCGCGGATGTCCCGGCCGTCGGGCCCCCTGGTCACTCAGTGACCGGGAGGGTGGACGAGACCTTCGGCCAGGCATGATCGTGCCCGCACCCCTGTGCGGGCGCTCCGTCGTGCCGGGCCGAGTCCTCCCCGCGGGCGCCCCAGGGTGTCGGTAGAGCAGGCGCACGGCCCGGCCCCAGCAGAAAGCACCGGGTATGTCCCTCGACCCCCTGACGATCCTCACCGCCTTCGGGTTGATCTTCCTCGCCGAGCTCCCCGACAAGACGATGTTCGCCTCCCTGGCCATGGGCACCCGGATGCGGCCGCTCTACGTCTGGTTCGGCACCTCCGCCGCCTTCGTCGTGCACGTCGCCATCGCCGTCGGCGCCGGCAGCCTCATCGGCCTGCTCCCCACCGTCGCCGTGAAACTCGTCTCGGCCGCCCTCTTCGCCTTCGGCGCGGTGGTCCTGCTGCGCAGCGGCGCGGGCGATGACGAAGGCGACGAGGGAGGCCGTACGGTCACCGGATTCTGGCCGGTGTTCACCACCGCGTTCATGGCCGTCTTCATCAGCGAGTGGGGCGATCTGACCCAGATCACCACCGCCAACCTCGCCGCGACCAACGGCGCCGCCTCCACCGCCATCGGCTCGGCCGCCGCCCTGATGTCGGTGTCCGCGCTCGCCCTGGTCGTCGGCCGGTTCATCGCCAAGCGCGTACCCCTGAAGACCGTGCAGCGCATCGGCGGCCTGTGCATGGCGGGCCTGGCGATCTGGACACTCGTCGAAGCCTTCACCGCCTGACCCGACCCACCACAGACCGTACGCACACGGCCCGGCCGCTCACGTACCGAGCACCCGCGAGCGGATCAGGAAACGCACCCCCTCGGGCGCTTCCAGCGAGAAGCCGCTACCGCGGCCTTCGACCACGTCCACGATCAGCCGGGTGTGGCTCCACACCTCGTACTGGCTCTTCGACATCCAGAAGCCGATCGGCTCAGCCACACCCGGCACCTCCAGTGAGGCGAGCAGGACATCGGAGCCACCGGTGCGGAACTCGCCCTCCGGATAGCACATGGGCGCGCTGCCGTCGCAGCAGCCGCCGGACTGGTGGAACATCAGCGGACCGTGCATCGATCGCAGCCGGCGCAGCAGATCCGCGGCCTCGGTGGTCAGTTCCACCCGTGCGGGCTCGTCCGTCATCGCAGCCGCCTCCGTCCGTCCCGGCCGAGGCGGAACGCCCCGGCCCCGGCACCACGAGTGGACCCGACGCCACGTTGCGACGACGTTGCACACGGCGCCCACGGACCGGTGACGCCCCGCGGCGGCAGCTGTCGCCCGGACGGCCGCTGCGAGCGGGCCGCGTCCCCCACACGGTGGTATACACGAATGGAGTGACGGGTGACCTGCGAGGACCCGTGAATGGGGGGCCGAACGCCCGGACGCCGCAGCGCGCGGGCCACAACGAGTGGAGGACCACTCATGACCCAGAATCTTGTGCTTTCCGTGGATTTCACTCAGGGGCTCAATGACGCCTGGTCGAAGGTCGCCCAGTTCGTTCCGAAGCTGGTGGCGTTCCTGATCGTCCTCGCGATCGGTTGGTTCGTCTCCAAGCTGATCGCCCGCTCGACCGAGTACTACGCAAGGTCGGCTCCGAAAAGCTGGCCGAGAAAGCCGGCGCCGACCGCATGCTCGCGGGATCCAAGTACGACATGACAGCGATCATCTGCAAGGTCGTCTACGCGGCCCTGCTCCTGATCACACTCCAGCTCGGCTTCGGCGTCTTCGGCCCGAACCCCGTCAGCGACATGATCAACGGCATCGTCGCCTGGCTGCCGCGCGGCATCGTCGCGATCGTCCTGATCGTCGTCGCGATGGCCGTGGCCAACCTCGTACGCGACATCGTCACCAACGCACTGTCCTCGATGTCGTACGGCAAGACCGTCGGCACCATCGCCTGGGCGGGCATCGTCGCGCTCGGTGTGATCGCGGCGCTCGGCCAGGCCGGCATCGCCACGACGGTCACCCAGCCCGTGCTCTACGCGGCACTCGCGGCAGGGGCCGGCATCCTGATCGTCGGCGTCGGCGGCGGCATGATCGGCCCGATGCGGCAGCGCTGGGAACGCTGGCTGGACACGGCCGAGCAGGAGACGGCCAAGGCCCGGGCCTCGTCGGCAGGCGCCTACCAGGCCGGCCGCGAGGACGCGCTCACCAACCAGCCGGTCCAGGACCGGGAGCCGATGGACCCCATGTGACGATGCACACTCACGCGAGGTCGTGCCGCCGCACCAGCCAGGAAATGGCGGTGAGGCGGCACACCGCGTAGTCGTGCCCGACCGGCTCACGCCACCCCGACTCGGCCAGCGCATCGAGAAACCCGAGCGCGTAGTCGGACAACGCCTCCCGATCAGGCGCGTGCGGCACCAGATCCGGGCAGGTCACAGCCAGTCGCTCCCGCAGGTGTGCGACATGCTGGTCCACCGCGGCCGTGAAACCTGGCTCGAAGGCGAACTCGGCAAAGCGCGGGGTGTACGAGGCATCGATACGGGCAAGTGGGGACACCTCGCCAGAATAAGTGCCCGTACCCGCCCCCATCAGGGACTTTGGCCATGCTCTTGGTCACACGGACGGTCAGACGGATGGTCACCGGCCCGGCGACACGGATCCTGTCGCCGCACTCGTCGGCGCCTGCCGCGTCTGCAGCACACCGGCAAGTGCGACCACGACAAGACCCGCCAGTGGCACGACGAGCAGACCCGTACGCAGACTCGTCATGTCGGCGATCAGACCGACCGCGGGCGGCGACAGGAGGAAACCGAGCCGCATCAACCAGGAGACGATCGTCAGGCCCGATCCCGGTCTCAGTCCGGGGAGTTGGTCGGCTTCGTGCATCGCCGCGGGTACGAGCGTGGCCACCCCGAGCCCGGCCGCCGCGAGGCCCAGCACCGTGCCGGGCACCGTGGGAACCGCCAGTGCCGTGCCCATCCCGGCCGCGGTGATCAGCCCACCCGCCCGGGCCACCGTCCGCTGCCCGAAGCGGTCGACCAGCCGGTCACCGAGGATCCGCCCGATGAACTGCGCGCCGACGAGGGCGATGTAGCCGGACGCCGCGAGCGTGACCGAGGCGTCGAGAGAATCGGACAGATACAGCGCCGCCCAGGAATTGCCGGCGTCCTCCACCAGAGTGCCGGCCATCGCGATCAGGACGAGCGCGGCCAGTACGAGATGCACGGGACGGCGGCGTCCGGCAGCAAGCACCTTCGCCTGCGCCTCGCCCTCTCCGCCGGCACGGCTTCCTCCCGAACTCGCCCCCGTATCCGTATCCGTGTCTGCATCTGTGTCCGGGCCCGGCAGGCAGAACCGCAGCGCCGCACAGGCAAGAGCCGAGAAGAGGACCCCCGACAACACCAGGTGCTGCCCCCTCGAGAGGCCGAGCGCGATCGCCCCTGCGGCCATCGACCCTCCGGCGACGGCACCGATCGACCAGATCGCGTGGAACGAGTTGATGATGGAACGGCCGTAGCGGCGCTGCACCCGCAGGCCGTGCGCGTTCTGCCCGACATCCGTGACCGAGTCCATCGCACCGGCCAGGAACAGCATCGAAGCGAAGACCAGCACCGACTCGGCAACTCCGGCCACCAGCAGGCCGATCGCCGTCGCCAGCGTGCCGCCCACCGCCACCCGCGCGGACCCGAACCGTCTGGTCAGCGCACCCGCCGCCAGTCCCGCTGCGATGGCGCCGGTGGGGAACGCCGCGACGGCGAGGCCGTATGCCGCGTTGCCCATCCCGAGGTCGGCCTTGATCTCCGGGAACCGCGGCAACAGATTCGCGAACAGCGCCCCGTTGGTCAGAAACAACACCGCGACGGCGGCACGAGCATGGCGATCGGCCGCACTGGGTCGCTTCGGAACGTCGACAGTCATACCCGGACCCTACAACCTGAAGCGTACGACCGTACGCTCGGTGTTTGCGGGGTGGGTTAGGGGTGGTTGGATCGGGGTGTGGTGGGTGTTGTTGATGGTCTGGGTCTGCGGTGTGCTGCCTGGTTGCTGTCCATCAGGTGTGGATTCCGCTGCCGCCTGCGGTGTGGCGGGGGAGGTCGACGCCGGTGCCAGGTCGTCTAGGCG
>NZ_QUAK01000119.1 GCF_003429565.1 Streptomyces triticagri
GGCCGCGGCCGCCGCGCGGCGGCCGGCCGGGCAGGCCTCGCGGCCGGCGTTGAACACCACCCTCGCCGTGGTGGCGACGGACGCCGCTCTCGACCGGGCTCGGGCGCAGAAGCTCGCCGGGACGTCGCACGACGGGCTTGCGCGGGCGGTACGGCCGGTGCATCTGCTGAATGACGGGGACACGGTGTTCACGCTGGCGACGGGCGAGCGGGCGTTCAGCGAGGACCCACGGAGCGAACTGGTGGAGGTGAATGCGGTGTTGGCCGCGGGCGCGGATGTTGTCACCCGCGCGGTGGTCAAGGCGGTGCTGGCGGCGCACACGGTGGACGGGCCGGGCGGGCACTTCCCCTCGTACCGCGATCTGTACGGCTGAGTGGCGGTCGGTGCGAAGCTCGGCGGCCGGGCGGTCGATGGGGCTCGGCGGCCGGGCGCGTGACCGCCGGTCCGGCGTGCGTCAGAGAGGGCCGAGGCGCCTCTTGAGCAAGCAGAATTCATTGCCCTCGGGGTCGGCGAGTACGTGCCAGCCTTCGTCGCCCGTCTGACCGATGTCGGCCCGGCGGGCGCCGAGCTTCAGGAGGCGCTCCAGCTCGGCGTCCTGGTCGCGGTCGGTGGCGTTGACGTCGATGTGCAGGCGTGATTTGCCCGGCTCGGGCTCGTCCCGGCGGCTGAGGATGATCGTCGGCTGCGGCCCGCCGAAGCCGTCACGCGGTCCGATCTCCAGCGAACCGTCGTCCTCGCGGTCCAGCACGACGAAGTCCAGGACCTCGCACCAGAACCGGGCAAGCGTCTCGGGCTCACGGCAACTCAGTACAAGCTCACTGACGCGGCAGGCCATGGGCACACTCTACTTTCGGCTGCTTCGGGCTGCTTTCGACTGCGTCCGGCTGCTTCCGGACGGGAGCTGCCGCCCCTGAGTCACTCGGCAGTTCCTCGGCGGTCACTCGGCAGTCCCTCGGCCTCAGCGGTGGGTGGTCGCGCGGGCGTCCATCGCCGTGCGTGCCGTCTGCTCGTCCTCGTAGACCTCGCACATGTGGCGGCCGTCCGGGGTGGCGGTGTGCTCGAGCTCCCACAGGCTGAGCTCATTGCCGTCGGTGAGCAGGAAGGCGTGCTCGTACAGCGCACAGCCCAGGCCGGAGGTGGCGCTTCCGCAGGGATGGCCGAAGGACTGGGTGATCTGGTGGGCGAGCGCGGTGCGCAACTGCTCGGCCACGTGGTCCCGGGGCCGGTCCGCGTTCTCCGCGCGGCGCAGGAGGCGGCGGGCGTGGTCGGCCGAGTCGTCGGGTGAGTAGGTGCGCGCGGGCCAGTCCCGGACGTCGGGGTGGACGAGACGCAGCCGCGCGATGGCGTGGGGCGGGGTCCCGGCCTCGTCGAAGTCCAGCTCGAGACCCGCGCCGACGCCGAGCTCCAGCTCGAGTGACAGGCCCGCGGCTCCCGGATCGCCGGGCGCACGGTCCGGATGCTGGTCCCCGCGGGGAGCAGTGCCGGTGCGCGCGCCGCGATCGGCCTGGGAGTCGCCCGCCAGGTCCGGGGCCAGTCGGGAGGCGGCGAGGTCGGCCTGGGCGGACTCGGTGTACAGCTCGTGGTCCGTCGGCCCGCCCTGGGTCGTGCCGTACGCCAGCTCCCAGAGGGTGAGCGCGCGGCCGTCCGCGAGGAGGAAGGTATGGCGACGGGTCTCGCGGTGCAGGCCCGCGGTGTGGTGGGCGGCGTGCAGCGAACTGTCGTACGCCAGGGCCGAGTCCAGGCTCGATATGGTCTCGTCGGGCAGCTCGAAGGAGTTCAGGGCGCGTCCGAGGAGCCGCTTGAGGTACTCCTCGGGGGTCTCGTACGTAACGCTCAAGGCTTCTCCCGGCATCGCTGCATGTCACCTTGTGACCGCTCACCGTAGTCCCTGCGGCGGACATCATGTCCGGTGTTCGGGGAAACGTACGACAGCTTCCCGGAGTTCCCGCAGGCGGGGGCCGAACTCCCGTTACCGGGAGGGTGATCGGGGTCGGTCGGAAGCCGACGTGAGGGGGGCCGCGAGCGGGAACGCCGCGACGGCGCACGCCCGGGGGCGCTCGTCCGTGGACGAGCCACCCCCGGATTCAACTACCGCCCCACGGAGGCGGGAACCTTCACCGCGGCATCTCCTGCGTCCGGCGAGCCCGCCCCGCCCTTCGCTCCTGTCTCCGGCTCGGCCTGCACCGTGCCCGCTCCGGCCGCGGTCCCGGCCGGCTCCCGGCGCATGCCCTTGAGGACGATGACAAGGGCGGCCGTCACACACGTACCGGCGGCGACCGCCACCAAGTAGAGCCAGGGCAGTCCGATCAGCGGGACCACGAAGATGCCACCGTGCGGGGCCTGCAGCGTCGCCCCGAAACTCATCGACAGCGCACCGGTGACCGCACCGCCCGCCATCGAGGCGGGGATCACCCGGAGCGGATCGGCCGCGGCGAACGGAATCGCGCCCTCGGTGATGAACGAGGCCCCGAGCACCCAGGCCGCCTTGCCGTTCTCCCGCTCGGTACGGGTGAAGAGCTTGCCGCGCACGGTCGTGGCGAGCGCCATCGCGAGCGGCGGGACCATGCCGGCGCCCATGACGGCGGCCATGACCTTGAGGTTGCCGTCCGTGGCGTCGGCGCCGAGGCCGCCGACCGCGAAGGCGTAGGCCACCTTGTTCAGCGGGCCGCCGAGGTCGAAGCACATCATCAGGCCGAGGATCACGCCGAGAATGACGGCGTTCGCACCGGTGAGGCTCTCCAGCCAGTCGGTGAGTGCGCCCTGCAGCGATGCGATGGGCTTGCCCACCACGAGGAACATCAGGAATCCGACGACCGCGGACGAGATCAGCGGGATCACCACGACCGGCATGATGCCGCGCAACACGGGTGGTATGCGGACTCGTTGGATCGCCATCACCACCGCGCCGGCGAGCAGGCCGGCGACCAGGCCTCCGAGGAATCCGGCTTCGATGGTCACGGCGACGGCGCCGCCGACGAATCCGGGTACGAGGCCGGGCCGGTCCGCCATGCCGTAGGCGATGTATCCGGCGAGCACGGGGACCAGGAAACCGAAGGCGAGTTGGCCGGTCTGGAAGAGGAGCGCGGCCCAGCTCGCGGCCTCGGTCCAGGCGAAGTGCTCGGCGACGGACTTCGCCTGGTCGATCTCGTAACCGCCGATCGCGAAGCCGAGGGCGATGAGCAGGCCTCCCGCGGCGACGAACGGGACCATGTAACTGACGCCCGACATCAGCCACTTGCGGAGCTTGGTGCCGTACCCGTCGCCCTCGTCGCCCGCGGCGTCCACGGGGGTGGGCGAGGCGGCGCTGCGCTCGCCGCGTGCGGCCTTCTCGCGTACTTCGGCGACGAGTTCGGCCGGGCGGTTGATGCCCGCCTTCACGCCCACGTCCACGGTGGGCTTGCCGGCGAAGCGCTCCCGCTCCCGTACGGGTACGTCGTGGGCGAAGATCACCGCGTCCGCGGCGGCGACGACGGTCGGGTCGAGGCGGGTGAAGCCCGCGGAGCCCTGGGTCTCGACGACGAGTTCGACGCCCGCGTCGCGGCCCGCGTTCTCCAGGGACTCGGCCGCCATGTAGGTGTGGGCGATTCCGGTGGGACAGGAGGTGACGGCGACGATCCTGAACGGCTGGTCGCCCGGAGCGGCCGAGGCCGCCTCCCCGGACTCCTCGGGCTCCTCGGGCTCCTCGGACCCGGCGGTGGCGTCCTCGCCCCTCACCAGGGCCGCCGCCTCGGCCGGGTCGCCGGTCGCGCGCAGGGCGGCGGTGAATTCGGCGTCCATCAGCCGGCGGGCGAGGGCGGAGAGGATGGTCAGATGGTCGCTGTCGGCACCGGCCGGGGCGGCGATCAGAAAGACCAGGTCGGCGGGCCCGTCGGGGGCGCCGAAGTCGATGCCGGTGGCGCTGCGGCCGAACGCGAGGGTGGGTTCGGTGACATGGGCGCTGCGGCAGTGCGGTATGCCGATGCCGCCGTCCAGGCCGGTGGGCATCTGCGCCTCGCGGGCGGCGACATCCGCAAGGAAGCCGTCCAGGTCGGTGACCCGGCCGAGGGCGGCCATCCGCTCGGCGAGCGAACGGGCCGCCGCCTCCTTGCTGTCGGCGGACAGGTCGAGATCGACCAGATCCGCGGTGATCATCTCGCTCATCGCGGGCTCCTTCGCACGCGTACGGCCCCGGGGACGGGGGCGGGGTGAGGACCGGGGGACGGGGACAAGGGGGTGTACGGGGACAAGAGGGTGTACTGGGACAAGAGGGTGTACGGGGTGGGGACGACGACCGCTCCCGTACGACTCGAGGCCGACGGGACTTCACCCACGCGCTCCCCCACCGGGCTCATGCGGCCGGCTCCATGAGGGCGCGGTCCAGGGGGACTTCGGAGGTGACGGTGACCGCGTCGGGCACCAGGTCGGCCGGCGTGGGCATCACACTGCCGGGCAGCTGCACCGCGGCGGCGCCGTGCGCGACCGCGGCGGCCAGCGCCTGCGGCCCCGTACCGCCGGCCGCCAGGAATCCGGCGAGCGAGGCGTCGCCGGCACCGACGTTGCTGCGCACGGTGCCCACCGGAGCGCTGCCGAAGTGCAAGCCCGTGGCGTCGACCAGGAGTTGACCGTCCGCGCCGAGGCTGGCGAGCACGGCGCGCGCCCCCCGCTCACGCAGCTCCTCGGCCGCCTTGACGGCGTCGCCGACGGTGGACAGCGGGCGGCCGACCGCCTCGGCGAGCTCTTCGGCGTTCGGCTTGACGACATCGGGGCGTTCGGCGAGGGCGGCGAGCAGCGCCGGGCCCGAGGTGTCGAGGGCGATACGCGCGCCGGCCTCGTGCGCGCGGGCGGCGAGCGCGGCGTACCAGGAGGGCGCGAGGCCGCGCGGGAGGCTGCCGCAGCAGGCGACCCAGTCGGCGTCCTGGGAGCCCGCGGCCACCGCGGTGAGCAGTGACTCGGCCTCGTCCGCGGAGAGTTCGGGCCCCGGGGCGTTGATCTTCGTGAGGGTCCCGTCGGGCTCGGCGACCGAGATGTTGGAGCGGGTGTGGCCGGCCACCGGCACGGGTACGGCGACGATTCCCTGGTCACGCAGCAGCGTCGCGACGAGTTCGCCGGGTACGCCGCCGAGCGGGAGCACGGCGAGGGTGGCGACGCCTGCGGCGGAGACGGCGCGCGAGACGTTGACGCCCTTGCCGCCGGGGTCCAGGCGCTCGCCGGTGGCCCGGACGACCTCGCCCCGGTCGAGGGCGGGGACCTCGTAGGTGCGGTCGAGGGACGGATTCGGGGTGACGGTGAGAATCATGCGGCTGCTGCTTCCGGTGGTGCGGATGTGCCTGCCGTACGGGGTGGGCCGGCGAGGCATCGGCGGTGCGAGGAGGACGGGGAGCCGGGCGTGGAGAGGCCCGGCGCACGGGCGGAGGCGGCTGCCCGGCTACACGCGCAGCACCTCCGTACCGTCCTGCTCGATCGCCTCCGCCTCCCCCGGATCGAGGCCGGTGTCGGTGATGAGCAGGTCCACGTCGGCGAGTGAGCCGAAGCGGGCGAAGTGCTCCTGGCCGTGCTTGGCCGAGTCGGCGAGCAGGACGACGCGGCGGGCCGCGTTCGCCGCGGCCCGTTTGACGGCTGCCTCGGCGAGATCGGGGGTGGTGAGACCGGCCGCGGCGGAGAAGCCGTTGGCCGCGAGGAAGGCGACATCGGCGCGGATCTCGCCGTAGGAGCGCAGGGCCCAGGCGTCGACGGCCGCCCGCGTGCGGTGGCGGACGCGGCCGCCGATGAGGTGGAGCTGGATGCCGGGGTGGTCGGCGAGCCGGGCGGCGACGGGCAGGCCGTGGGTGACGACCGTGAGCCCGGATTCGAGGGGGATCGCGCCGGCGAGGCGGGCGACCGTCGTACCGGCGTCGAGGATGACGCTGCCCTCCGTGGGCAGCTCCGCCACGGCGGCGCGCGCGATGCGGTCCTTCTCGTCGGCCGCGGTGGACTCGCGCTCGGCGAGGTCGGGCTCGAAGTCGAGTGCGCCGGCCGGGATCGCGCCGCCGTGCACACGGCGGACGAGGCCGGCGCGGTCGAGCGCCTTGAGGTCGCGCCGGATGGTCTCGGCGGTGACCTGGAACTCCTCGGCGAGCGAGAGCACGTCCACCCGGCCGCCGTCACGAGCGAGGCGGAGGATCTCCTGCTGGCGCTCCGGTGCGTACATGTGGTTTCAGCTCCGCTTCATGCCCGAACATGTGGTTTCCCTCCCCAAGATACGACCAGATTTCCGGGAAGTAAACACATTCGGGCATGACGCGGACCGAAACAAAAGCGGCCGGGGACGGACGGTCCGGCGGGTCACCCGGCCGGCACGGTCACCTTCTCCTCCGCCTCACGATGGACGTCGTCAGCAGCCTCACCGGCCACCACACCTTCCCCATGCCCCGCACCCCGCGACGGCAGCGCGAACATCACCAGGAAGATCGCCCCGAGCACCCCGGCCACCCAGCCGAGCGCATTCTCGAAGGCGGACACGAACGCGGGTCCGACGGCAGCGGGCGCAAGCGGCTCGTCGATCACTCCGAAGAACACCACCGACACCAGGCCGAGCCCGAGCGCATTGCCCATCTGCATCGTCGTGTTGACCAGCCCGGAGGCCGAGCCGGAGTGCTCACGCGGCACGTCGGAGAGCACGGCGTCGGTCAGCGGCGCCACGATCAGGCCCATCCCGACGCCCATCACCACGAGCGGCGGCGCCATCTGCCAGGACGAGATCCCGGCGCCGTACCGCCCGGCCTCCCAGAGGTACTGCAGCACACCGGACGCCATGATCAGCGCCCCGCCCTGCAGCACCTTGCGGCCGAAGCGCGGGACCAGCTTCTGTACGGAGATCCCGGCCGCCACCGATACCGCGACGGAGAACGGCACTCCGGTGAGCCCCGCATGCAGCGCGCTCCAGCCGAGCCCGTACTGCAGATAGAGCGTCCACACCAGGAAGAAGATGCCGAGGGCGATACCGAAGGTCAGCTGCACGGCGATACCGGCACTGAAGCTCTTGACCCGGAACAGCGACAGCTCGATGAGCGGCGACCCGTCCCGCACCGTCTTCCGCCTCTCGTACGCGACCAGTACGGCGAGGACGACCAGGGCGCCGGCCATCAGGGCGTACCCCCACAGCGGCCAGTCCAGCTCGCGGCCGCGGGTCAGCGGATAGAACAGCATCAGCAGGGCGACGGTGACGAGCGCGACTCCGACGAGGTCGAGGCGCAGCGCCTTCGGGGCGCGGGACTCGAGGATGTACGTGCGGCCGAGGACCAGCGCCGCGATACCGACGGGCAGATTGATCAGGAAGATCGGACGCCAGCCGAGGCCGAACAGGTCACCCTCGGTGAGCAGCGCGCCGAGCAGCGGCCCGGAGACCGCACCGAGACCGACGATGGCGCCGAACAGGCCGAAGACCTTGCCGCGTTCGTGCGCCGGGAAGGTGGCGTGCACGATCGACAGGACCTGCGGGACCATCAGGGCCGCGGTGGCGCCCTGCAGGATCCGCGAGGCGACGAGCATCTCCGGGCTGCCGGCGAAGCCGCAGAGCGCGGATGCGGCGGTGAAGCCCGCGACGCCGATCAGGAAGATCCGCTTCCGGCCGTGGATGTCGCCGAGCCGCCCGCCGGTGATCAGGCCGGCCGCGAAGGCGAGCGCGTATCCCGCGGTGATCCACTGGATCTGGCCGAAGGAGGCCCCGGTGTCGCGCTGGATCGAGGGAATCGCGATGTTGACGATCGTGACGTCGACGAGGTCCATGAAGGCCGCGGTCATCACGATGGCGAGGGCGAACCAGCGGCGCCGGTCCGAAGGCGGCGACGCGTCGAAGGTGGCTGGTGCATGAGAGGTGCGAGAGGTCATGCCGGAAAACTAGAAGCCATGTAGGTCGGATGATGTCCTTGTTCTGCGGCATTCTGACGGCATGACGACGGATACTCCGGCACGGCTCCTCCAGCTCCTCTCTCTGCTGCAGACTCCGCGCGAATGGCCGGGCGGCGAGCTCGCCGGGCGGCTCGGGGTCTCCCGGCGCACGGTCCGCCGCGACATCGACCGGCTGCGCGAGCTCGGCTATCCGGTGCAGGCGACCATGGGCGTCGAGGGCGGATACCGCCTGGTCGCGGGCAAGGCGATGCCGCCGCTCGTGCTAGACGACGAGGAGGCGGTGGCGATCGCGGTCGGACTGCGCGCGGGCGCGGGCCATGCGGTGGAAGGTGTGGAAGAGGCCTCGGTACGTGCGCTCGCGAAGCTCGAGCAGGTGCTGCCCTCGCGGCTGCGGCACCGTGTGACGACCCTGCAGTCCGCGACGACTCCGCTCATCGGGGGCGACGGGCCGACGATCCCGACGGAGACGCTGACCGTGCTCGCCTCGGCCTGCAGTGGGCACGAGCGGCTGCGATTCGGCTATCGCGCGGGTGACGGGACCGACTCGCGCCGGCTCGTCGAGCCGTACCGCCTCGTCTCGACGGGCCGCCGCTGGTACCTGGTGGCGTACGACCTGGAGCGCGAGGACTGGCGGACCTTCCGGGTGGACCGGGTCTCGGATCCCTTCGCGACGGGCGCGCGCTTCTCGCCGAGGGAGCTGCCGGGCGGGGATGCGGCGGAGTACACGCGGCGTTCGATGCAGCGTCAGCAGACCTCGTACGAGATCGATGTGACGTTCGAGGCGCCGGCGGAGGTGGTGGCGGCGCGGATCCCGGCGGCGATCGGGGTTCCGGAGCCGGTGGACGCGGACAGCTGCCGGCTGCGGGCGACGGCGGGCGATGCGATCGAGTGGCTGACGCTGCGGCTCACCTTGGTCGGTGTCGACTTCACGGTCCACGCGCCTACCGAACTGATCGCCCACATCGAGCAGTTGGGCGCACGGCTGGTACGAGCCGTCCCGACCAACTCAAGCCCACCCCACAGAAGCCCGTCCGGCGGCAAATAGAGCCCGTCCGGCGGCAATCAAGCCTGTCCGGCGGCAAATAGAGCCCGTCCGGCGACTGAGGACAAGGCGCGCAGCGCCGGAAATCAAGCCCGTCCGGCGACTGAGGACAAGACGCGCAGCGCCGGGGGGCTGCACACGGACGCCCGAACAGGGGTGAGCCCCGGCGCCGGGGGGGTGGGCACCGGGACTCGGCTATATGGAGGGCGACAGCCCGACTACGCCGCCGCGTCGAATCCCGTGTCGCGGGCCAACCGCTTCAGTTCAAGAAGCGCATGCTTCTCGATCTGCCGGATCCGCTCACGCGTGAGGCCGTGCTCCTTGCCGACCTCGGTCAGGGTCCGCTCGCGGCCGTCCTCGATGCCGTACCGCATCTTGATGATGGACGCGGTGCGGTGGTCGAGACGCCCGATGAGGTCGTCGAGCTCCTCGCTGCGCAGCAGCGTCAGCACGGACTGCTCGGGCGACACGGCCGAGGTGTCCTCGAGGAGGTCACCGAACTGGGTCTCGCCCTCGTCGTCCACCGACATGTTCAACGACACCGGGTCGCGGGCCCAGTCGAGGACGTCGGCGACGCGCTCCGGCTTGGCGCCGAGCTCCTCGGCGATCTCCGTGTGCTCCGGGTCGCGGCCGTGCTCCCTGTTGAACTCGCGCTGGACGCGGCGGATTCGGCCGAGCTCCTCGACGAGGTGGACGGGGAGCCGGATGGTGCGCGACTGGTCGGCGATCGAGCGGGTGATGGCCTGCCGGATCCACCAGGTCGCGTACGTGGAGAACTTGAAGCCCTTGCGGTAGTCGAACTTCTCGACGGCGCGGACCAGGCCCGCATTGCCCTCCTGGATCAGGTCGAGCAGCGGGAGGCCGCTGCGCGGGTACCGGCGGGCCACGGCGACGACCAGGCGGAGATTGGAGCGGATGAAGATGTCCTTGGCCCGCTCGGCGTCGGCGATCAGCGCCTCGAGCTCCTCGGGCGTGGCGCCCTCGCCCGACTTGCTGGGCTCTTCGAGGGTCCCGTCCAGTATCTGCCGGGCGTACACACCGGCCTCGATGATCTGCGACAGCTCGACCTCCCTGGCCGCGTCGAGCAGCGGGGTGCGCGCGATCTCGTCGAGATACATCCCGACCAGGTCGCGGTCGGCGATCTCGCCGCTCGAGGCGCGAACCCTGCTTGTCGCGTCGGTCTTACCCCCGCCGCCGAGGGACTTCTGGCTGCCCTCTGTGGCGGACTTGCGACGGGCGACGGCACGGGTTGCCATGCGTGCTCCCTTGCGTATCGAGGGCTCTCCGGCTGGGCGGAGAGCGGGCGGGGCCGGTGATGTCTGAACTGCTGACTGGATGTGCTGCCTGAACTGTCTGAACTGTGCGGATCGACCCACCCTGCTCGGGTAACCCGCACCCGATGGAAACAACGACTGGAATCCGGACAGAATTCCCAAGGCGTCCATCAATTCTCGGAATCTTGCAGTACCCTGTGCCGCCGCGCGCCGGGAGGCCGCACTCCTGGGCCTCGGCGCCGCAGGTCAGAGTGCTATAGCGGATGCCGCGGGACCATTCGGGACATCTCTCACCCCGTCGTGAATGAGACGACCGTCACAGCCGGCGTACGAGCCGGGGGTCTGCTGCCCGCTGCACCTCACGAACAGCCCACGCCCCGACAACGCCGGACGCCCCGCTGCCGTTCCCCTCGGAGCGCGCCCCTGCAGAAGGACGAGTCCAGGCACCTTGTGGTTGCCACTGCCGGGCGGGTTCCCGAACGAGCCTCACGCAATCACCGAGGCGCGGACCCGCAGAATCGCTCCTGCCTCACTCCCCCGCGTGAATCGATCACGGAACGCTTTCGTCCACCTGTACGGCCTCCGTACGGTCCCGCTGTCGCTTGTGCCGCAAGCGCGCCCACGCCCACACTTGAGGAGGAGGTGCACGCCATGACCGCTCTCGCCCACAAGGCCCCCGAGGACATCACTCCGGACGCCGACCTCACGCCGACCCCGGTACTCGACGTCGACGAGGTCCTGTGGCAGGCATGGAAGACCCTGGAACTCCCCGAGGGCTACCACGCCGAGATCATCGAGGGAGCCATCGAGGTGTCGCCCACCGGCCGCCTGACCCACGCCCAGATCGTGAACCGTCTACGGGAATCCCTGGTGCTGTTCCTCGCCAAGAGCGAGTTCCAGTCCTTGCAGGACACCAACGTCATCCACGGCCGCAAAGCCTGGACCCCCGACGTCTTGATCGCCCCCAGAGACCTCGAGCCTCACGCCGACGAGGACGGCCTGGGCATCAAGGCCTCCGCTGTGAGTCTGGTCGTGGAGGTCGTCTCGCCCGGCCGCGAGTGCCGCAGACGCGACCGGGAGCGAAAGCGCCGCGAATACGCCCGGGCCGGCATCCCGCTCTACGTGATCGTCGACAGCCACGACGCCCGCGGCACCGTCACCGTCCTCAGTGATCCTCAGCCGGATCGGGCCGACTGGGTCGGCATACATCGAGTGCCCTTCGGCACCGAGGTGGTCCTCCAGGACGGCCCTGCCAAGGGCTTCGCCGTGACCGAGGCGATCACCGGGCCGCTCGCGGCGAAGCCCACGAAGGCGAGCGCCGAGAAGTAGGGCCGACGCCGGCCGACAGGACAGACCGCAGTCGCAGACCTCACCCGAACTGCACAGACCGCTTCGCAAGCCCCATCCAGAAGCCGTCGATGACCGGGCGGTGGGTGTCGAGGTCACCGGTGGCGTCCGCCGCGCCCAGGGTGACGAAGAGGGGGGCGAAGTGTTCGGTGCGCGGATGCGCAAGGAGGCCGGCCGGGGACCGGTGGGTGAAGTCGAGCAGTGCGTCCACGTCGCCGGCCGCGAGCGCCGCACCGCCCCAGGCGTCGAACTCCGCGGACCAGGACGGGATTCCGCCCTGCCGCAGCGCCGCCAGATTGTGCGTGAAGAAGCCACTGCCGACGATCAGCACACCCTCGTCGCGCAGCGGTGCGAGCCGGCGGCCGACGTCCATCAGGCGCTCCGGGTCGAGCGTGGGCAGCGAGATCTGGAGCACGGGGATGTCGGCGTCGGGGTACATCTCGACGAGCGGGACGTAGGCGCCGTGGTCGAGGCCGCGGTCCGGGACGTCCTGCACGGGAGTGCCGGCGTCGCTGAGCAACTTGCGTACGGAGTCGGCCAGTCGGGGCGCACCCGGTGCCGCGTAGGTCACCTGGTAGTAGTGCTCGGGGAAGCCCCAGAAGTCGTATACGAGCGGGCGCGTCTCGACGGCCCCGAGGGCGAGCGGAGCCTCTTCCCAGTGCGCGGAGACCATCAGGATCGCGGTCGGCCGGGGCAATTCGGCGGACCAGGCGGCGAGTTGACCCGGCCACAGGGCGTCGTCGGCGAGCGGAGGGGCGCCATGGCTCAGGTAGAGCGCGGGCATCCGCCCGACGCCGGGGCGTTCCTGGATGGCATTCATGTCTGCTCCCGCCTGCACAATCGCTGAGACCGGGCCCGAGGACCGGGTGGTCCGCCTGATCCCTCACGCTCGGCTTACTTGAATATTCAATCTCTACTCGACAGTACTCCACCCCGCCATTTCGTTCAAGTTTCAAGAAGTTCTTCGTACAGTGGGAGACATGACCAAGCACAACGAGGGCCCGCGCTGGCTCAACGACGAGGAACGGCGCACCTGGCTGGCGTATCTGCACGCCAGCACGCTCCTCGAGGACCATCTCGACCGGCAGTTGCAGCGCGACGCCCGGATGCCGCACGTCTACTACGGCCTACTGGTCCATCTGTCCCAAGCCCCCCGCCGCACGATGCGCATGACGGAGCTGGCCAGGAACGCCAAGATCACCCGCTCCCGGCTCTCGCACGCGGTGGCCCGTCTGGAGAAGTCGGGCTGGGTCCGCCGCGAGGACTGCCCCTCCGACAAGCGCGGGCAGAACGCGATCCTCACCGACGAGGGCATGGAGGTGCTCAGGCGTGCGGCGCCGGGCCATGTGGCAGCGGTCCGCCAGGCGATCTTCGACCGGCTCACTCCCGAACAGCAGAAGTCCCTCGGCGAGATCATGCAGATCATCGCCGAGGGACTGCAGCCGGCCGAGGCCGGAGCGGATCTGCCCTGGCTGCGCTGACGTTCACACCGCGCGGCCGGGGCCGTGGCTCAGTGCGCCACGACGGGCACCTTGACCTCGTCCGCCGCGGCCTCGCCGTCCTTCGCCGAGCCCGTGACCTCGCCCGCGCCGCCCTGGTGGCCGGCGTTGACGAAGGTCAGGGCGATGGCGGAGGCCACCACGAGGATGCCGACGGCCCACCAGATCGCGCTGCTGTAGCCGTCCACCATCGCCTGCGCCTGCAGCAGCTGCTGTGCCGCCGGGGTGGTGGCGTCCGCCGCGTGCGCGGTCAGATAGGCGGTGGTCGCGGAGGCGGCGACGGTGTTCAGGAGCGCGGTGCCGATCGCGCCGCCGACCTGCTGCGAGGTGTTCACCATCGCCGAGGCGACGCCGGCGTCCCGCGCCTCGACTCCGTGCGTGGCCAGGGACATGGCCGGCATGAAGGCCGTACCGAGACCGAGACCGAGCAGCAGTAGCGCAGGCAGGATCAGGGCCGGGTACGAGGAGTCGATCTTCATCTGGGTCAGCAGCAGCATGCCGAGGGCGCCGACCAGGAATCCGGGACCCATCAGGAGGCGCGGCTGGACGCGCGTCATCAGACGGGCACCGATCTGCGTCGAGCCGGTGATCATGCCCGCCACCATCGGCAGGAAGGCGAAGCCGGTCTTCACCGGCGAGTAGCCCTGCACGACCTGCAGGTAGTAGGTCAGGAACAGGAACACACCGAACATTCCGATGACCGCGAGGCCGAGCGACAGATACACGCCGCCGCGGTTGCGCTCGGTGAGCACGCGCAGCGGGAGCAGCGGCGACTTGACCCGCGCCTCCACGGCGACGAAGGCGAGCAGCAGTACGGCCGAGGCGACGAACATGCCGATGGTGACGCTGTCCGACCAGCCCTCGGACTCGGCGCGGGTGAATCCGTAGACCAGGGCGACCAGGCCGAGGGTGGAGAGGATCACGCCGGGGATGTCGAGCGGGGAGCGGTTGCGCGAGCCGGCCGGCTCACGGATCACGAAGTACGCACCGGCGGCGGCGATGATCGCGAAGGGGACGTTCACATAGAAGGTCCAGCGCCAGTCCAGGTACTCGGTGAGGAAGCCGCCAAGGATCAGGCCGACGGCGCCACCGCCACCGGCGATCGCACCGTAGATGCCGAAGGCCTTGGCACGCTCCTTGGCCTCGGTGAACATGACCGCGAGCAGCGAGAGCGCGGCGGGCGCGAGCAGCGCGCCGAAGACACCCTGCAGGGCGCGGGCGCCGAGCATCATGGCTTCGCCGGTGGCCGCACCGCCGAGCGCGGAGGCGGCGGCGAAGCCGACGAGGCCGGTGACGAAGGTGCGCTTGCGCCCCCACAGGTCGGCGATCCGGCCGCCGAACAGGAGCAGTCCACCGAAGGCCAGCGCATAGGCCGTGATGACCCACTGGCGGTTGCCGTCGGAGATGCCCAGGTCCTGCTGGGCGGAGGGCAGGGCGATGTTCACGATGGTCGCGTCGAGCACGACCATCAGCTGGGCGAGTGCTATGAAGACAAGCGCCTTCCAGCGCCTGGGATCGGGTTCGGCCGCCGGCGGCTTGGAGAGCGCCGGGGACGGGTTGGGGGCTGTTTCGGACATGGGGGTACCCACCTCGGTACGTCGTCGCATGAAAAAGCGTGAGAAATCGTCTTGATACGGCCGCGGGCGTCACTGACCGCGGTTGCTGAGTTCGCTGTCGGGGTCCGCCGCTCGTGGCGCGGACGGTTGAGGGGTCTCGGTCAGGTCAGGCCTCGCGCCTGAGGTCCTCCAGGGTGGCCGGGGCGCCGGGCAGCGCAGAGAGTGCGGGTGCCCGCAGCCCGTCGAGGAACAGCTGCAGATGACGGTGCACGAACCGGTCGATGCCCGGGCATCCGATGCCGGGCAGCGGACGGGTGAGCTGGGAGAGCGCGACCATCAGGTCGCCCACCGCCACGTCGGGCCGCAGCTGTCCGGCCGCGCGGGCCTGCTCCATCAGCTCCTCGACCATCCCCTCGAGACGCATCCGCGCCTCGTCGAGGTCCGAGTGGTCGCGGTGGTGACGCTCGAAGTCGCCGGCGAGCATCGGGCACAGGGCACCGATCCGCTCGTCGGCCGCGGCATGCACGAAGCGGCCGAGCGCCTCGAACGCGTCGGACTCCTCCGCGAGCGCCCGCTCGGCCTGGACCGATGCGCGGTCCATCACCGTGCAGACGACTTCCCTGATGAGTTCCCCGCGGTCCGCGAAGTGCCGGTACAGCGTGGCGTTCCCGACCTCCGCGCGGCGGGCGATCTCGTCGAGCGGGACCTCGGGTCCGAACTCGACGAACACCTCGCGCGCGGCGGCCACGATGCGCTCCCGATTGCGCAGGGCGTCGGCCCGCGGGCGGGGGACCTTGCGCGTGCGTCCGGTTGCGGTGACCACTGCGGCTCTCCTGTACGACTGGCCGGCCTGGACCGGCTATGCGGGGAATCCGTCCCCGTTTCGCGAGGACACCCATGCAAACGGGGAGACCTTCCCCGGTTATTTCGCACCTTCCTGTGACCTGACTCACACCTTCCTGGGTGCTCTCCGCGGGCCGCCCCTCGATCGGTCGCACTCAGCGAGCGCTCCGACACGCCGCGGCAGAAGGTGATCGACAGGGGGACCGATCGACCTGTGAGAGCAGCCGAGTCGCGCTCCGGCTGCCGCGAAACGGAAGGGCACCGCATGCAGCTGTCCCCCCGCTGGATATCCAGGGCGTGCCCGCGAAGCCTCAGGCCCCGACGCCGTACGGCACTCACCGCGGCGATAACCCTCGGCCTCTCGGTGAGCCTCTCGGCCAGCGCAGGACAGCTGCTTCCCGACTCACACACCGCGGCGGGCCCGATCGCCGCCGCCCGGGCCACGGCCCTCGGCCCCTGCATGATCAGCGGCACGATGGGCGTCCAGATGTCCGAGGGCGTGCCCACCGCACCCGGCTACTCCCGCTCCACCGGCCAGGTCCGCGCCCTCAACCTGATGATCGACTTCTCCGACGCACGGGGCGAGGGCTCCGCCACCGACCGGCTCGGCGAATTCTTCCCGCAGACCCAGAAATGGTTCCGCACCAGCTCGTACGGCCGGCTCGACTACCGGCCCGAGGCGCCCATCAAGGACTGGCTGCGGATGCCGCTGTCCTTCGCCGACTACGGGATAGAGCGCGGCGCCCCCTTCGACCCCGGCTACCGGCGCCTCGTCGAGGACATCGTGCAGGCCGCCGACCCCGAGGTGGACTTCCGGCGCTACGACCTGGTCAACATCCTGATGACGCCCAACGCGGGTCCGTCGGCGCTCGACACCGTCCTCTCGGTGACGTTCGCGGGCAATCACGAGGCGCCGGTCGCCGACGGAGTCCCGATCTCCAACGCCTCGTTCGTGTACAGCCGCCAGGACGACGGCTCCGGTTCGTACCGCGAGACCGGATACCGCGTACTGCCGCACGAGAACGGCCATGTCTTCGGGCTGCCCGACCTCTACACCGCCGACGGCGGCGGCGCGGTCGGCCACTGGGACATCATGAGCGAGGACTGGGGGGCCAACAACGATCTGCTGGGCTGGCACAAGTGGAAGCTGGGCTGGCTCGACGACCACCAGATCAGCTGCGCCGCCAATCCGGGCACCACCGAGCACGTCCTGGAGCCGCTGCCCACCGAGGGCGGCACCAAGATCGCCTTCGTCCCGCTGAGCGAACGCACCGGCATCGCGGCCGAGGTGCGCGTCCCGGGCGGCAACGACGAGGCGGTGTGCAAACCCGGTGTCCTGGTCTACCGGGTCGACGCCGACGTCGACACCGGCCAGGGACCGGTCAACGTCTCCGACTCGACCAAGGACAGCGGGGGTTGCACCCGCCGCCCCAATGTCCACGCCGAGCTGTCGGACGCCCCGTACTCCCCCGGCGAGACCTACACGGACAAGAAGACCGGCGTACGGATCACCGTCGACTCGGCCTCCACGGAAGGCACTTACCGGGTCCGCGTCACCCGTCCCTAGGGCGTGTACCTCAGGAGGACCGCACGGCCGCCGTGGAGCCGCGCACCACGAGCTCCGGCAGGAAGACGAACTCGGTGTGCGGGGCGGGCTCGCCGTCGACCTCTTCGAGCAGGGCCCGCACCGCGGCCTGGCCCATCGACTGCACCGGCTGCCGGATGGTGGTCAGCGGCGGGTCGGTGAAGGCGATCAGCTGGGAGTCGTCGAAGCCCACCACCGAGACGTCGTCCGGTACGTCGAGTCCGCGGCGCCGCACCGCACGCACCGCGCCGAGCGCCATCATGTCGCTCGCGCACACCACCGCCGTACAACCCTGGTCGAGCAGGACGCCCGCGGCGGCCTGGCCGCCCTCGAGGGTGAACAGCGAGTGCTGGACGAGCTGTTCGGAGTCCTTCGGGCCGATTCCGAGGGTGCTCTGCAGGCTCTGCCGGAAGCCCTCCACCTTGCGCAAGACCGGCACGAATCTTGCAGGCCCGACCGCAAGACCGATCCGGGTGTGGCCGAGAGCGGCCAGATGCTTCACGGCCAGCTCCATCGCGGCCCGGTCGTCGGGCGAGACGAAGGGCGCCTTCACCTTCGACGAGAAGCCGTTGATCATCACATGCGGTACGCCGAGGCCGCGCAGCCGGTCGTAGCGGCGGGTGTCGGCGGTGGTGTCGGCGTGCAGGCCGGAGACGAAGATGATTCCGCAGACGCCGCGCTCCACCAGCATCTCGGTGAGCTCGTCCTCGGTGGATCCGCCGGGGGTCTGGGTGGCGAGCACCGGGGTGTAGCCCTGCCGGGTCAGGGCCTGGCCGATGACCTGGGCCAGGGCGGGGAAGATCGGATTGTCCAGCTCCGGCGTGATGAGTCCGACGAGGCCCGCGCTGCGGCGGCGCAGCTTGACCGGGCGTTCGTAGCCGAGCACGTCGAGTGCGGCAAGGACGGATTCGCGGGTGGCCGCGGCCACACCGGGCTTGCCGTTGAGCACGCGGCTGACTGTGGCTTCGCTGACCCCCGCCTGCGCTGCGATGTCGGCGAGCCGCGCGGTCACAGCACGGGACCCTACCGGCCGTGCGCCGTCTTGCCCACCACGTCGCACCCCTCGACGCCCGCCGTCGTACACCTCGCCACCCGCCCCGGCACGGCCGCCGTGCGCAATCCGCGTACCCGACTCGTCCGATCCGCCCGGATTTCGGCCGGACGAACCGGCCCGCAGACCTTGCAGAAAATTCCCGCAAGGTCTTTCCGTCGTCTTTCATCCTTGTTACGTTCCTGCGGAACCCGGCACCGCGAGGCAGCGGTCGGTGGCAGGCGCCGTCGTGCGCCCCCGAGTCGTCCCGGGCATCTCTGAAGGAGTTCACCATGCGGCGTGGCATAGCGGTCACCGCGCTCGTCTCGGCCCTCGCACTGACGGCCACGGCGTGCGGCGGGGACGGCGATTCGGGCGAGGGCGGCTCGGGAGGCTCCGGCGAGCTCTCCGGCACCGTCACCTTCTGGGACACCTCGAACGACGCCGAGAAGGGCACGTACAAGAAGCTCGCGGAGGGCTTCGAGAAGCAGCACCCGAAGGTCGACGTCAAGGTGGTGAGCGTTCCCTTCGGCGAGGCCAACGCCAAGTTCAAGAACGCGGCCGGCGGCAACTCCGGCGCCCCCGACGTGATGCGCACCGAGGTCGCCTGGGTCGCCGACTTCGCCAACCTCGGCTACCTGGCGCCGCTCGACGACACCGCCGCCCTGGACAACGCGGGCGACTATCTGCCGCAAGCCCTTGCGAGCACCAAGTTCAAGGACAAGACCTACGCCGTCCCGCAGACCATCGATTCCCTCGCGCTCTTCTACAACAAGAAGATGCTGAAGGCCGCGAAGGTCGACGTCCCCGAGACCTTCGCCGATGTACAGAAGGCCGGCAAGGACATCAAGGACAAGACCGGCAAGACCGGGCTCTATCTGCGCGGCGACGACCCGTACTACTACCTGCCCTACCTGTACGGCGAGGGCGGCGACATGCTCGACACCAAGGCCAAGAAGGTCACGGTGGACGACAAGCCCGGCGTCGACGCCTTCAAGGTGATGAAGGAGATGCTCGACTCCAAGGCCGCGATCACCGACGCCTCCGACGGCTACAACAACCAGCTGAACGCCTTCAAGGACGGCGACGTCGCGATGGCGCTCGACGGCCCCTGGTCGATCGAAGGCGCCCTGGCCGGAAGCGAGTTCAAGAACGACAAGGACAACCTCGGCGTCGCCGCGGTCCCCGCGGGCTCCCAGCGCCAGGCCTCCCCGCAGGGCGGCTGGAACCTCTCGGTGTACGCGGGCTCGAAGAACCTCGACGCGTCCTACGAGTTCGTGAAGTACATGAGCTCCGCGAAGGTGCAGCAGCAGACCACCGAGGAGCTGAGCCTGCTCCCCACCCGCAAGTCGGTGTACGAGGTGCCCGCCGTCAAGGACAACATGATGGTCCAGTTCTTCCGGCCCGCCGTGGAGAAGGCCATCGAGCGCCCCTGGATCCCCGAGGCCAACGCCCTCTTCGAGCCGATCCGGCTGCAGATGGAGAAGGTGCTCGCCGGCAAGGCCACTCCCGAGAAGGCCGCCGAAGGCGTCGGTGACGCGTACCGCAAGCTCCTGAAGGACTACAAGTAACAGCCCTCGCAGGCGAGTTGCCGGTTAGTGGAGCACACCCAGAACAGGAGGGCCGACCGCCTCATGGCTGTCGACACAGGCCGAGCGGCGGCGCAGGCCGCGGGCGCACCGGGCGCCCGCGGCCGGGGCCGCACTCCCGGCAAGACCCCCGGGCGGCTGCGCAGATCGCTGTCCACCCACTGGTACGCCTGGTCCATGGTCGCCCCCGTGGTGGTCGTGATCGGCGTCATCANACGCCTGGTCCATGGTCGCCCCCGTGGTGGTCGTGATCGGCGTCATCATCGGATACCCGCTGGTCCGCGGCATGTACTTGTCGACGACGAACGCGGACGAGGCGAACGTCGAGCGCACCATCGGGGTCAACCACATCCCGGCGACGTACGAATCGGTCGGCCTCGACAACTACACGGCGATCCTCGAGGACGGCGTCTTCTGGGACCGGCTCTCCTGGACGCTGATCTGGACCGTGTCCTGTGTCGCGCTGTCCTTCGCCATCGGCCTGACGCTCGCGAACATGCTCAACCGCAAGCTGGCCGGGCGCTCGCTCTACCGGACGGCGCTGATCCTGCCGTGGGCGGTGCCGGCCTTCGTCTCCGTCTTCACCTGGCGCCTCCTCTTCAACGAGAAGAACGGCCTGTTCAACCAGCTGCTCGCGGGCGGCGGCATCGACGCGATCCCGTGGCTCAACGACCCGACCTGGGCGAAGATCTCGGTCATCGCGGTCAATGTCTGGCTGGGTGTGCCCTTCATGCTGGTCGCGATGCTGGGCGGGCTGCAGTCCATCCCGTCCGAGCTGTACGAGGCGGCCGAGATGGACGGGGCGAGCCCCTGGCAGCGGTTCCGCAACATCACGCTGCCCGGCCTTCGTTCGGTCAGCTCGACCGTGGTGCTGCTCAGCTCCATCTGGACGTTCAACATGTTCCCGGTGATCTTCCTGCTCACCCGTGGCGGGCCCGGTGACTCCACGGAGATCCTGGTGACGTACGCGTACCGGCTCTCCTTCGTCGTCAGCCCCCGCGACTTCGCCTCCTCGGCGGCCTGGGGCGTGCTCATCCTGGCGCTGCTCTCGGTCTTCGCGATCGTCTACCGCCGGGCACTGCGCAAGCAGGGAGAGGTGTGGTGACCGGGATGACCACGCAATCGACCGCGCCGACCGGCACCAGGCGCCCCCGCGCCCGCGGCGAGCGCTCGCCGCTGGCCTCCTTCGGTCTGCACGCGACGCTGCTGATCGCCTCCGTGGTGGCGGTGTTCCCGCCGCTGTGGCTGCTGATCACCTCGTTCAAGCCGAAGACCGAGGCCTTCGACACCGGCCTGGTCAAGGACTTCACCTTCCGCAACTACCAACACGTCCTGACCGAGACCGAGTTCCCCAGCTGGCTGGCCAACTCGCTGCTCGTGGTGGGCCTGACGACCGTCATCGGCGTGTTCATCTCGGCCACCACCGGCTACGCGGTGAGCCGCTTCCGCTTCCCCGGGATGCGGCCGCTTATGTGGCTGCTCCTGATCACCCAGATGTTCCCGGTCGCGGTCCTGATCGTGCCGCTGTACAACCTGCTCGCCTCGCTTGGGCTGCTCAATCAGCCCGTCGGCCTTGTAGTCACGTATCTCACCATTGCGGTGCCGTTCTGTGCCTGGATGATGAAGGGGTACTTCGACACGGTGCCGGTGGAGATCGACGAGGCCGGGCGGGTGGACGGGCTGAACCCCTTCGGGGTGTTCTGGCGGCTGATCATCCCGCTCGCCAAGCCCGGGCTCGCCGTCACCGGCTTCTACAGCTTCATCACCGGCTGGGCCGAAGTGGCCTACGCCTCCGCCTTCATGACCGGCGAGGAGAACCTCACCCTGGCCGGCGGCCTGCAGACCTTTGTCAACCAATACACCAGCGACTGGGGCTCGTTGACGGCCTCGGCCGTGATCGTCGCGGTCCCCGCGGCCCTGATCTTCGGCTTCGCGCAGCGCCACCTCGTATCCGGCCTGGCGGCCGGGGCGACGAAGGGATGACATGACTGAGCACAACTCCCCGGCCGCCGCCGGCACTTCGACGGCCGGCTGGTGGCGCGACGCGGTGATCTACCAGGTCTATCCGCGCAGCTTCGCCGACGGCAACGGCGACGGCATGGGCGACCTCGACGGGATCCGCAGCCGGCTGCCGTACCTGAAGGACCTGGGCGTGGACGCCGTCTGGCTGAGTCCGTTCTACGCATCGCCGCAGGCGGACGCGGGCTACGACGTGGCCGACTACCGGGCCATCGACCCGATGTTCGGCACCATGCCGTCCGCCGACGCGCTGATCCGCGACGCCCACGAGCTGGGGCTCCGCATCATCGTCGACGTGGTCCCGAACCATTCCTCCGACCAGCACGACTGGTTCCAGCGCGCCCTCAAGGAGGGGCCGGGCTCGGCCCTGCGGGAGCGCTACCACTTCCGTCCCGGCCGCGGCGCGAACGGTGAACTGCCGCCGAACGACTGGGAGTCGGTGTTCGGCGGCGCCGCCTGGACCCGTACCCGCAATCCGGACGGCACGCCCGGCGACTGGTATCTGCACCTCTTCGCGCCCGAGCAGCCGGACTTCAACTGGGAACACCCGGCGGTGGCCGACGAGTTCCGCTCGATCCTGCGCTTCTGGCTGGACAAGGGCATCGACGGCTTCCGTGTCGATGTGGCCCACGGTCTCGTCAAGGCCGCAGGGCTGCCCGACATCGGCGGCTCCGACCAGGTGAAGCTGCTCGGCAATTCGGTGATGCCGTTCTTCGACCAGGACGGTGTGCACGCGATCTACCGCAGCTGGCGCAAGGTGCTCGACGAGTACCCGGGCGCACGCATCGCGGTCGCCGAGGCCTGGACCCCGACGGTCGAGCGCTCGGCCCTGTACGTACGGCCCGATGAACTGCACCAGGCCTTCAACTTCCAGTATCTGGCGACCCATTGGGACGCGGCGGACCTGCAGGCGGTGATCGACGCCTCGCTCGACGCGATGCGTCCGGTCGGCGCCCCGGCCACCTGGGTGCTGTCCAACCACGACGTGACCCGGCACGCCACCCGTTTCGCGAGCGCCCCGGCCGGCACCCAGATCCGCGAGCCCGGCGACCGCGAGCTCGGTCTGCGCCGGGCGCGGGCCGCGAGCCTGCTGATGCTGGCGCTGCCGGGCTCCGCATACCTGTACCAGGGCGAGGAGTTGGGGCTTCCCGATGTCACCGATCTGCCGGACGAGGCGCGGCAGGACCCGTCGTTCTTCCGGGCAGCCGGACAGGACGGATTCCGCGACGGCTGCCGGGTGCCGATCCCGTGGACGAAGGCCGGCCGCAGCCACGGCTTCGGCGACGGGGGCAGCTGGCTGCCGCAGCCGTCGGGCTGGGGCGAGCTGAGCGTCGAGGCGCAGACCGGCGACCCCGGCTCCACCCTCGAGCTGTACCGGGAGGCACTGCGCATCCGGCGCACGCAGCCGGACCTGGGCGCGGGCGACCGCGTCGAGTGGCTGCCGGCGCCCGATGGCGCCCTGGCCTTCCGGCGCGGCGCCTTCGCCTGCACGGTGAACGCCACCGCCGAGCCGGTCCGGTTTCCGGTCAACGGCCGGGTCCTGCTCGCCAGTTCACCCGTCACCGTCGAGGGCGACGAGGCCGTGCTCGCACCGGACAGCACGGTGTGGTGGACGGTGTGACCGTGCATCCGGTGCGGGGCGCCACTCTCGAGGGCGCCCCGCGCGACCCCGACGGCGGTGCCCCGCGGCTCGCGGACATCGCCGCACAGGCCTCGGTCAGCGAGGCCACGGTCAGCCGGGTCCTGAACGGCAAGGCGGGCGTCGCGCACGTCACCCGGCACCGGGTGCTCGCCGCACTCGACCTGCTCGGCTACGAGCGTCCGGTACGGCTGCGGCGGCGCAGCGCGGGCCTGATCGGCCTGGTGATCCCCGAGCTGACGAACCCGATCTTCCCGGCGTTCGCACAGGCCGTCGAGCAGGTCCTGGTGCGGCACGGCTACACCCCGGTGCTGTGCACCCAGGTGCCGGGCGGCGCCACCGAGGACGAGCTCGTCGAGCAGCTGGAGGAGCACGGCGTCACAGGCATCGTGTTCCTGTCCGGTCTGCACGCCGACACCAGCGCCGATCCGGCCCGGTACGCCGGCCTCACCGCGCGCGGCGTCCCGTACGTCCTGGTCAACGGCTTCAACGAGCGGATCGACGCACACTTCGTCTCCCCCGACGACCAGTCCGCGGCGCGGATGGCGGTACGTCATCTCGCGGAGCTCGGACACCGCAGGATCGGCCTCGCGGTGGGTCCGACCCGCTTCGTGCCGTCCCGTCGCAAGACGGAGGGCTTCACCGAGGCGGTACGTGAACTCGCCGCCCCTGGCGAGGAGTTGGGGGAACCACTGGTCCAGCGGACGCTGTTCACCGTCGAGGGCGGACAGGCTGCCGGCACGGCCCTGCTCGACCAGGGCTGTACGGGGATCGTCTGCGGCAGCGACCTGATGGCGCTCGGCGTGGTGCGGGCCGCACGCGCCCGCGGGCTCGAAGTCCCGCGGGACGTCTCGGTGGTCGGCTTCGACGACTCCCCTCTTGCCGCCTTCACCGACCCACCCCTGACGACGGTCCGCCAGCCGGTCTCGGCGATGGCCTCGGCGGCGGTCGACGCCCTCCTGGAGGAAATCCGCGGAAACCCGGTCCAGCGCACGGAGTTCGTCTTCCAGCCGGAACTGGTCGTACGGGGGTCGACCGGTCAGCTGCGTCCCGTGGATGCGTGAACTAGTCCGTGTTCAACGCCTGTTGGAGGCGGAACGGTGGTCTGCTGGTGCCGTCGATGCGGTAGCGGTTCCAGGGGTCGGGGTCGGAGAGGTCGCCGCGGGCCTCGCCCTCGGGGGTGTACAGGACGGCCGGGGTTCGCTTGCCGGCCAGGAGTTCGGAGAGTTCGGGGTGGGCGGCGAGGCGGCCGTACCAGTGGTAGCGGCCGTCGATCGGCTGGAAGTGGCCGCGCAGCACGGCCTCGACGGTGAACTCCGCCGTCGAGTCGCCGGCCGCTCGGACCACGAGTGTGGCGGGTCCGGTGTAGCCCTCGTCGTGCGGCTCCGAAGGGGCCGGGACGGGTGGTGTCGGCAGCTGGGACATGGGGGGATCAGCGCTCCTCGTCGGGGGTCCGGCGTCCGGCCGAGGTCAGGAACTCCTCGGTGCTGACGGGCAGTTCGGGATCGAGTTCGATGCCCTGGCGGCGCAGGGCGCCGTCCACGACGTCCCAGACGGCGCGGGTCAGGAAGTCCACGCTCGCGCCGCGGCCGGTGGCGCGCGTCTCCAGCCACCATTCGGCGCTCTGCTGCACCATGCCGACGACGGCCTGCGCGAGCGGTGCGGCGTCCCGGGTGTCGGCGCCGAAGGCGTGCAGATACTCGTCGAAGAGCTGGGTCAGGGTCGCCGCCGCCAGCGTCCTGCCCTGCCGCAGCCCGCTGCCCTCGCGGCCGGGACCGGTCGGCAGGGTGCGGCTGACCAGCCTGTAGAGATCCGGATGGTCGTCGAGTACCGAGAAGAAGGCGTCGACGGCGCCGCGGATCAGGGCGTTCGGGGAGGCAGCGGCCGGGGCGAGTGCCGGGGCGAGGCGCCCGGCGAAGATCGCGGTGGCCCGTTCGTGCAGGGCGGCGAGCAGATCGGCCTTGTCCGTGAACTGCCGGTACAGGACCGGCTTGCTGACGCCCGCCTCCGCCGCGACCTGGTCGACCCGCAGCTCGGGTCCGGTGCGGGCGAGCGAGCGCAGCGCGGCGTCCACGAACTCGGCGCGGCGTGCGGCGCGATGGGACCGCCAGCGCTCGCGGCGCCCGTCCACCACCGATCGGCGCCCGCCGTCTCCGCCGCTCTTGACTGCCACGCGAGGCAGGTTACATGCTACTTCCGGTAACCGTAACCCCGGGTAACACCCAGGCCCGGTGAGCGAGGAGTGAACCATGGCCCGTGCAGTGTCCTCCGTACCCAAGGCGGGCGACCGCGAGAAGACCGCCGCGCGGCTGCTCGCCTCCTCGGCCAGGAGGTTCTACGACCCCGAGGTCGACATCGACTGGGACGCCCCGCTCGCCGAGGGCAAGCACTATCTGCTCCCGCACCGCTGCTCGCTCTACGGCACCGAGCTGTGGGACCGGATGTCCGAGGACCAGCGGATCGAACTCGGCCGGCACGAGATGGCGAACATCGCCGGGGTCGGCCTCTGGTTCGAGATCCTGCTGATGCAGCTGCTCCTGAAGGCCGCCTACAACGGCGATGCCACCAGCCGGCACATCCAGTACGCCCTCACCGAGGTCGCCGACGAGTGCCGGCACGTGACCATGTTCGGCCGCCTCGTCGAGCGGCTCGGCTGCCCGCCGTACGGCCCGCGGCCGTATCTGCACCGCATGGCCAAACTGCTCCCGACCCTCGCGTACGGGCCCGCGATGTACGGCTCGATCCTGGTCGCCGAAGAGGTGCTCGACCGCCTCCAGCGGGAGATGGCGAACGACGACACGGTGCAGCCGCTGCTCCGGATGGTGAACCGCATCCATGTCACCGAGGAGGCCCGGCACGTCACCTTCGCCCGCGAGGAGGTCGTCCGCGGAATGCCGAGGCTCGGCCGCGCCGAACTCCACTACCAGCAGTACCTGATCGCCCTGGTCTCCTTCTACGTCGCCCGCAGCCTGATCCACCCGCGCGCCTACGCCGCCGTCGGCCTCGACCCCGAGGAGGCGTACGGCACGGCGCACCGCAACCCGCACTACCAGCAGACGCTGCGCTTCGGCGGCGAGCGCATCATGCCCTTCCTCGACGACGTCGGCCTGATCGGCGGTCCGGGCATGCGGCTGTGGCGCCGCGCGCACCTCCTCGAGTGAGCGGCCCCGGCCCGCGTGGGGGTGCCGGGCCGGGGCCGGAGGGGTGGCCGTATCGGTGTCAGGCCGGCCTCAGGGGTACGACACCACCGTCGAGGGGATCGTGTCGGTGCCCGAGGTCGGGTCGCCGGTGTCGTTGATGACGTGCGCGTACTGCCCCTTGCCGCCGAGCGAGACGACCAGCACATGGTGGAACTTGATGCCGGGACCGGTCGGTGTGGCGAAGCCGTGGTCCTGGATGATGCTGTCGTCGGCGGTGTAGTTGCAGTAGCTGCCCACGCCCCAGGCCTCGTGCTCGGTCACCGAGTCGGCCACCTTGTAGGCGGCGAAACCGCGGACGTCGCCGTCCTGGATGGCCTCCTGGTTCGGGGCGTCGTAGGCCTTCTCGTTCTGCAGGAAGATCGTGCGGCCGCGCTCGCCGTTCCACAGCACGTCGTACTTGTTGAAGTGCTCGACGAACAGGCCGGTGGCGAGCACGTCGTCGCCGTTGACGACGACGCCGTAGTCGGCGCGGTTGGTCTCCCAGCCGACCCCTTCGCCGTGGTCGGCGCGCCACACCCAGGTGTGGTCGATGACGGTGTGCCGGCTGTTGACCACCATGCTGGTGGTGGCCTTGCCGGGGCCCGCACCTCCGATGCGGATGAAGACGTCCTGCAGCGTGATCGGGTCGGCCGCGTGGTCCGCGGACGCGCCCTCGGGGCCGACCTCGATGAGCGTCTCGGAGTTGTCGGTGCCGGCGTCGATGAGGACACCCGCCAGCTGCACGCCGTCCACATCGGCGATCTTGACGGCGGTCGCGCCGCCGTCGGGGATCAGCGTGGGGTAGCCGATGCCGAGCGCTATGGTGCCGGCCCGGTTGATCTCGATGGGCGCGTCGAGGTGGTGGATGCCGGGCGTGAAGAGGAGGTTGAGGCCCTCCTCGAGCGCGGCGTTGATCGTAGCCGCGGTGGCACCCTCCTTGACGATGTGGAACTCGCTCAGCGGCAGGGACTCGCCCTGCGGCGTACCGCTGCCCCAGGACGGGCCGCGTGCGTCGGTGCGCAGCGACGGCACGAACACCTTGTAGTCCTCGCCGTCCAGATACAGGAACGGCTTCTCACGGGAGACCGGTGTCGTCTCGAGCGTGGTGTACGGCGGGTCGGGGAAGCCGGTCCCGGGGGCGCCCTCGACGCCCGAGAAGACCATGTTCCAGACGCCGTTGAGCCAGCCGCCGACCGAGCTCTCGCGGGTGTACCACTGCTGCTGCGAGTACGGACCGACCTCGCCGTCGATACGGCTGTCGGCGATGTAGCCGCCGCTGGCCCAGCCGTAGCCGTCCGGCGCCAGGTTGAGATTGCCCTTGACGTGCATACGGCGGAACGGGGCGGCCTGCGAGACGGCGAAGCGGTTGGTGCCGTTGACGGGGTTGAGCGCGAGGTTCTCCGCCGAACGCCAGAAGTTCTGGGTGGCGTTGCCGTCGAACCAGCCCGCGTCCACGGTCACATCACCGTTGATGAGGGTGTCGTCGGGGGTGAGGCCGAGGCCCATGATCGAGGTGTAGAAGCCGAGTTGGGCGTTGAGTCCGCTGTAAGTGCCGGGCTTGAAGAGCAGGGCGTAGCGGCCGCTGCCGAACTGCGCCTCCTCCTGCTCGGCGAAGATCTCGTCCAGCTTGGCCTGGATGCCGGGCGTGTCCGGGTCGAAGACGATGACGTTCGGCCCGAGGTCGGGGTCGTCGGCCTTGGCGCCGGCCGCCTTCGGGGCCGCCGCGGGACTCGGCGCCGCACCGGCCGAGCCGGTCCCCGAGAGCAGGACGGCTGCGGGTACCGCGGCGGCGGCCGCGGCGAGGATTCTGCGGCGCGAGGGGTCCGGGCCGGTGGGGGATGGGTTGACGGACATACGGGAAGCCTCCGGGGCTCGTTGGGATGGATCTGCAGGGGGGACCAGGAGTCGGAGAGCGCTCTCAGGACACGGCGGGTCCCTGGCGGGCGAATCGTCAACTCGGTTGCTGCCACGCCGGGTTGGGCGTCCCGGTACCGGGACGCTGCCTAAGCCACGCGGCGGGACTGCCACCCGTGCTCCCGGATGATGTCCGCGTAGCGGTGCCCACTGCCCTTGATGGTGCGGACCTGGGTGTCGTAGTCGACGTGCACCAGGCCGAAGCGCTTGTCGTAGCCGTACGCCCACTCGAAGTTGTCGAGCAGGGACCAGGCGTAGTAGCCGGCGAGCGGCGCGCCCTGGCGGACGGCCCGCGCGCAGGCCGCGAGGTGTTCCTCCAGATACGCCTGGCGCTCGGGGTCGTCCACGGTGCCGTCGGGGCGGACGACGTCCGGGTAGGCGGAGCCGTTCTCGGTGACGTACAGCTTGCGGGCTCCGTACTCGCGGGTGAGGCGGAGCAGCAGCTGCTCGATGCCGCCGGCGTCGATCTCCCAGTCCATGCCGGTACGGGGGACTCCGTGGCGGCGCACCTGGCGGGCGTACGGGGCGGGGCCCGCGGGGTCGTCCGCGACGGTGACCGGGAAGTAGTAGTTGAGGCCGAGGTGGTCCAGGGGCGCGGCGATGGTGGCCGAGTCGCCTGCTTTTTCCGGGAGTTCGACACCGTAGACGTCGAGCATGTCGGCGGGGAAGCCGCGGCCGTGCACGGGGTCGAGCCACCAGCGGTTGCTGTGGCCGTCCATGCGGCGGGCGGCGGCGACGTCCTCGGGGGCGTCGCTGGCGGGGGCCACCGTGGAGAGGTTGTTGACGATGCCGACCTGCGCGGTGGGGACGGCGGCGCGGATGGCCCGGGCAGCCAGGCCATGACCGAGCAGCAGGTGGTAGGAGGCGCGGACGGCCGCGGTGAGGTCCGTGAGGCCGGGGGCCATCCGGCCTTCGAGGTGGCCGATCCAGGCGGAGCAGAGGGGCTCGTTGAGGGTGGTCCACTGGGTGACGCGGTCGCCGAGGCGTTCCGCGACGAGGGCGGCGTAGGCCCCGAAGTGCTCGGCGGTGTCCCGCTCGGGCCAGCCGCCGCGGTCCTGCAGGGCCTGCGGCAGGTCCCAGTGGTAGAGGGTGACGGAGGGGGTGATGCCCTCGGCGAGCAGCCGGTCGGTCAACCGGTCGTAGAAGTCGAGGCCCTTGGCGTTCGGCGGGCCGTCGCCGCCGGGCAGGATGCGGGGCCAGGCGAGGGAGAAGCGGTAGGCGTTGGTGCCGAGCTGCTTCATCAGGGCGACGTCCTCACGCCACCGGTGGTAGTGGTCGCAGGCCCGGTCGCCGTGGTCGTCGTTGTCGATCTTGCCGGGGGTGTGCGAGAAGGTGTCCCAGATCGAGGGGGCGCGGCCGTCCTCGGCGACGGCTCCTTCGATCTGGTACGAGGAGGTGGCGGTCCCCCAGTGGAAGTCGGGCGGGAAGGCGGCGAGGTCGATGCTGGTCAAGACGCGGTCCTTCGGTGTCCGGGGTCGGGGTGGTGCGGGCGGTGGTGCGGTCTGCGGGATCGGTGCGGTCGCCGGGGGCGCGGCACGGCGGGTCATTTGACGGCTCCCGCGGTGAGGCCCGCGACGAGATAGCGCTGGAGGAGCAGGAAGCCGGCGACGACGGGCACGCTCACCACGAGTGAGGCGGCCATGATCTGGTTCCAGTACACGTCGTTCTGCGTGGAGTAGCCCTGCAGGCCGACGGCGAGGGTGCGGGTGGTCTCGTTGGTCATCACGGAGGCGAAGAGCACCTCGCCCCACGCGGTCATGAAGGCGTAGACAGCGACGGCGACGATGCCGGGGACGGCTGCCGGCACGACGACGCGGAACAGCGCGCCGAGCGGACCGCACCCGTCGACCAGGGCCGCCTCGTCGAGATCGCGCGGTACGGAGTCGAAGTACCCGATCAGCATCCACACCGAGAACGGCAGGGAGAACGTCAAATAGGTGAGGATGAGGCCGCCGCGGGAGCCGAACAGGGCGATGCCGGTGGCGTTGCCGATGTTGACGTAGATCAGGAAGAGCGGCAGCAGGAAGAGGATGCCGGGGAACATCTGCGTGGAGAGCACGGAGACCGTGAAGACGCGTTTGCCGCGGAAGCGGTAGCGGCTCACCGCGTAGGCAGCGAAGACGGCGATGATCACCGAGCAGACGGTGGCGGCCCCGGCCACGATCAGCGAGTTCACGAAGTAGCGGGCCAGCGGGATGGTCTGCCAGATGTCGAGGTAGGGCTGCACGGTGATCTCACTGGGCAGCCAGCGGAAGCTGCTGGAGACGTCCTCCAGGGGCTTCAGGGAGCTGGACACCATGACGTAGACCGGCAGCAGCACGAAGCCGGTGAGCAGGGTCAGGAAGACCCGCCGCGACCAGAGGAAGGACCGGGGAGGTGCGGTCGGTGAGCGGTGGGTTGTCGCGGCGGTGTCACGCATCGGCTGCCCGCCTTCCTCGGGAGGTGTACAGGAGGTAGAGGCCCGTGACGAGCAGCAGGAAGAGCAGCAGGAGTACGGACATGGCGGAGCCGGTGCCGAAGTTCCAGGTGGCGAACGACGACTGGTAGATGTGCATCGAGATGAGGTTCGCGCTCTCCGGTGCCGCCTTGCCGAACATCACGAACGGCGTGTTGAAGTCGTTGAACGTCCACAGGAAGAGGACCAGGACCAGCACCTGGTTGACGGGCCGCAGCGACGGCAGCGTGATGTGCCGGATCTGCTGCGGCATGGTGGCGCCGTCCAGCCAGGAGGCCTCGTACATGTCCCGCGGGATGTTCTGCAGTCCGGCCATCACGATCAGGAAGGCGAACGGCCAGCCCTTCCACACGGACACGGTGAGCAGCGCGACGAAGCTGTTGTCGCCGATCAGCCAGAAGGACGGTGCGTCCGTGATGCCCAACTGGTCGTGCAGGACGTGGTTCACCAGGCCGTTGTCGTGCTGGAACATGAAGACCCAGGTGATGACGGCGGTGTAGACGGGCAGCGCGTACGGGACGAGGAACAGCGCCCGCAGCACGCCCCTGCCCCGGAAGGCCTCCTGCAGATAGATCGCCGCTGCCGTGCCGATCAGCCAGCACAGGCCGACCGACAGGACGGTGAAGGCACAGGTGATGAGGAAGGAGTGGAGCAGTGCCTGGCCGGCCGGCGCGTCGAAGTCGAGGGCGATGGAGTAGTTGTCCCAGCCGGCCCAGGGGGCGTTGCCCCAGTCGCGGATGAAGAACTGGGTGAGCTTCTTGAAGCTCATGAAGATGCCGATGACGATCGGCACCAGGTGCACGAGGAGTTCGAAGAACACGGCCGGCAGGAGCAGCAGATAGGGCAGTGCCGACTTGCGCAGCCGGCCGGGCCGTCGGCGCCGTGGGCGGCCCGCGGGATTCGCGGAAGCGGCCTCGGCGCCCGGACCCGGGACGCGGTCGAGGGTGGTCGTCATCCTGGCCTCGTCGCTCACTGCTTGTTCATCTGCTGCTCGGCCTTGGCGAGTTCGGCCTTCACGGCCGCGGTGCTGATGTCCTTGCCGTCCGCGGCGGAGGCGAAGAGGTTCTTCACGGCGGTGCCGACCGCGGTCTCGAACTGCGACTCGTCCGGCACCCGCGGCAGCGGAGCGGCGCTCTTGGCCAAGGTGTCGCGCAGCACCTTGAGTTCGGGCTTGTCGAAGGACTGGTCCTGCTGTGCGGCCTTCACCGGCGGGATCGAACCGTAGGCCTTGCAGAGGATCTTCTGCTCGGCGTCGCTCGTCATGAACTTCACGAACTTGGTGGCGCCGTCGAGATTGTCGGTGTTCTTGAAGACGGCCATGTTGATGCCGGCGACCATGGAGTTGGTGTTCTTGCCATGGCCGGGAGCGCCGGAAGCCACCGGCACCGGAGCCACGCCCCAGTCGCTGTCCTTCATGCCCTGGGACTCGAAGGTGGAGGCGGCGGCCTGCCAGAGCACCATGGCCGTCTTGCCCTTGGAGAAGTCACTCAGGGACTGGTTCTGCGCGTACTCCGCATTGCCCGGTGCGACGATCTTGTCCTTGGCCATGAAGTCCACGTACTGCTTGACGGCGGCCACGGCACCGGGCGAGGTGAAGTCGGGCTTGCCGTCCGCGGTGAACCAGTCGGCGCCGTGCTGCTTGGCGAGTACGAAGATCTGGTGGATGTTGTTGGACAGGTTGGCGCCCTCGGCGCCGAGGGCCCACTTGCCGCCCTTGGACAACTTCTTGCCGTCCGCGACGAGTTGGTCCCAGGTGGCGGGCGGCTCGCTGATGCCCGCCTCGCGGAACATCTTCTTGTTGTAGTAGAGCGCGTACGCCATGGAGTACAGCGGTACGGCCGCGGGGTCCTCGCCCTCGGCGCCGGCGGAGTCGAGCGCGGCCGGCACGAAGCGGTCCTTGCCGCCGATCTTGGCGAAGTTCTTCTCGTCCCAGGGCAGCAGGGCGCCGGTGGCCTGCAGCGAGGAGGACCAGGTGTTGCCGATGTTGAGGACGTCCGGCCCCTGGCCCGACGTGGTGGCGGTGAGGATCCTGTTGAGCAGGTCGGACCAGGGCACCACCTCGAGCTTGACCTTGATTCCGGTCTGCTTCTCGAACTTCTTCAGTTCGGGCGTGAGGATCTTCTTGTCCGCCGGGATGTCGGGGCCCTGGTTGCTCGCCCAGTAAGTCAGCGTCTTGGGCGAGTCGTTGGACCCTTCCCCCGTGGCGGATCCGCCACCACAGGCGGTGGCCGCGAGGGCCAGGGTCACGGTGACGGCACCGATTGCGGTGGTGCGGGTTCTGCTCATGGCTCCAGGTGTTCCTTTCCTGAGGAAGTCACCAAGGGGGCGAGGGAGCGGGCGTGCGCTGTGCTCGGTCGCTGTGCGCGGTCGTCGGCTCCAGCAGTCCCTCACCTCTTAATTTGAGGTGTGATTTAAGTGCTGTGAGAGGGTAGCGTCAAGGGGTCGCGCACAGACATCTTCGCTACACCGCAGATTCGCCACACCTCGGATTCGAGACGCCGCAGAGCGGAAGGAGCCCCATGGCCGCACGACGCAGCGGGCGCAAGGTCCAGGACCTGCGCACGGAGAACCGGGCAGCCATCCTCAGGGAGCTGTACTTCGAGGGCCCGACGAGCCGTCAGGAACTGGGCCCTGCCACGGGGTTGAGCGCCGGATCGGTCAGCACCCTGGTCGCCGACCTGGTCGCGGAGAACCTCGTCCAGGAGGCCGGGAGCATCGAGTCCGAGGGCGGCCGGCCCCGCATCCTGCTGCGTATCGTCCCCCGCTCCGGCTACCTCATCGGTGTCGACGTCGGCGAAACCCGCCTGCGTATCGAGCTGTTCGACCTCGCACTGGCCGAACTGGCCCGGGTGGAAACGCCGTTGGAACTCAAAGGCCACCCGGTCGACCTGGTGGCCGGACACATCGCGGACGGCATCGGCGAAGTCCTCGCCACCGGAGGCGTCGCAGCGGAGCAACTGCTCGGTGTCGGCATCGGCGTGCCGGGCATCGTCGCGCAGGAGGCCGACGGCGCGGTGGTGCACGGGCAGACGATCGGCTGGGACGCGGTGCCGCTGGAGGCCCTGCTGCGCCGGACCTGCCAACTCCCGTCCCATGTGGGCTTCTTCGTCGACAACGGCGCCATGACACTCGGGCAGGCGGAGATGTGGTTCGGCGCCGGGCGGGGCGCCAAGGACGCCGTCGTGGTGCTCTTCGGTTCGGGCGTCGGTGCCTGTGTGGTCGCCGGCGGTGCGCCGCGCTCGGTGGAATGGGGCCACCTCACCGTCCATGTCCAGGGCCGCCGCTGCCGGTGCGGGGCGGTGGGCTGCCTGGAGGCGTACGCGGGCGCGGAGGCGCTGCTCGAACGGTGGCAGGAGGCCGGCGGCCGGCCGCCGGGCGGGGGCGCGTCCTTGGGCGGCGCGCAGGAGGAGGTCGACCTCACCAGCATGCTGGCCGCCGCGTATCCGGCGGACGACGCGCAGCGGCCGGACGCGACCGCCGTCGCCGTGCTGGAGGAGACCGCGGAGTACCTGGGCGCGGGTCTCTCCGGCCTGATCAACCTCTTCCGGCCGGAGCGGATCCTCGTCGGCGGCTGGGCCGGACTCCAGCTCGGCGACCGCTTCCTGGACACGGTCAGGCAGCACGTCCCCAAGTACGCGCTCGCCTACCCCGCCGAGCGGGTCGACCTGCGGCTCGGGCGGCTCGGGCCGGACGCGGTCACGGTGGGCGCGGCGACGCTGCCGCTGGCGGCGTTCTTCGCGCGGGGCGGCCGGTCGGCGGCGCCGGCACGGGTCGCCGAGAGGCCGGCGTGGCAGACGACGCTGCGGCAGCGTGCGCTTCCGTAGCGACGGGGGCCGCGGTAGGGGGGGTGACGCTTGCGTCGGGTGGGGTTTGTTGACGCTGTGCGTCGGGTGGGGGTGCAGGCCTGTCGGCCTGGCGGCCTCGTCCTCAAACGCCGGACGGGCTTTGTCTTGTCCTCAAACGCCGGACGGGCTGAGTGGTGCCGGACGGGCTTTATTCGTGGTGCCGGACGGGCTCTATTTGTCGCGCCGGGTCGGCCGAGTGGGTCACGCCGACTCCCGTACCACCAACTCCGGGTCGAAGATCACCGAGGTTGGTTCGCTGCGGTCGCCGTGGATGTGCTCCTCCAGGAGGCGGGCCATCGACGCGGCCATCTCCTCCACCGGCTGGCGGACCGTGGTCAGTGGTGGGCTGCAGGTGAGGGCGACGCTCGAGTCGTCGAAGCCGACCACCGCCACGTCCTGCGGGACCCGTCGGCCGTGCCGGGCGAGGACCTGGCAGACGCCCTGCGCCATCAGGTCGTTGCCCGCGAACACCCCGTCAACCTCCGGGTGTTCGGCCAGCAGTCGCTCCATCGCGGCGACACCACTGGCCAGCGTGAAGCCGCCCTCGGCGATCGGCACGTACGGCACTCCGGCGCGCTCCATCCCGTCGCGGAACCCCCCGAGCCGCTCCTGCCCCGCCGGCACGTCGAGCGGCCCCGAGACGGTGGCCACCCTGCGCCGGCCGCGCTCGAGGAGCCGCTCGGCCGCGAGCAGGCCGCCCTGCCGGTGCGCGAGGTCGACGAAGCTGACCGGAGCGGGCACCGCAGGGCGGGCGAAGCACACCGCCGGCAGCCCCTCGGCGGCAAGGCGGGCCGGCAGCGGGTCCTCGGCGTGGGTGGACACCACCAGGGCGCCGTCCGCACTGCCCTGGCGCAGATAGTCGACCACCTGCGTACGGGCACTCTCCGACTCGGCGAACATCAACACCGGGTGCATCGAGCGCGGCCGCAGGAAGCCGACCACGCCGGAGACCACCCGTCCGAAGAACGGGTCGGCGAAGACCCGCGCGGCGAACTCACCCTGCGCGCCGTCCTGCTCGCCGCCCGCGCCCGACACCACCAGGGCGATGGTCTCCGCCCGGCGGGTCACCAGGGACCGGGCCGCCCGGTTCGGCGCGTACCCCGTGCTGTCGATCGCGCGGCGGACCACCTCCTGGATGTCCGGGTCCACATTGCGGATGCCGTTGATGACGCGGGAGACCGTGGCCCGGGAGACCCCGGCCTCGCGCGCCACGTCCTCGAGTGTCGGCGCCTGTCGGTTCATACCCCGCCCCTCGTCGCTGCCTCCGGCGACGATTATAGAGCGCTCTCCCCGTTGTGATCAGGCCTCCTGACCAGGGCGGAAGAGGACCGTCGAGGCAGGCGCGACAGGCCCCCGGGCCGCGTCAGGCCCGCTCCACCACCTCCACCCCGGCAGTCAGCGGCAGCTCCCCCGCCGACCGCCCCGCCAGCACCCGGAACACCCCGGGCTCCGTACACCACCGGCCGTCCTCGACCGACCAGTGGCGCAGCGCCCGCGCGCTCACCGCGACCTCCGCCGTGCACGTCTCCCCCGGATCCGCCCGCACCACCGCGTACCCGGCCAGCCACCGCACCGGCCGCTCGACGGCCGACCGCGGACGCGCCAGATACACCTGGACCACCTCACGCCCCCGCCTGCCACCGGAGTTGCGCACCGTGACCCGTACGGTGAAACCGTCCAGGGCGCCGGTGACCGCAGGGACTTCGATCCGCTCGTACGACCAACTCGTGTACCCCAGCCCGTGCCCGAACCAGTAGGCCGGCTCCCGGCCCGCGCGCAGCCACCCGCGGTAGCCGATGTGCAGCCCCTCCCCGTACGCGAGCACGCCCGCCTCGGGCCCGGTCCGTACGACAGGCACGTCCGCGAGCTCCGCGCCCCAGGTCGTCGGCAGCCGCCCGCCCGGTTCGGCCCGTCCGAAGAGCACATCGGCCAGACCGGCGCCGGCCTCCTGCCCGGGGAACCAGCACAGCAGCACCGCGCCCGCCGCCGCGCGCCACGGCAGCTCCACCGGCCCACCGGAGTTGACCACCACCACGGTCCGCGGGTTGGCCGCGGCCACGGCCGCGACCAGCTCGTCCTGCCGGCCGGGCAGTGCCAGGCCGGTACGGTCGCGGCCCTCGGACTCGCCGCCCGGTACCGTCCCGACGACCACCACCGCCGCGTCCGCCGCCCGCGCCGCACGCACCGCCTCGCGCAGGGCCGCCGCCTCGGGCGGTACGGGCCCGTCGGCGGTCACCACCGTGGCGCGGCCGGTGTCCGGCACCAGCTCCCGGCGCGCCACCACCCGCACGGCGCGGCCGGGCGCCAGCCGGATGCGCCCCTCCTGGCGGGGCGGATCGACATGGACGACGGCCGGATCGTCCGTACGCCGCGGGAAGTCCCCCTCGACCAGCGTCCGCCCGTCGACGCTCAGCCGCATGGGCCCGAACCCGCCCATCCCGAAGGTCCATTCGCCCCCTGTCGCGGGCCGCAGCAGCGCCTCGATCTCCACGGTGTGCGCCCCGGGCACCAGGGTGGGTTCGAGGAGCCGCCCGGTGAACCGGTGTTCCGCGTACAGCTCATCGCCGTCCCGGTCGAGCATGCGCAGCAGGACCCCGGGAGCGCCGGTGCGCGGATCGGTGCACCGGCCGGCGTCCAGCGGACGCGCCTGCTCGCCGGGCGTGGGGCCCTCCGCGTACACGACGCGGGCCCGGCCGCGCAGTCGCGCCCGGATGCCGTCGAGCGGGGTGACCTCGCGCTGCGGGAAGACGCCCGCGCTGCCGCTCCCCTGCAGCCGCGGTCGCGCGGCATGCGCACCGATCACGGCCACGCTGCCGAGCGCCGCCGGATCGAGCGGCAGCACGCCCCGGTTGGACAGCAGCACGGAGCCCGCCGCCACCGCCTCCCGCAGCAGTCCGCGCGTGCCCGGCGCAACGGTCGGCGGGCCCGCCGCGGGCGCCCGGTCCAATGCCCCGACCCACTCCGCGAGCCGCAGCAGCCCCCGCACCTTGTCGTCCACGGCGTTCTCGGTCACCGCTCCCGACCGCAGCGCGGCCGACAGCGCCTCGCACCACACCTCCGCCGGCCCCGGCATCGCGAGGTCGAGGCCGGCGCGGGCGGTGGCGACCGTGCTGCGGACCGCGCCCCAGTCCGACACCACCACCCCGTCGAAACCCCAGTCGGTCCGCAGCGGGTCGGTCAGCAGGGGATGGGCGCTCATCGTGGTGCCGTTCACGCCGTTGTAGCCGGACATCACCACCTTCGCGCCCGCCCGTACGGCCGCCTCGAAGGGCGCCAAATACACCTCGTACAAAGCCTGTTGACCGATGCGTACATCGACGGTGAGCCGCTCCGTCTCGGAGTCGTTGGCGACGTAGTGCTTGGCGGTGGCGGCCACGCCCGTCGACTGCACCCCGCGCACCAGGGCCGCACCGGTGCGGCCGGTGAGCTCCGGATCCTCGGCGAAACACTCGAAGTGCCGCCCGGCCAGCGGCGAACGGTGCAGATTCAGCGTCGGCGCAAGCACCGCATCGACCCCCTTGCCCCTGGCTTCCCGCCCGAGCAGCCCGCCGAGCCGCTCCACCAGCCCCTCGTCCCACATCGCACCGAGCGCCGAGGCGGACGGCAGCAGCGCCGAAGTCCTGCGCTCGTCCCACGACTCGCCCCGCACCCCAGCCGGCCCGTCCGACAGGACCATCTCCCGCAGACTGACGGCCGGCTCCGCGGCGGTGCGCCAGGTGCTCGCCCCGCTCACCAGCCGCACCTTCTGCTCCAGCGTCAACTTCCCCACCAAACGGTCGAGTTCACCGTCGTCCATGCCCCGCCCCCTCCGTCCCCGCTGCCTCGCACACACCCGGTGGCCCCGTCCCGGAGGACCGGCACGGGGCCACCACCTCGGCGGGCAAGGTCAGTTGTAGACACCGAACTCGTACAGCGAGTAGCCGTATGCGGTCCCGCGCTCCGTGCCCTCGACCCGCACATAGCGACCGCTGCCGGTGACGTCGAAGTCGTCGATGCCGCCGTTCCCGTCGGTCACCTCGTGCACGGTCCGCCAGTTCTCGCCGTCGTCCGACGTCTGGATGGTGTACGCCTTCCCGTACGAGGTCTCCCAGTTGAGCTGCACGTGCTGGAAGGACTGCACGGAGCCGAGGTCGACCTGCAGCCACTGCGGATCGCTCCAGTCGCTGGCCCACCGGGTGCCGTGGTCACCGTCCACGGCCTTGTCCGCGGGACACGGGCAGTCCCCGCTGTCGGGCTGGAAGGACGAGGCGGTGGCGGGCCGCCCCTGCGCGATGTTGGTGCCGTCGACCGGCGGGGGCACGACCTTCACCGACTGACTGCGGTAGCCGACATTGCCCTGCCCGTCCGTCGCCTTGACATAGATCTCCCAGACGCCCGGCCGGTCGGGTGCCGTCACCTCGAGGCTCCCCGAGCCGTCGTCGCTCGCCTCGAGCGGCTTCAACTCCGTGCTCTCGTCGACGTACAGACTGCCGCTCAGCACCTCGTACGCGATCGGGTCACCGTCCGGATCGGAGGCCTCGGCGTCCACCGTCAGCGCGCCACCGGCCGGCACCTCGTCGGCGCCCCCGCCGACCGTCAACGCCGAGATCACCGGCGGAGTGTTGTCACCCGAGGTGTCACCGCCGTACGCCTTCTTCACCGCGTAGTACGACAGGCGCCGCTCGTCGCCCGGCAGCAGGTTGAACCAGATGCCGCCGAAGTCCGCCTCGGTGCCGTAGTGGAAGAGCGTCGCGCCGAGCGCGACACCCTCATGGCCGGCTATGCAGTCCCAAGCATCCGTGTATCCCTGCGCCTTGACCTCGTCGGACTCCGTCCCCGGCACGCCGTTCGCGTCGTCCGGCACCTCCCAGGAGCCGGACGGACCGGACTCGGTCACGATGTACGGCTTGTCGTAACCACCCTCCTCCCAGGCGGACTTGATACCGCAGGCGTCCTTGTACGCGTTGACTGCGTACAGGTCCAGATCGGGCGTGTTCTTCCGGTAGTACGGCCACGCCCCCGCCCAGGCGTCGGTGGACGTCACCGGATGGTTCGGGTCGACCGAGTGGATCTCCTCGGAGAGGTCGTTCACGAAGGCGGTGTAGGCGTCGCGCTGCTGCTCCAACTCGTCGCCCTCGTAGCAGTTCTGCAACCCGAGCACCGACTCGTTGCCCACGTCCCACATCAGGACACCGGGATGGTCCTTGTAGGTGTTCACCCAGTTGGGGAACTCCGCCATCATCTCGTCCTTGTAGGCGGTGTCGGTGAGGTAGTCGACACAGCCTCCGGAGCCGGGCCCGCCGCCGGGCTGCAGCCAGAAGCCGGCGATCACCTTGATCCCGTGCGCGGCCGCGGCGTCGAGCAGCGGCTCGCTGGTGGCGTCCGTACCCCAGGTGCGGACGGTGTTGACGCCCATCGACGCCAGATCGGGCATGTACTTCTCGGCGTCGGCCATGGCCGGGCCCCAGGTCAGGCCCTTGATCTGGTACGGCGACCCGTCGACGGTCAACTGCCAGTCGCCCTGCGAGCCGGTCACCTCCACCACACTGCCTGCGGCCTCGGCCGCGGGGACGTCCTGAGCCGCCTGATCGGCCCGTGCGGTGCCCGCGGGGAGCGCCAGCGCGCCCGCGGCCAGCAGCCCGGCGGCCGCGGGGGCCAGTCGACGGCCGCGCGCGCGGCGGCGTG